>WBUG01000134.1 GCA_008933835.1 Bacteroidota bacterium | reverse complement strand
TCCAGTACGTTTTAAGGAGGAACTCGTTCCGCACGAACTCGGAGAGGGATATCCACACGGCCGCGGCGATGAGGGGAAGGATGCGTTTCATGGGACGTCGCGTCGGTTGAATGAGGGGCGGGAGTGATGTGAGAGAAGATACAGGAATGCGGGAAAAGAGGCAATCGGCCTCAGCCGGCGGTGCGGAGGTATTCCCCCGGTGAGCGTCCGGTGAGGGAGCGGAACTCGTTGTTGAAGTGCGCCTGGTCGAAGTACCCGAGCTGCAGGGCGAGCTGCGAGAGGTCGACACGGCCGCCGCGGTTCATCGCCTCCACCGCGTCATGGAGGCGGTACCGTTTGATGAGCCACTTGGGAGAGACGCCGATGCAGGACGAACAGAGCCGCTGCACGGTGCGGACGCTCATCCCGAACCGCGCGGCGAGTTCTTCCACCCGCATCAGGCTCCGGTCCTCCGCAACGGCCGCGGCCAGCTCGGCCGCCAGGGCCGCCGACGGGTCCGCGGCGGGGAGCCGCTCCAGCAGGAAGCGTTCCGCCCGGTGGACCTTCTCTTCGTCCGCTTCCATCGCCAGCACGTCTGATTCGTACGCCGTTCCGTCCGCTCCGAACAGCTCAGACAGAGGCACCTGCCGGTCGTTCAGCGAGGAGACCGGCGCGGCGATGAAGGGACGGAACGCTCCGGGGCGGAACTTGATGCCGAAGACCCATCCGCTCCCGTCGATGACACGGACGAACCGCTTCGTCACCACGCCGTGTACGGCGGAGCGTCCCGCCTCCACCGTGACATGCACCGACGGATGTGCGAGCACTTCCCGCTGCAGCGGCTCCGGAACGCTCCACCGGAGGCTCCAGTAGTGTTCGACGATGCCGGCGAGCGCGGGGTCCGACGGGAGATAGCGCGCCAGCGCGCCGGGAGGGGGAACGGCGGCGGTGTGCAGAACGCCCCGGGGCGGATCGGTGCGCGGAGTGACCATGAGGTATGATAGGAAAAACGGAGGGGGATGGCAACGGTGACGCTTTTTTCCAATCGAAATCCGGAAGAGCTTCGTATCTTTGAGGAACACCGTTGAAAGGAGAGACCACCATGCTGCAGGACCTGACCGTCGTCAAACGGATCGTCATCCGCGCCTCCGCCGAAGCCGTCTGGGACGCGCTCGTCGATCCGGACAAGATCAGGGAGTACTTCTTCGGAACGAACACCGTGTCGGAATGGAAGGAGGGGAGCACGCTGGAATTCACCGGGGAATGGCAGGGGACCCGCTACCGCGACGCCGGCACCATCCGGACCTTCCGTCCGCCGCAGGTGCTGTCGTACGACTACCACAGTTCCTTCTCGCCGCTGCCGGACGCGCCGGAGAACCGCTCGCTCATCACGTTCACACTCGAGCGCGCGCCGGAAGGATGCGCGCTGCATCTCGAGCAGCGCGGATTCCCCGATGAGACCGCCCGGGCGCATTCCGAGGCGAGCTGGAACGCCGTCCTCGACGGATTGAAGAGCGTCGCCGAGCGGGGATGAAGGAAGCCGGAGTCCCGGTCCGCGGAAGGACCGGAACTCCGCTCCCGTCACGCCATGGAATGGAG
>WBUG01000012.1 GCA_008933835.1 Bacteroidota bacterium | reverse complement strand
GCTTCATCGCTTCATCGCCGACCGGAGTGCGACCCGCGAAAACGGGCGAAATTCCACTACTAATATACGGAATTATAGAAGGTTGTCAAGACTCGGCGGGGATTTTCGCGGAAATTTTTTCCGGAGAGGACGGAGCGTGAAGACCGGACGACGTCGCGTCATCCGACCTTCACGACCACCATCGTCATGTCGTCGTGCTGCGGCATGTCGCCGATGAACGCGCGCGTCTCGCGCACGACCGCATCAACGATGGACGACGCGGAGCCGCCGCGCGCGCGTTCGACCGCGGCGAGGAGACGCGACTCGCCGAAGTCGTCACCCGCCGCGTTGCGCGCTTCGGTGAAACCGTCCGTGTAGAAGACGAGCAGGTCGCCGGACCGCAGACGGTACTCGCGCTCTTCGAGCACGGAATCGAAGACGCCCCCTTCGTCCAGGCCGAGCGCGACGCCGTTCGGAGTGAGGAACTCGCGCTGTTCGTCGCGTAACCCCGCAAGGATCACGGGGTTATGCCCTGCCCGCGCATAGCGGACGGTCCCGCTCGTCACGTCCAGCACGGCGTAGAACATGCTTACGAACGAGTTCCGTTCGATGGTCCGGTACATCAGCCGGTTGACCTTGCTGAGCACCGTCTTGGGCGAGACGTTCTCCTCTGCGTGGGACTGCAGGATGCCCTTGGTAAGGGTCATGTAGATGGCGGCCGGCACCCCCTTGCCCGAGACGTCGCCGATGGCGATGCCGAGCCGGTTCCCGCCGAGCGTCACGAAATCGTAGTAATCGCCCCCCACTTCGAACGCGGGAAGACAGGCCCCCGCGATGTCGTACCCGTCGATGCGCGGATTCTCCTTCGGCAGCAGGCTCATCTGCACCGTGCGGGCGATCTCCAGCTCTTTCGCCATCCGTTCCCGTTCGCTGATGCGCCGGATGTGCGCCGGGAGCCCCTCCGCCGTGAAGGTGAACTCCTCCCGGCGGACGAGACCGACCGCCGCGACGGCGAGCGGAAGCGCCATGACCGCGGCGAACAGCAGCCGGTCGGCGAGGAACGCATCGCCCGACGAGAAGACGAGGGGCTCCATCATGCCGAACGACACCGTCACGACGTTCGCGATGACGGCGGCGAGCAGACCGTACCGCAGGAAGACGCCGCTGAGGAAGAGGCCGAGCAGCAGCGAGAGGAAGAGCTGCGGCAGCGGCGTCAGTTGTCCGAACGGCGGTTCCCACAGCACGGTGGAGACCACGGACCAAAGGAGAGCGGAGAGGAGCACGCCCGGCCAGGTGCGGCCGGTCCGTTCCCGCATCCATGCAATGAGGAAGAGGCGGAAGACGATCTCCGACACGAGCGCGCCCGCCAGAGCGGTGAGCACGACGTACACCGGCGGCATCGTCGCTTCGGCGACGCCGCCGAGCGACATCGCCGTGACCGGAGCGCCGAACACCACGACAGCGGCGTAGTGCACGGCGGCGGCGAGTCCGAACGCCGCCGCGCCGGCGCCGTATCCCCACAGCACGGAGTAGGCCGTGTCCACGGTGAAGAACCGCCGCCGCAGCACCGCATCGGCGCCGGAGAGGAGCGCGCCCCGTCCGTGCCGCGCGGAGGATTCGCCGACGCTCCAGGCGGCGAACGTCATGGCGGTGAGGAATCCGTAGAGGATGACGGCGGAGATGACCATCATCACCAGTTTCACGAAGAGCCGGTTCGTGTCCCCCATCGTCACGCCGACGCCGGACGATTCGAAGCCGAGCAAGCTGGCCGCGAACGCGGTGACGAAGAGGAGCGCCGCGACGGTGAACGCGGTGGAGACACCCACCTCGCCCTCATGGTACTTGCGGAGGAAGAGCGCAATGATGACGAACGCGAGGGTGAGCAGTACGACGTACGCAGCGATGGAGAGGATGGCGAGCGAACCGAAACTGTCCGCCACGCGCTGCGTGAACGACTGCGGCGGCACCACGTCGCGGAAGAACGTGCCGACCTCCGCCCCCTGCACCCGCACGGTCACTTCCGGCGCCGCGCCGAAGAGACTGTCGTTGCCCGCGTAGATGAACGAGTGGTCGGTCCGTTTCGCCTGAGAGTTGACGGCGGTCCGCTTCACCGTGTACCGGCCGAGGTCCACTCCCGCGGAGGCGAGGTACCGCTCCGCCACCGCGCGGGCGTCGGCGGCGGCGAGCTTCTCCCCCGCCGCCGTATCCTGAATGACATGCGAGAACCCGATGAGCCGTCCCGACGCCGAGAGCCAGACGCGGTACTGGTGCGGCATCCGGCTGGTGGAGAGTCCGGGGTCGTAGAAGTAGACGCTCCACCGGTGCGCGGGGACCGAATCGGAACGAAGAAGCTCCGCCGCACGGCGCCCTCCCACCCGTTCGCGCAGGAACTGCTGCAGCGCCGTGTTGAGCTGGAACGACGTTTCGGTGGAGAGACCGGAGGGGTCGTACCCGTGGTCCGTCAGGACGCCGCGGGCGATCCGCTCCGCGTCGCCGCGGGTGACGGTGATGTCCACCGACGATTTGGGGGAGAAGTCCCACCGGACGGACGTTACGAGGAGAAGGGCGGCGAATCCGGCCAGCAGCGGAAGGGCGAGAGAACGGGGTGCGTATGTCGGCATGTCGGTTCCTGCGTTGGTCTGTTCCATACGGGGAGTGCCCCGTGCATGTTGCGGCGTCATCCGACGCGGACGAACGAGAGCAGGTCGCGGAAGACCGCTTCGAACTCCCGCCGGACGTTCCGGTTCTCGCTTCGCGCCAGGTGCGGATCGCGCTCCACGAGCGCGAAGGCCTCCTCGCGCGCGGCGGCGAGGATGTCCGTGTCCGTGACGATGTTCGCGAGCCGGAATCCCGGCATGCCGCTCTGCCGGGTGCCGAAGAACTCGCCGGCGCCGCGGACCTCCAGGTCCACCTCCGCGATACGGAACCCGTCGGTGGTCTCCACCATCGTCCGGAGCCGCGTCTGCGTCGCTTCGACGGTCCGGCGCGCCTCGGCCCGGTCCGTCGCGTTCTGCAGCACCCGCGCGGCGTACTTGCTGTCGGTCATCAGCACACAGTAGCTCTGCTCCGCGCCGCGGCCCACGCGCCCGCGGAGCTGGTGCAGCTGCGACAGGCCGAACCGCTGCGCTTCCTCGATGACCATGATGGTGGCGTTCGGCACGTCGATGCCCACCTCGATGACGGTGGTGGCGACGAGGATGTCGATCTCGCGCGCCTTGAAACGGCGCATGAGGGCTTCCTTATCCTCCGACGGCAGACGGCCGTGGAGCAGTCCGAGCCGGCGGTCCGGAAAGACCGAGCGCTGCAGCCGTTCGTACTCGGCCGTCGCCGCCTTCAGGTCCACCTTGTCCGACTCTTCGATGAGCGGATAGACGATGTACGCCTGCCGGCCGTTCCGCACCTCGGCGGCGACGAAGTCGAACACTTTCGCCGCTTCTTTTTCGGTGCGCAGGGCGGTCTTCACCGGCCTCCGGTCCCGCGGCATCTCGTCGATGACCGATACGTCCAGGTCCCCGTACACCGTCAGCGCGAGCGTGCGCGGGATAGGGGTGGCGGTCATCACCAGGACGTGCGGATTGTTCTTCCCCTTCTCGCGGAGCACGGAGCGCTGTGCGACGCCGAACCGGTGCTGTTCGTCGATCACCACCAGACCGAGCCGCGCAAAATCGACGCCGTCCTGGATGACGGCGTGCGTGCCGACGACGATGTTCGCCGAGCCGCGCCGGAGGTCCTCCAGCACGTCGCCGCGGAGCTTTCGTTTCTGTCCCCCCACCAGCAGCCGCACGGTCACCGGCAGGCCCTCCAGCAGCGCCGTGAGACTCCGCCAGTGCTGTTCGGCGAGGATCTCCGTCGGCGCCATGAGAGCGCACTGATGGCCGTTCTCCGCCGCGTGGAGCATCGCCGCGAGGGCGACGACGGTCTTGCCGCTGCCGACGTCCCCCTGCAGCAGGCGGTTCATCGGCACCGGTCTCGTCATGTCGCCGCGGACCTCGCCGATGACGCGCCGCTGTGCGCCGGTCAGTTCGAACGGCAGCGAGCCGAGGAGCCGCTCCGACAGTTCGCCCGGCGGACGGAACGGGATGCCGCGGAGCTCCCCTTTCAGTTCCCTCCGGCGGAAGGCGAGCAGGAGCTGGAAATAGAAGAGCTCGTCGAACTTCAGCCGCCGGACCGCGTGGTCCCGTTCGGCGTACGAGCGGGGAAAGTGCACCATGCGCACCGCCGCGGTCAGGTCCAGCAGCGTATTGCGCTGCAGGATCTCGCGCGGAAGGTGTTCGCCGAGCGCGCCGAGGTGATGGTCTACGGCGTTGCGGAGGATGCGGCGGAAACCGCGGTTGTCGAGTCCGCCGTTGCGGAGCGCTTCGGTGGAGGAGTACTTCGGGATGATGGCGCCGGTATGGAGCAGCGAGCTCCAGTCCGTGTCGTCCTCCGCGTCCTTCGTGCGGAGCCGGTCGAATTCGGGATGGATGAACTGCACGCGGTGGTAGCGGTCCAGTTCCGGCACGGCGGAGAGGGCGAGCACCTCGCCCGGTTCGAAGGCCTTCTGGAACCACTCCACGCCGCCGTACCAGACGCAGGAGAGGTATCCGGTGGCGTCGTTCACCGTCAGGAAGAAGATCTTCTTCCGGTTGCGGGTGTACTTCGTCTCGGCGCGGAACACCGTGCCGATGACGGTCACTTCGTTCCCCGCTTCCACGTGCCGCGGCAGCTCCCCGATGGGGATGATGCGCGAACGGTCGAGGTAGTCGTACGGGAAGTAGAGCAGCAGGTCGCGCACCGTCTCGATGCCGGCCTGGCGCAGGAGCGCGGCCCGCACCGGCCCGATGCCTTTCACGTATTGCAGATCGCTGGACATGTCGGTCCTATCGCTTCGTCCGGACGGACGGGGCGGTGAAGAGATCGGGCGGCAGGCGGTAGAGGATGCGCTGCGTGGCGGTGGTGACGACGAGCGAATCGCCGTCGAGCGTTTCGACCGACGCCGCGTCGAGCTCCGACGCGGCGACGTCGTCCGTGTAGATGGTCAGCTGGAGCCCTCCGTCGCCGGTCGTCTCGACCAGCGTTTCCACACGGCGGGCGGATCCCATCTGCGAACGGCGTGCGGTGGGAAGGGCGCTCAGGGGACGCTGCCGCAGGGCGACGTCGTTCCGGACGTCCCCGCGGCGGAGGGTGACGGGGCGGTCCGGGGACGCCTGCGGCGCCGCCGCGTCCGCCGTGCGCGATTCCGCGGAGAGCGCGGCGGCGCCGGTGCGGGCCGCGCCGGTCTCCATGACGACGGTGCCGAGGAGCCAGATGCTCCGCGCTGCTGCCGCATCGCTCTTCGCGGCCGGAGCGAACTCCTGTATCGGTTCGGGTGCGGTCCGCTTCGCCGCTTCGGCAGGACGCACGTTCCGTTCGGCTCCAGACCGGACGGCAGGTTTCGCCTCCGGCGGAGGAGCGTCCATCTTCTCCTCCGGCGTCCGCACTTCCCGCTTCTCTTCACGCGCCTCGCCGATCTCCCCTCCCTGCGTGATGACGATCTCCTTCTTCCCGAACTGCGTGGGGCGCGTCAGGTCCGCAAAGAACATCTGGTACACTCCGACCCCCACGGCGATGATGACCACGGCGGCGGCGAGGCCGACGCTCTGATACATCCGTACGGGAGAGCGCCGCTCCCGGACCAGCCGGCGGCGGAGACGGGAGCGGAGTCCGTCGCGGCCGAAACGCCGGACCCCGGCGGCGAGCAGCGTCTCGCGCCGCAGCATCTCGCGGCACGGTTCGCACTCCGCGATCTCGGCGTCGAGCCTCCGTTTCTCTTCCTCCGACAGACGGCCGAGCACGTACCGCTCCACCATCTCGGGGTCGTCGGTCCAGTATTTCTTAGATGATCCGTTCATCGGTGAGGATGCGTTCCAGCGCTTTCTTGCATTGGTACTTCTTCGATTTGGCGGTGTCGGCGTTGGCGAACTTCAGCTGCGCGGCGATCTCCTCCATGCTGCGCTCCTCCCAATAATAGAGGAGCAGCAACGTACGGCACGGTTCCCCGAGCCGGTCCAGTGCGGCCGCGACGGCGGCGGCCATTTCGCTCCCCGCGAGCGCGTCGGCGGGAGAGGGTTCGTCCGACGCGTCGTCGCGCTCCGCCAGGTCCGCCGGTACTTCCCGTTTCATCCCGCGCAGCCTCGCGCGCCATAGATTCCGCACCGTGGCGTAGATGAAGGTGGAGAGCTTCGCGTTCCGTTCGAACGTTCCCGCCCGCACCCGTTCCCACAGGATGATGACCGCCTCCTGCAGCAGGTCCTCCGCGTCGTCCGGCGTGCCGGAGTTGTTCGTCACAAAGACGCGCACCATCCGTTCGTTCGCGGAGTACAGCATCACCAGCCCTTCTTCATCCCCGGAGCGGATCAGGTCGAGGATCTCGGCGTCGGGGGTGAGGAAAAAGAGGCGGGCGGCCATTTACCTTTCAGACATGAATGTCATTAACGGACAGAAGGTGAACGCTCCAAAGTACTCATTCAATTCCACAAATTCCAAAGGAGGTCCCATGAAAACGCTCTCCGTCGCGCTGATCCTCTTCGCCGCCGCCGCTTCGGGCATGACGCCGCAGCGTCCGGTACCGGCGGTCTCCCTCGAAGGACGGCTCAACTACCCGTTCCTCTCCGAACGGGGCGGAACGGTGTTCCTGCAGGTGACCGTGACGACCGCGGACATCCTGGTCCCGTCCGAGCGTTCGCCGCTGAACCTCGCCATCGTCATCGACCGCAGCGGTTCCATGGGGGATGAGCGGAAGTTCGAGTACGTCCGCACCGCGGTCCGCTCCCTGACGGACCTGCTCCGTTCCGGCGACATCCTCTCGGTGGTCGTCTACGACGACGTCGTCGACGTGCTCCGTCCCTCCCGCACGGTCGGAACGGACCGCGCATCGCTGCGGGGCATCCTGGACGGCATCGCCCCGCGCGGTTCGACCAATCTGGGGGGAGGGTTGAAGGAGGGGCTCCGACAGGTACAGCGGAGCGCGCGACGCGACCACGTGAACCGGGTGGTGCTCCTCTCCGACGGATTGGCGAACGTCGGCGTCACCGATCCGGCGGCGCTCGACCGCATCGTGCGGGATCACCGACGGCACGGCATCACCGTCACGACGATGGGCGTGGGACTGGATTATAACGAGGACCTGATGATGGGACTCGCCGAGAGCGGTGCCGGCAACTACTACTTCATTGAGCGGCCGACGGACATGGCGGCCATCGTGGGGAAGGAGTTCCACCGTCTCTCGACGGTGCTGGCGCAGAGCGCCTCGCTGCGGCTCACCGCCGCGAACGGCGCGAACGTGACCGACGTGGTCGGCTACGAGTTCTCCCGCGAGCGGGGCGCGGTCATCGTCCCGCTCGGCGATCTCCTTTCCGGCGAACGGCGTGAACTCACCGTGGCGCTCTCGGTCCCTCCCGGCACCGGCACCCGGACGCTCGTGAACGGCGAACTACGGTACGAGACCGGGACCATCAGCCGCGAGTATCCCACGTTCGCGGCGTCGGTGCGCTACACGCGCGACATCGCCGATGTCGAGCGGAACCGCGACCTGACCGTGCAGGCGTCGGCGGACATCGCCGTTTCGACGAAGAAGGTGGAGCAGGCGGTGCAGGCGCTGGACGAGGGACGGACCGAAGAGGCGCACCGCATCCTCGGCGAGGCCAAGGAAGCGATGATCGCCTCTCCGGCCGCAACGGCGGCGGGAGCGGCCGGTGACGCGGTCCGTTCCCAGCTGGGGAAGATGGACACGTTCCAGCGCTCCGCCCGTGAGGACGATGCGCGGCGCGCCAAGAAGTCCATCCAGTACGAGAACTACCGGACACAAAAACAGAAGTGACCTGCGGACATGCGGACCGGCAGAGCGCCGGTCCGTCTTCTACCCCTCACCGAACGGAGGAGCCATGAACACCCGAACCGCCGCCTACGAACTCCGACTGCGGTACCCGAGGAACATCGCCAACGGACTGATGACCGCCGCACTGCTCCACATCCTCGCCGCCGCCGGGTATCACCTCTCGGCCATATGGAGCGGAAGCGACGTCAGTTTCCCGAAACGATTCGTGAACACCGCCATCGATTTCATTCCGCCGCCCCCCTCCCTCCGGAACACCGAAGCGTTGCCGTTGCCCCGCATCGGTCTCCCCTCTCATGCTGCGGTCGGCGTTCCCGTGCCGGTCCCCGATGCGGAGATCACACCCGATGCCACCATCGCCACGCAGGAGCAGATGAACGCGTCGGAGACCGGCTTCGAAGTCGGCGATCCCTCCGGAACGTATTCCATCCCCGACGAAGCGGTCCTCGTCGACGAAGGCCCTCCGCCGGCGTTCGTTCCGGTGGAGAAGCCGCCCGCGGTGGTGCACCGCGTGGACCCGGTCTACCCCGAGATCCCGCGCCGCGCCGGCATCGAAGGGACGGTGTATGTGAACATGTGGGTGACGAAGGAAGGGAGAGTGAAGCAGGCGGTGGTGGTCCGGTCGTCGTCGCCGATGCTGGACGAGGCGGCGCTGGCGGCGGCCCGGCAATGGGTCTTCACGCCGGCGGTCATGAACAACGGTCCGGTGGCCGTCTGGGTGACGGTGCCGTTCCGGTTCCGGTTACACTGACGGTACCGGTCCCGGAGCCGAGCGCTCCGGGACCGTTCCGTCATTTCGTGTACACGATCTTCCCTCCCAGCACGGTCATCGCCACCGACGCCTTTTCGATGTCGTTCGGATCGACGGAGAGGATGTCGCGGTCCAGCACCACGAAATCCGCCAGCTTCCCGGCGGTGATGCTCCCCTTCTCCTTCTCTTCGAACGCGCCGTAGGCCGCGTCGAGCGTGTAGCACCGGACGGCCTCCTTCACCGAGATGCGCTGTTCCGGATACCAGCCCCCCGGATTCGCGCCGTCCGTGGTGCGGCGCGTGACCGCGGCATAGATGCCGAGCAGCGGCGAGAGCGGGGCCACGGTCCAGTCGCTGCCGAAGGTCATGACCACGCCGCTGTCGAGGAACGAACGGAAGGGATAGGTGGTGCGGCAGCGTTCGTCGCCGATGCGTTTCACCGCCCAGCGGCCGTCGTCGATGGCGTGGTACGGCTGCACTGCGGCGATGACGCCGAGCGCGCGGAACCGCGCGAAGTCCTTCGGGTGGATATGCTGGGCGTGTTCGATGCGGAAACGGCGGTCCCACGCCGGGTTCCGTCCGCGGATGCGTTCGAACATGTCGAGCAGCAGGCTGTTGGCGCTGTCGCCGATGGCGTGCACACGGAGCTGGAGCCGGGCGCTATCGGCGCTCGTCAGCCAGCGTTCCAGCCGGCCGTCGGTCACCACATCCATCGGCAGTCCGCGCGTGGAGGGGTCGGAATCGTACGGACAGAAGAAGAGCGCGGTGGAGGAGCCGAGCGAGCCGTCGACGAACGCCTTCACGGAGCCGAGCCGGACCATCTCGCCGCCGAACGGCGCCTGTACGCCGCTGCGGGCGAGGTGGCGCCAGTCGGTGATGTAGCTGGTGCAGTTCATCCGTGCGGTGAGTTCGCCGCGCCGGTCGAGCTCGAGGTACGTCGTGACGTCCCGTTCACCGTTGGAGTAGGCCATGTCCTGGATGGAGGTGACGCCGTTCCGGCGCGCTTCGGCCAGCGCGAGACGGGCGGCGGCGAGCAGGTCCTCGTCGGAGGAGGCGGGGATCTGCGCGTAGACGCGGGACATCGCCTCGTCCTTGAGCAGTCCTGTCGGTTCGCCGGTCTTCGGGTCCCGCACGATGGTGCCGCCGGGCGGATCGGGGGTCTCCTTCGTGATGCCGGCGAGGCGGAGCGCGACGGAGTTCGCCAGCGCCATGTGGCCGTCGTACCGGTTCACCATCACCGGCGTCGACGGTGTGTAGCGGTCCACCATCTCCTTCGTCGGCAGCGCGCCGCTCTTCCACAGGTCGTGGTCCCAGTCACCGCCGGTGATCCAGCGTCCGGGGCGCTCCTCGGCCCGTTTGCGAATGATGTCGGCGAACGCCTCCTCGCTGGCGGCGCTGCGCAGGTCGACGTTCTGCAGCTGGAATCCGCCGCTCATGAAATGTGTATGGTTGTCGATGAAGCCCGGCAGCATGCGGCGTCCCTTCAGGTCCACCGTCACGGTCCCCTTCCCGGCGTACCGGGCGACCTCCTTCGAGGTGCCGACAGCGGCGATGCGGCCGCCGATGACGGCGACCGCCTGCGCTTCGGGCTTCGCGGCGTCGACGGTCCAGACCTTTCCGTTGGTGAAGATGATGTCGGCGTACTGCTGCGCGGAGAGGAGGAGCGGCAGCAGGAAGAGAGCGGCGGCGGTTCTCATGGCGTTCCGGGGACTGTGGTGTGGAGAGAACGGGAGAGCGGTCAATGCTCTCCCTTGATGCTGCGTGTCATCAGGTCTTCGGTGGCGCGGTGCGGGTCCTTCCCTTCGTACATGATGTTGTACACCTCCTGGAAGATGGCCATCTCGGTGCCGTGACGGCGGGCGAGGTCCACGGCGGACTTGCAGGTGGCCACGCCTTCGGCGATCATCACCATCTCGTCCAGGATCTCCTTCAGCGCGCGTCCTTTGCCGAGCTGCTCGCCCACGTGGCGGTTGCGGCTGTGTCGGCTCATGCAGGTGACGATGAGGTCCCCCACGCCCGAGAGCCCGCTGAACGTGCGGGGCAGCGCCCCCATGCGGTCACCGAGCCGGGTCATCTCCGCGATACCGCGGGTGATGATGGCGGCCTTGGTGTTGTCGCCGAAGCCGGCGCCGTCCACCACTCCCGCGCCGATGGCGATGACGTTCTTCAGCGCGCCGCCGAGCTCCACGCCGCGGATGTCGTCCGACACGTAGACCCGGAAGAACTTGGTGCTGAAGATGTTGGCGACGAGCTTGGCGGTGCGGCCGGAGAACGAGGCGGAGACGACGGCGGTGGGGATCCGCTTCACCACCTCCTCGGCGTGGCTCGGTCCGGACAGGATGGCGATGTTGGAGCGCTTCTCATGCTCGAGGACGTCGAGCATCACCTCGGACATGGTCATGAGCGACGAGTTCTCGATCCCCTTGGCGACATTGACGATGATGGTGTCGCTGAGGTCGAACTGGGCGATGTCCTTGAGGATGTTCCGGAGGAACTGCGACGGGACCGCGGCGACGATGACGTCGCGCCGCCAGGCGGCCTCGTGGATGTCGTGGGAGATCTTGAGATGGGACGGGAGGACGACCCCGGGCAGGTAGTCCTGATTGGTGCGCCGGGCGCGCATCTCCTCCGCCTGGTCCGCCCGGTAGCTCCACAGGGTGACGTCCCGGAAGTTCTCGCACAGTACGATGGCGAGCGTCGTTCCCCAGCTTCCGGCCCCCAGAACAGAGATGCGCATACGGACCGCCTTTGGATGATGGTGTTACGGGTTCTTCCGCGAGCCCGAGAAGCTGGTGAGCTTGTTCTCCGTGCCCGCCAGCAGCCGCCGGATGTTCTCGCGGTGGGTGAAGACGATGAGCAGGGAGACGCCGATGGCGAAGTAGACGAGCGTATGGTAGCCGCGGATGTCCACCAGGAAGACGTTCTCGCGCAGGAACATGGTGAGCGGGATGGCGAGCGCCGCGGCGATGGAGCCGAGCGAGACGTAGCGCCAGGCGGCGAAGACGACGGCGAACACGACGATGGCGACGGCGAACTCCACCGGCGCCAGGCCGAGGATCATGCCGGCCCCGGTCGCCACACCCTTGCCCCCCTTGAAACCGGCGAACAGGGTCCAGATGTGACCGAAGACCGCCGCGATGCCGCAGAGGATCTGCACCACGGTGTAGTCCGAGAAGGGGGTGGCGTTGTTGAACGGGAGCGGATTCGGGTCCCAGACGAGCTGCGGCACGTAGTACGAGGCGACGACCCCTTTGAACAGGTCGAACAGGATGACCGCCAGGCCCACTTTCCAGCCGAGCATGCGGAGCACGTTGGTCCCTCCGGCGTTGCCGCTGCCGAAGCGGCGGATGTCCCCCGCATTGGCGAGTTTCGTGGCGATGATACTGGTCGGGATCGAGCCGATGACGTAGCTCAGCAGGACGACCAGGAGAAGATTTTCCATGTCAGATTCCCCCTTGTGGTGATGGAGCGGTGTCCGGGTGCAAAATAATGAAATCCCCCGCAGAGAAGCAAGCGTCACGGGACGAAGCGCTGCAGGAGCAGTTCCGCCAGGAGCAGGTCGTCCGGCGTGGTGATCTTGATGTTCTCGTAGCTCCCCTCGACGATGATGGGCGAAAGGCCGGTCTGTTCTGCCAGGAACGAGTCGTCCGTGGCCGAGACGCCGTGCGCGGCGGCGTACGCGTACGCGTCCAGCAGCACCTGCCGGCGGAAGGTCTGCGGCGTCTGCACGCTCCACAGCGAGGCCCGGTTCAGCGTCCGCTCCACCCGTCCGTCCGTGGAGGCGAGCTTCATCGTGTCCTTAGCCCGCACCGCAACGACGGAGGCGCCGAAGTAGCGCGCCGTTTCGATGGACTGTTCGATCTCTTTGAGGCGGACGAAGGGTCGGACGGCGTCGTGCACCGCCACGATGTCGGCCTCCGGCGCGAGGTGCCGCAGGGCGTTGGCGACGGAATCCTGCCGCCGCTCCCCTCCCTCCACCGGCGGACGGAGCTTCGTCAGTCCGAACACGGAGGCGAACTCCGTGATGAGCGGGAAGGAGGAGGGCCGGGTCGCGACGATGATCTCGTCCACCGCGCCGCACGCCTGGAACCGTTCGAGCGTGTGGACCAGGATCGGCTTGCCGGCCAGCAGGAGGAACTGCTTGCCGATGGCGGCCCCCATCCGCTCGCCGAAACCGGCGGCCGGTATGATGACGGAGACGGACACGTCAGGACTTCGCCTTCTCCTTCCCGAAGTATTCGATGACGAAATCGAACCGCGGGAAGAGGTTGGGGAGCCGCATGATGCCGTGGATCATCACACCGATGGAGAGGCGGTCGATCCAGGACGACGTCGGCCAGCCGAGGTGGACCGTGATCTTCTTGTGCGGCAGTTCGTAGTCGATGGCGTAGAGGATCTCCGTGATCCCCTGGAAGATGGACTGGCTCTGATTGGCGAACCGGAAGTGGTTCGGCGCCACCTTCTCGGGGATCCCCTGCCGCGGATGGTAGAGACTGATGAACACCGACGACGCGTCATCGATGCGCGGCGCGTGCTCCTTGGGACGCCGGAAGTAGACGTTCACCGTTTCGGACTCGGACTCCACCAGGTAGAAGATCATGTTCAGGGGCTGGTCGGTCTGTTTGATCTCCTTGATCTCGGGAGCGCGTTTCGAGGCGACGCGCAGTCCCACGAACAGGAAGAAGACGGTCGCGGTGGACCACATGGCCAGGCCGTACGGCTTGGTGGCGGCGAGGAAGAGGAAGCAGCTGACGAGGAAGACGAAGATGCCGAGGGTACCCACGCGCGAGGTGTTGAACGCGCGGCTCTCCTGCGTCCCTTTCGAGTACCGGTAGATGAGCAGGCTGCCGATGTTGATGGCGAAACTGGCCAGCAGGCCGAGCGCGTACATCTCGGCGAGCTGTTTCTGGCTCCCCGAGGTGATGACGACGACGAGCGAATAGAAGAGCGCGTTCGCGATGTGCACGCGGTAGAGCGACTGACGTCCGTTCGTCTTGAGGATCCAGTGGAACCCGTAGCGGTGCGCCACGCGTTCGATGAGCTCGCTGGAGGCGATGTAGGCGGTGTTCACCGCCATCATGAGCAGCAGGCTCGCCAGAACGCCGACGATGTACCCGAACGGGATGCCCCCCACGATCCGTGCGAACTGCGTGATGAGGTCCGTCTCATGCCGGATCACGTCGATGTCCGACGAGAGGACGACCATCGCCAGCACGGGGGTGAAGATGCCGGTCGTCAGGGCCAGGAAGAGATACGCCTTCCCCACCTCCCGCCAGCTCTTCACGAGACTGGCGGTCTGCACCACGGACTCGATGCCGGAGTACGCCAGGATGCACCCGGAGACACCGATGACGAGATAGAAGAAGGAGTGGAAGACCGTCCCCTGGTCGAGCCCCACGGCGACGTTCATGAAGCTTTGACCGACCACGTTCCAATGGTGGTCGTCCATGCGCATGACACCGGAAGCGAGGAGGTTCATCAGCACGAGGGCCGCGACGATGAAGATGCCGAACGTGAGCTTGGCGTTCTCTTTGATGCCGAGGATGTTGACCATCGCCACGAACCAGATGATGCCCATCTGCAGAGCGAACTTCCCGCTGTCGGACATCTCGATGAAGGCCATGCCGTTCTCCACTGCGCTCACGGTGGAGATGCTGGCGGTGAGGATGTAGGTGACGAGGATGGACGCGACGGCGACGAACGAGACGGAAGGTCCCAGCACGAGATACGAGAACGAATAGACCCCTCCTCCTTTGATGTTGTGATGCTCCAGGATCTCGGCGATCTCCACCATCCGCTCCGAGATGAACCGGATGAGGATGGAGGTGACGATGATGAAGACGATGGCGTTGGTGCCGATGACGCGGTACGCCTCGCTCGGGGCGTAGAAGATGGAGGTGAGCTCGTCCATCAGCGTGATGACGGCGATGGAGAGCCACGTGAGCCACCATTTTCCGCCCGAGAAGTATGCCAGCAGGTTCCGCCGGGTCAGGAGGTAACCGAACACGCCGACGAGCCCCACATTGAGGACGAGCGTGATGAGGAAGTTGCGTGTTAAGAAGGGTTCCATGGCGTCAAAGGATGAGCATCGCGTCGCCGTAACTGAAGAACCGGTACCCCTTCTTGATGGCGTGCTTGTAGGCGCGCATCGCCAGCTCGTGGCCGGCGAAGGCCGAGACGAGCATCAGCAGGGTCGATTCCGGCATGTGGAAGTTGGTGATGAGCCGGTCCGCGATCTTGAAATCGTACGGCGGGAAGATGAACTTGTCGGTCCATCCGCTGAGCACCTTCAGGTGGCCGTCCGTCGTCACGGCCGACTCCACGGCGCGGGTCGCGCTCGTGCCGACCACGCACACCTTCTTCCGGCCGTCGATGGCCTTGTTCACCACCTTCACCGCCGATTCGGGGACGGAGAAGTACTCGGAGTCCATCTTGTGCTTCGTCAGGTCCTCCACCTCCACGGAGCGGAAGGTGCCGAGGCCGATGTGCAGCAGCACGGGGGCGATGCCGACCCCTTTCCGCTCCAGCTTCTTGAGGAGCGGACGGGTGAAGTGCAGGCCCGCGGTGGGGGCGGCGACCGCGCCGACCTTCTCCGCGAAGATGGTCTGGTACGCGTCCTTGTCCTTCGGCGTCGGCTCGCGCTTGATGTACTGCGGCAGCGGCGTCAGGCCGATCTTGTCGATCACCTTGAAGAAGTCGCCGGAGTAGTTGAAGCGCACCGTGCGGCCCCGGGAGGTGGTGTTGTCGATGACCTCGCACCACAGGTTCCCGTTGTCGAAGTAGATCTTGTTGCCGATGCGGACCTTGCGCGCCGGGTCGACGATGACGTCCCAGATGTTCTCCTCGGCGTTGAGCTGCCGGAGCAGGAACACCTCGATCTTCGCGTTCGTCTTCTCCTTCTTCCCGATGAGGCGCGCCTGGAACACCTTCGTATCGTTCACCACGATGGCGTCCCCCTTCTCGAAGAAGTCCACGATGTCGTAGAAGTGGAGGTCCTCGAACGTCTCATCCGCGCGGTTGACCACCAGCAGCCGGGCATGGTCCCGCGGATTGGCCGGATGTTTCGCGATGAGGTTCCGCGGGATGGGATACTTGTAATCGGACAGTTTCATGGCGCACTATTCCTTTCGGGGCGGAGCCCCATACGTGAACGGACACGACGCATCGCTGCGGTCGGATGATACAACAGTCAATAAGCGTTCAACTGCACAGCGCGGACGAACGCCTCCGCCACCGCCGTGGTGAAGGGGTTCCCCCGGTCCGCCATGCGTTCCGGGTGCCACTGCACCGCGAGGAGGAACGGCTTCCCCTCCTTCTCGCTCCACTCGAGCGACTCGGGAACGCCGTCTTCGGAGCAGGAGGAGACGGCGAGTCCTCCGCCGAGCTCCTTCACTGCCTGGTGGTGGTACGTGTTCACCGTCCCCTCCTCCGCACCGGTGAGGGAGCGGAGCAGCGTGGCGGCGTACACCTCCACCGTGTGGGTCCGGCCGGAGCGGCCGGAAGGCGTTTCATGGTCGGGATGCTCGTCGTGCACGAGGTCCGCCGTGAGCGTTCCGCCGAAGTACACGTTGACGACCTGCATCCCGCGGCAGATGCCGAGCATCGGTACGCGGTGTTTCATCGCCTCGCCGATGAGGCGGAACTCGAACGTGTCGCGTTCGCGGTCGCATGCGCGCACCAGTTCCGCCGGTTCGGCCTTGGAGAAGAAGGGATCGACGTCCCCGCCGCCGGTGAGCACCAGTCCATGGTAACCGAACAGCCCCTCCTCCGTGCCGGGCGCCGCAACGGTCACCCATGCCGCGTTCGGGGCGAACGACCGAAGCCAGTCCAGATAGACGGACTGCTTCTCTTCCTCTCCGCAATGGGTGACCGCGATCTTCATACCGTTCGTGCCGCTGCGAGCAGCATCTCCTTCCATCGTTCCCGTTCTGCGATGCGGACGCGCATCGTCAGGGCCGACACCGGCACACCGCCGAACCCGCCGGCCAGGGGTCTCAGTTTCACCGCGTCCTTCTCCGTGGTCATCACGAGCCGCGCGCCGCTGCGTTCCGCCCGCTCGCGGACGGAGCGGACATCCGCCTCCGTGTACCGGTGATGGTCCGCAAACACCGTTCGCTCGGTGACATCGGCACCCGCCGCCGTCAGCGCATGCAGGAATCCCTCCGGTTCGGCGATGCCGCAGAGCGCCGCCACCGGAAGACCGCGGAGAGCATCGAGCGGCCGCCGCTCTCCCGTCACGATATCGGTCACGCCGTCACCCTCGTACGATGCGGTGAAGCGATGGAGGGCATGCGACAGCTCCGGTCTGGAGAGCAGCGCCGCCGCCGCTTCCGGTGAACGGGATTTCGTCACCATCACGGCCTGCGCCCGCGCGAATCGGCTCAGCGGTTCGCGTCGGTATCCCGCCGGCAGCAGCGCCGTAACGAACGGCGGACGCTGTTCGTTCATCAGCACGATATCGAGGTCGCGCTTCAGCCGCCGGTGCTGGAATCCGTCGTCGAGCAGCACGCACCGGACGCCGAACCGCTCCACGGCGATGCGCGCGCCGCGCACACGGTCCTCGTCGGCGATGACCACGAGACCGGGGACCGACGCCGCGAGCAGCACCGGTTCGTCCCCTCCCTCGTCCGCCGTCGCCAGCAGGTTCCGTCCGTCGCTCACGACCACCGTTCCGGCGGTCCGCCGTCCGTACCCGCGGCTCACGACCGCGGCCGGGATGCCGGCGGCGAGCAGCGTGTGCGCAGCGTCGGCCGTGACCGGCGTTTTGCCCGTCCCTCCTGCGGTGATGTTCCCGATGGAGATGACCGGTACACCGGCGTCGGAGGCGGAGAACAGTCCCGTATCGTACGCCGCATTGCGGAGCGTGACCGCCAGGCCGTACAGCCACGACAGCGGGAGGAGCGCCGGATGCGGTCTCATACGCCCGCCTCCGCGGCGGCGGTCAGTTCGTTCAACCGTTCCTGCATGCGCTTCCTGAACTCATCGAGCGGCGGACCGTCGAGCTCCGCCGGCACCGTCACCGGTTCGCTGTACACCGCGGTCACCCGCGAGAAGGGCATCGGGAGCTCGAACGCGTCCCAGCTTCCCATCACACGCTGCCTCTCAGCCGCGATACCGATGAGCAGCAGCGGCACGCCGCATTTCTGCGCGGTCCGCACCGCGCCCATCTTCATCTCCCGCTTCGGTCCGCGCGGTCCGTCCGGCGTGATGGCGAGCGAACTCCCGCCGCTGACCGCGGCGGTCATCAGCTGCATCGCCTCCTTCCCGCCGATATGGCTCGATCCGCGGATCATCGTGAATCCCCATCGTTCCAGCATCGCCGAAAGGTACGCCCCGTCCTTGCTCTGGCTCACGAGGGCCGACATCCGCTCTCCTCCGACGGGCCGGAGCAGATACCATCCCGTGAACATCGTCCCGTGCCAGAACGCCGCCACGTAGTTCCGACCCGACGCCCGCAGCGCGTCCGCCGGTCCTGCGCCGACGCGGGTGATGCGCAGCGTCCGGCACCAGAGAAGGACGATGCGCCACAGCACGCTCCGCATCAGCAGGATGAGCGCGCGGTGCTTCATGCCGTCAGGATGGCGTCCGCGACCCGTGCGGCCGCGCCGGGACCGCCGAGGAGTTCGCGCACGCGCGCCAGTTCCTTCGTCATCGTCTCGCGACGCGCGTCGTCCGAGAGGATGGCGGCGGCCTCCTTCACCAGCGCGGGGACGGTCACGGCGTCCTGCAGCAGTTCCGGCACCACCGTGCGTCCGGCGACGATGTTCACCAGCGCGATGTTGCGGATGCGGATGACGAGACGCGCGATCCAGTAGGTGACCGGGGCCGTGCGGTAGACCACCACCATGGGGGTGCCGCTGCAGGCGGTCTCGAGCGTCGCGGTGCCGGAGGCGACGAACGCGAACTCCGCGTGCTTCATCACGTCGTGCGTATCGTTGCGGACGAAGACGACGTTCGCACCGTGCGATACGCCGTGCGCGTATTCGTCCATTGTCAGGTTCGGAGCGACCGCCACGGCCACCTGCCGGCCGCTCCCCGCCACTTCGAGCGCGGCGGCCGCCATCGTCCGGAACAGCCCCCGCACCTCCTGTTTCCGGCTTCCCGGAATGACGGCGATGATCCCCTTCGCCGGATCGAGTCCGTGCTTCGCGCAGAACGCTTCGCGCGTCGCCCCCTCCTTCATCTCCTCCACCAGCGGATGTCCGACGAACCGCACCGGGATCCCCTCCTTTTCGTAGATGGGGACCTCGAACGGGAAGACGACCAGCATCCGGTCGATGAGCTCCTTCATCCGCTTCACGCGTCCCTTCTTCCAGGCCCACACCTGCGGACTGATGTAATAGATGACCGTGATGCCGCGGCGCTTCGCCGCACGGGCGAAGCGGAGATTGAACCCCGGATAGTCGATGAGCACCACCGCATCGGGTCGTTCCCGGTCCAGCAGCGCCTCCAGCGTCCGTTCCACCCGGCGGATGAACGGCAGGTGACGGATGACCTCCACGAACCCCATGAACGACATCTCCCGCACATGGAAGACCGTCCGCATCCCGGCGCCGCGCATCAGGTCTCCGCCGATGCCCGTGATGTCCATCCCCGGATGACGGCGGAGCAGCTCCCGGACGACCCCGGCACCGTGCGCGTCGCCGGAGGCTTCGCCCGCTATCATCATCACGCGGTTCACGGCGTCAGCGGACGAAGTACCGGGCGATGATGAGCACGACGACGACGGCGAAGCCCTGCAACGTGCGGGTCTCGGAGGCGAGCCCTCTCGCCAGGTCCGGTCCGCGGTGGAACGAATGCTCGCCGCGGTACCGGGAGAGGCGCGGCAGGAAGCGCGGAACGTTCCGCACGTAGGTCTCGTATTCGCTCCCGAACGCCTGCCGGAGGTGCTCCTCCTCGCGCGAAACGATCAGGTGGTACTGCAGCGCGAACCAGAGGAACGCCGCGACGGAGAGCCACGGGGCGAGCGCGTTGGACATGATGCCGCAGCCGACGTACATCATGATGTTGCCGACGTAGAGCGGGTTCCGCACATGGCCGAACGGGCCGTCCGTGATGAGGTTCGTCGCTCCGACCGCGCCGGTGGTCCTCGTCTCGCTGCCGACGATGGAGACCCCCCAGAAGCGCAGCGCCTCGCCGAGCAGCGCCAGGGCGAGACCCGCCGCGAGGGTGACCGGGGTGGGCTCAGCGTAGATGAGCATGAGCGCCACGAAGGGAAGGGGCGTGTAGCTGCGGAGTTCGAATATTTTCAGGCGGATGTCCATGGTCATTCCCCGATGAAGATGTCCTTCCGCGCCAGGTCGGCGGTGCGCCGTTTCTTCGGGCGCTCGGTCTCGACGATGCTCCGGAAGCGCGAGAGCACGTCTCCGAATGTGCCGAACCGGTGGAAGGTGATGTTGTGCGTCTCGCAGAAGGGTACGAGCGCGTCCTTCGCGAAGACGATGTCCGCATACTGCGCGGGGCACCGGTCCGACACGCCGTCGCCGATGTACACGATCACCTGGCCGTCGTGCGAGCGGGTCAGCAGGTGGTTCCGCTTGCAGTTGGCGCAGCGGCGGCACTCGGCGTCGGTGTACGGGAAGCGGGGCGCGGCGGTGCCGTCCGGACGGAACTCGAGCTCGTTCGAGTAGCGCGGCAACGACGAGAATCCCGCCCGTTCCAGGATGGGACCGATGTACGCGTCGAAACCGTCGCTGAGCACCGTCACGGGGATGCCAAGACCAGCGCAGTACTCGGCAAACGCGGGGAACGAGTCGTCCACACGGTGCTCCTCCGTGAAGCGGAGGAACTCGCCGCGGGAGACGGGGCGCATGGTGGCGAAGCCCCGTTCCCAGCACTGCCGGGCGTCGATCTCGCCGCGCCGGTACGCGTCGAACGCCGCGGCGCAGGCCGGAACGTCGCCGAAGCGCTCGAACATCGCGTCCCCCACGTCGCGGAGGGCGACGGTGCCGTCGAAGTCCGTGAAGACCGTATAGGTGAGCTCGCCGCTCAATTCGTCGCCACCGCGTTCTGATTGAACCGCACCGACACGAGCTTGGAGACCCCCTGCTCCTCCATCGTCACGCCGTACATGGCGTTCGCCGCTTCCATCGTGCGCTTGTTGTGCGTGACGATGATAAACTGGGTGTTGTCGCTGAACTTCCGGATGATGCGCGCGAACCGGTCGATGTTGGAATCGTCCAGCGGCGCGTCCACCTCGTCCAGGATGCAGAACGGCGAGGGCTTCACCAGGTAGATGGCGAAGAGCAGGGCGATGGCGGTGAGGGTCTTCTCGCCGCCGGAGAGCAGGTCGATGGAGGTCGGCCGCTTGCCGCGCGGTTTCGCGGTGATCTCGATGCGCGCCTCGAGCGGGTCGGCGTCCTTCTCCAGCTGCAGGTCGCACTCGTCCCCCTCGTCGAACAGTCCCTTGAACGTGGCGATGAAGTTCTCGCGGATCTTCTCGAAGGTGGAGAGGAACTCGCGCTGCGCCGTGGCGTTGATCTCTTCGATGGTCTGCAGCAGGGTCTTCTCGGACTCGATGAGGTCGTCCCGCTGTCCGGTGATGAACGTGAGCCGTTCGCTCTCCGTCTTGTACTCGTCGAACGCGGCGAAGTTCACCGCGCCGAGGGAGCGGATCTTCTCCTTCATCCCCTTCACCTCGTCGCGCAGTTCTTCGATGGCGAACGGCTCTTCGGCGGGGAACTCCCTGAGCTCGAGCGTGAAGTCCAGTTCGTCCTTCGCGCGCGCTACGAGGTTCTGCGCCTTCATCGTCAGCTCCGAGATGCGCAGTTCCAGTTCGTGCGAGCGGGAGAGCGAGGTGTCGTGCAGCCGGCGGGCGTCCTTCAGCTTCAGTTCGATGTCGTGCGCACGGTTCCGGGTGCGGTTGAAGTCGCTCTGGGCCACGCGCTTGCGCTCCACGATCTCCTTCAGGCCGGCGTCGAGCCCCTCGAGCTCGAAGGCGTTGGTGACGAGCTCCCCTTCGAGGCGCGCGATCTCGCCGCGGGCGCCGCCGATGTCCGCGTCGCGCTGGACCCCGGCGTTCCGCAGGTTCGCGACGGTGGCGGTGGTGTACTCGCGCTCCCGCGCGGCGTTCTTCTCCTCGTTCTCGAGCCGCATCATCTCGAGCTGCGCGTCGGCGGCCACCTTCGAGAACTCGTTCCACATCACTTCCATCGTCTCCAGCTCGCTCGCGGTGGCGCCGGACTGCTGCTCCGCCAGCGACTTCCGCCGTTCCAGTTCCCCGATGGCGGGGGTGAGCGCGGCGAGGTCGTTCGTCAGGCCGTCGGCCTCCTCGCGCAGGCGGCGGTTCTCCGCCTCGTTGCGCTCGACGTTCTCCAGCATCCGCTTCTTCTCGTACTCGGTCTGCGCGATGCGCATCTCGACCGCGGTCATCTGCTGTTCGATGCGCTTCACCTCGTCCGCCAGCTCCTTCGACCCCGCCGCGGCGAGGGCCGCTTCGGCGTCCGCGGTCCCCTTCCGGACGCTCTCCTGTTCCTCCTCCAGCGACCGCAGTTCGGCCGCGAGCTCCTCGATCTGCGCCTTCTTGCCGATCATCCCGCCGTCCTCCGTGCGCAGGCTCCCCCCCCGCAGGATGCCGGACCCGGTGACCAGTTCGCCGTCGAGCGTGACGCAGCGCAGCGACGGGTCCTTCCGCACCAGGGCGGCGGCGCTCTTCACGTCGCTCACCAGCGCGGTGTCGGCGAAGAGGAAGTCGCGCAGCCGGCGGTACCGTTCGTCGCACGTCACCACATCGGACGCCCAGGCGACGACCCCCGGACCGGAACGGCCGGCCGCGCGCGGAGCGCCGGGGACCGATTCGAGACAGATGAACGTGGCGCGTCCCTTCCCCTGTTCGCGGAGGATCTCCACCGCCCGGTGCGCGTCGTCGATGGTGGCGACCACCAGACATCCGGCGAACTCGCCGAGCGCCGCCTCGACGGCGATACGGTGTTCGGCCGTGCTGGCGAAGGCGTCCGCCACGGTGGTGAGCACCATCGCGGCGCCGCTGCCGTCGGAGAGCAGGTACTTCGCCCCTTCGGAGAAGCCTTCATGGCTCTCCACGAGCCCCTGCAGGAACTCGAGCCGGGAGCGCTTCCGTTCGGCGGAGGAGCGGAGCTCGAACGCGCGGTTCTTCAGCCCTTCGATCTCCTGCCGGAGTTCCGCACGCCGGCGCTCGGCGTCCTGCGCCTTCAGCTCGGCTTCGGCGAAGCGGCGGCGGAGCTCGCGGTCCTGCGCGGTGAGACCGGCCACGGCCTCGGTGTTCTTCCCGATGTCCTGCGCGTAGACGGCGTTCTCCTCGCCGGAGTACTCGAGCCGTCCGTTGATGTTCTCCAGCCGCGCCTTGATGCGTTCGTATTCGTTCCGTTTGGTGGAGAGCTCGTGGAGCAGTGCGATGACGGCGTCCTGCTTCGCCTTCACTTCGGCCTTCTTCTCGTCCACCTGCGCCGTGAAGGCGTCCAGCTCCTCCTTCTTCGCGGCGTAGTGCGCGGCCGCGGCGCCGGACTCGGCGTGGGCCCGTTCGATGACGGCGGCGAGCTCCTCCGCCCGCCGTTCGAGCTCGGCCATCTGCTCCTGCAGCTCCTGCTTCTCCCGCTCGTACCGTTCGATGGCCTCGTTCAGCGAGATGGTGCGCTCGGAGGCCTTCACCCGCGCCTGCTGCACAAGGTTGATGCGCTGCTGGTGCTCGTTGAGCTCGGTCTGCACGTCGTTCAGGCGTCCTTCGAGCTCCTCCAGTTCGCCCCGCAGCGTGTCGAGCAGCCCCTCCTCCGCGGAGAGCTCGTCGCTGATCTTCTGCTTCTCGTCCACCGCGGTGGTGAGCTTCTCGCGGAGCGGACCGATGGAGCCGAGGACCTCGGCGTACTCCCGCTCCAGCAGATGCACTTCCTTCTCCTTCAGCGCCGCCGACAGCGCGTTGAACTGTTCGGCCTTGTGCGCCTGCCGCTCGAGCGAGTTGACCGCCTTCTGCACCTCCTTCACGATGTCGTTCACCCGGTTCAGGTCCTGCTGCACGTGGTCCAGCTTCGTGAAGGTCTCCTTCCGCCGCACCTTGTACTTCGTCACGCCCGCCGCCTCCTCGAACAGCCGGCGCCGTTCGTCCGCTTTGTCGCTGAGGATGGTCTCGATCATCTTCAGTTCGATCACGGAGTACGCGTCGCTCCCCATGCCGGTGTCCATGAAGAGGTCCTTGATGTCCTTCAGGCGGCAGAGGGTCTTGTTGAGGAAGTACTCGCTCTCGCCGGAGCGGTACACGCGGCGGGTGATGGTCACCTCCTTGTACTCGGAGGGGAGGATTCCTTTCGTGTTCTCGATGGTGAGCGACACCTCCGCGAGGCCGAGCGGCTTGCGGTTCTTGGTGCCGTTGAAGATGACGTCCTCCATCTTGTCCGAACGGAGCCGGCTCGGCTTCTGCTCGCCCAGCGCCCAGCGGATGGCGTCCACCACGTTCGTCTTGCCGCAGCCGTTCGGTCCCACGATGGCGGTGAGGCCGATGTCGAACGAGAGCCCCACCTTGTTGGCGAAGGACTTGAAGCCGAATATTTCCAGTTTGGAGAGATACATGCGATGCGGCGGTCCGGGTCAGTGGGCGAACGGAAGGACGGAAGAGAAGAACAGGTCGGCGTAGGCGGTCACCGACAGCACGGCGTCCGCGTACAGGTAGCCGCCGCCGAGGAGCACCACCACGGCGGTGAGGCCGAGCATGTACATCTTGGGGGTGTACATATGGTAGATGACCGAGATCCCCTTCAGCATCCGGAAGAAGGTCCAGAGGGACATCATGCCGATGAGGCCGACGATCCACGGCACGTACGCGTCGCTCTGCAGCACCCGGTAGAGGATCATGCCGACGGGGATGAAGGCGATCCACGGCATCGCGGTCCAGACGGCGATGGAGTAGGAATGGAAGAGCCGCACCTTCGTCCGGGCGACGCGTGCGCCGACCTGGATGAGGAAGGTCAGCAGGAAGAACCACGCCATCATCGCGCCGGAGAGGTAGAGGATGCTCGTCACCGGGTCCCACGCCATGGCGATGAGGAGGCGCTTCACCGCATCCGCAAGGAAGAACGAGAGCAGGTAGTCCGCCAGGGCGTCCGTGCGGTAGTGGTGGAGCACGCTCGAGACGGTGACCGCGATGGTGACGGCGATGATGACCGCCGTGACGGTGGTGTGGAAGAGCGGCAGCGAGAACTGGTCCCGGATGTCGGCGAAGAAATTGTACGATTTGAAGACGGAGCGCCAGGTGCTCTCGCGGTACCGGCGGTTGCCGTTGATGAGCCAGGCCGCCGTCACGAGCAGCGCCAGGCCGATGATGACGTAGAGGTACGGCGAGGGGGGAACGTGCACGCCCATCGGGAGGGCGGAGACCTTCTGGCCATGGTACAGCGAGTGCATCACGTCGTAGGCGGTCTTCTTCTGCCGGTCGAGCGCGACGATGCCGGAGGTGTGGAGGTCCGAAGACGCGGGTCCGAGCCGCATCACCGGCCGGTCGCTGCGGTGGTCGTTGAACGCGCGGATGATGCCGCCCGCCGCTCCCAGTTCGCGCAGCAGCGCCATGCGCTGATGCAGATGACGCGCCTGCGCCTCCTCGGAGACCGGGTCGCTGTACCCGTTGTGGTTCCCCTTCTCCACCGCCAGACCGTAGCCCGCCACGAGCACCGGCGTTCCGGCGAAGATGCGTTTGAACTCGGTGAGGCGGGAGCGGAACCGCTTCGTGTCGTCGCCGCTCAGGTCGATGCCGGCGATGTCCGCCGCGTCCACCCCGCGGTGCTCCCCGTCCCCGCTGACGGAGTAGGTGAGCCGTCCGTCCAGCGCCTTGGCCGTACGGTGCAGCGCCTTCAGCAGCGGCACGCCGTCCGCGGTCGCGGCGGAACCGGAGCCCAGCCCCCAGGCGATGACGCTGGGACGGTGCCGGTCGCGCTGCACCATGGCGCGCAGCCGTTCTTCGATCTGTTCCCGGTATCCTTCGGACGACGCCACGGCCGCCGGGATACCGTCGTTCGGGACCTCTTCGAGCACGAACAGGCCGTACCGGTCGCACAGCTGCACGAAGAAGGGATGCGGCGGATTGAGCGCCGCGCGCACGGTGTTGGCGCCGAGATTGCGGATGAGCGCGACGTCGCGTTCCATCTCCTCATACGTCATCGCGCTGCCGTGCCGCTCGGAATCCTCGAACCAGACGACGCCGCGCAGCGTCACCGGCGCCCCGTTGAGCAGCAGCTGCTCTTTGTCCTTCGTGAACGTCCGCACGCCGGTCGTCACCGCGGTCTCGTCCAGCAGCGAATCCTTCTTCCCTTCAAGGGCGGCGAGCGAGAGGGTGACGGTGATGAGCTCCGGGGTGTCGGGACTCCACATCGTCAGCCCGGAGAGGGTGACCGGCACCTCCGCCGTCTGCTTCCCTTCCGCGAGCGGGTCCACCGGGACCGTCACCGGCTTCCCGAACAGGGCGCCGGTCGACGCTGAGGCGACCGAGACGGTGAGCTGGAGCGACCTGCCGCTGAGCGGTTCGCGGAGCCGTCCGTCCGCCGTCAGCTCCGCCGACACCGTCAGGCGGACCCCCTTCGGTTCGATGGCGTCCACCGTCACTCCGGCGGAGGCGATGGAGGCACGCGGCACCGCGACGAGGAAGAGGTCCCGCGTCAGTCCGCCGTAGTTCCGGACGCCGTTCACCTGCGCCCGGAGCGGGAACGTGGTGCGGTGGTCGAGCGAATTGTCCGTCACGATGCGGATGACGTTCTCGCCGCCGGACTGCACCGCGTTCTCCGGCACCGGAAGTTCGAACGACGTGTATCCACCCGCATGCCGGCCGATGAAGAGGTCGTTGATGAAGACATCGGCGGTGTGGTTGATGCCGTAGGAAACGAAACGGAACGCGCTCCGGCCGATGAGCTCTTCGTCCGCCGCAAACTTCCGCTTGTAGACAATCTTCCCTTCGTACTGCGCCGCCGCCGGAATACGGACGGAGGCCCAGGTCACTCCTTCGTCCAAGGAGAATTCCCATTCGCCGGAAAGGTCGATGACGGACCGGGTCTGAGAGGCGTACCCCAGCACCTGGGGATGGGACGGAGAACCGTTTTCGAGGAATAACTGCTGAGAAAATAGTGGGTTGACGCAGAGGAACGAAAGCAGAAGGTATGTGAAAGACCGAAAGAGCGTGCGTGCCAAAGAGATGCCCTGAATTATGGCAAAAGTGTCGTTTTTGACCAAATTTTACGGAATTTGCGACAAAAAACAGCATTAATATAACATACGACCGCCCCTAAACCAAGAGAAATATTGGTCCTTCAGGAAACAAAAAAGCCGTAATCCCACCGATTTCGGCAGAATTACGGCAATTGCCTGCACTCTATACTTATGCGGCGTTGATGATGCCCAAGAATGAATCCGCTTTCAGACAGGCGCCGCCGACCAGCGCGCCGTCGATGTTCTTCTGGGTAAGCAGTTCTTTGGCATTCTCCGGTTTCACGCTGCCGCCGTACTGGATGACCACTTTCTCGGCCGTCCCGCTCGAATAGAGCTTCGCGATGACGGAGCGGATGAGCCGATGCGCCTCTTCGGCCTGTTCCTTCGTCGCGGTCTTGCCGGTGCCGATGGCCCAGACCGGTTCGTAGGCGACGATGAGCTTCTCCACGTCGGCCGCCGGAATGCCGGCGAGGACACCGGTGGTCTGCGTGGTGAGCACCGTTGCGGTCACCCCCTGTTCGCGCTCCTGCAGCGTTTCGCCGATGCAGACGATGGGGATGAGACCGCCGGCGAGCACCTTCTTCGCCTTCTGATTGATGACGGCGTCGGTCTCGCCGTGGTACTGCCGGCGTTCCGAATGTCCGACGATGACGTACGAGCAGCCGGCGGACTTCAGCATGGCCAGCGACACCTCGCCGGTGTACGCGCCGCTGTCGTGGAGCGACACGTCCTGCGCGCCGAGCGCGATGCCGCTTCCGGCCAGCAGAAGCGAGGCGGCCTGGAGCGAGGTGAAGGGGGGACAGACGATGACCGCGGCGGAGGAGGTCTTCTTCGCCGCCTTCAGTGCGTTGATGAGCTCGGCGGTCTGGGCGATGTCGTTGTTCATCTTCCAGTTGCCGGCGATGACGATGGGTCTCATGATCGGCCTTCCAGTTTCGTTCGTAAGAGTTCGTTGATGAGCTTCGGATTCCCTTTCCCCTTCATCACCTTCATGGTCTCGCCCACGAAGAATCCCATCAGCTTCGTTTCGCCCGCGCGGAAGCGGGCGGTCTCGGCGGGGAACCGCGCCAGGACCGCATCGATCTCCCGGCCGATGGCGCCGGTGTCGGAGATCTGCGCCATGCCCTTCCGCTCCACGATGACCTTCGGAGCGTCGGGAGAGACGAGCATGTCGGCGAAGAGCTCCTTCGCGATGGTGCCGCTGACGGTACCGTCGAGCAGCAGGTCGAGCATCGCGGCGAGACGTTCGGAGGTCACGGGGAACTCCTCCGCCGTGCATTGACGTTCGTTCAGCGACCGGAGCACGTCGGTCATCACCCAGTTGCTCGCCGTCTTGGCGGCGTCGCGCCCCTTCGCGGAGAGGGCGCGCACGGTCCGTTCGAAGTACTCGGCGACGGAACGGTCCTGCGTGAGGACGCCGGCGTCGTACTCCGGCAGTCCGTACTCGGCGGCGAACCGGGCGTGTTTGGCGGCGGGAAGCTCCGGCAGGGAGCGGCGCACCTCGTCCACCCAGGCGTCGTTCACGAGCACCGGCGCGAGGTCCGGGTCGGGGAAGTAACGGTAGTCGTGCGCCTCCTCCTTGCTCCGCATCGGATGCACCTCGCCCCGTTCGGCGTCCCACAGTAGCGTCTGCTGCACCACGGCGCCCCCCTCGTCGAGGATGCCGATCTGCCGGCGGATCTCCCGTTCGATGGCGCGCTCCACGCTGCTGAAGGAGTTCATGTTCTTCACCTCGGTCTTGGTGCCGAGGCGCGTCTCCCCTTTCCGGCGGACGGAGACGTTCGCGTCGCACCGGAAGCTCCCCTCTTCCATGTTGCCGTCGCAGATGCCGAGGTAGCGGACCGTCTGGCGGAGGAACGCGAGGTACTGCACCGCCTCCTGCGCGGTGCGCAGGTCCGGTTCGCTCACGATCTCGAGCAGCGGCGTGCCGCACCGGTTCGCGTCCACCAGCGTGCCGGCACCGGCGTCATGAATGGACTTGCCGGCATCCTCTTCCATATGGATGCGGGTGATACCGATTCGGCGGGGGGAACCGTCCGCCCCGGCGACGTCCACATGACCGGCGAGGCAGATGGGCTCTTCGTACTGCGAGATCTGGTACCCTTTGGGAAGGTCCGGATAGAAGTAGTTCTTGCGGGCGAAGACCGAACGGGGGGCGATGCGGCAGCCGACGGCGAGGCCGAGACGGACGGCGTACTCGACCACCTGCCGGTTCAGCACCGGCAGGCTCCCCGGCATGCCGAGGCAGACCGGGCAGACATTGGTGTTCGGCGGCGCTCCGAACGCGGTGGAGCAGCCGCAGAAGATCTTCGTGGCGGTCGACAGCTGGGCGTGGACCTCGAGTCCGATGACCGCTTCGTATGCATCAGTCTTGCTCATGAACTATCGATACGCCTCTTTCCGGTGACGGATCCTGATGACCTCAATGACGAGACGGTCGGTCAGCACAGAATAAATGACGCGATACACACCGATCCGGATTCGCCAAAGATGACGTTCCCCTCTCAGCTTCGTACAGCCGGAGGGGAACGGTCGACGGGACAACGAACCTATTTCGGACAGTATCCGTTCGCAGGCGGGGGCGGGGAGAAGTTCCAGTTCCTTCCGCGCAGAACGGGTGAAGAGAATTCCGTACTCACGCACGGACTTTCCCTTTGGCCTTCAGCTTTGAACGGACGGATGAATACGTTTCCCGCGGTTCATTGGCTCGCAGCCGTGCGACGAGAGCGTCATAGAAATCCTCCCAAGCATCGCCGTGCACTTTCAGATCGACGAGGACCGCCTTCCTCCGTCCTCGGGCATCCACAACGTATTCGATCCCTTTCATGTTCACTCCGTTCTCTTGGTCACGCCGCCAGCGCTTTGGTCACCTTCTCCGCGGCGTCCTTCAGGTTCTCCGCCACGAGGAAGCTCATCCCGGAGTTCTTCAGGATGTCCGCGGCGATGTCCGCGTTGGTGCCGGCGAGCCGGACGACGATGGGGACGTGCACGTCCACGATCTTCGCCGCCTCCACCACGCCGTTCGCGACGCGGTCGCAGCGGACGATGCCGCCGAAGATGTTGATGAGGATCGCCTTCACGTTCTTGTCCGCGAGGATGATCTTGAACCCGCTCGCCACCGTCTGCGCGTTGGCGCCGCCGCCGACGTCGAGGAAGTTGGCCGGTTCGCCCCCCGCGAGCTTGATGATGTCCATCGTCGCCATCGCGAGACCGGCACCGTTCACCATGCAGCCGACGTTGCCGTCGAGCTTGATGTAGTTGAGATTGCTCTTGGACGCCTCGACCTCCAGCGGGTCCTCCTCGTCCAGGTCGCGCAGCTCCTTGAACTCCGGATGCCGGTCGAGCGCGTTGTCGTCGAAGTTCACCTTCGCGTCCAGCGCGACCACCGCCCCCTCCTTCGTGATGACGAGGGGGTTGATCTCGAAGAGCGATGCGTCGGTCGCTTCGTACGCCTTGTAGAGCGCCAGCAGGAACTTCACCGCGTTCTTGAACGCGTCGCCGCTCAGTCCGAGCGCGAACGCGAGCTTGCGCGCCTGGAACTGCTGGAAGCCGGCGGCGGGATCGATGTGCTCCTTCACGATCTTCTCGGGATGCTCCTCGGCCACTTTCTCGATCTCCATCCCTCCTTCGGTCGAGACCATCACCACGTTGCGGGAGCGGACCCGGTCCAGCGTGATGCCGACGTACATCTCCTTGTCGATGTTCGCCCCCTCTTCGATGAGCAGGCGCTTCACGAGACGGCCCTCCGGACCGGTCTGGTGCGTCACCAGCGTCATGCCGAGGATCTGCGAGGCGTACTGCCGCACCTCGTCGATGCTCTTCGCCACCTTCACGCCGCCCCCTTTGCCGCGGCCGCCGGCGTGGATCTGCGCCTTCACCACCCAGACCGAACCGCCGAGCTTCTTCGCTCCCGCCACCGCCTCGTCGACCGTGAACGCCACCTCGCCGCGCGGAACGGCGACGCCGTACTTGCGGAGGATGTCTTTGCCCTGATATTCGTGGATCTTCATTGCGTCTCCTACGATAAGATGTGATCGCTCAGTGTGATGCCGTCATTTCACTTTCTGGGAGATGGACTTGGCCTGCAGGAAGAGCAGCAGGTAGTCGCGGCCGCCGGCCTTGGAGTCGGTGCCGCTCATGTTGAAGCCGCCGAACGGATGCACCCCAACGAGCGCGCCGGTGATCTTCCGGTTGACATAGAAGTTGCCGACGTGGAACTCGTTCTTCGCCCGCTCCTGTCTCTTCTTGTTCTTCGTCCAGACGCCGCCGGTGAGGCCGAACTCGGTGTTGTTGGCGATGCGCAGCGCGTCGTCGAAGTCCTTCGCCTTGATGACGGCGAGGACCGGTCCGAAGATCTCCTCCTGCGCGATGGTCGCCGTCGGGGCGACGTCGGCGATGACGGTCGGTTCGAGGAAGAAGCCGTCGGTGCCGGCGCGCTTCCCGCCCGCGACGAGACGTCCCCCCTCCTTCACGCCGGTCTCGATGTACTGCAGGATCTTCTCCATGGAGCCGCGGTTCACCACCGGACCCATGTACGTCGCCGGGTCCTCCGGCATCCCGACGGTGAGCGCCTTCGTGCGGGCAACGACCTTCTCCACGAAGCGGTCATAGACGGAGGCGACGACGATGGCGCGCGAGGCGGCGGAGCATTTCTGTCCCTGGAACCCGAACGCCGAGGCGACGGTGGCCTGCGCGGCCGCATCGAGGTCGGTCTCGCTGTCGATGAGGATGGAGTCCTTGCCCCCCATCTCGGCCACGACGCGCTTCAGCCAGATCTGTCCCGGCTGCACCTTCGCGGCGAGCTCGTTGATGTGGATGCCGACCTCCTTCGAGCCGGTGAAGGAGATGAAGCGGGTCTTCGGGTGCGCCACCATCACGTCGCCGACCGTCGCGCCGGAACCGACGACGAAGTTGACGACGCCGGCGGGGAGCCCCACCTCGCGCAGCAGCTGGAAGAACTTCCAGCCGATGGCGGGGGAATCACTGGAGGGTTTGAGCACCACCGTGTTGCCGGTGACGACCGCAGCGGTGGTCATGCCGACGAGGATGGCGAGGGCGAAGTTCCACGGCGGGACGACCACGCCGACACCGAGCGGGATGTAGCGCAGTTCGTTCTGTTCGCCGGCGGTCTTCGTCAGCGGCTGCGGCGCCGCGTAGCGGAGCATCTCGCGTCCGTAGAACTCCATGAAGTCGATCGCTTCGGCCGTGTCGGCGTCCGCCTCGGCCCACGACTTGCCCACCTCGTACGTCAGCAGCGCGGAGAACTCGAACTTCCGTTTCCGCATCAGCGCCGCCGCCTTGAAGAGGATGTCGGCCCGCTTCTTCGCCGGCACGTTCTTCCAGGTCTCGAACGCCGCCGCCGCCGTTTCGATGGCGCGGTTCGCCAATGCGGGATCCGCTTTGGAGAAGGTACCGACCACGGTGGAGGGGGACGAGGGATTGATGGAGACGAGCTTGTCGGCGGTCATGATCTCTTCGCCGCCGATGACCAGCGGATGGTCCTTGCCCAGTTCGGCGCGGACCTTGAGGAGGGCCTTCTCCATCCCTTTGCGGTTGGCGGGTTTGGAGAAATCGGTGAACGGTTCGTTCTTGAATTTTGTCGGCATAACGGCTCCGGTCAGACGCGACGGTCCGGCCGATGGTGACGACCGGACCGCGGTACAATGGGTGAAAGGGAGGGACGGACCGATGGTCCGCAGTCCAATTTATGGCCTAAGATAGGATTTTTTTGATGCGGAAAAAACGGAAAATTCGGCCGGATTCCGGGCGTTCGAAATCCGTTCAGCGTCCCTTCTCAGTAGAATCGGTATGAAATGCCGAAATCGATCGCATTCGTAGTGTTGCTCCTTTTCCAGGAACTGGTCGAAGAAAAATACGTCAACTCTTCATCGCGCCAGGAGAGCACGGTCGACAGAGAGATGTCATCCTCAATGAAATAACGAAACGCCCATTGAATCGACTGTGTCGACGCATAACTGCGTTCCGAATACGAAATCTGCGTCATGTCATCCGAGAAGTATCGCACATTCAGGTCGTCCCGTATCAAGACCGATACATCGGTATGGATTCGTTCCGTCAATTCATACATCAATTGTCCGGAAGCGATCATGCCGGTCCGCGTCAGCGGTGATGCAACCGGTGTTTGCGCCGTCAATGCCGCGTAACAGTGGAGATTGTTCGTCAGCGGCAGACCGCCGCTCAGCGAAGCGGTGATGAACCGGATATCCGAACGGTTGAAATAACGGCCGGCGTTCTGGATGGATTCCTCCCCCTGAAAGGAACTGGCGCCCGCGCCCACGGTCGCCTTCCATCCGAACCAACGGGGATAGACCGACTCCGACGATCCTTCCAGTGCATAGAGGACCTCATACGGCGAGAGCGCCGGCCCGGTCAACACATCCTTCGCACGGAGGATGTCCATCAGTTCGCCGAAGAAATACTTCGTGAACCGTTCGTGGTCGGAGCGGTATTCCATCTTCCGGGCGAACAGATCGACGAGTTCCAGGATCTCCTCGTGCGTCAGGTCGCGCTTGAACACGCTCAGCTCCTTCAAGCGTTCGATGATGCGGATGATGTAGAACACGGGACTTCCTTCCCGCATCCTGCCGATCCCGAGACCGGCGCTCACGGTGAGGTCCATCGTACGCATACGGTAGGTCCACCGTAGTTGAAACACGCCGTGCGTATCGACCGAAGAGCTGCTCCATTGATAGTCGCCGTCGAACGAGGCCGAACCGTACAGGAACAGAAGGTCGGGAACGATGTACCCATCGTACGAGAACTGTGATGCAAGACCGGCTTGCTCGGAACGTCTGATAGAGTATTCCGTGTTCCACGATCCTCCGTTCGATGACGATTCTCCGCCCGCGTCGGATATCACAGACCAATGGAGCATTCGGTCCTCATCCATCGATGCTCGTTCGTACCGTACTGATGCCGACGAGCGTAGTGTCCTGCTGAAATCGTTCGAGCCGATGCCGATGGGCCTGGTCGTCCCCCAGTAATTTCCGCTGAGATCCATGATCAGCGATCCATACTGCGATTGAGGTATCCGGAAATCGGTGATGGAGATGTCCTGTGCTCTGATGTGTGTGAACACGGCCAAACAGAAGAACACCATCCGGCCGATGCGATGATGGTACATGGGAACTCCTGCGTATGGTGGGGAGGTCGAGGCTTACCGTTGGGCGCGGTTCAGCGGGAGCAGGACGTTATCGGGGCCTTGGTACGTTATCGGTGTTGCAGACTATCGAAAAGTGACCGGAAATGCAACACTGGTACAGGGATTGCCGCATCAATACGGGAATCGTTCGTCCGGTTTCGCCGCGGCGAGTTGCACGATGAACTCCGCCATCCGGTCGACCACGAGCTCGATGTAGCGCTCCCCTTTCTCTTTCGACGCAGCGCGGGGGTCGCCGTGGGTGGAATCGTTCGTGACCAGGTGCCATGGCCGGGCGATGGAGACCCATCCTTTCTCCACCGCATCGAACCGCGAGCGGTTCGCGGCGCCGTCGCCGGCATCTTCCAGGTGCACCAGATGGCCGAAGAGCGCCATGCCGACGCTCGTCTCCATCTCGTCCGCATGCTCGCCCCCTTTCGCGAAGATCTCTTTCGCGGCGTCGCCGCCGACCTTCCACCAGTCCACCAGCGCCAGGAAGACCGGCGTGCGGGGATAGAGGTCGCGCAGCAGCGGCTTGAAGTCGTTCCCCCCGTGACCGTTCACGATGACGAGCTTCTTCACGCCGTGGAACTCCAGCGATTCGACGATGTCGGTGATGACCGCATCGATGTGGGACTGCCGCACATTGATGGTCATCGGAAAATTGCGGGTGTTCCCCTGCACGCCGAACGGGATGGCAGGAAGCAGCAGCGGACGGGCGCCTCGGTCCCACGCCTTCGCGCAGATGCGGTCCGCGACCATGGCGGAGTGGAACGCGTCCGAGCCGTACGGCACGTGCATGCCGTGCGCTTCGAGCGCACCGACCGGAAGCAGGGCGACGGTGTAGTCGTGCTGTCGGACGGTCTTCTGGGTTATCTCCTGCAGCCGCCAGGGATGGTCCATACGGTCACCGTTGGATGAGCGCTTCGACCACCGCATCGTGCACGGCGGGACGAACGCGCGACAGTTTGTTGTTGTTCCGCGTCGGATGGACGCGGTTGGTGAGGAGGACGACGATGAGCTTCCGTTCCGGGTCCGCCGCCACGGATGTGCCGGTGAATCCGGTGTGCAGGAAGGTCTTCGGCGAGAAGTACTGACCGGTGAACGACCGCCCGTCCGCCCGGGTGTCCCAGCCGATGCCGCGGCTCGAGCGTTCGGACTGCTGCGCCGTGAAGCGCGCGATGGTCTCCGGCGCGAGGTACCGCCGTCCGCCGTACGTTCCGCCGTTCAGCTCCATCTGCAGCATCTTCACCACGTCCGACGCGGTCGAGAAAAGCCCCGCGTGGCCCGACACGCCGCCGAGCGTGGCGGCGTTCTCGTCGTGCACGCGGCCGTGCACCGCGACGTTCGTCCGCTTCCACACCGAATCGACCTCCGTGGGGATGATGCGCTCCATGAGCGACGACGGGGGATTGTACATGGTGGTGCGCATGCCGAGCGGACGGAAGAAGACCGAATCGACGTACCGGTCCAGCGCCATGCCGGTCACCTTCTCGATGACCTTCCCCACGGTGATGAGACCGAGGTCGCTGTAGACGGTGGAATCGCCGGTGGGATAGACCAGCGGCGCGGCGAAGATGGAATCGAGCACGCATTTCGGCTCGCCGCAGAACTCGTAGTACTTCCTCCATGCCTGGAGTCCGCTGTTGTGGACCATCAGATTATAGAGCGTGATGCGCTCCTTGCCGTTCTGCGCGAACGCGGGGAGATACTTCGCGACGGGATCGTTCAACGACAGCCGTCCCTCCTCCACCAGCCGCATCATCGCGCTCGTGGTGGAGAGCACCTTCGTCACGGAGGCCATGTCGAAGATGTCGTCCGTGCGCACCGGACGCGCCCCGGGTTCGTACGTGTGCCGGCCGTAGGCCTGCTCGTGCACCACGATGCCATCCTTCGCCACCAGCAGCACGCCGCCGGGGAAGGCCGAATCGGCGACCGCCTGCGTCATGATGCTGTCCACCCGTTTCAGCCGCTGAGCGTCGAAGCCTGCCTCCGCCGGCGTGCCGGTGCGGACCCCCAGCGCGTCGTACCGCACTCCGTCGCCGTACGCACCGCGTCCGGGGATGGTGATGGGAAGCCGTCCCTGCGCCGGAACTTCGCCGAAGAGGACCTCGGCGCAGGCGGCTTCCGAGGCCGCGCTCGTGCTGTAGGTGAGCACGACGGCTTCGGGGACGGGGATGTCCATCACCACGTACGGGTTCGCGGTGGAGATGGCGACCACCTTCTTCTTCATCGAATCGACCTTGCGCAGGAATCCGGTCACCTCTTTCGGGAGGAATCCGGTCATCGTTCCGGAGCGCATCTGATAGACGAACTGCGCGATGACGAGGTCCGCCTTCTTCACCTTCTTGAGCGCCTCGTCGTACTCCATCGCGTTGCTCCGTGGGTCGAGGATGGCGAGCTCCATCTTCGCCCGCTCACGGAGTTCACGGTACAGTTCACGGTTTCCGTCCGGGTCCTCGTCGTCCGAGAAGACCACCATCAGCAGCTTCGAGCCGTTGAGGTTCCGCAGCGGCAGCAGCCCCCCCGCATTGCCGAGCACCGTCACCGAGCGCCGTGCGATCTCGCGGGCAAGGGACTTCGGCGCTTCCGTGCCGACGGCCCACTGCACCGAATCGATCTCCACTGTGCGTTTCCGGTCCAGTCCCGCCCACCGTTTGTGCTCGAGGATGCGCCGCACCGAACGGTCCAGCCGCTCCATCGTCACCGCTCCGCGGCGGACCGCCGCGACGAGCGAATCGATCGCCTCGTCGGTGTCCGGGGACATCAGCAGCACGTCCGCACCGGCCAGGAAGGCGCGCTTGGCCGCCTCGCCGGGGGTGAAGAGCTTGGTGATGCCCTGCATCGCCAGGGCGTCGGTCACCACGAGCCCGCCGAAGCCGAGTTCGCCGCGCAGCAGCGTGGTGAGGACGGCGGACGAGACGGTGGCCGGAACGGAGTCGGACGATTCGAACGCGTCCGCGTGGATGTGCGCGCTCATCACGGACATCACGCCGGCACGGATGGCGTCGCGGAACGGCAGGAGCTCCACGCTGTCGAGCCGGGCGCGGTCATAATGCACGCTCGGCAGGTCGAGGTGCGTATCGATGTCCGTATCACCGTGTCCCGGGAAATGCTTCACCGTGGCGATGAGCCCACCCTCCTGTTCGCCGCGGAGGAACGCCCGCGCCATGGCGCTCACAAGAAGCGGGTCTTCGCCGAACGAGCGGGTATTGATGACGGGGTTCTTCGGGTTGTTGTTGACGTCAGCGACCGGGGAGTAGTTCTGATGGACGCCGAGGGCGCGCGCTTCGGCGGCGACGGCGAGTCCCATGCGGTAGGCGAGCGCCGTATCGCGCGTCGCGCCCAGGGCCATCGCACGGGGGAAGGTGGTCCCCTGTCCGATGCGCATCCCCGCCCCCCATTCGAAGTCCACCGTGATGAGCAGCGGCGTCTTCGCTGCCGCCTGCAGTTTGTTGGCATGGACGGGAAATTCGTAGATGCCGCCGAGGGAGAAGTAGAATCCGCCGACCTTCCGTTCCGCGGCGTAGCGCATCAGTTCGTTCCAGCGGCGCGAATCGCCCGGCATGTAGTGCGAGGTCGTCCACACCACGAAGAGCTGACCTACCTTCTCCTCCACCGACATGGATGCGAGGACGGAATCGGTCCACGAGAGAGGTGCGGGGGCGGAGGGGGGCGGTTCCGTGACGGCGGCCGGCTCGGTGCGGACGCCGGTGCCTGCCGGACCGCCGCAGCTTCCGGCAGCGAGTGCCAGAAGGATGACGAGGAGAGCGATACGTGTGTTGGACATTGGGACCTATCGTGTGCGCATCCCCATCAGTGCCGCGCCGTACGCCGGCGAGGACATCGGCGCCGTCACCTGCACGGCGGGGATGTTGACGGCGATGTGCTGCTGCAGCATGGAGGAGAGGATGGTGGTGTTGGCGATGAGGCCGCCGATGAAGCTGAGCGGCAGTTTGGACCGTACGTTCTTGGCGCTCTTCACGGTGAGACGCTGCGAGAGCGTCTTGACGTGCTCGGTCAGTTCCATCACGGCGAACTCGACGATGGCGTGCGCTTCGGCGTCCTTCCGCGACGCGGCCTCGAGCACCAGCGGGGCGACCGAGGCGACGTCGAAATTCTCTTTATAGACGGCGTTGATGATGGAGGTCTGGTCCTTCAGTCCGTACTTCGACGCGAGCATCTTCGTGAGCGCCGTCTTCTCCCCCCGTCCGTCGAGCTCCCGCGTCACCGCCGTCAGTCCGAGCCGCCCGAGGAAGTAGCCGCTCCCCTCGTCCCCCAGCACGCGCCCCCAGCCGCCGACGCGGTGGACGGTCCCCTTGGCGTCCTTGCCGAACGCGATGGAGCCGGTGCCGGCGATGAGGATGATGCCGGGCGCTCCGTTGAACGCCCCTTCGAGCGCGATGCGGGCGTCGCTCTCCACCAGCACCGACTTCAGCACGGTCTTCTTCGCCGCCGCGTACGCCTTCAGCCCCTCCGCCATCCGCTTCTGGTCCCCCGGCCGTCCCGCGCCGGTGAGGCCGCACACCACCGCCGCGACGTGCTTCGGCGCGCACTCGGCCGATTCGCAGCAGAGCCGCACCAGTTCGTGCAGCACGTCGGCCGCCTTCTCCACGCCGATGATCTGGAAGTTGGAGGGGCCGAGTGTGTGCTCCGCCATGACGGTGCCGTGATGGTCCACGATGACGGCGTGGGTCTTCGTGCCGCCGCCGTCCATGCCGATGACGAACATGTCCTTCTTCATCATTGCTCCTTCTTCTTTCCGAATCCTTCCGGCACCGTCACCAGCGCCGCTACGATGAACCCCGGGATGGTGGAGAGCATCACCCACAGGAAGAAGTTCCTGTACCCGATCTGGTCCTCCAGCCATCCGCTGAACATGCCGGGGAGCATCATGCCGAGCGCCATGAAGCCGGTGCAGATGGCGTAGTGCGCCGTCTTATGTTCGCCGTCTGACACCAGGATCATATAGAGCATGTAGGCCGTGAATCCGAACCCGTACCCGAACTGCTCGACGGCCACCGCCGCGCTGATGACGAAGAAGTTCTCCGGCTGCAGCCAGGAGAGGAAGACGAACGCCGCGTCCGGCAGATGGATGATGAAGACCATCGGCCAGAGCCAGTAACGGAGCCCCCGCTTCGAGATGACGTATCCGCCGAGCAGTCCCCCCAGCGTCAGCGCGATGACGCCGACGGTGCCGTAGGCGATGCCGACCTCCTGCGTCGTGAGGCCGAGCCCCCCCGCTTCGCGCGGGTCGAGCAGGAAGGGGGTCACCAGCTTCACCAGCTGCGCTTCGGCGAAGCGGTAGAGCAGCAGGAACGCGAGGATGACACCGATCTCCTTCTTGCGGAAGAAGGTCGCAAAGGTGTTGAAGAACTCCGTCAGGACGGAGGAAGAGCCCGATGAGAGCACCGCGCGGTCCGCGGCCGGGCGCGGCAGCATCGCCGTATGGTAGGCGAAGAGCACGGCGAACAGACCGGAGAGGACGAAGAAGGTCCACGACCAGCCGGTCGCGATGCTGCCGGTGGAGGTCTCGAGCGAACCCGCGAGCACGACGAGCAGTCCCTGTCCGGTGATCATCGCGATGCGGTAGAAGGTGCTGCGGACACCGACGAACGCCGCCTGCTGATGCTGTTCCAGTCCGAGCATGTAGAACCCGTCCGCCGCGATGTCGTGCGTGGCGGAGGCGAACGCCATCAGCCAGAAGACCGCCAGGGTCACCTGGAAGAAGCCGGCGGACGGTATGGTGAAGGCGACGGCGGAGAGCGAGAGCGCGATGAGCAGCTGCAGCGTGACGATCCAGAACCGTTTCGTCTGGAACATGTCCACGAACGGCGACCAGAGCGGCTTCACGACCCACGGCAGGTAGAGCCAGCTGGTGTAGAGCGCGATGTCGGTGTTGGAGATCCCCATCTTCTTGTACATGATGACGGAGATGCTCATCACCACCACGTACGGGATCCCCTGCGCGAAGTAGAGGGAGGGGACCCAGCTCCAGGGGGAACGGGAAGCGGCGGCGGGTCGGTCGGTCATAGACGGTTCCGGTCGGTTATGTGTGGAACGACGGTGCGGGCGCCGGTGAACCGGTTCAATAGAGCTTCTGCAACTCGGCACCGGTGAAATAGTGGGTCACGATGGATTCAGCGCTCCATCCCTGCACCGCCATGACGGCGGCGCCGATCTGACAGAGTCCCACGCCGTGTCCCCATCCGGCGCCGCGGAGCACGAACGCCCCCGGCTCCTTCGTCACGACGAAGGCCGAACTGTAGAGATGGCTCTTCGAGAGCCAGCGGCGGATCTCCAGCTCCTTCCCCACGGTCATCGTCCGCAGCGTTCCGGCGATGCGCAGCCGGGTGATGCGGCCCGAGGGACCGCGGCGGAGCGGCACGAGGTCCGTCACCTCGCCGAAGTCGATGCCGGAGCGCTCCTTCACGATGGCGGAAAGCTCCGCGGCGGTGTAGCGGACGCTCCAGCGGAAGAAGTCGGTCGTCTCCTGGTCGAACGAGGGGAGCACCTGGCGCAGGATGTTCCCGTCCGTCGTGTTACAGAACGCCTCGGGCGACGAGGCGATCCAGCGAGCGGCCTCCGCTTCGGTCGTGACCGGAGCGTGGTGCCCGTGCGCGCAGCTCACCGTCACCAGGTACGGCACCGGCGTGTCGGCCCACGCGTTCTCGAACCGTTCGGTGAGACCGCCGCACGCCTTGTAGAAGCGCGCGTCGCATATCTCGCCGCCGTACACCAGGAAGACGCCGCGGGTGTCGTGCACCGCCTGCTGGGCGGCGGCGGAGATGATGCGCGAGACCCCCTGATAGCGCTGACAGTGGTCGTCCGCGCAGACGTCGAACAGGTCGTGGTCCTCGCGGTCGTACCACCGCACGAGCTCGTCGCCGGAGGCGAACGAGCGCTGCGACGGGACACCGATGGTCGAATACTTCCGCTTCATCTCCAGCATCGCCACGAGCCAGCTCCGCGAGGTGATGGCGTGCGCCTTCAGCAGCGCGGCGGGGGCGGTGGCGCTCATCTCGGAGGAGATGACGGAGGCGAGGTACTTCTCGACGGCGATGACGTTCACCGCCGTGACGGTGCCGTCGGGCCGGGCCACGAGGCGCAGGGCCCCCTCGAAGGTCTGGTCCTCCTTCCGTTCCCAATGGAAATTGATGCCGAACACCACGTCGCGCAGCGTGAACCGGCCGCCGTTCATCGGCGTGAAGAGGACCTCGGCGCCGCGCATGAGTTCGATCTCCGTGCCGCCGGTGACGACGACCTCGCCGTTCACGTTGACGGCGCGGAACTCGCCGGTGAGGATGGCCTCGTCCGTGAGACGGAACGGTTCCAGCAGCAGGCCGCGCACGGAGGATGCGCGGTCGATGATGCCGACGGTGATGAGCGGTTCGGAAGTGATCATAGTCGCCCGATGATGTCGTTCAGGATGTCGTCGGAGACGGAGACCTCGCGGAAGATCTCCTCCACGAGCGCCGCATCGGTCCGCCGGAAGTCGCGTTCCGCCGGCGTGACGATGAGCCCGCCGATGTCCACCGCGGCGGGACTGATGAGCACCTGGTCCTCCCCCTCGCGGAAGTACGCGGCGGGACGGTGCTTGGTGCGTGGGATGACGATGACGCGCCATCGGCCGCCGTCCCACACCGCGATGGCGTTGAGCATCGGTTCGTCCTCCGTGCCGAAGGCGCGCCGCATGGCCGCGCAGAGCCGGAGGAATCCGAGCTCGGTCTCCTGCCGCGACGCGCTCTCCAGCACGATCACCCCCCGGCCGTACTCCTTCAGGGTCGAGACCGTGAGCCCGCCCCGGATGGCGCGCTGCACGCGGCGCGCGGGATCGGCGGCGTCGCGCTCCGCCGGGATGCTGCCGGCCGGGCTCGCCTGGAAGTGCATATGGTCCGGCGCCGAGGCGCCGCATTTCGGTCCGTTGTAGAACACCGCGTGCGAACCGGCGAGGTCCTTCGCCAGGTCGAGGAACGGCAGGATGTTCTCTTCGATGGACTGCGGGATGTGGCGGACGTGCGCGATGGTGAAGTGCTCGCGGAAGATGGGCATCGGGTTGCAGAGCACGAGGAACGAACCGTACGCGAGCACGCCGCGCTGTTCGGCGGGGAGATGCGCGGCGCAGAGGAAGCAGCGCCGCTCGCGGATGGAGGCGGCGTCGACCTTCGCGCCGGTGCTCACGATGCGTTTCGGATTGAACTGGAGCCGCACGTCGTACGGTCCCACCGCCACGCTCCGCACCTGTACCGCGTTCAGCGCCTCCGCGCCCGCGGCCATCATCGGCCAGTCGAGACATTGACGGCGATAGAGTTCGCGGGAGAGGGACGACAGGGACGAACCGCGGCCGTCCGGATGGAGGGCCGCCACGGTGTGCGGCGGGAGTTCGGCGGCAGCGTTCGGGGTCGGCATCACGGTGCGATGGTACGGTAACCGATGAGATGGTTCACGGAGGTCTTGCCCATCTGGAAGGGGGATTCCTCCACGAAGGTGAAGCCGAGCTTCTTGTACCACTCGAGCGACGGGATGTTCTGCACCATCACGCCGAGCCAGACGTCGGTGTGTCCGTGCTCCAGCGCCTTCTTCTCGACGATGCGGAGGAGGTCGGTGCCGATGCCGCGTCCCTGGAACTCGGGCAGGACGTAGAGGGACTCGAGGTAGAAGCGTTCCTGCTCCCGGTTCCGCTTCGCCCGGGCGTATCCGACCGTATGCTCCTTGAGCACCGCCACGAAATGCCAGGTGTCCGGGTCGTCGAACAGGCGCGCGAAGTTGATGTCCGAGTAGTAGTTGTTGAAGTACCACTGGATGTCCGACATCGGGATGAAGTCCGCGTACGACGCGACCCACGTGTTGAAGAGCACGTTCTGGATGGCGGAGGTGTCGTCCGGGTTCGATTCGCGGTATGTGGGCTTAGTGGCCATTAGAAGGTGATGGTCGTATCGAGCGTCGCCGTCGCGGAGCGGGTGAACCGGAGCGTATAGCTGCCCGCGCTCTGCACCGTCACTTTCACTGGGATGGCGAGGTCCGTCAGCACGTCCGGACAGGAGGCGTTCTCCTTGCGCACCTTGTAGAACGTCATCGTGATGGCCTTGTCCTCCTGCGACGAGACGGAGCGGCTGTAGAGCCAGCACGGGTCCGGACAGACCGAGAAGACGGTGACGGCGGCGGTCAGGTTCGTCACCGAGTCGATGCGGATGCGGTCCGCCGGCGCCAGCTGGTCGTTGAGCGTTTCGTCCGGCCCGAAGAAGTCGCATCCGGCGGCGACAAGCAGCAGCAACGCCGCGGCCGCCGTCCGTGTCATCGCCGGTTCATCCGCTGCCGCGCGCGGATCTCGATGGTGCGCACGGCGTCCTTGTACAGGTCGTTCCGGTTGATCTTCTCGATGGGGAGCGCCGCATCGGTGTTCCCCTCCCACCGCCGGCAGTGGTAGAGCGATTCGTAGATGCGTCCGATCTGGTACCGGCGGGACAGGCGCAGCGCCACCGCGTAGTCCTCGCCGTAGCTCGTGTTCGGCAGCAGGATGGTGCGCAGCAGCGCGGTGTCGAAGGCGCGCGGCGCGCCGAGTCCGTTGATGCGGAGCGCGTTGTTCCGGCCGTTCGCCGGGGTCCATTCCTTATGGTCGATGAGGCCGGGCGGAATGGGCTGCAGGTCGGCGTTCACCAGCGTGTACGAACCGATCACCATCGCCACCTTCTCCTTCCGGAACACGGTCACGATCCGCTGCAGGGTGTCCGGGCCGGAGTACAGGTCGTCCGAATCGAGCTGCACGGCGTACCGGCCGCACTGGTCGGACAGGACCGCCTCGTTCCAGCATCCGCCGATGCCGAGGTCGTGCCGGTCCGGGACGATGTGCTTCACGCGGGGGTCCTGCGCCGCCAACGCGCGGAGGATCTCCGTCGTCCGGTCGGTGGAGTGATTGTCCACCACGATGATGTTGAAGGGGAAATCGGTCTTCTGCGCCAGCACGCTCGTCACCGCCTCGCCGACGGTCCGTTCGCGGTTGCGGACGGGGATGATGACGCTCGCCTCCACCGGGAAGGGATGCTTCGAGACCGGCACCTTGGCGAAGGAGGGTTTCAGGTAGGCGCCGATGTTCTTGAGGTGCTTCGTCGCCACCTTCTCCAGTTCGACCTGCACCTGGCGGTTCCGCGGGTCCACGTAGTCGAACAGCTTCTCACCGCTCTTGCGCACGTCCGATTCGGTCTTGGTATAGAGATACTCCTGCAGATGGAACAGCGCATGCTCGACGGACACCTTCAGCCGCAGGTCGTAGAGTCCCGCCCGCTCCACCGCGTCCACCTTCCCGAACTTCTTCAGCGCCTTCTTCACCGACCTCATGTCGAAGAAGAGGAGCGCGCCGAAATCGAAGTTATCGCGGACCGAGCCGAGCTGATGCTCGATCAGCGGATGCTCGGAACGTTTCCCCTCTTTCACCTCATAGAAGTCCGAATAGACCATCCCCGCTCCGGTGTCGCCGGCCACCTGCACGAAGCGTTCGAGCGCGGCCTGATTGAGGGTGATGGACTGCGCCTGCGTGACGAAAAGGAGATAGTCCGTCTTCACCGCGGAGAGCACGGCATTGAGGGTCTTGCCCGACGTCAATGAGGCGACGGTGATGCCGGCGCATTTCGGTTCGGCGACGGTGACGCCGCCGCCGTGCGCGACGACGACCTTCGCCACGAGGGGTGAAGCGGTGAACTGGGACAGTGTCTGATTGTAGTATCCTTCCGTGCTGTGCGGAAGGAGGACGGTGATGGAACTCATTGGTTGACGCGATTAGATGGTGGTGTTGGTGCCGGAGTAATGTAAAAAGAAGATGAAGGGAAAGCAACCGTGAAAACCTTGACATTCAACGCGGATTTGCTACACTATAAAGAGGATACTCACCATCGAAGGAGCCCGTCATGGAACCGATCGAACTGAAGGACTTCGAAAAGAACATCATCGTCCGGCCCATCGCGCTGACGGACTACGACCGCATCACCGCACTGCAGCTGAAGTGCTTCCCCGGCATGGCGGTGTGGTCACAGGCACAGCTGGAGAGCCAGCTGACGCACTTTCCCGAAGGACAGATCTGCGTGGAGTACGAAGGGAAGATCGTCGCCTCCAGCAGCAGCCTCATCCTCGACTTCTCGCTCTATTCGGAGTGGCACAGCTGGAAGGAGATCGCGGACAACGGGTTCATCCGCAACCACAACCCCGCGGGGAACACGCTCTACGGCATCGAGATCATGGTGGACCCGGAGTACCGCGGGATGCGGCTGGCGCGGCGGCTGTACGGCGCCCGCAAGGCCCTTGCGCGGAAGTTCAACCTCATGCGCATCATCCTCGGCGGCCGGATACCGGGGTACGGGAAGCATTCCGCCGAGATGACCGCACGGGAGTACGTGGAGAAAGTGACGAACAAGACGCTGACGGACCCGGTGCTGACCACGCAACTCTCGAACGGGTTCGTCCTTAAACGGCTCATACCCGACTACCTGACGTCGGACGGGGAATCGAAAGGCTATGCGACCTTCCTGGAGTGGACCAACCTGGACTACGTGCCGGACACGTCGCGGGTCTTCCTCCCCGCCCGTCCGGCGCGGGTCTGCGCCGTGCAGTACCAGATGCGGATGATCTCCTCGTTCGAAGACTTCGCACGTCAGTGCGAGTACTTCGTGGACGTGGCGGCCGACTACCGGAGCGACTTCGTCGTCTTTCCGGAGATCTTCACCACGCAGCTCCTCTCCTTCCTCCCCACCGAACGGCCGGGGAAGGCGGTGCGCGCCCTCTCGCAGTTCACGCCGCGGTACCTGGAACTCTTCCGGCAGCTGGCGGTGAAGTACGACATCAACATCGTCGGCGGCTCGCATTTCACGCTGGAGGGGGACGACCTCTTCAACATCTCGTACCTGTTCCGGCGGGACGGCACGCTCGGCAAGCAGTACAAACTGCATGTGACGCCGAACGAGCGGCGGTGGTGGGGGGTGAAACCGGGGAACACGGTGGAGGTGTTCGAGACGGACAAGGGGAAGGTGTCGGTGCAGATCTGCTATGACATCGAGTTCCCCGAACTGACCCGCATCGCGGTGGAGAAAGGGGCGCAGATGATCTTCGTCCCGTTCTGCACCGACGAACGCTTCGCGTACCTGCGGGTGCGCTACTGCGCCCAGGCGCGCTGCGTCGAGAACCACGTGTACGTCGTCATCGCCGGCGGCGTGGGGAACCTGCCGGCGGTCGAGAACCTGGACGTGCACTACGCACAGTCCGCCATCTTCTCGCCGTCGGACATCCCCTTCTCGCGCGACGCCATCCAGTCCGAAGCGACGCCGAACACCGAGATGGTGATCGTGGACGACGTGGACCTGGAACTGCTCAAGCGGCACCGGCAGACCGGCAGCGTGCTGAACTGGCACGACCGCCGGACCGACCTGTACGAGATCCGGTACAAACAGAAGAGCGGCGCCATGGTGCTCTGACGCCGCTCTCCGTTCCGCTGTACGACCGGCGTTACGCCGTAAGGCGCCGGAAGACGAACTGCCCTTCCCCCTCCATGCCGAGCTCGACCGCATCCTTCTCGCCGATCTCGCCGGCGAGGAGCTTTTCGGAGAGGGCATTGGTGATGTGCTTCTGGATGACCCGCTTGAGCGGCCGCGCGCCGTACTGCGGATCGTACCCCAGCCGCGCGATCCACTCCTTCGCCTCGTCGGTCACCACCAGCCGCACCTCCTTCGCCGCCAGCAGCGCGTCGACGCGCCGCAGCTGGATGTCGATCACCTTGCGGATGTCGTCCCGCGTGAGGGGCTTGAAGAGGATGATCTCGTCCACCCGGTTAAGGAACTCCGGCCGGATGGTCTGCCGCAGCAGCGCGTTGAGCTGCGAACGCAGGTCCCCGGCCGCCTCCTCCCATTCCGCATCGGTCTGCATCCGTTCCATCCGTTCCTGGATGAGTTGGGAGCCGAGGTTGGAGGTCATGATGACGATGGTGTTCTTGAAGTTCACCGTACGTCCCTGGGAATCGGTCAGCCGTCCCTCGTCCAGCAGCTGCAGCAGCACGTTGAAGACCTCGGGATGCGCCTTCTCGATCTCGTCCAGCAGCACCACCGAGTACGGCTTCCGCCGCACCGCTTCGGTGAGCTGTCCCCCCTCCTCGTAGCCGACGTACCCCGGCGGCGCGCCGATGAGGCGCGACACGGAGAACTTCTCCATGTACTCGCTCATGTCGATGCGCACCATGGCGTTCTCGTCGTTGAAGAGGAGTTCGGCCAGCGACCGCGCCAGTTCGGTCTTCCCGACACCGGTGGTGCCGAGAAAGATGAACGAGCCGATCGGTTTCTTCTCGTCCTGCAGTCCCGCGCGGCTCCGCCGGATGGCGTCCGCCACGGCCCGCACCGCCTCCTCCTGGTTCACCATCCGCTCGTGGACCTTCTCCTCGAGATGGAGCAGTTTCGTCCGTTCGCTCTCGAGCATGCGGGCGACCGGGATGCCGGTCCACTTCGCCACGATCTCGGCGATGTCCTCGGCGTCCACCTCCTCCTTGAGCATCTTCCGGTCCTGCTGCAGGTCGGAGAGCTTCGCGGTCGCCTCCTTCAGGCGCTTCTCGAGCGTGGCGAGGGTGCCGTAGCGGAGCTCGGCCACCTTGCCGAGGTCCCCTTCGCGCTCCCGCTTCTCCGCCTCGTGCTTCACGTTCTCGATCTCCTCCTTCATGGAGCGGATGGACTGGATGAGGCTCTTCTCGTTCTCCCAGTGGGTCTTCAGTCCGGCCCGAACCTGGTTCAGTTCCGCCAGCGCGCGTTCCACCTCGGTCAGCCGGAGGGCGATGGCCTGGCGGTCGTGCTCATCGGCGTAGTCGGCGCTGCGCTCGCGCTTCACCGCCTCGCGTTCGATCTCGAGCTGCTTCACCTTCCGTTCGATGTCGTCCAGCTCCTCGGGCATCGAGTCGATCTCGATGCGGAGCTTGGAGGCGGCCTCGTCCACCAGGTCGATGGCCTTGTCGGGAAGGAACCGGTCCGAGATGTAGCGGTGGCTCAGCTGGGCCGCGGCGATGATGGCGCCGTCCGTGATGCGGACGCCGTGGTGCACTTCGTAGCGCTCAGCGATGCCGCGCAGGATGGAGATGGTGTCCTCCACCGTCGGTTCGTCCACGTGCACCGGCTGGAAGCGCCGTTCGAGCGCGGGGTCCTTCTCGATGTACTTGTGGTACTCGTCGAGCGTGGTGGCGCCGATGGCGCGCAGGTCGCCGCGGGCGAGGGCCGGCTTGAGCATGTTGGCGGCGTCCACCGCCCCCTGGGCGGCGCCGGCGCCGACGAGGGTGTGCAGTTCGTCGATGAAGAGGATGATCTCGCCGTTGGAGTTCTCCACCTCCTTCAGCACCGCCTTGAGCCGCTCCTCGAACTGGCCGCGGAACGAGGCGCCGGCGATCATCGCCGCCATGTCCAGCGCCACGATGCGCTTGCTCTTCAGGTTCTCCGGCACGTCCCCTTCGATGATGCGGTGCGCCAGCCCTTCGGCGATGGCGGTCTTGCCCACCCCCGGTTCGCCGATGAGGACCGGATTGTTCTTCGTCCGGCGCGAGAGGACCTGCAGCACGCGCCGGATCTCCTCCTCGCGGCCGATGACCGGATCCAGTTTCCCCTTCCGCGCCAGGTCGTTCAGGTCACGTCCGAACTTCTGCAGCGACTGGTACTTGTCTTCGGGATTCTGGTCCGTCACCCGCTGCGAACCGCGCACCTCTTTCAGCGCCTTGAGCACCCCCTCCTTGGTCACCCCCTGGTCCAGCAGCAGCTTCACGCCCGCGTTCCCCTTCTGGTCGAGCAGCGCCAGCAGCAGATGCTCCGTGCTGATGTACTCGTCCTTCAGGTTCTCCGCATCCTTCCGGGCCGCTTCGAACACCTTCTGCAGCGCGGTGGAGGCGTACTGCTGCGAGCCGCTCACCTTCGGGAGCTTCTCCACCGCGTCGTTCATCTTGATCTTGATGTAGTTGACGTTCGCGCCGAGCTTCTGGAGGATGGGCGTGACGGTCCCCTGCGCGTCCTGCACGAGCGCCGCGAGCAGGTGTTCGGGTTCGATGGATTGGTTGCCGTAACTGGAGGCGATCTCCTGTGCGTTCTGGACCGCTTCCTGTGATTTGATGGTGAATTTGTTGAAGTTCATTGTCATGGTCCTTTCCGTGAAGGAGAGGCTCAGGGGTTCGGATGCCGGGGGAAAAAGGTGTTAGGATATAGGTCTTCGGTGTTCGGTGAACGGAAAATGTGATATGAATACCGGTGCCGGGTCAGAGCGCCACCAGGTTCGCCTGGATGATCTCGCTGCTGCGCGCGGCGATGGACTGCAGCGTGTAGTCGCTCGGGCGCGCTGCGAGCTTGAGGGTGCAGACGGCGGTCTCGCTGCCGTCGAAGATGATGTTCTCCACATCCTGGATGTTGATGTTCTCCGTCTTGAGCGCGTTGAAGACGTTCGCCAGCACGCCGGGCTTGTCATAGTGACGCAGCACGAGCTGGTAGGACGCCGCCGTCGTCCGGGCGCGGTTCACCCAGTTGCGCACCGTCCCCCGGGCGATGTACTGCTTCACGATGGCCGTCACTTCGTCCGCGATGGCGTACTGCGCCTGCTCGGTGGAGGCGCCGATGTGGTGCGTACCGTAGACGTTCGGCAGCGAGGCGAGCCGGTTGGTGAAGGGAGAGCTCTTGTCCTCCGGTTCGCCGGAGAAGACGTCCAGTCCCGCGCGGAGGCGCCCCTCCTTCACCGCCTCGTACAGCGCCTCCTCGTCCACCGTCTCCCACCGCGACGTGTTGAGCAGGATGGCGTTCGGCTTCATCGCGGCGATGACCTCCTTCGAGACGATCTTCTTCGTTTCGGGCTTCAGGGCGAGATGGACGGACAGGATGTCGCACTCCTTCGCCAGCTCCAGGACCGATTCGGCGCGCTCCACGCCGAGCAGCGCCGCCTGCTCATCCGTGAGGGAGCGGGACCACGCCTTCACCTTGAGTCCGAACGCTTTCGCACGGAGGACGACCTCCTTCCCGATCTGCCCCACACCGACGATGCCCATGGTACGGCCGAGCACGCCGTCCGCTTTGGAGTATCCGCTCTTGTTCCATTTCCCGGCGCGCAGGTCGGCCACGTTGTCCGGGATGCGCCGGTCGACGGTGAGCAGCAGCCCCATCGTCAGTTCCGCAACGGCGACGGAGTTCTTGCCCGGACAGTTCGAGACGTAGATGCCCCGCGCGTTGGCCGCCTTCATGTCGATGTTGTTCACCCCCGCGCCGGCCCGGATGATGAGCGACAGTTTCGCTCCCGCCGCGATGGCGGCCGCGGGCACTTCGGTGGAACGGACCACGAGCACGTCCGCCGCGCCGATGACCCCGGCGAGCTCCTCCGCTTTGGTCTTCGGACGGTAGTCCACGGAGGCTCCCGCGGCTTCGAGCCCTTTCACGGCGTGTTCCGGCAGCGTGTCGGCGATGAGGATGTTCATGTCGTCTCCTGTGGTTTGACCGGTTCGGTGCAGACAACAAAGGCGAGGGTTCCGCCTCGCCTTCATTGTCAGTTGGTATGAACGGTACGGATCACCGTCACTTGTCGTCCACCACCTCGAAGTCGGCGTTCTCGACCTTCTTGCCGCCGGTCTCGCCGCCGGGGGCGGACTGCGACTGCTGCTGGCCGGCCTCCTGCTGCTGGCCCGCCTGCGGTCCGGCCGCTTTCGCCGCCTCGTACATCTTGGTGGAGGCGTCGCTCCACACCTTGTTGAGCTCGTCCATCTTCTCCTTGATGCCGGCGTTGGCCTTCAGCGCCTCTTCCAGCCCCTTCGCCCCCTCTTCGAGCTTGCTCTTCGTCTCGGCGTCCAGCTTGTCGCCGAGGTCTGTCAGCTGCTTGCGGGTGGAGAAGACGAGCGAGTCGGCCTGATTGCGCAGTTCGATCTCCTCCTTCTTCTTGGCGTCCTCCGCCGCATGGGACTGGGCGTCCTTCTTCATCTTCTCCACCTCTTCCTTGCTCAGTCCGGACGAGGAGGTGATGTGGATGTTCTGTTCCTTGCCCGTCGCTTTGTCCTTCGCGGAGACGTGCATGATGCCGTTGGCGTCGATGTCGAACGTCACCTCGATCTGCGGGACGCCGCGCGGCGCCGGCGGGATGCCGTCCAGATGGAAGCGGCCGAGCGTCCGGTTGTCCTGCGCCATCGGGCGTTCGCCCTGCAGCACGTGGATCTCCACCGACGTCTGGCTGTCCGCCGCGGTGCTGAAGGTCTCGCTCTTGCGGGTGGGGATGGTCGTGTTCGCGTCGATGAGCTTCGTCATCACGCCGCCGAGGGTCTCGATGCCGAGCGACAGCGGGGTGACGTCGAGCAGCAGCACGTCCGTGACGTCGCCGGCGAGCACGCCTCCCTGGATGGCCGCGCCGACCGCCACGACCTCGTCCGGGTTCACTCCCTTATGGCCTTCCTTGCCGAAGAACTTCTTCACCAGCTCCTGCACGGCGGGCATGCGGGTCATGCCGCCGACGAGGATGATCTCGTCGATCTGGCCGATGCCGAGGCCGGAGTCCTTGATGGCCTTCTCGGTCGGCGTCAGGCAGCGCTTGAGCAGGTCGTCCACCAGCTGTTCGAACTTCGAGCGGGAGAGGGTGATGTTCAGGTGCTTCGGTCCGTCCTGCGTGGCGGTGATGAACGGAAGGTTCACTTCGGTCTGCATGGAGGAGGAGAGTTCGATCTTCGCCTTCTCCGCCGCTTCGCGCAGACGCTGCAGCGCCATCGGGTCCTTCAGCAGGTCCACACCCTCTTGTTTGCGGAACTCCTCCGCGAGGTACTCCACCAGCCGCTGGTCGAAGTTGTCGCCGCCGAGGTGGGTGTCGCCGTTGGTGGACTTCACCTCGAACACGCCGTCGCCCAGCTCGAGCACCGAGATGTCGAACGTGCCGCCGCCGAGGTCGAACACCGCCACCTTCGAGTTTTTGTTCTTCTTGTCCAGGCCGTACGCGAGCGCGGCCGCGGTCGGCTCGTTGACGATGCGCCGCACGGTCAGACCGGCGATCTCACCGGCCTCTTTCGTCGCCTGCCGCTGCGCGTCGTTGAAGTACGCCGGAACGGTGATGACCGCCTCGGTCACCTTCTGGCCGAGGTAGTCCTCCGCCGTCTGCTTCATCTTCTGCAGGATCATCGCGGAGATCTCCGGCGGGGAATAGACCCGGTCGCCGATCTTCACGCGCGCCGTGTTGTTCTCGCCGGTCACCACGTCGTAGGGAACGAGCTTCATCTCTTCGTTCACCTCGTTCATGAAGCGGCCCATGAAGCGCTTGATGGAGTAGATGGTGTTCTTCGAGTTCGTCACCGCCTGGCGCTTGGCCGCCTGGCCCACGAGCCGCTCGCCGTTCTTCGCGAACCCGACGATGGAGGGGGTCGTCCGTGCCCCTTCGGAGTTCGCGATGACGACCGGTTCGTTCCCTTCCATGACCGACACCACGGAGTTCGTCGTTCCGAGGTCGATGCCGATGATCTTTCCTGCCATTGTATTTCCCTTTCGAAGTATAGGTTTTGTCTGTTATATAGAGTATTCTGCCGGTAGAAATTGCAATGCCCGTGCCACATATTAACCGGTCAATATTACACAAAACATCGTCATGATATTTCTTTGTTATGCCATTATGTCCGCATATCCGCCAATTTTTCTCGCCAAGAACATTGTTATGCCAATATGTCCTTTATTTAGTTGACTTTAGCACCATCGGCTGGCTACATTGTGTGCCTGACGTATGCTTGAAAAAGAACGGATTTTGAACGGTCTGGTAACGAGGGAATTCGGCCGGACCATCCACAGCTTCGACCGCATCGATTCGACGAACACGTTCGGGAAGCGGATCGACCCATCCGACGCGCCGCACGGCACGCTCATCATCGCCGAGGAACAGACGGCAGGACGGGGACGGCTGCAGCGGTCGTGGGAATCGGACCCGGGAACGAACCTGCTCTTCTCCCTCATCCTCTATCCCGCGTTCGATGCGGAAAAGTACCGGCTCCTCCCCTTCGCCGCGTCGCTCGCCGCCGCCGACGCGGTTGAACGGGTCACCGGACTGTCGGTCTCGTGCAAATGGCCGAACGACATCCTCATCGGCACGAAGAAGGTGTGCGGGATGCTGCTCGAGTCGGTCACCGGCAACCGCGGCGTCACCCGCATCGTGCTCGGCATCGGATTGAACGTGAACCAGGAGCAGTTTCCCGAGGAGCTCCGGTTCAAAGCGACCTCCCTCGTGCTGGAGACGGGAGCGGCGGCGGACCGCATCGTCCTGCTGCAGGCGGTGCTGGAGGAACTGGAGGTCCGCTACGAGCAGCTGGAGCGGTATCCGCCGCAGACGCTGCTGGACGACTGGAAGATGAAGGCCTTGATTTTCGGGAAAAAGATCACTGTATTGGAAAGCGAGTTCGCGTACGACGCCGTCGCCATCGACCTGGCGGAGGACGGCGCGCTCATCGTCCGTCCCGCCGACGGACCGGTGAAGCGCATCTACGCCGGCGACGTGAGCATCGCGTATCAATGACCGTCAACCAAAGGACACCATGATCCTCGCCATCGACATCGGCAACACCCACACCGTGGTGGGCATCTACAACGGCGGCAAACTGCTCGGCGACTGGCGCGTGACCAGTTTCGTCACCCGCACCGAGGACGAGTTCGGCATGCTCGTGAAACAGTTCTGCGACGACGCGAAGGTGCCGCTGAAGAAGATCGCCTCCGTCGGCATCGCGTCGGTGGTGCCGAACCTGACGGACGTCTGCGTGCGGATGTCGCGGAAGTACTTCCGCATCGAACCGGTGGTGGTCTCGTCCGACCTGGACCTGGGCATCACGGTCCTCTACGACGACCCGCGCTCGGTGGGGGCGGACCGGCTCTGCAACGCGGTGGCGGGGTTCGTGAAGCACAAGGGTCCGGTGGTCATCGTCGACTTCGGCACCGCCACGACGTTCGACGTGGTCTCGAAGAACGGCGAGTACCTCGGCGGGGTCATCACGGCGGGGGTGGAGACGACCTCCGGCGAACTGCACCGGCGGGCGGCCAAACTGCCGAAGATCGACCTGAAGTTCCCCGAACGGGTCATCGGCAAGAACACCGTGGAGAGCATGCAGGCGGGCATCATGTACGGCGCGCTGGATTCGATGGAGACGATGATCCGGCGCATCTCGAAGGAACTGGACGATTACCCCACCGTCATCGCCACGGGGGGATTCTCGGAGATGATGAAGCGGCAGTCGAAGGTCATCCACAAGCACGAACCGGCGCTGGTGCTGGACGGTATCCGTCTGATCGTGGAGCGGCTGGAACGGAAGAAGAAGAAACGGTGACCTCGGCGTCCCCTGATGTCGGAAGATACCGTCTGCTCAAAACGAAAAAAGTCCCGCAACGCGGGACTTTTTCGTTATCATACGACCGTGCTGTGCGTGAGCGTCACCGCACCCCGAACATCGTCACCGAGTACTGCGCAAACTCCACCAGTTCGTTGAAGAAGAGCCCGAAGTAGAGGGTCGGGATGAGGAGCGAGAGGAGCAGGATGACCTGCGCCGCGGGGAGACGGAACACGGTCCCGGTCGGCTTTTCCTGCTCGCGCAGGAACATGTTCCGGATGACCCGCACGTAGTAGTAGAGCGAAACGACGCTGTTGATGACGCCGATGACCGCCACGCCGACCATCTTCGCGTTGATGAGCGACAGGAAGATCATCCACTTGCCGATGAAGCCCGCCGTGGGGGGAAGCCCGGTGAGCGAGACGAGGAAGACCGCCATCGCCACGGAGAGGAGCGGCGCCTTCTTCCCCAGTCCCTTGTAGTCGTCCACATGCTCGCTGCCGATGGTGTTGGCCACCAGCATCACCACGAGAAAGGCGCCGAGGTTCATGAAGAGGTAGACCGCGAAGTAGACCATCACCGCCGCCGCGCCGTCATGGCCGAGCACCAGCACGCCGAGCAGCATGTAGCCCGCCTGGGCGATGCTGGAGTAGGCCAGCATGCGCTTCACGTTGTCCTGCCAGAGCGCCACGAGGTTCCCCAGCGTCATCGTCGCCACCGCGAGCACCACGAGCACGTGCTGCAGCGGTATCCCCTGCACGAAGGCCCACGCGCCGGCCGGGAGCTGCGCCGCGGTGTCGGTGAACATCACCGCGAAGGCGCGCATCATCATCGCGAAGCCGGCCGCCTTGGAGGCGACGGAGAGGAACGCCGTGACGGTGACCGGGGCCCCTTCGTACACGTCCGGGGTCCAGTAGTGGAACGGCACCGCCGAGATCTTGTAGCCGAATCCGACCATGATGAGGAGCGACGACACCGCCAGGCCGAGCCCGTTCACGCTCCCCTGCATCAGCGCCTGGTTGATGCCCGCCAGGTGCAGCGTGCCGGTGAGGCCGTAGAGGATGGAGATGCCGTAGAGCATCACGCCGGAGGAGAAGGCGCCGTACAGCAGGTACTTGAGGGACGCTTCGGCGGAGTCCTTCGCTTTCCGCGTGAAGCCCGCCGCCACGTACGAGGTGAGCGAGGTCATCTCCAGCGCGAGGTACATCATGAGCAGGTTCGAGGCGCCGACCATGAACATCATTCCGAGCGCCATGGAGAGGAGCAGGAAGTAGTACTCCCCCTGCAGGCCCCGTTCGGCGCGCACCTCGGCCGAATGGCGCGACATGAGCACCACCACCACGGTGGAGAGGAGGATGACGAGCTTGAAGAAGAGCGAGAAGGGGTCCACCGCCAGCATGCCGTTGAACGCCGAGAGGTTCTCCCCCATCTTCCCGGTCAGTGCGTACATCGCGCCGAGCAGGCCGAGCAGGGAGAGGTAGTGGACCACCGTGTCGTCGCGCCGGTCGAACAGGTGCGCCAGGACCACAAGCATCACCGTGACCGTGAGGACCGTCTCCGGCAGGATCAGGGAGAGGTTGTTGAGGATGAGGTCAGCCATGTCCGTTCACAGTTTGAGGTGATTAATTCCCGACCGCCATGCCGCCGCCCGCCTTCACGAAATCGACCAGGGCGTTGGCCGAGGTGTTCATCACGTCGAGCATCAGGTTGGGATAGACGCCGAGCACGAGCACGATGATCCCCAGCGGCACGAGCATCACCAGTTCGCGGCCGGTGACGTCGGTCAGTCCGTTCCACTTCTCCGGCAGCGTGCCGAGGAAGACGCGCTGCAGCGTCCAGAGCATGTAGCCCGCGGTGAGCACGATGCCGAACGCCGAGGCGACGGTGAGCCACCGGAAGGTCTGGAACGCGCCGAGGAACGAGAACGCCTCGGAGATGAAGCCGCTCAGTCCCGGCAGGCCGATGGCGGCGAAGAAGGCCACCACCATGATGCCGGAGTACTTCGGCATCTTGTTCATCAGTCCGCCGAAGTCGTCCAGCCCGCGCGTGTGCGTGCGGTCGTAGATGACGCCGACGATGAGGAAGAGCATCGCGGTGATGGTGCCGTGGTTGAACATCTGCATCATGCCGCCGAGCATCCCCTGCGTGTTCATCGCCGCCATGCCGAGGATGACGATGCCCATGTGGCTGACGGAGGAGTAGGCGATGAGCTTCTTGAAGTCCTTCTGCGCCATGGCGCAGAACGCGCCGTAGATGATGTTGATGAAGCCGACGAACGCCAGCGGATAGAGATAGTACAGCGCCGCGTCAGGGAAGATCGGGAACGCGATGCGGAGCAGTCCGTAGGTGCCCATCTTCAGCAGCACGCCCGCCAGGATGACGCTGATGGCGGTCGGCGCTTCGACGTGCGCGTCCGGCAGCCACGTATGGAACGGGAAGATGGGGACCTTGATGGCGAAGCCGATGAAGACCGCCAGGTACGCCACGTACCGCCAGTAGGTGTGCGCCCCCGCCAGGAGTGACTGCGGGTCGTAGTTGGCCGGGTTCATCATCGCCATCATGTTGAAGGTGTGGATGCGCTCGCCGGAGGCGGGGTCCACGACCGTGACGCTGAAGTAGAGCGCCAGCATCGCCAGCAGCAGGAGCACCGAACCGAGCAGCGTGTAGAGGAAGAACTTGATGGCCGCGTACTCGCGCCGCGGTCCGCCCCACACGCCGATGAGGAAGTACATCGGGAGCAGCATCACCTCCCAGAAGATGTAGAAGAGGAAGAAGTCGAGCGCCACGAACACCCCCATCATGCCGGTGTCGAGCAGCAGCAGGAGGGCGAAGTAGCCCTTCACCGACTTCTCGATGTTCCACGAGGAGATGACCGCGATGCACGAGATGAGCGCCGTCAGCAGGACCATCGGCATGCTGATGCCGTCCACCCCCAGGTAGTAGTCGATCTTGATGGTGCCGAACCACGCGGTGCTCTTCACGGAGATCCAGTTGAAGAGCTCGGTGAACTGCATCGTCTCCGCCGAGTTCACGCCGGCAAGGTTCCGGTCGAACTTCGCGAAGAGGATGCCGGCGAAGACCACCTGCGCCAGCGTGAACGCCAGCGAGGTCCAGCGGACCGCGGTCTTCTGCTCCTTCGGCAGCAGCAGCACGACGATCATGCCGACGACCGGAAGGAAGGTGAGCCAGGTGAGGATGCCGATGTTGAGAAAGGTCTGTTCCATAGGAGTTGGTCTGTTGAGTGCTTAGATATACAATGCCAGGAGCGCCATCAGGCCGATGAGCGCGAACACGATGTAGGTCTGCACCCGGCCGGTCTGCACGGTGCGCAGCAGCATGCCGAGGAAGCCGGCCACGGTGGCGGTCAGGTTGACGATGCCGTCCACCACGATGGAGTCGAACTTCCCGCTGACGGTCGAGAAGCCCTTCGTCACCGCGCCGGCACCGTTCACGATGCCGTCCACGATGACGGCGTCGAACCAGGCGAGCGCCCGGGCCGTGCCGAGCGTGGCGGCGACCGCGGTGGCATGGTAGAGCTCGTCGAAGAACCACTTGTTATAGAGGAACGTGTGCACCGGCTTCGCGGCGTTCATCACCGCATCGGCCGAGACCTTCCTCCAGTGGTAGAAGACGAACGCGGCGAGGATGCCGAGCCCGGCCACGCCGACGGAGAGGAGCATCGCCAGCGAATGCTGATGGTGGACCTCCTCAACGAACGTCTCGGTGGCCGTCGCGGCCGCGGCCGCCGGCACCGCCACCGCCGGCGGGGTCACGTTCTCCATGAACCAGCCGTGCGAGGCGTTGAGGGGGTTGAAGGAGTAGAAGGCGAAGAACGAGAGGGCCGCCAGCACCATCAGCGGCACGGTCATCACCTTCGGCGATTCGTGCAGATGCTCGGCGCGGTGCGCGTCCGGGTGCGAGCCCAGGAAGACCACGATGAGCATGCGGAACATGTAGAACGCGGTGAGCCCGGCGACGAGGAAGCCGATGACCGGGATGAGCGTGTGGCCGGTGAAGTGCGAGAACGCGAGCGTGCCGGCGAGGATCTCGTCCTTGCTCATGAAGCCCGACGTGAGCGGCACGCCGGAGATGGCGAGGGTGAAGATGAGCATCGTCCAGAAGGTGACCGGCATCTTCCCCTTCAGTCCCCCCATGTGCCGGATGTCCTGCGCGTCCGTATGGTGGTCGTGCTGATGGTGCAGGGCGTGGTGCATGGCGTGGATGACGGAACCGGAGGCGAGGAAGAGCCCCGCCTTGAACGCCGCGTGGGTGACGAGGTGGAACACGCCGGCGGTGTAGGCGCCGACGCCGAGCCCCATCACCATGTAGCCGAGCTGGCTCACGGTGGAGTACGCGAGGATCTTCTTGATGTCGTTCTGCACCAGCGCGATGGTGGCGGCGATGAACGCGGTGACGGCGCCGACGTAGGCGATGACCAGCAGCGCGTCCGCGGTGAGCATCGGGAAGGTGCGGGCGGTCAGGTAGACGCCCGCCGCGACCATCGTGGCGGCGTGGATGAGGGCGCTGACGGGGGTCGGGCCCTCCATCGCGTCCGGCAGCCAGACGTGGAGCGGGAACTGGGCGGACTTGCCGACGGCGCCGCAGAAGATGAGCATGCCGGCGGCGGTGAGCCACGCGTTGGAGTCGAACGGCACCTTCCCCCCCGCGATCTGGCCGAAGATGCCGTCGAACGTGAGGGTGGAGAACTGCATCCAGACGATCATGATGCCGATGAAGAAGCCGAGGTCCCCCACGCGGTTGACAAGGAACGCCTTCTTGGAGGCGTCCGCCGCGGACTTCTTCTCGTACCAGTGTCCGATGAGCAGGTAGGAGCTGAGGCCGACGAGCTCCCAGAAGACGTACATCAGCAGGTAGTTGTTCGTCAGCACGATGCCGAGCATGGAGAAGGTGAAGATGCCGAGGTTCGCGTAGTAGCGCGAGAACCGGACGTCCCCCTTCATGTAGGCCAGCGAGAAGAGGTGCACCAGGAAGCTGATGAGGGTGACGACCACGAGCATGACGGCGGTGAGGTCGTCCACCATGATGCCGATGTCGATCTTCAGCGGCACGCCGTTGACGGCGGTGTGGAAGTCGATCCAGGTGAAGGTGTGGTCCCACACCTTCAGGTCGGACGGGACCTTGGCGGCGAGCAGGTAGAGGGCCAGCAGCAGGTCGATGCCGAGGAACGCCGTTCCGACGAGGCCGCTCCGTTCGGAGTACCGCCGCCCGGTGAAGATGAGCAGCGTGAAGCTGGCGAGCGGCAGCAGAAGGACGGCGAGCGCGATGGTGAGTTCTGGTCTCATTAGTCTTTCAGGAGTGATATGTCGTCAACGTTGACGGTGGTGAATCGCTTGTAGATGTTCAGCACGATGGCCAGGGCGACGGCCGCCTCGGCCGCGGCGAGGATGATGACGAAGATGGCCATCATCTGCCCCTCGATGTTCAGTCCGCCGAAGCGGGAGAAGGCGAGGAAGTTGATGTTGGCGGAGTTCAGGATGAGCTCGATGCCCATCAGCACCATGATGGCGTTGCGGCGCGTCATCACGGCGTAGACGCCGAGCGCGAAGAGCGCCGCGCTGATGAGCAGGAAGTGGGTGAGGGTGATGGGGACCATGGTCATGGTTCGTTCGTCCGGTTCTCTGGGTGTCTGAATCGTCCGGCCGGGGGCCGGCGTGTCACTGCTCCGTCGTGCGTTCGCGGCGGGCCATCATGGCCGCGCCGACGATGGCCACCAGCAGCACCACCGACGCCACCTCGAACGGCAGGAGGTGCGAGGTGATGAAGGCGCTGCCGATCTCCTTCGACGTCGTCTCCGCGGCGATGTCGCTCGCGCGGACGCTCACGGACCATTCCGCCGTCCAGTACAGCCCTCCGAGCATTCCGGCCAGCGCCGCCGCGAGCAGCGACGCGGGAAGGACATGGAGGGAGCCGGAACGGATGGCGACGCTGAGCGTGGTGTTCGTCAGCATCACGCCGAAGAGGAGCAGCACCAGGATGCCCCCGACGTACACCATCAGCTGCGTCACCGCCAGGAAGTCGGCATTGAGCAGCACGTACAGTCCCGCCACCCCAAAGAAGGTGAAGAGGAGCGAGAAGGCGGCGTAGACGATGTTGCGGGAGAAGACGACCACGGCGGCGGAGCCGACGGTGAGGGCCGCGAAGAAGTAGAAGACGATCTCGTACAGGTTCATAGTCGTGGTTCCGATGCGTGGTGGTTCACGGTTCCGGTGTCTTCGGCGGTTCGGGCGCCGGTGGGGCCGCCGGAGCCGGTGCGGACGCGGACGGCGCCGGGGGAGCGGGAGCCGGAGCAGCCG
>WBUG01000002.1 GCA_008933835.1 Bacteroidota bacterium | reverse complement strand
GCGTTGAAGGTGGCGGAGTTCAGCGCGATGGCGTTGGTCAGGTCCTCCTTCCCCACCAGTTCGACGATGAACGACTGCCGCGCGGGGATGTCGAACGCGTTGATGACGCCGAGCGTGAAGGCGAGCACCGCCACCAGGCCGATGGAGGCGAAACCGAACAGCACGGAGGCCGCCAGCAGCAGCGCCTGCAGCATGGAGAGCGTCTGCGTCGCCACCACCACACGGCGCTTCGGCAGCCGGTCCGCCAGCGTACCGCCCGCCATGGAGAAGAAGAGGATGGGAATGGAGGTCAGAAAACCGACCGTGCCGAGCCAGACGGACGAACGGGTGAGCTCGTACACGAGCCAGGACTGGGCCATGGACTGCATCCAGGTGCCGATGAGCGAAAGGATCTGTCCGGAGAAGAAGAGACGGTAATTGCGGTGCCGCAGCGAGCGGAACGTGGGGAGCGCCGTGAGCCGGTGCAGCAGCGCGGTCATCGCGTGAGGATGTACCGGTCGTAGAACCGGAAGCGCCGGTAGAAGAGGACGTAGAAGAGTCCGCCGGCCGCGTCCGCCGCAAGGTCGAGCACTTCGCTCGTCCGGCCGGGAGTGAACATCTGATGGTACTCGTCCGAGACGCCGAACAGCACGACGAAGATCCACGCCAGCAGCAATGCGTGCGTGCGGAGGAACGCCGCAGGCTGAAAGCGGAAGGCGACGTGGGCGAGCCAGCAGAGGGTGAAGAAGACGCCGGCATGCACCATCTTGTCCGTGTAGTTCACGAAGTTCGGGATGCGCGCCTGCGGGATGGAGGAGACGGTGAAGATGAAGATGCACCACGCCAGGAACGGCAGCTGGAACTGTAGGAAGGAATGGAAACGGTATCGGATCACGGGTCGAACTCCTTGATGGCGGCCGGCAGTGCCGCGATGATGTCGGACGCGATGAGACCGTGCACACCCCGGCGCGACCGCGCCCGGTCCCCCGCCGCGCCGTGCAGATACACCCCCGCGACCGCCGCCGCGCCGGCGGAGAGTCCCTGTCCCAGCAGCGCGCCGATGACGCCGGTGAGCACATCGCCGCTACCCGCCGTGGCCATACCGGGATTACCCGTCGGATTCACGAACACACTGCCCCCTGGAACCGCCACCGCCGTCGGCCCACCTTTCATCACCACCGTCACGCCGTACCGCCGGGCGACCGCCGAGGCGGACCCGAACGGGTCCCGTTCGATCTCCTCCGCCGGCGTTCCGGTGAGCCGGGCCAGTTCCGCAACGTGCGGGGTGATGACCGTCGTGCGTCCGCCCCGCAACAGGGAGGGTCGTCCGCTGAGGGCGTTGAGCGCATCGGCGTCCAGCACCATCGGCTTCTTTCTCTTCCCCAGGAGCGACCGTACGACCGTGCGTGTTTCAGGATCGACAGAGAGCCCGCATCCGACCGCGGCGGCGTCACACCATGAGAGTTTGGTGCGGACGGCTGGGAGCGCTTCAATGGACACGGCCCCGCGGTTCGTTGACGGAAGAGGGAACGGCATCGCCTCCAACGTCCGGCGCGCGACCGACGGCAGTTCGGACGCCGGAACGCCGAGCACCACCAGACCGGCCCCGCTCCGCAGTGCGCTTCGCGCCGCGAGGAGCGCCGCACCGGTCATACCGCGCGAGCCGGCCAGCACGAACACCTTTCCCGCCGTCCCTTTATGCGCGTCGTTCCGGCGTCGCGGAAGCAGCCGACGGATATCGTCCGCTTCGACGAGGAAGAGACCGGACGAGACCCGTTCGATGCTTTCGCCGGGAATGCCGATGTCCGCCGTGACCACGTCGCCGGTCACGTCCCGTGCGGCGGAACGATAGAAACCGTACTTGGGATTCGACAGGGTCACCGTGAGGTCCGCGCGGAACGCCGCACCCTCGGTCTCTCCGGTCGTTCCGTTCAGACCCGTGGGGATGTCCACCGCCACTTTCCATCCGGGCATGGCGTTGCACCGCCCGACCGCCTCACGGTACGCGCCGCGGAGCCGGCCGGTGAACGAGGTGCCGAGCATCGCATCGATGATGACGGAGGGTGCCGGTCCATCGGACAGGAAACGCCGGAGCGGCACCACCGGAAGTTCCGGCAACCGGCGGTACATCGCGAGCGCATCGGCCGAGAACGCGTTCACCGGCGAGATCAGCACCACGGTCACCGCCGCTCCGGCCTCCCTCAGTTTCCGGGCGATGACGAGTCCGTCCCCGCCGTTGTTCCCTTTCCCGCACAGCACCGCGACGCGCACACCTCGGAACCGCCGGCGGCGCAGCAGTTCCGCGGCGACGGCGGAGCCGGCGTTCTCCATCAGCAGCAGCGACGGGATGCCGAGCCGGCCGATCGCGTGCCGGTCCGCCCGCTGCATCTGTTCCGGTGTGAGGATGGGGATCATACCATGCTGTCCTGAAATGAAAAACCGTCCCCTGCCCTGCCGGCAAGGGACGGTCGTACGGTCGGGGTTCCGTCAGAACATCGACACGATGACGTCGAAGATGAGCGACGGCATGATGCCGAGCACCAGGATGCCGGCGGCGGAGAGCGCCACGGCGGCCAGGGACGACGCCGGGAGCGACGGTTCCTCCGCCGAGCCGTCACGGAAGTACATATAGACGACCACGCGGAGATAGTAGTAGGTGGAGATGAGGCTCGTGATGACGCCCAGCACCGCCAGCCAGGTCAGTCCGCTCTGCACCGCCGAGGCGAAGAGGTAGTACTTGCCGACGAACCCGGCGAACGGCGGGATGCCGGTGAGCGAGAACATGAACATGGAGAGGAGCGCGGCGAGCACCGGCTTGCGCCGTCCGAGTCCGGCGTATTCCTCATACGTCACCCCCTCCCCCTTCTCCGTCTCGAGCATCATCACCACGCCGAAGGCGCCGAGATTGGTGAGGGCGTACGAGACGAGGTAGAAGGTGATGCCCTGCTGACCCACCGGCGACGCCGAAGCGATGCCGATGAGCATGTACCCGGCGTGGGCGATGCTGGAGTAGGCGAGCATCCGCTTCAGGTTCGTCTGTGATAGTCCGAACCAGTTCCCCACGATCATCGAGCCCGCCGCGAGCACGGCGAGCACGGTGGTCATCCGCGGATCGTGCATCGCCATCGGGATGGAGAAGACGAGGATGAACGCGGAGAAGGCCGCCGCTTTGCCGCCGGTGGACATGAAGGCGGTGACGGAGGTCGGTGCCCCTTCGTACACGTCCGGCACCCACATGTGGAACGGGAACGCCCCGACCTTGAAGGCCAGTCCGATGAGGAGCAGTCCCCAGCCGATGACGTGCAGCGGCTGGTCGAACGCCTGCGGGAACTGCGCCGCGATACGGATGAGGTTCGTAGTGCCGGTGGTGCCGTAGATGAGCGCGATGCCGTAGAGCAGGAAGCCGGTGGCGAACGCGCCGAGCAGGAAGTACTTCAGGGACGATTCGTTGGAGGTGAGCTTCGCACGGAAGAGTCCCGCCATCACGTAGAAGGTCACGGACATCACCTCCAGGCCGAGGAACATCGTGATGAGGTCCCCGGAAGCCCCCATCATCATCATGCCGATGGCCGCGAAGAGGACGAGCACGTAGAACTCGCTGTGCCGGTATCCCTCCTTCTCCATATAGGGGGCGGAGAGCACCATCGTCAGGACGGCGATGACCAGGAAGAGGATGGAGTAGAAGTTCGCGAACCCGCCGACGAGGAGCATGTCCGAGAAGGCGGTCTGATTGTCCGGGAACGAATAGCCGGCGAAGACGATGCCGGCGGCTGCGCCGAGCAGCGCCGTGACGAAGACCGCCGTCCGCGCCTTCGGGAAGAAGGCGGTGATGGTCAGCGCGGCGAGCGAAAAGAGGCCCACCGCAAGGATGGCAGCGCCGCCGATGAGGTCCGAAAGGGGGATGAAGTCCATAGGGTCTGTCCTGGTTCCTTATTGGGCGGTCGTGCCGGCCGGCACCGCGGTTCCGGTCTTCGCCTGGTGCATCTGGGTCACGATCTGTTTCGTCGCGGCGGCGGACGGTTTCAGGAAAGCGGACGGCGCGACGCCGATCCACACGATGAAGAGCAACACCGGCAGCAGCAGTCCGATCTCCCGCTTCGTCAGGTCCGTCAGCGAACGGTTCTCGTCGTGCGTCACGGCGCCGAAGAAGACCCGCTGCACCATCCAGAGCATGTACACTGCCGAGAAGATGACGCCGGTGGCGGCGACGGCGGCGTAGACCGGCGTGCCGAGGAACATCGAATTGAACGAGCCGAGCAGGATGAGGAACTCGCCGACGAACCCGTTCAGTCCGGGGAGTCCGATGGACGAGAGGGTCACGATGAGGAACATGGTGCTGAACACCGGCATCACCTTCGCCAGTCCGCCGAACTGCGAGATCTCGCGCGTATGCCGGCGGTCGTAGATCATGCCGACGAGGAGGAAGAGCGCGCCGGTGGAGAGGCCGTGGTTGATCATCTGCAGCACCGCGCCCTGGATCCCCTCCTCCGTCATGGAGAAGATGCCGAGCACCACGAAACCGAGGTGGCTCACGGAGGAGTAGGCGACGAGCTTCTTCACGTCCGTCTGCACCATCGCCACCAGCGCGCCGTAGACGATGCCGACGACGGCGAGCACGGACATCAGCGGCGTGAAGGCGAACGACGCCTGCGGGAACAGCGGGAGACAGAACCGGAGCAGACCGTACGTCCCCATCTTCAGCAGCACGCCCGCCAGGATGACGGAGCCGGCGGTGGGCGCCTGCACGTGCGCGTCCGGCAGCCAGGTGTGCAGCGGGAAGAGCGGGACCTTGATGGCGAACGACAGGGCGAACGCGGCGAACATCCACGACTGGAGCGTCAGCGGGATGCCGGGAGCGACGGCGCTCAGCTTCGCCAGGTCGGTGGTGAACTGTCCGCCGGGCAGCGTCGAGGCGTAATATCCGAGCCAGAGGATGGCGATGAGCATCAGCAGCGAACCGGCCATGGTATAGAGGAAGAACTTCACCGCGGCGTAGATGCGCTCCTTGCCTCCCCAGATGCCGATGATGAAGTACATCGGGATGAGCATCGCCTCCCAGAACACGTAGAAGAGGAAGAGGTCCCCCGCCATGAACACGCCGAGCATCCCCACCTCCAGCAGCAGCATGAACGACACGTACTCCTTCAGCCGGTCGGTGATGGAACTCCACGAGGCGATGAGCGCGATCGGGGTGAGGAACGCGGTCAGCAGGATGAGGAGCACCGAGAGCCCGTCCACCCCCACGATGTACGAGATGTCCAGTCCGGCGATCCACACTGCGCGTTCGGTCATCTGCATCGCGGCGGTGCCGGCGTCGAACGACGCGTAGAGCAGCAGGGAGAGGGCGAACGTGAGGAGCGACGCGCCGATGCCGACGGACTTGATGAGCGTCTGCTTCGCGCGGCCGATGAAGAGCAGCACGGCGATGCCCAGCAGCGGCGAGAAGAGCGTATACGTCAGGATGTTCTGCATTGCGACGGTTCGATAAGGGTGAGTGAATGTCGTCCGGTCACCGGCCGATCAGGTACCCGAGCACGAAGAGGATGCCGGCGATGAAGACCACGGCGTAGCTCTGCACCACGCCGGTCTGGATGCGGCGGAGGATGTTCGCCGTCATCTCCACGATGCGCGCCGTGCCGTTGAGCGCGTCGTCGATGATGCGCACGTCCACGACCTTCCACAGGAACCGCTCCGAGGTCTTCCGCACCGGTTCGACCACGGCGGCGTCGTACGCCTCGTCCACGAAGTACTTGTTCCAGAGCAGACGGTGCAGCCCGCCGAAGCGCGCCGCGGCGTCCGCGGCGATGGAGGGCTTCGTCAGATAGACGTACCGGCCGAACCAGATCCCCGCCAGTCCCACCGCCACCGAGACCGCCATCAGGCCGAGCTCGAGCGCGGTATCGTCATGGTACGGCAGGTTGAGCGCGGCGTTGGCCGGCGCGAAGACCGGCGCGAGGAACTCCTCGAAGTAGTTGTGCACACCGACGGCGCCGCCGAGCACGTGCGGGACGCCGATGAATCCGCCGATCACGGAGAGGACCGCCAGCACGATGAGGGGATACAGCATCGTCTTCGGCGCCTCGTGCGGATGGACGTGATGATGGTCGAACCGCTCCTTCCCTTCGAAGGTGAGCGTGACGAGCCGGAACATATAGAAGGCGGTGACGCCGGCGGCCGCGGCCGCGACGAACCACATCCACGGCGCGCCGTCCGCGAAGCTCTTCCAGAGGATCTCATCCTTCGAGAAGAAACCGGAGAGGAGCGGGAACCCGGCGATGGCCAGCGCCCCGACCACGAAGGTCTTGTACGTCCCCGGCATGTACTTCTTCAGTCCCCCCATCTTCTGGATGTCCTGCTCTTCGTGCATGGCGTGGATGACCGCGCCGGAGCCGAGGAAGAGGAGCGCTTTGAAGAACGCGTGCGTCATCACATGGAACAGACCGGCGGTGAACGCCCCCACGCCGCAGGCGAGGAACATGTACCCGAGCTGGCTCACCGTGGAGTACGCCAGCACCTTCTTGATGTCGTTCTGCACGATGCCGATGGTGCCGGCGAAGAACGCCGTCGCCAGACCGATCACCGCCACCACCTCCATCGTCGCGGGAGCGAGCGCGAAGAGGACCGAACTTCGCGCCACCATGTAGATGCCCGCGGTGACCATCGTCGCCGCATGGATGAGGGCCGAGACCGGGGTCGGACCCGCCATGGCGTCCGGCAGCCAGACATAGAGCGGGATCTGCGCCGACTTTCCCGTGGCGCCCACGAACATCAGCAATGTGATCCAGGTGATGATGTCGCTCCCCCGTTCGAAGAGCCCGGCCTGCGAGAGGACGGTCTCGTACTTGAGGGAGCCGAACGTCCCGACGATGAGGAACATCGCCAGCAGGAAGCCGAAGTCGCCGATGCGGTTGACGATGAACGCCTTCTTCGCAGCGTCGCCGGTCGTCCCCTTCTCGAACTTCCGGTCGTACCAGAACCCGATGAGCAGGTACGAACAGAGTCCCACCCCTTCCCACCCGAGGAACATCAGCAGGTAGTTGTCCGCAAGCACCAGGTTGAGCATCGCGAAGATGAAGAGGTTGAGGTAGGTGAAGAAGCGCCAGAACCCGGGGTCGCCGTGCATGTAGCCGATGGAGTAGAGATGGATGAGGCTGCCCACGCCGGTGACGATGAGCGTCATCACGATGGAGAGCTGGTCCACCTGGTACGCCGCGTCCACCGAGAACGAGCCGGCGGCGATCCACTGGAAGACCGGCACGGTGACGGAGCGCTGGTCCGCCGGCAGTCCGAGCATCTCGACCAGGATGCCGACGGCGATGAGGAACGGGATGGCGACCGCCGCGGTGCCGACGGCACCGACCGCGGTCTCGCTCCTGAACTTCCGGCCGAGCAGTCCGTTCAGCAGGAAACCGAGGAACGGGATAAGGACGATGTAGGGTGCGTATCCGATCATGGTCACCACTTCAGGATATTGAGTTCGTCGACGTTGACCGTCTGCTTGTTGCGGAAGAGGGCGATGATGATGGCCAGACCGACGGCCGCCTCGGCCGCCGCCACCACCATCACGAAGAAGACGAGCATCTGCCCCGTCGCGTCGCCGAGGAAGGAGGAGAAGGCGATGAGGGTGAGGTTCACGGCGTTCAGCATCAGCTCGATGCTCATGAAGACGACGATGGCGTTGCGCCGCACGGCCACGCCCAGCACGCCGCAGGAGAACAGGAACGCCGAGAGGAGCAGGTAATGGTTCAGGGGGATCATAGGTTCGTTCACCGTTGGTCAGTGGTTCGGAGGCGGAGCGAAGGTCCGTCCGCTCATTCGGTCAATTTCTTCTTCGCCAGAAGCACCGCTCCGACGATGGCCGCCAGGAGCAGGAACGAGGTCATCTCGAACGGGAAGAGGAACTTCGTGAACAGGATCTTGCCGAGGTACTCCACCGTCCCCATCTCCACCGAAGCGGGGGACAACGGTCCGGCCGACTCCAGCCCGGAGAATCCGAGGATATAGAGCAGTTCCGCCAGCAAGGCGACGGAAAAAGCGATGCCGAGGTACATCCGGAGCCCGAGATGCTCGATGAGCCGCTTGTCGTCCCCCAGGTTCAGCAGCATGATCACGAACAGGAAAAGGACCATGATGGCGCCGGCGTAGACGATGATGTGGACGATGGCGATGAACTGAGCGTTGAGGGTCAGGTACAGACCGCCGAGGCAGAAGAAGTTGAGGATAAGATAGAGGGCGCTGTTGACCGGATTCCGCTGCAGCAGCATCATCACTGCCGAAACGACGGTGACCGCCGCCAGGAAGTAGAACACACCTTGTTCAAACGTCATGGGTCACTGGCGATTGATTGAAGTAAATTGTGAAAATAACGCCCAAATATACGAGGACTTCGCATGATTAGCAAAGCATTTCAGGCCGGGAGGCCGTCCCGAGCGGACCGGGAGGGGACGAAAACGGCGAGACCCGGAACTCCGTCCGGGTCTCGCGTCGATCGAGGAATATGGGGGTCAGAGCGACGGCACGGGACCCAGCACGTCGGTCGGAACGAGGTTCACGATCTTCCCCGTTCTCGTCCCCTTCAGTCCCTTCTCCACCTTCGCACGGTCACCCACAATGATGATGGCGAGGTCGTCGGTGTCCAGATACTTCTTCGCCACGCGCCGGACATCCTCCTTCTTCACCGCCATCACGTTCGCGATGTAGTCGTTGAAGTAGCTCTCCGGCAGACCGTACAGCGCCATCTCCGCGATCTGCGCAGCGATGGAACCGACGTTGGAGAAGTTGTCCGGGTATCCGAGCGCGATGTAATTCTTCGCCTTCGTCAGTTCCTCGTCGGACACCGGTTTGGACATCCCCTCCAGTTCCTTCATGAACTCCTGCAGCGCTTTATCCGTGGCGTCGGTCTGCACGTCCGAAGAGGCGGTGAACGGACCCGCCGACGGCCGGAATCCGAAACCGGAGCCGGCGCCGTACGCGTACCCGTTCTTCTCACGCAGGTTCTGGTTGAGCCGCGACGTGAACGAGCCGCCGAGGATGGTGTTCATCACCAGCAGCGGAAAATAGTCCGGGGTGTTCCGAACGGTCCCCACCTTCGCGATGCGGATCACCGACTGGGCCGCTTCGGGCTTGTCCACCAGGTAAATGGTCCGGCCGTTCACCTGCTTCGCGCTGGAGACGACGGCCGGCTGAGCCGTCCCCTTCTCCCATCCGCCGAGGGCTGACTCCATCTTCGCGACGACCTCCTTCGCGGAGACATCCCCGACGATGACGAGGAGGGCGTTGTTCGGACGGTAGTACGTTGAATGGAACGACCGCAGGTCGGAGACGGTGACGGCGCCGATGCTCTTCTCGGTGCCGACGGAGGTCCGGCCGTACGGATGTTCTTTACCGAAGACATAGATGCCGCTCGCCGCGGCCGCGATGGCCTGCGGGCGGTCGTACGCCTGGAACAGCGACGTGAGGTACTGCTTCTTGAGGCGCGCCAGTTCCGGTTCGGGGAAGTCGGGACGGAGCAGGATGTCCGCGAAGAGCGCGAGCGACGCGTCAAACTTCGAGACGGTGCTCCGCATCGAGACGCCGCTCGTGTGGAGTCCGCCGGAGACCGAGAGCGACGTGCCGAGGAAATCGACCTCGTCCGAGAGCTGCAGCGCCGTCTTTCCGGCGGCCCCCTCGTCCATCATCGCGGCGGTGAGCCCGGCCAGTCCGAGCTTCGCGGCGGGTTCGTCCACGCTCCCCGCTTTGATGACGAGGTTCACCTGGACGATGGGGACCTCCCGCTTCTCATAGACGATGACCGGAAGTCCGTTCGAGAGGGTGAACTTCTGCATCGGGTTCACCTTGAGGGACGGGGTCGGACCGAGCGGAGGAGGCGCGGAGCGGTCCGGTTCCTGCGCGGAGGCGGGAACGGCGATCAGAGCGGCCAGACAGATGATGGCAAGGGCGGAGACGTTCTTCATGGCGTTCATTTTCCCTCCGTGCTGACGGCCGTGCTGTTCGCGGCGGCGAGTTCCGGTTTCCCCTTCGGCACGATGCTGAGCACGACGCGGGCATCGTTCTTCAAATGCGTCACCGCGGCGGTCTTCAGGTCCTGCGGATCGACGGCGTAGTACCGCGCCAGGTCCTCGTTGAAGTAATCGGGATTGCCGGTGAGATAATAGTAGTTGTTGAGCATGTCCGCCTTCTCGTTCACCGATTCCAGCCGCTGGATGAAGGAGGATTCGTACTGGTTCCGCGCGCGGTCGAGCTCGCGCATGGCGGGGGCCTCGGACTTCAGCCGGTCGATCTCCTGCTGGATGACGGTCTCCAGTTCGGCGAGCGTATGTCCCGCCCGCGCGGTGGCGATGATGAGGAACTGCGACGAGAGCCGGGAGGACGATTGGAACGCCGAGACGTCCTGCGCGATCTGCATCTCGTACACCAGCTTCTTATAGAGGCGGGAGTTCTTCCCTCCCGCCAGCACGGACGAGAGCAGGTCCATCTCCGCATCGCCCGGCGTGAGCTGCGCCGGCGAGAGCCACGCCATGTAGAGGCGCGGCAGCTGCACGCGGTCGTCGAACATGATGCGCTTCTCGGCGTGCAGCACCGGTACGCTCCGGTCCTGCGGCGGCACCGGCCGTCCGGCGGGGATGCCGCCGAACCATTTCTCCGTCATCGCCTTCGCGGCCGCGAGGTCGATGTCGCCGGCGATGGCGATGCTCGCATTGTTCGGCGCGTAGTAGGTGCGGAAGAACTCCTTCACGTCGTCGAGCGACGCGGCGCTGAGGTCCGCCATGCTGCCGATGGTCGGCCAGCTGTAGGGATGCGTCGGGGGGTAGAGCGCGTCGAAGAGCATCACCCACGCCATGCCGTACGGCGTGTTCTCGTACCGCTGGCGTCGTTCGTTCTTCACCACGTCGCGCTGACCGTCGAGCTTCTCCTGGCTCATCGCGTCGAGCAGGTACCCCATCCGGTCCGAATCCAGGAAGAGCGCCAGTTCGAGCGCATTGCTGGGGATGTCCTCGAAGTAGTTCGTCCGGTCGACGTTCGTGGAGCCGTTGTTGTTCCCGCCGGCGGACTCGAGCCATTCGTCGAACTTCCCTTCGGGCACGTTCTTCGAGCCTTCGAACATGATGTGTTCGAACAGATGGGCGAAGCCGGTGCGGCCCGGCTTCTCGTACCCGGAACCGACGTGGTACCACTGGTTCACCGACACGGTCGGGGTGGTCTTGTCCTGATGCAGGATAACGTTCAGTCCGTTCTTCAGAACGAACCGTTCGTGCGGTACGCTGAGCCGGACGCTCTGTGCCGAAACGACGGACACCGCGGCGGCGAGGAGAAGGAACCTCTTCATGATGCTCCCGTTGATGGTTGGAAAGTGTGGAAAAGTATCGCTTTTCGGACGGAAAGTAAAGCGGGGCGGACGATTCCTTGATGATCGTCTACTCGAAGGTGAGCGACATCTGGCTGTCGTGCGGTCCGCGGAAGAGGTCCGTGCGGAGCCCGCGCTTCTCCGTCACGTACCCGTACTTTGCGGCGGTGACATCGAACAGCTGCCGGATGGATTCGGCCATCTCCCCCGCGCCGCGCATCCGTGAACCGAACGCCGCGTCGGTGAGCCCGCCGTCGCGGACCTCGCGGATGCGGTTGAGCACCCGTTCCGCGCGGTCGGGGTACTCCCGGCGTAGCCATTCCACGAACAGGTCCTTCACGCCGTGCGGGAGCCGAAGCATGATCCAGTGCGCGCGGGTCGCGCCGTGTTCGCGGGCGCGCCGGAGGATGGCGGGGATCTCGCTGTCGTTCAATCCGGGGATGACCGGTGCGATGTTCACGTCCACCGGAATGTCCGCTTCGGCGAGCCGGCGGATGGTCTCCAGCCGGACGTCCGGCGGCGCGGTGCGCGGTTCCATGCGGCGCTGCAGTTCCCTGTCCAGCGTGGTGACGGTGACGGTGCACGCCAGCAGCCGCTGCCGCGCCAGGTCCTGCAGCAGGTCGATGTCGCGGGTGATGAGCTGGTTCTTGGTGATGATGCTGAAGGGATTCCGGTACTTCAGCAGCACCTCGATGCAGCGGCGCGTGATGCCGAGCGTCCGTTCCACCGGCTGGTAACAGTCGGTGTTGCCCCCCACCGCGATGACCTGCGGACCCCACCGCGGCGACATGAGCTCCTTCTCGAGCAGTTCCGCGGCGTTCTGTTTCACCATGATGCGGGTCTCGAAATCGAGGCCGGCGGAGAATCCCAGGTACTCGTGCGTCGGGCGTGCGTAGCAGTAGATGCATCCGTGCTCGCAGCCGCGGTACGGATTGAGGTCGTACGTGAAGCCGATGTCGGGGGATTCGTTGCGGGCGAGGACGGACTTGGAACGGTCGCGGTAATACCGGGTGGGGACCGGCCGTCCCGGCTCCGCTTCCTCGGCGATGAGCTCGTACGACACGGCGGTGAACCGGTTCTTCGGGTTCGAACCGGTCCCTCGTCCTTTCGGCGGTGTACCGGGAGCGGTCATCGCGGGCGGGAGGTCAGGTGCGCTGCGCCGGGCGTCATGCGTCCGTGGTGTTCACCCAGAACGTGAACGTGGAGCCGGCACCGATCTCGCTCTTCACCCTGATCTCCGCGTCATGCGCCTCGACGATGTGCTTCACGATGGCGAGACCGAGCCCGGTACCTCCCACGTCGCGCGAGCGGTCGCGGTCGACGCGGTAGAAGCGTTCGAAGATGCGGGGAAGATGCTGCGGCGCGATGCCGATGCCGGTGTCCTCCACCGACACCTCCACACGGTCCTTCTTCGGCAGGAAGCGCACGGTGACCGTCCCTCCCTTCTCGGTGTACTTGGCGGCGTTGTTGATGAGGTTCACCATCACGTGCCGCAGACGTTCCTTGTCCCCGTACACCTCCGCGGCGGAACCGGCGTCGCCGTCGAGCCGGAGCTGTACGCCGAAGCGGTCCGCCACCGTCTGCATCTCGGCGACGATGGAGACGAGGAACGGGACGATGTCGAAGTACCGGAAGCGGAGCTTCATCTCGCCGCTCTCGATGCGCGAGATGTCGATGAGGTCCCCCAGCAGAGAATTGAGCCGCTCGGTGTTCTTCAGCGCCTTGGTGAGGAAGTCGCGGTTCACCGCGGTGTCGTCGATGGCGCCGTTGAGCAGCGTCTCGAGCAGACCCTGCGTGGAGAAGATGGGGGTGCGCAGTTCGTGCGAGACGTTGGCGAGGAATTCGGTCCGCACGCGTTCCAGTTTCTTGAGGCGGCTGATATCGTCGTGGAAGGAACCGAGCAGATTGTTGAGCGCGTCGGAGAGGCGGAGGAACTCGTCGGACGATTCGACGTTCACCCGGGTGACCGGTTCCTTCTCCTGCTGGGAACGGACCACCGCCGAGATGCGCTGCAGGGGACGGTAGACGAAGAGATAGAGGATGCCGTACGAGACGCCGAAGGACGCTGCGCCGGCGGTGAGAGCGACGGGAGGCGTCACACGCCACAGGACGGCGGTGAGCAGACCTCCGGCGGAGGCGATGACGACGGAGACGATGAGCTGGACGCGGAGGGAATACATGGGGGGAAGATACGGTATTCCCGGCTAAATTTCCTTCATGCGGTACCCGACCCCCTTGATGGTGTCGATGTAATCCGCATGGGAGCCGAGCTTCTCCCGGATCTTCCGGATGTGCACGTCCACCGTACGGTCGATGACGTACACGTCGCTCCCCCAGACCTGGGAGAGGAGCGTTTCGCGCGTCACCACCTTGCCGGCGTTCTTCACGAGGAAGTAGAGCACTTCGAACTCCTTCTTCGGGAAGAAGACCTCCTTCTTCGCGATGAAGGCCTTGTACTGGGTCCGGTTGATCTCGAGCACGCCGTGGCGGAGGATGTCGGCCTCCGCCTTCTCCTCGGCGTTCCCGCCGCTCTTGCGGAGCGCGGACTTCACGCGGGCGAGCAGTTTGGGGATGCCGACCGGTTTCACGAGGTAGTCGTCCGCGCCGAGTTCGAGCCCGACCACTTCGTCCACCTCCGAGCTCTTCGCGGTGAGGAAGATGACCGGGATCTTCGAGGTCGAGGCGTTCTTCTTCAGCGCGCGCACCACTTCGTATCCGTCCATCTCCGGCATCATGACGTCCAGAACGATGAGATGCGGGTGCTTCCGTGCGAGCGTCACCGCCTCCGCACCGTTCTTCGCCGCCAGCACTTCGTACCCCTCCTTCTCGAGGTTGTACTTCAGCACGTCCAGAATGTCGCGTTCGTCGTCGGCGATGAGTATCCGTTGTTTCATGGTCGTCCTTTCAGAGCGAACGAAAAATACGGAAGATTCGTCCGGCCATCAACTGCCGCCATGTTACCGAACTGTTAAGGATCAGGTCCCGGCGGGACCGTACACTCTGGAATGGAAGAAGGGCATGAACGCGTTCAGCGCCGACTGCGCGAACGAATCCTCGCGGGTGACGAGATCGCCGGTGAGCACGCCGAAGGTCCCCTGCCGGCTCCGAACGTCCGCCTGCTGCGCGAACCGGTCGATGGCGACGCCGAGGTCGGTCCCTCCGTCCGCCACCTCGGCGCGCAGCGCGGCCGGCAGTTCGATGCAGCCCGAGCCGCCGTACGAGTACCGCGTGCCGTCGAAGACGCAGGTCCAGCTCTGCAGGAAGACACGGTCCTCCTCGCGGAACACTCCCCCTTCGACGCCGACGGAGAAGCTCGGTTCGTGCCGCATCGGAACGTACGTTCCGTCCGCGCGGTTCCGGGCGCCGCGCATCAGTTCGGCGACGGACCGCGGCGTGTCAGACACTCCGCTCGGCGCCTCGCGCGTCTCGAAGCGGATGCGCCGCTGCGGATCGGGGAACGCGCCGGTGAGCGCGGTGAGCGCGCGCTTGACGCCGTTCACCTTCGGAAGCCGCAGACTGGCGATGACGATGAGCATGGCCGCGCTCCGCTCACTTCTTGAGGGAGGCGAGGTCCGGCGGGGTCGGGAAGATGCGTTCGAACGGCACACGCTTCACGCGGCCCTTGGCGCTGACGAGAAGGACGACGGTCCCTTTCGCGGCGAACTCGGCGATCACCTGACGGCAGGCGCCGCACGGTGTGATGAACGACGTATGGTCCGAGGTCACCGCCACGGCGACGAGGGAACGGTGTCCCGCGTGCGCCATACGGAAGATGGCGTTCCGCTCGGCGCAGATGGCCAGACCGTACGAGGCATTCTCCACGTTGCATCCGTCGAAGATGTTTCCGTCGTCGGTGAGCACGGCGGCTCCCACTCGGAACCGGGAGTACGGGGAGTAGGAGGTCTCCTTGGCGGCGACCGCCCGGGCGATGAGCTCTCGGCGTTGTGCGGTGGTCATGGCGTTCCTGCGGGTGTTGAACGTTCGGTGGAGGCGAGCGCACGGAGGTATTCCCACGAGTAGAGCCCGGTCGCATGCCCGTCTCCCCAGGCGATCTGTAGCGCATAGGAGCCGACCGGCGCGAGGGACTGGATGTCGTAGTGACCGGGACGCTTCGGCTGCACCACGGGAAGGACCTGGTGCAGCAATATCTGTTCACCTTTGCATTCGGCGCACGGACATTCGTCGCGCAGCAGCCGGATGGCGAGGGGCGTGACGGCGCCGTCGTCCCAGGTGACGGTGAGCGTGTCGGCGTCGGTTTTTTTGATCGAGGTCGGTCTCATGGTCGGTCCGTCGTTTCTCCGTCTGCGGCAAGGCGGTCGTTGATGTGCGCCGCCCACACGTCATACCCGCGGCGGGTCAGATGCAGCCCGTCGTCGCTGAACTCCTCCGCGAGGTCTCCGAGGGAATTTACGAAAAGGGAGTGAATGTCCCAATACCTGCAACCTTCCGCCGCCGCGAGACGCCGGAGCTGCGAATTGAGGAACTGAATGCGCAGGTTCGGCCGGTTCGCGACCCCCCGCGTGGGGAGGATGGATTGCACGGCGACGGAGCGGATGCCTCCGTACGAACGGATGCGCCGTACGCATTCCCCGATGGAGCGGACGGTCTCGCCGGAGGAGTATCCGCACGCCATGTCGTTGGTGCCGATGAGGAGCAGCAGAAGGTCCGCCGTCTTCGGACGCACGTCACGCTCCAGCCGCTGCAGGAGCAGCCGCGAGTTATCGCCGTACACGCCGGCGTTCACGACCGTATGTCCGGAGAGGAGCTCCTGCGCGGGGAATGCTTCCGTGATGGAATCGCCGAGGAGGAGAAGAGCCGCCATGGTCATCCTTTGCGTGATTGATGCCGAGGGTCCGTGACGGTCGCGCGGAGCAGCAGCGCCGATGCCGCGCCGAACGCCGCCGTCATGACGAACACCGCGGCGTAGCCGAGGTACGGCACCGCGAGACCCCACAGCACTCCGGTGAGCAGCGCCGGCGAAGTGAGCGTGTTGGTGATGCCGATGTAGAGCGGCCGTTCATGCTCATCGGACATCTCCGCGACGAACGGCATGCGCGAGATCGCGTGCGTGTGGATGGCGGCGGCGAGGAACATGAAGACGAAGCCGTAGAGGAAGACGTTCGGCGCCGCGAAGGCGGTGAGGGCCGCCATCGCCGAACAGAGCGCCACGATGATGAGCGTCGCACGGTGCCCGGCATGGTCCGCCACCGCGCCGAAGACGATGTTCGCGGCGACGCTGCTCACCATCACCACCGCCGAGAAGGTGCCCGCGGCGGACGGAGGAAGCGCGAACCGTTCCATCGCGTGGATCGGATAGAACGAAGCCGCGGAGAGCGACATCAGCAGCAGCGCGTCGGTCGCCAGGAAACGGCGGAAGTTGCGGTCCTTCCGCAGGATGCGCGTCACTTCGCCGACGATGTCCGGCTTCCCTTCCGTCTCCGGAGACGGATACGTCGTCGGCTCCTCCTGCACCCGCGCCAGGAAGACGAACGACACCATCGTGAAGGCGAATCCGGTGAAGAAGAGGGAGGAGAAGTTGTACGGGAACGGGACGGCGGCGATGATGAGCCCGACGGCATACCCTCCCAGCGCCGCGACGGCGGAACCGGAGAGCTGCCGCAAGCCCATGAGCCTCCCGCGGAGACGGACCGGCACCGTTTTGGAGTACACCTGGAACCACGGCAGTCCCGCCAGACTGCCGAAGAAAGCGGTGAAGAAGAGCAGGATGAGGAAGAGCGTAACGGACGATCCCGGAGAGGCACGTCCCACGACGATGGCGGCCACGGCACCGGAGAGGAGCAGCATGAGCCGGTGGACGAGGCTCCAGTACACCATCGGACCGCGGAAGAGCGGCATGCGCCGCATGCGGAGCGCCATGAAGGCGGCGGGGATGTTCAGTCCGAGCATCCACAGCACCTGCACCGAACCGACCGCCAGAGAACCGCCGCCGAGCTCCCGGACGAAGACCGGGTAGACGGTCGGCACCGCCACGAAGCTCATCCCGAGCACGTAGAAGGAACCGTCCATGAAATGCATGAACAGGTTCCGGCGCAACGCCGGTACGCCGGCGGGCGGATGGTCTGCGGGTGTGGGGAGCAGTCGGGAGAGCATGACGGAGCGAAGTATACGAAAAACTTCCGCCGTTTCCACGCCGCTCCGCCGCTGGCACGGCACCCCTTTTTTCCGTATCTTGAGCCGATGACCGACAGCAGAACACAGAACCGCCGGCTCGTCCGCGAGACGGTGATGCAGGCCCTCTACGCGCACGAGATCGCCAAGGACTCCCCCGAGCACGTCATGAACACGGTGCTGCAGGAGCTCAAGGAGGCCGGCACGGACTACGATTTCGCCTGTTCCCTCTTTTTAAAGACCGTCACGCACCAGTCCGCCGTGGACGCCCTCATCAAGACCAGGGCCGAGCACTGGGAGTTCTACCGCATCGCCCTGCTGGACAAGATCCTGCTCCGGATGGCGGTGTGCGAGCTGCTCCACTTCCCCGATATTCCGCCGAAGGTGAGCATCAACGAGGCGATCGAGATCGCCAAGGACTTCTCCACCGACGGCAGTTCCACCTTCATCAACGGCGTGCTGGACGCCATCCTCATCGACCTGAAGAAGAACGGCTCGCTCGCCAAGAGCGGACGCGGTCTGGTCGAGTCCTCCAAACCGAAACCGAAACACGCCGCTCGATGACCCCCTCTTTCGTGCGCTCGAACCGATTTCAGATCTTCGTCTGGACCCTGTTCGATTTCGCGAACACCTCGTATTCCGTCATGATCGTTGCGGTCGGCTATTCGCTCTATTTTAAGGAGGTGGTGGCGGGGGGAAGCGGACGCGGAGACCTGCTGTGGGGCATCGCGGTGAGCCTCTCCATGCTCCTCACCGCCGTCATCGCGCCGGTGCTCGGTGCGGCGGCGGACTTCACCAGCCGGCGCAAACGCTTCCTCTTCGGCTTCACCCTGGCCTCCATCGCCGCCTCCTCCCTCCTCTTCTTCGTCGGACCCGGGGACGTCGCCGCGGGGATGCTCCTCTTCATCGTCGCCAACATCGGATTCGAGGGGGGCCTCGTGTTCTACGACGCCTTCCTGCCGGACATCACGACGGAACGGAGCTACGGCCGCGTGTCGGGATACGGATTCGCGATGGGCTACATCGGCTCGCTCGTCACGCTGCTCATCGCCATGCCGCTGTACGCCGGCGGGTTCGCGGCGGAGAACCTGGAGAACGTGCGCGCCAGCTTCGTCATCGCCGCGGGGATCTTCCTGCTCTTTTCGGCGCCGCTCTTCTTCTTCATGCGCGACCACCGCGTGCGGTTCGACGTCCGTCCCTCGTACCTGCGCGCCGGCTTCGGCCGCGTCGCGGACACGCTCCGCCGCCTCCGCGAGTACCGCAACGTCGGGCGCTTCCTCCTCGCCTTCTTCATCTACAACGACGGCATCCTCACCGTCATCTCGTTCGCCTCCCTCTTCGCCACCCAGACGCTCGGCTTCACGCTGCAGGAGGTGCTGGTCCTCTTCGCGGTGGTCCAGGCATCGGGCATCGCCGGTTCGCTCGCGTTCGGCGTCGTGACGGACTCCATCGGCGCGAAGCGGACCATCGCGGTGAACCTCCTGCTCTGGCTGGCGGTGGTCGTGGCGGCGTACTTCGTACCGTCCAAGGAAGCGTTCTACGCCATCGGCGCCGTCGCGGGGAGTTCCATGGGCGCCTCGCAGGCCGCGAGCCGCAGTCTGATGGCGCAGCTCACCCCACAACACCACGAGGCGGAGTTCTTCGGATTCTACGACGGACTGTGCGGAAAGGCGTCCGCGGTGGTCGGCACTTTTTTGTTCGGACTGATTTCGTATATTACCGGAGATCAACGGCTGTCCGTCCTCAGCATCGGTCTCTTCTTCGTGGCAGGCCTCGCGCTGCTCGCCCGCGTCGACGACACCCAATCCGCACGGTGAACGGACCCCGCCGGACGCACGCTCGATGAACTCCCCCGCCGTCATACCGAACCAGCCGCCGGCTCCACGGCCGAAGAGCGTCTTCTTCCTCTCCGACGTCCACCTCGGCGTTCAGTCGCCGGAGGAGGAGCGGGCGAAGGTGCGCCGCGTGCTCGCCTTCCTCGACCATGTCCTCCGCAACGGCGAAGAGCTCTTCATCCTCGGTGACCTGTTCGACTACTGGTTCGAGTACCGGTACGTCGTTCCGCGCGGACACCATCACGTCCTGTCCCGGCTGGCGCAGCTCGTCGAGAACGGCGTGACGGTCCGCTACCTCGTCGGCAACCACGATTTCTGGCTCAAGGACTTCTTCCCGGACGAGCTCGGCATTCCGGTGTACACCGAACCGCTGGCGGTGGAACGCCGCGGACGGCGCCTCTACCTGCATCATGGCGACGGTCTGGCGCTCAACGACACCGGATACCGCATCCTCAAAGCGGTGCTCCGCAACCGCGTCAGCATGTTCCTCTTCTCGCTCCTCCACCCCACCGTCGCGTCGTGGCTCGCGCGGTCGTCGTCGAAGAAGAGCCGCCAGTACACCGGGAACAAGGATTACGGCGAGACGGACGGCATGATCCGCTTCGCGGCGGAAAAGACCGCGGAAGGATACGACGCCGTGCTGATGGGACACCGCCACGTACCGGCCGACATGCCGGCGGGAACGGGGCGCTACATCAACCTCGGAGACTGGATGCAGCACAACACGTACGCCGAACTGACGGACGACGCGCTCGAACTGAAGACCTGGATCTGACCGATGGCCGCTGACCGAAACAAACGCCGACCCGGATACCGCTCGGAACAGATGAAGCGCTACTTCAGCGATCCGGCGTACCGCGAAGCGCTGCTTCAGAAGGGGCGCGGCGTGTACCACCGCTACCGCCGGTACCTCTACGCCGCCGCCGCGCTCTTCAGCGTGCTGATGGTCGCGTACTACTTCTACATCGTCTCGGGACTCCCCTCCCTCGAGGACCTGGAGAATCCGAAGCCGGAGCTCGCCACGAAAGTGTACTCCATCGACGGCGAGGTGCTCGGCACGTTCTTCCTGACCAAGAACCGTTCGTACGTCTCGTACGAACAGATCCCCTCCTCCGTCATCTCCGCCCTCATCGCGACCGAGGACAAGGACTTCTACGACCACTGGGGGGTCACGCCGTGGCGATTCCTGCGCGCGCTCGGGAAGAGCCTCCTCGCCTTCCGTCTGAAGGAGGGGGCGAGCACCATCACGCAGCAGCTGTCCCGGAACCTGTACGGCCTGCAGAACGCCGACGAGAACCCATTCGAAAAGGCGACGCGCAAGTTCCGCGAGTTCTTCACCGCGGTGGAGATCGAGAAGAACTTCACCAAGCGCGAGATCCTCGAGATGTACCTGAACACCATCTATTTCGGACGCGGTGCGTACGGCATCTCCGCGGCTTCGAGCGTCTTCTTCGGCAAACCGGTGGAGGAGCTCACAGCGGGCGAATCGGCGATGCTCGTCGCCATCCTCAACGGCCCCGCCTATTATGACCCCGTACGGCACCCGCAGCGGGCCATCTCGCGGTGGCATCTCGTCATCGGGCAGATGCTGAAGGAGGGCCGTATCACCGAAGAACAGGCCGACGCCATCCGGAAGGAAGAGCTCGTCTTCGCCACCAGCGAAGTGGAGGGTCCCCTCGGCATGGCCCCGCACTTCGTCGAGTTCGTCCGCCAGCAGATGCGCGAGAAGGCCGAGAAGTACGGTTTCAACATCTATAAGGACGGGCTCTCCGTCTACACCACGCTCGACAGCCGCATGCAGCGGTACGCCAACCGCGCAGTGGAGGAACATCTGGCGGAGAAACAGCAGCAGTTCGACAAGGTGTGGGATTGGGACTCGAAGCCGGGACTGCTCGCGAAGGTGGTCGAGAAGGCGGTGCGGCAGAGCGCCGCGTGGCAGCGGTCGTCGAACCGCGACAGTCTCCTCTCGGCCCGCTACTCGGACCGCGCGTTCGTCGACTCGGTGAAGCGGGTGTGGCAGAGCATCGAGATCGGCTTCGTCGCCGTCGATCCGCGGACCGGGGGCATCCGCGCCATGGTGGGCGGACGCAATTTCCGCACCTTCCGCTACGGTCTCAATCACGTCACGCAGATCCGCCGGCAGCCGGGCTCCTCCTTTAAGCCGTTCGTCTACACCGTCGCCATCGACAACGGCTATCCTCCCACCACCGAGGTGGCGAACCAGCCCGTCACGGTGGAACTGGGGGACGGCACGCAGTGGAGACCGGGGAACTTCGAAGGGGACGTCGGCGGGAAGTACACGCTGCGCGAAGCGCTCGCACAGTCCATCAACCTCGTGGCGGTCCGCGTCATCATGGACATCGCTCCGAAGGAGCAGGTGGCGGAGTACGCCGCCCGCATGGGGATCCGCTCCCCCGTTCCGCCGTATGAATCCATCGCCCTCGGCACGGCGCAGGTCACGCCGCTGGAGATGACCGCCGCGTTCTCGGTCTTCCCCAACGAAGGCGTGGCGGTGGAACCGAACGCCATCCTCAAGGTCGAGGACAAGGACGGCAACGTCATCGAAGAGAACGTGCCGGAACGGCGCGAGGCGCTCAGCAAGGAGACGGCGTACATCATGACCAACATGATGGAGGACGTGGTGAACCGCGGCTCCGGCACGCGCGTGCGGAACTTCTTCCATTACCCGGCGGCCGGCAAGACCGGGACGACGCAGGGATACGCGGACGCGTGGTTCATCGGCTTCACACCACAGCTCGCCGCCGGCGTGTGGGTCGGGTTCGACGATCAGGCGGTCAACTTCGGGAGCGCGGACGGACAGGGGGGCCGCGCCGCCGCGCCGGTGTGGGGACGCTTCATGAAGTACGTGTATGAGGACAAGACCATCCCCGTCACCCAGCCGTACTTCCGTATCCCGAACGGCGTCGAAAAGGATTCGGTCTGCAGCGTCACCAACAAACTCGCGAACGAGTTCTGTCCGTTCAAACGGATCGAAGTGTTCAACTCGAAGTACGTCCCTCCGCACTGCGAGGTCCATCTCACGGCCGACACCACCGCCGCGGGTGGTTCCTCCTCCGAGTTTTAAAACGACGACGGCCGCACCATGGTGCGGCCGTTCTGCTTCACCCCTCGCACTCCTTCTACGCCGTTCCCAGCTGTTCCTTCACCGCCCGGTACACCCTCGCCGCCTCGATGGCGTTCATGCATTCGAACGTGCCGATAGGACATCGCCGTCCGCCGTGGATGGCGCACGGACGGCACGTCAGTCCGTTCGTTTCGACGACGATGTCGCGTTCCCCGTACGGCCCGAACCCGAACGCGGGCACGGTGGCGCCGAAGATGGCCGCGACCGGCGTCCGCATCGCCACGCCGAGATGCAGCGGCGCACTGTCGTTCGTCACCAGCACCGCACACCGGCGGATGAGCTCCGCGGAACCGAGCAGTCCGAACCGTCCGGTGAGGTCGTGCACGGTACCGTCCCCCGCTTCGGCGACGAGCGTACGGCCCAGTTCCGCATCCTCCTTCCCTCCGACGATGAGAACGGCATGGCCGTCCGCCGCGAACATCCGGGCGAGACGGGCGAAACGCTCCGCCGGCCAGCGCTTGGTGTTCCAGACGGAACCGGGCGCGAGCGCGATGCACCGCTGCCCCGCAACGATGCCCAGTTCCCCGAACGCAGCGTCAACCGTACCGATGTCCGTTTCGTCCGGAAAGAGGCGCGGAAGTTCCTTCCCTTCCTCCGGCACTCCCAGCGGGGCGAGCAGGGAAAGGTTCCGGTCGGATTCGTGGAGGGTCGGGACGTACGGAACGATGTCCGTGAACAGGGACCGCCCGGCGGATGTGGAGAAGGTGATGCGCCGCGGTATGCCGCTGAGCGTGACAACTGCGGCCGTACGGAGGGAACGGTGCGGAACGACGGCGATGTCGTACCGCATCGCCCGCAGGGTGCGCGCCATGGACAGGATGCCGCGGAGCCCTTTCTGCGTTCTTCGCTTGTCGTAGACGATGACCGAACGGACGTCCGGATGCCGGAGGAGCGGCGCCGCCGCCGGGGTGGTGACCACGTCGATCTCGCTCGCGGGGAAGTGCCGCTTCAGCCGCTGTACCATCGGCAGGGTCAGCACGACGTCGCCGAGAAAGGCGGTCTGGAACACGAGGATGCGCTGCGGGGCGGTCATGATGCCGTCGGATGGGCGTGCAGGAACCGGTCGGTGTGCTTCCACCGCTTGTGCAGCCAGAGCCATTGTCCGGGATGACGGCGAACATGACGCTCGAGCGCGGCGGTATGGCGCCGGGTGATCTCACGGATCTTCTCGTCGTCCGTCCCCTGCAGTCCCGCCATCGGAAGTTCCTCAAAGTGCACGGTGAATGTCCCTTCCGCGGTCCGGATGCCGGTCGTGACGACGATGGGCGTTCCGGTCCGGAGCGCGAAGACGGCCGGTCCGGCATGGGTCGAGGTCGGACGGCCGAAGAAATCGACGAAGATGCCGTCGTCCGGTCCGCTCTGGTCCGCAAGCATGCCCACCGCCTTGCCGTCGCGAAGCCGGCGGATGACCTCGCGCGGTGCGCGGTCCATCTCCACCACGGTGTTCGCGAACGAAGTGCGGATGCCGTTCATCAGCCGGTCCACGTACGCGTTCCGCTGCCGTTTGATGACCAGTTCGAGCGGGTACGGCGTCAGCGCGCCGATGCCGATGGCGACGAGCTCCCAGTTGGTGATGTGGCCGCTGAGGATGATCATCCCCTTCCCCCGCGCCATGATCGCGTCCACGCGCTGCCGCTCTTCGGGCGTGATGATGACGAGGGAACGGAGCCGTTCCAGGTCCATGCGCGGGATCCAGAAGGTCTCGAAGAAGGTGGTGAAGATGTTGCGGTAGCTCAGGTCGGCGATGGTCCGCCGTTCCTCGTCCGGCAGTTCAGGGTAGGCGGCGCGGAGGTTCTCCATCACGAGCCCCTGCCGCAACGGCAGACGGCGGAACACGAATCCGCCGAAACGGTCGCCGAGGCGCTGCACGGTCCGGAACGGGAGCAGGAGGATGACGCCGCGGAACAGGGAAAGCAGGAGGTATTCGAGGAGGTCCTTCATGCTGCAAAGTACGAAACCGGTGTTGCAGAAGCAAAGAGCGTCAGAGCGCCTTCACCACCATCAGCGTGATGTCGTCGGACTGCGGTGCTCCGGCCGAGTAGGCCTGGATCTCCGCCACGACGGCGGCGTGGGTCTCCGATGCGCTCTTCCCGGAGACCGAACGGAGGAAGCGTTCGAGGCGCTCTTCGGTGTAGTCGTTCCCTTCGGCGTTCATCGCCTCGCTCACGCCGTCCGTGAAGAGCACCATCGTGTCCCCGGACCGGAGTTCCACCGTTCCCTGCGCGTACGGGACCAGCGACGGCATGATGCCGAGGATGATGCCGCCGTCGCTGAGGCGTTCCACGGTGCCGTCCGCGCGGAGGAGGAAGGGATGATTGTGCCCCGCGTTCACGTACCGGAAGCGCCGGGTCGCCGGGGCGAGCGCGCCCCAGAAGAAGGTGATGAACTTGTCGGTCCCCGTATTGCGGTAGATGAGGTCGTTGATGCGCGCCGTGGCGGCGGGGAGTTCCAGCGCGAACGGGACGAGCGCATGTACGGTCGCCTGCAGGTTCGCCATGAGCAGGGACGCGGGGGTCCCTTTCCCCGAGACGTCCGCGATGACGAGCAGGAACTCGCCCTCCGGCGCCGGCACGATGTCGTAGTAATCACCCCCCACCTGTTTGGAGGAGATGTTCGATGCGGCGATGTCGAACGACGGCACCGCCGGCACTTCGCGCGGGAGCAGGCGCTGCTGGATCTCGCGGGCGATGAGCAGTTCGTTCTCGAGCCGCTTCCGTTCCACCGCATCGGTGAACAGGCGAACGTTCTCCAGCGAGACGAACGCGAGGTTCGCCAGCGAGTAGATGTACTCGAGGTCCGACGCGGTGTACGGACCGCCGCGGAGCCGGTCCCCCAGACACAGCACCCCCTTCACTTCGCTCTGCATCTGCAGCGGCACGAGGGCGGAGATCCGTTCCTCGGCGAGAAGCCGGCGCAGCCGCGTGTACGGCTTCCCCGCAGGGACCTCGGAAGCCAGGAGCGGCGCATCGACGAGCGAGCAGATCTCCTCCCGCGCCGGCTCCAGCGCTTCGGCCGGGATGCGCGAGAAGATGCTCTCCCCCTCTTTCAGACAGATGGCGAAGCGGTTCGTTCCGACCTGTCCCATCAGCGTCAGCGTGAAGAGCCGTACGAGCTGTTCCCGTTCCAGGATCCCGCTGAAGTCCTTTCCGAGTTCGAACAGCGTCTTGAGCTGCTGCACCCGACCGTCTAATTGCCGGTTCACGTCCTTCAGCGCGTCGAACGCCATCCCCTTCTCGATGGCGGCGGCGGAGATGTTGATGAGCGTCTCGATGAAGCGCACATGGTCCGCGGTCATCGGCGTTCGCGGGTTCGCTCCGACGCCGCAGTAGCCGATGACGTCGTCGCGGGAGCGGATGGGAAAGAGCCGGGCGATGCCGTTGTTCCGCAGCGGCGCATACAGAGCGGCGTCCGGAACGGCGAAGGCCGTCGGTGCGGAACGGGTGATGGTGAACGAGGTACCGAGGAGGTTCGGACGGACCCCTTTGCCGTACTCGACGCAGAACGTACCGTCGGGGCGGCGCAGCAGGACCGCCGCCTTCCCCACCATGAGACGGCCCATGATGGTCAGCAGCAGCGTGCCGAGGATGAACGGAAGGTCCAGCGTGGAATTGACGACCTTGGTGAATTCGAAGAGCGGGACGATGTCGGCAGAGGCGTCGGATGTGGCGGGCGTTCGCTTCACGGCGTCACGAGAGGGATTTGACCATCCGCAGGACGTTCCGGTCGTGCTGGATGTTGAACTCGACCTTGTCCATGATGCGCTTCATCAGGTACACGCCGAGTCCGCCGCGCCGGTAGTGCGTGAGGTATTCCTTCATGTCCGGCGTCTCGATGGACTTCGGATCGAACTGTTTGCCGCTGTCCATGATGATGATCTCGAACTGCGGACCGCTCCGCCGCACCTCGATATCGATGAAGTGGTCGGGGGAGAATCCGTATCCGTGCTTGATGATGTTGGTGCACGCCTCGTCGACGGCGATGGTGATCTTGTTCACGTCGTCCTCGGCGAATCCGTGCGTGCGCGCCTGTCCGGAGACGAACTGCCGTACGTCGTTGAGACGGTTCGTCTGGCTGGTGATGGTCAATCGGTATGTGAGCGGCGCGGTCATGACCGGTGACGGTTAACGGGCTCCGAACTTTGCGGCGGCCTCCTCCTCGGTCGGCACGATGTCGTAGAGCATCGGGAAACCGAGCAGGTCGAAGATGTTGAACACTTTGGGGTTCATGTCCGAGAGCTTGATGTCGCCGCTCCCGGCCCGGACGTCCTCGATGAACGCCATGAACACGCCGAGCCCCGCGCTCGAGATGTACGTCAGCTCCCGGCAGTTGACCAGGATGCGGTACTTCTTCTCGTGCAGCAGCCGTTGGAACGACTCCTCCAGGACGGGCGTGGTGTGGGCGTCGAGATATCCCCGCAGTTCCAGCACGTGGATGTCGTCCTCACGCTGTCGGACATGGACCTTGAATTCGCTCATAAACGCTCCTGTAAGAGTAAACGGTTATTCACCGGCTTTGTTCCGTCCGCCGCCGGTCCACTTGACGACCAGGATGGTGAGGTCGTCATGATATCCCTTGGCATCGGTGTAGTCCCACACCGCATGGATGATCGCTTCGCGTATCTGCTCGGCGGAGCGCGCGGCATTCTTCTCCACCACCGCCAGCAGCCGGTCGTACCCGAAATCCTCCCCGGCGGAGGAACGCGATTCGGTGACGCCGTCGGTATAAAATACACATACGTCACCTTTTTTCATCACGATTTTTTTCTCTTCCACCGATCCGGCGAACACCTGCCCCCCCTTCAAACCCAGACCGATACCGCCGGGACGGTGATATTCGGCCTTTCCGCCCGAAACGAGGATGAACGGGCAGTGCCCGGCCCGTGCGATGACCATCTCGCCGGACACCGTGTCGAGCGTGGAATAGATGAGGCTGATGAACGAACGCCGGTCGATGCTCGACAGGAGCGCCGCGTTGGCGTTCACCATGAACTCCTTCGGCGAGGGATAGATGCGGGCGAGCGACTGGAAGATCCCTTTCACCTCCGCCATGTAGAAGGCCGCCCCCACCCCTTTGCCCGAGACGTCGCCGACCACGAGCGCCGCACGCCGTTCGTCGACCATCGTCACATCGTAATAGTCACCCCCCACTTCCAGCGCGGGCGAGGTGACCGCCTTCATCTCCACGGCGGGGAACTCCGGCAGTTGCTGGGGGATGAGCCGCTTCTGCATCTCCTGCGCCAGCATCAGTTCGCGCTGCAGGCGTTCCTTCTCGAGCGACCGTTCGATGAGCCGCGCGTTCTCGATGGCCACCGTCACCTGGTCCGCGAACCCGGTGAGGATGTCGGTGTCGTCCTTGTCGAACCCGTAGCTGATCTCCTTCGTGGCGTAGAGGACGCCGATGACCTTGTCGTGCGACAGCAGCGGGATGATGAGGATGGAGCCGGCGGTCCGAAGCCGGGGGAGTTCCCGCGTCCGCCGGTCCTCGTGCAGGTCGTCGATCATGAGCATGGAACGGGATTGGAGCACGGCGGTCCGCAGCGAACGGCCGGCCGGCTCCATGAACGGACGGATGTCCTCTTCCGCGATGTTGCGCACCGAGAGCAGGCCGCTCTGTCCGTCGGAACCGGCGGCGGGGATGATCTCGAGCCATACGGCCGATGCCTGGGTCACCTCCGTCACCATCTTCGTGGCGGTCTCGGCGAGGTCACGCAGGTCGAACACCTGATTGATGAGCCGGCTCAGGTTGTGCAGGGAGCTGATCTCGGTCTGCTTCCGGTCGAACGCTTCGGCGGTCGGCAGATGGAACAGCGTGCTGATGAACGCCATGCCGCTGTAGATGGCCCCGAAGGTGGAGGCGAGCTGCACGAAGACGAAGAGGGGCGGACTGTAATAGTGGATCCCCTTCTGCGTCCACCCCTCCGAAACGGAAAGGATGATGAGCACCACCAGGAAACCGAAGAACGAAAGGAGCGAATACAGCAGTGCGTACACCTTCTCCTTCCGGGGCAGGTAGGCGATCCAGGCGAGACGGAAGGAGTTCACGACGATCATGACGATGGCCAGACCGGAGAGCAGTCCGCTCAGGAAGGTCTCTTCCAGAGGCCGGGCGGTGACGGTGGAGACCGCCGCCGCCACGAAGAGGCCCACCATCACCCAGAAGTTGCGTGCGGTGGTCTTCTTCCTTTTATAGAGGATGAGGTCCTTCAGGTAGAAGACGGTGGCGATGGCGTAGATGCCGGCGATGATGGAGATGACCGACGAGAACAGGATGGTCAGGTAATCCTGCGGGAAGAGCTTCATGTCCTCCGATTTGAACCCGCGGAGCGGCAGGAGACTGACGATCACGTACGCGGCGAGGAAGATGCCCGAAAGCACCGCCAGCCGGCTGAGACTGTTGACCGCGGCGGAGGGATGCTCACGCTTGTAGATCTGCACGAGCAGGAAGATGAGCGTGAAGGCGAGGAGATTGAACACCGAACGGAGGTACACCACGGCCGAATCGCCCAGGTCGATGTTCCGAGTGGCGGCGTTGATGATGAACACCGCCACCGAGAACAGCACGGCGCCGCTGAACAGCATTACTTTACGCACGCGCATGGGGGATTCCGTTCATAGACGACACAGTTTTCGGACAGTAGGAAGAAAAGTTGCGAATCGTGCATAAAATAGAGAAATGTGCCCCGAGATACAATCCGGGTCGGCATCAAACCTGCATATTTTCGTTGATTTTAGGGGGTCTTTCCGTTATATTTTTAGCCTGAGTTTTTTATCGGTCCATCCCACTCGTTCCAATCGGAGGTACTTGTTGTGAAAAAACATCGCGGTAAACTGGTGGCGATCGTCGCTTCGCTCGGTCTCGCCATCTATTTCCTCTACCCGACCTATCAAGCCTCGAACTTCGACGGCGAACTTGCACGGCGCACCGGCGACGACAGCGCGGCATACCACACGGACCATGAAGCCGCCATCCGTGAGGCGAAAGCGAACCGCATCAAGCTCGGTCTCGACCTCCAGGGCGGTATGCGCGTCGTGCTCGAAGTGGACGTCGTGAAGATGCTCGAGCAGATCGCCAAGAACAAGGACGACCAGTTCGCCGAGATCCTCACCGCAGTCCGCAACGAAGCGCAGACGAGCGACGAACCGGTCATCACGCTGTTCCAGCGCTCCTTCGAGTCGCGACAGATCCGGCTCAGCCGTTACTACGGCAGCATCCGCGAGGAGAACGAGCAGATCCTCTCCCGGCTGCAGGACGAAACGGACAAGGCGGTGGACCGTGCGATGGAGATCGTGCGGAACCGCGTGGACCAGTACGGCGTCTCCGAACCCGCCATCCAGAAACAGGGAGGCCGGCGCATCATCGTGGAACTCCCCGGCGTCTCTAAAGAGGACGAAGTGCGGCAGCTGCTCCAGGGGACCGCGCTCCTCGAGTTCAAGCTGATGAAGGACCCCGAGATCATCTACCGGACGATGGAAGCGGTGGACAAGTACCTCGCGGGGAAGGGTATCACCGATTCGACGACGGCGAAGTCCGACACCTCGAACGGCCCGGCGGCCGTCGGCAGCTCGCTCGCCGCGCTGACCTCCTCCGACACCGGTCGGAGCGCCATCGCCGACGCCCAGAAGTCCGAAGAGCAGCTCAAAAAGGAGCATCCCTTCCTGATGCTCGCCCGTCCCAACCAGCAGGGGAACGGTGAGGCGTACGTCTCCGAGAACGACAAGGACAAGGTGGAACGCATCCTGGCCCGCAAGGATGTCCAGAACCTCATCCCGTCGGACATGGCCTTCTTCTTCTCCTCCAAGCACGCGTTCATCAGCGAGGGGGTGAAGTGGTACACGCTCTACGGCCTGCGGCGCACCGCCGAACTCACCGGCGGCGTCCTCACCGACGCCCGCGCCACCATCGACCCGAACTTCAACCAGCCCGTCGTCTCGATGGAGATGGACAACCAGGGCTCCATCGAGTGGGCGCGCATCACCGGCGCCAACGTCAACAAGCGCATGGCCATCGTGCTGGACGACGCGGTCTTCTCCGCGCCGGTCATCCGCGGCAAGATCACCGGCGGACGCTCGCAGATCGAAGGGATGGAGAACATCGAAGAGGCCCGTCTGCTCGAGATTATCCTGAAGGCCGGCGCCCTTCCCGCTCCGGTGGACATCATCGAACAACGGAGCATCGGACCGTCGCTCGGCGAGGACTCCATCGCGGCCGGCACGAACTCGTTCCTCATCGCGCTCGGACTCATCGTCTTCTTCATGATCGCGTACTACCGCACGGGGGGACTCGTCGCCAATGCGGCGCTCTTCATCAACGTGCTCTTCGTGTTCGCCATCCTCGCGGCGTTCAAAGGGACCCTCACCCTGCCCGGCATCGCGGGCATCGTGCTCACCATCGGCATGGCGGTGGACGCGAACGTGCTCATCTTCGAGCGCATCCGCGAAGAGCTCGCGACGATGAAGACGCTGCGCGCCTCCATCGACGCCGGCTATGAGAAGGCGTTCAGCGCCATCCTCGATTCGAACGTGACCACCCTCTTCACCGGCATCGTGCTCTACCAGTTCGGCAGCGGCCCGATCCAGGGTTTCGCCCTCACCCTCATGATGGGCGTGACGGCGAACCTCTTCACCGCGGTGGTCATCACCCGCGTCATCTTCGACCTCACCACGGAACGCGGCACCACATCCATCAATTTCGGCTAAGAGACAGGAGAAACACCGCCAATGAGAATCTTGCAGAACACGAAGATCGATTTCATGGGGACTCGGAAGGTGTGGTATTCCATCTCCGGTCTCGTCATCCTCGTCGGACTGATCGGCGCCGCCGTCCGCGGCGTCTCGTTCGGCATCGACTTCCTCGGAGGTTCCGAGGTCCTGGTCCGCTTCCAGAACGCGCCGGAGCTCGGCGACGTCCGGAACGCCGTCCAGGGCGCGGGCTTCAGCAGCACCGAGGTCAAAACGTTCGGGAACCCGAACGACATCCTCATCCGCACCCCCGAACAGGGGAAAGGGGCCGCCGTGCTGGACATGATCCGCGGAAGTCTTGAGAAGTCGTTCCCGGCCGGCTCGTTCACCATTTTGAAGGAGGACAAGATCGGACCGAAGATCGGCGCCGAACTCCGGACCAACGCCGTCTACGCGGTGGTCTCCGCCCTTCTCATCATCCTGGTGTATATCGGTTTCCGGTTCCAGTTCATCTACGGTGTGGCGGGCGTCATCGCGCTCTTCCACGACGTCATCGCGACGTTCGGCGTCATCGTCCTGCTCAACGGACTCTCGCCGCACCTGAACCTGGAGATCGACCAGAACATCATGGCCGCCTTCCTGACCCTCGTCGGCTTCTCCATCAACGACACGGTGGTGGTGTTCGACCGAATCCGCGAGAACCTGAAGGTGCACAAGGCGGAGGACCTCACCACCATCATGAACCGGTCGGTGAACGAGACCCTGAGCCGCACCATCATCACCAACGGAACGGTCTTCCTGGTCCTCCTCGTCCTCGTCATCTTCGGCGGCGAAGTGAACCGCGGATTCGCCTTCACCTTCTTCATCGGCACCATCCTGGGAACGTACTCGTCCATCTACGTGGCGAGCGCCCTGGTGCTGGACTACTCCACCCGCCGCAAGACCCAGCTGCGGTAGGACATCGACGGAGCGGATATGAAATTCTCGACCAAAGAGATGAACGGCGTCATGGTCCTGAAAATGGAAGGGAGCATGCTCGGCGGCCCGGAGGCGTCCGAACTGAACGCCGCCCTGCACAAACTGCTCGACGGGAAGGTGCGGAAGATCGTCGTGGACCTCGGCGACGTCTCGCTCATGAACAGCTCGGGACTCGGGATGCTCATCGGCGGCGTCACCACCATGCGCAATGCGGGGGGCGACCTCAAGATCGCGGCGCCCGCCGACAAGGTGGTGCAGGTCTTCCGCATCACCAAGGTGGACAAGGTCATCGAGCTCTTCGGCTCGGTGAAGGAAGCGGTGGAAAGTTACCGGTGAGCGTGTCCGGGAACGGCGGAACATGAAAAAAGGCGGCCTGGCCGCCTTTTTTCATTTCAGGAGTTCCACTCTCCGGACGACGTCGCCCGGATGAAGGGCGTTCACGACCGCCATGTCCTTCGTCGTCCCGAAGACGGTGTACCGATGATCAAGATGCGGAACGGGACAGTGCGTGATGAACCATTGCGACCCCTCCGTGTCCCGGCCGGCGCTCGCCATGCCGACCGTTCCGGTGCCGTACCGTGCTGAGGGATGCACTTCGGTGCGGATCGTGTATTCCGGTCCGCCGCTCCCGTTCCCCAGCGGATCTCCTCCTTGAATGACGAAGTTGCTCACCACGCGGTGGAACGGAAGACCGTCGTAGAATCCCCGTTGCGCCAGTTTGACGAAGCTGATGACCGTCAGCGGCGCCGCCTGCTTTTCGAACCGGATCGTGACCGTCCCGCGGGTCGTCACCACGAGCGCTGCGGAATACGCGGACAGCAGCGACGAATCCGCATCGGTGAAGAACGGAGCGTACGCTTGCGGCAGATCCTCAACGCCCGGTTCCTCCCCCGTGATGGCGGCATAGGTCCGGGCGGCCGCCGACCGGACGGTCTTGTCCGGCGATGTCATCGCGGTGCGTACCACGGAGAGCGACGTGGAATCACCGACGCTCTCCAGAGCCTTCAGAAGTTCCACCATCGGCTCCAGGTCCGCCGGAATCCGCATGGCGGAGAGGGCGGCATGGAGGGACGGAAGATGTTCCTTCCGCATCGCTGCCGGGAAGGATGTGTCCTGGAACGCGGCAGCGGCGGTGTACGAGACGCCGGCATCCTTCCGGTCGAACGCGAGGATGAGCGTCCGCAGATACTGCCGCTGCACGTCGGTACCGGCCGCGGCCGCCACTGCTCCGTACGCTTCCAGCGCTGCGATGGTGACGGCGGAGTGCGCGGTGCCGCGCAGCGCCGACTGGATGAACGGCAGCGCGTCGACGGAACCGGTCTCTCCGTACGCCCGGACGATCCGAGCGCTCCTCACCGGCGAATCGGTCTCCCACCTTCCGAGCAGCGGCACGGCCGATGTCCCCAGCCGGCCCGCAAGCACGCCGCGCAGTTCGTCCTTCACCGCCGGCGCCACCTCGGGAGATGCGAGCATCGTCATGATGGCTCCGCTGTCCGCCGGTTCCGGATGTGACCGGCAGAGCGCTCCGTACACCGTGACCGCGGTCTGTGCCACGTGACGCTCACGGTCGGCGCCGAGCGCCAGGAGACGGCTTCTCGTTCCCGCCGAACTTCGGAGCGCCCGCAGGGCGTTCACCCGCACTCGCCAGTCCCGGTCCTTCTCCGCCGCGGTCAGCAGCGGAGTCACCGCTTCGCTTCCGATCATGCCTGCGATGGTGCTGCCCCACATGCGCACGACGGGAGAACGGTGCCTCAGCAGCGGCAGAACGTCTGCGCGGTGCTTCCGAGCTGCGGATGAGTCCGGAATGCGGGACAACGCGTATACGGCGGAGAGAAGCGACGTTTCGTCCGAGCTCAGGATGGCGTAGAGCGCTTCGGTGGCGGCCGGATGCGAGATGCGCCGGTTGGCGAACCGGGCGAGGCACGACGCGAAAGAGAGGTTCCACCGCGGCTCGAACGATTCGGCCATCTCCATGAGAGACTTCAGGTCCTCTTTCGTTCCGCACGAACCGACGGCGTCGAACAGCGCCTCGACGCTCCGGGCATCGGTCTCGACCGTGATCCTCCGGATGAGCGCGGGAGCGGCGGACGGACCGCCGCACATGCCGACCGCGAACGCCGCCATGCGGCGCACGGCGGGCCGGCGGTCCGACAGCAATGGAAGCATGGGACGGACCGCCGCGGTGTCCTGCACATTGGCGAGCGCCAGCAGGGCATGCTCGCGTATCGTCTCATCGGCGGAAGAGAGCATCCGCACGAGTTCCGGTACGGCGGCGGAACGGCGGTCCTGCAGCAGACGGATGCGCCACAATTCCGCCGGCGTGGCGGCCTCGAGAAGGGGTGTGAGCGTCAGCAAGGAAACGAAGAGAGCACGACGGATCATAGGGGACCTCGGTCGGACGGTGTTCCGGTCACAGCGGGATCGGCAGCCGGAAGAGAGCGACGGCGTTGGCGGTGGTTCGGCGTTCGACCTCTGCGGGTTCCACACCGAGAACCTCGGCGATCTTCCGGGCGATGAGAGGGATGTGCATCGGTTCGTTCCGTGTGCCGCGGAACGGCACCGGCGTGAGGAACGGTGCATCGGTCTCCACCATGATATGCTCGAGTCCGATCCGTTTCAGGACCTCCGGCATTGAGGAGGTCTTGAAGGTGACCGGACCGGGAAATGAGACCATGAACCGGTGCGCGAAGAGCGTTTCCGCGGCGGCGGCATCGCCGGTGAAGCAATGGAAGACGCCGCGCCATCCGCCGGTGCGCCATTCGGGACGGCGCCGGGCGGCATCGGTGGCGATGCACACCGCATCCTCCACCGAATCGCGCGTGTGGACGATGACCGGCAGGTCGTGCGCCGCGGCGAGTTCGAGCTGCCGGGCGAACGCCTCCTGCTGAAGGTCCCGCGGCGACCGGTCGTAGAAATAGTCGATGCCGATCTCCCCCACCGCCACCACTTTCGGATGGCCGATGAACGATTCGACGGTGCGGAGGTTCTCGTCGGAGTAGTGCTGCAGGTCCAGCGGGTGGATGCCGACCGCGACGAACAGGTTCGGGAAACGTTCGGAGAGCCGGACCGCCTCGGCCGCGGTACGGTGGTCCGTCGCCGGGACGATGAAGGCCTTCACCCCCGCCTCCTCGGCGCGGCGGATGACCTCCGGCAGGTCATCCCGGAAGTCCTCGTAGAAGAGATGACAGTGCGAATCAATATACATCGTTGTACCGGTAGTAGAAACCGGAGCTCTTCTTCCACAGACTGAACCGCGTCGTGCGGTGGAAGAGCTGGATGCGGCGGACTTTCAACGGATCGTCCCAGATGTTCCGGCGTCCTTCGTCGAGCGATATCCCGTACCGGCATCCGGCGGCGCGCACCGTCTCCTTCACCGCTTCGGTCACATGACCGTGCGGATAGGCGAACACGTTCACGTCGGCGCCGCTGAGGGCGCGAAGACGGCGGAGCGAACCGTGCACCTCCTCCGCGATCTCCGCCGGGGTGAGCAGGTTGAACTTCCGGCCGGTGACGGAAGCGGCGACGATCTCCATGCCGGCATCGTGAAGCGCACGGACATCCTGCTCCCGTGCCCCGAGCAACGAGGTCTGGACGAGGAACATCGCTTTCAGACCGTGTTTCCGGAGCAGCGGCAGCGCCAGCGTCACGCTCCGTTCGTTCCATTCGAGAGCGAGCATCACCGGACGCTTCGGCATCGGTTTCCGGCTGGCGGCGACCTCCGAGAAGTCACGGAACGTCATCGATGTGCATCCGCGCCGTGACAGAAAGGCCAGGTGACGGTCCAGTTCCGCCGCCTCCACCCTCCGTTCCCCTCCTCCGTCAGGGACGATGTCGTGGTACGAGAGCATCGGCAGTTCTTTCACGCCACGGCGCTGGGCCGCCGCTTCTGCGAAGATGCGGAGCATCGCTTCGGTCACCTGCCGGATGTCGAAGTTCCGTTCGACGAACGAGCGTCCCCATGCGGCCGAGACCGACGATGGGTCGTTCAGCACGCGGAGGATGTCCGTGACGGAGCGTTCCACATCGATGGGCCGGCGGGCGTCCAGGTCGCCGAAGTTCGTCACCAGCGCCTCATCGGCGGTCCGCTCTTCGATGAGCCCCACCGCGTTCGATTCGCCGATGGAGACCACCGGACGTCCGCAGGCGAGCGCCTCCATCGCCACGCGTCCGGAACCGACGATGAGGTCCGAGCGGCGGTAGACCGCCTCCACGTCCGCCGTGAATCCCCGGGCGATGACCACCTCGGCGCCGAGCCGGGCGTTCACGTCGGCGATGAGCTGGCGGACGGGATTCTGCTCGTCCATCGCCCCGACGATGTGGAACACCGCACCGGGATACCGGGCGTACACCGCCGGGAAGATCTCCCGGATGATGATCATGAGCGAATCGCGCTTGAAGCCGGTGAGCCGTCCGACGAACGAAACGACCTTCCTCCCCCCGTTCGAGGGCGGCGTCTCGCGGTACTGCCAGCGGTCGAGGTCGATGCCGTTATGGACCAGCGCGAGGACCGCGAGGGGGTATTTCAGTTCCCGGTTGAGATGGGTGAAGATGGAGCGGCAGACAGCGACGCGTTTTTCGCCATAGACCGAGAAGAGTTTCGAAGAGAAATGGAGGTGCTGCCGATAGTGCATGCTCGATATGAGCGGTACGCTGCTCCAGCGGGTCGCGAAGAACGAGACCCAGCTCGCGGCCCGGGAATGGGCATGCACGATGTCGATGCCCCGATCCCGGATGAGCGACCGCAGGAAACGGACGTTCGCGAAGCGCTGACGCAGGTCCCGCTTCCCCACCGGATGGATGATGATCTCCGCCCGGGTCGGGGTCCGGAACGAATCCGATACGATCGTCACGGAATGCCCCTGGGCGATGAGCAGGTCCGACAGTGCGGCGGCGAACGTCTCGGCTCCGGTCACTTCGAACTGAGACAGCACCTGGAGGAATTTCATCGACGATATCCTAAGGGGTGAACGAACGGTGGCCGGAAGCGGTCCCGCCGTTGCGGAACGCCGCCGCATCGGGTACGAACGCGACCGGCCGGCGGACGGTCCGGTGCGCTGGAGCACCCGGCGCGGGGATAAATGTTTACAAAAATACAAAAATAGTTCGTATATTCACGGGAGAATGGGGAAAAATTATTCGGAGAGGCCAATGAAGCACTTGCGAAGCGTACTGTCTGTTCTCCTGCTGTTCTCACCGTTGTCCGCCCAGACCGAATTGGAGGCGTTCTCGTCGAACACCCCCCTGTCGCCGGACCAGTGCTACGAGCTCATCAAGACCGTGTGGGACGGCTTGAAGCGGCACTCCGAAGAGTTCCAGACCGGAACATCCGCAAAGAGCGAGTTCGAGTCCACCGGCGAATATGCCGCAAGGATCCGCAAGAACAAGGATGAGTTCATCGCCAAAGTGAACGCGTTCGCCGCCGCCAACAAGCTCTCCGAACGCACCTTCGCCGTCTGGATGAAGGCGGACCTCGTCAAGTACGATGCGGACAATCAGATCTACAGCGTCAAGTCCGCCACCGAGATCCTGGTGCAGCCGAAGAAGAAGGAGATCGCCGTCGTCTGCGCACCGAACAAGTACGTCACCATCACCGAAAAGAACCGCAAAGGATACCGCTTCGCGAACCTCCGCCTCAACACCGACCCCGAGTTCTCCTGGTTCGTCAATAAACAGACCGCACAGACGGCCAAGGCGAAGGAACACGCGATGTTCTTCAAAGTGACCTTCTCCTTCACCGTCGGGGTGAACGAATCGGACGACCAGATCCTGCTCACCGTCGTCCCGACCCGGATGGCGCTCATGGACCAGACGGAGAACTTCACCTATTGGAGCGAGGATATCCGTTAGACCGGAGGCACCATGCAGCACTTCAAACAGAGCATCCTGGACCTCATCACCGACGCGTCGACGAACCTTCCGCCGGACGTGCGGAAGGCCATCGCGAAAGCGCAGACGAAAGAGACCTCCGGTACCCGCTCATCCCTCGCCCTCGGCACCATCACCACCAACATCGACATGGCGTGCGACAACGTCGGCCCCATCTGCCAGGACACCGGCATGCCGACCTTCTTCATCCACACGCCCGTGGGTGCCGACCAGCTGGCGATGAAACGGTGGATCCGCGAGGCCATCGCCGAAGCCACCCGCACGGGCAAATTGAGGACGAACTCGGTCGATTCGCTCACCGGGAAGAACATGAGCGATAACCTCGGTCCGGGGACCCCCATCATGCACTGGGAACAATGGGAGAACCCGGATGAGATCGAAGTGAAGCTCATCCTGAAAGGCGGCGGCTGCGAGAACAAGAACATCCAGTACTCCCTGCCGATGGAGCTGGAACATCTCGGCAAGGCGGGCCGGAACCTCGAAGGGGTCCGCAAGTGCATCCTGCATGCCGTGTGGCAGGCGCAGGGGCACGGATGCGCCGTGGGCGCCGTCGGCGTCTGCATCGGCGGCGACCGCACGAGCGGCTATGAGCACGCCAAGATGCAGCTCTTCCGGACGCTGGACGACGTCAATCCCGAACCGCGTCTCGCCGAACTGGAGCAGTACGTGATGGAGCACGCCGATTCGCTCGGCATCGGCGCGATGGGCTTCGGCGGCAACGCCACGCTCATCGGTTGCAAGATCGGGGCGCTGAACCGGCTGCCGGCGAGCTTCTTCGTCTCCGTCGCGTACGACTGCTGGGCCTTCCGCCGTCAGGGGGTCATCCTCGATGCGAAGACCGGCGCCGTCAAGCGTTGGCTGTACAAGGACGAAGGACCGGTCCGGAGCATGGCCGCCGGAAGCGGCATCCCCCTCACCGGCACCGAAGTGCGCCTCACCACTCCCATCAGCGAAGAGCAGGTCCGTTCGCTGAAGGTGGGCGATGTGGTGCTCATCAGCGGAATGATGTACACCGGCCGTGACGCCATCCATGCGCATCTCGTCTCGAACGATGCGCCGGTGGACCTCCGCGGTCAGGTCCTCTACCATTGCGGACCGGTGGCGCTTCAGAAAGAGGGCCGCTGGACCATCAATGCGGCCGGTCCCACCACCAGCAGCCGCGAGGAACCGTATCAGGCCGACGTCATCCGCCGTTTCGGTCTCCGTGCCGTCGTCGGCAAAGGGGGCATGGGAACGAAGACGCTGGCGGCCTTGGAGGAACACGGAGCCGTCTATCTGAACGCCATCGGAGGGGCCGCGCAGTACTACGCCCAGTGCATCGAAGCGGTGGAGGGGGTCGATTTCATCGAATTCGGCATTCCCGAAGCGATGTGGCATCTCCGCGTGAAGGAGTTCCCCGCCATCGTCACGATGGACGCACACGGGAACAGCCTGCATGCGGACGTGGAGAGATCCTCGGCCGGTGAACTGTCGAAACTGTCACAACCTGTCTTCTAATCAAACGCACCAATGGGAGCATCCTGCATGCCACACGAGACGTTGACCATCACCGATAATCGCACCGGAAAGACCTACGAGGTCCCCATCTCGCACGGGACCATCCATTCCACCGACCTTCGGCAGATCAAGGTCTCGGACACCGATTTCGGCATGATGACGTACGACCCGGCGTTCATGAACACCGCGTCGTGCAAGAGCACCATCACGTACATCGACGGCGACGTCGGCATCCTGCGCTACCGCGGATATCCCATCGAACAGCTGGCCGAGCACAGTTCGTACCTGGAAGTGGCGTACCTCCTGCTCTACGGCGAACTGCCCACGGCGCCGCAGCTCGCGTCCTGGGAGGCCGAGGTGCAGAAGCACACGTTCGTACATGAGAACGTCAAGAAGATCATGGAGGCGTTCCGGTACGACGCCCATCCGATGGGGATGTTCATCAGCACCGTCGCCGCCCTCTCTACCTTCTATCCCGAAGCGAGCCGCATTTTCGATCCCGAGGTGCGCAACAAGCAGGTGCTCCGTCTCATCGGCAAGGTGCCCACCATCGCCGCCTTCTCGTACCGGCACATCAAGGGGATGCCGTACATCTATCCGAACAACGACCTGTCGTTCATCCAGAACTTCCTCAACATGATGTACAGCATCGGCTCCCCGCGGTACGAGGTGCCGGCCATCTTCGAGAAGGCGCTGAACATCCTCTTCATCCTGCATGCGGACCACGAACAGAACTGCAGCACGAGCGCCATGCGCAACGTCGGCAGTTCGCAGGTGGACCCCTACTCCGCCACGGCAGCCGCGGCCGCCGCGCTGTATGGACCGCTGCACGGCGGCGCCAACGAGGCGGTGCTGAAGATGCTGGACCAGATCGGCTCGCTCAGCAAGGTGCCGGACTTCATCGAGAAGGTGAAGAAGGGCGAAGGGCGTCTGATGGGGTTCGGACACCGGGTCTACAAGAACTACGATCCTCGCGCCAAGGTCATCAAGAAGCTCGCCTACGACGTCTTCGCCGTGACCGGCACCAATCCGAAGCTCGAGATCGCGCTCGAACTCGAGCGCATCGCGCTGGAGGACGAGTACTTCGTGAAACGGAAGCTCTACCCGAACGTGGACTTCTACTCCGGCCTCATCTACCAGGCGATGGGTTTCCCCATGGAGTTCTTCCCGGTGCTCTTCGCGATCCCGCGGACCTCGGGATGGATCTCGCACTGGCAGGAGATGCTGCTGGACCCGGACCAGAAGATCGCCCGTCCGCGCCAGATCTATCTCGGCAGCGACGCCCGCGACTTCGTACCGATGGCCAAGCGCCGCTGAATCTAGGACACACAGTGCAACCCCCGGGTTGCGCTTTTTGTATTCCACCTATGCCGAGACCATGAAAGCCGTCATCAACAACTCTCTGCACCGGTACATCGACATCGGCATCCCGAACGCCGCACCGGTCATCTTCATCCACGGTTTCCCCTTCAGCCACCGCATGTGGAGCTTCCCCGGCGGACAGACCGAGGCGCTGTCGTCGACCCACCGCGTCGTCGCGTACGACGTCCGCGGCCACGGCGAGAGCGAGGTCGGCACCGGTCACTACTCCATCGAGTTCTTCGTGGACGACCTCATCGGTCTGATGGACCATCTCCAGATCCGCACAGCGGTGCTGTGCGGTCTCTCCATGGGTGGGTACATCGCGCTCCGCGCGGCGGAACGCCATCCGGAACGGCTGTCCGGTCTCGTCCTGTGCGACACCAAGAGCGAAGCGGACACCAACGAGGCTCGGGTGAAGCGTGCCGCATCGATCCGCAACGTCCAGATCAACGGCATGAAGGCGTACGCGGCCGAGTACGTGAAAGGGGTCTTTGCGCCGGAGTCGTTCGAACGCCGCGCCGACGCCGTGAAGATGATCCAGAGCATCGTCGAACGCACCGCTCCGCTCTCCATCTTCGGTACGCTGATGGCCCTCGGTGCCCGCACCGACACCACCGCCGCGCTCCAACACATCGCCTGTCCCACGCTCATCCTCGTGGGTGAGAAGGACCTTCTGACGCCGCCGGCAGCGGCGCAGGCGATGAAGGACCGTATCCCGAACGCCCGCCTGCATGTCGTCCCGCAGGCGGCGCACATGAGCAACCTCGAGAATCCGGAGGTCTTTAACGGCCATCTCAAGGAGTTCCTCGCCTCTCTCAAATGAACGCGGCCGTTGCGCCGGCGGAGGCCTCCGCCGGCGGGCCGCGCCAGCACGGTTCCGCCACCCTGTCATCGTCGTCGTTCTCTTCCCTGCCGTTCTCCGTTTCCGGATTCCGCTTCACCGCAGCGCTCCCTTTTCTCCCCCTTTAAAACGACGAACGCCGCGGCAGGCCGCGGCGTTCGGTGAGCGTCCGTGTGTTCGTTCGGTCAATCGACGGTGCCGGCCGCAAGCTCGAGCGTATATGTGCCGTACACGGGATGCGTCACCGTCAGAATCAGACGCGACTCCACCGGAGGATTCGTATCGGTCGGGTCCGCATCGGCGATCGAGATGGTGAAGGTGGTCAACCCCGGCCCGCTGGACTTGGTGTCCGGCATGACGACGTTGGCGTTACCGCTGACAACAAGCCCCGTTCCGCTGACCGAGATGGACGTCCCTTCGGACATCGGATGGGAGAGGTAATCCGCCACGGTGAAGGTGAACGGACCGTCAGACCCGCCCTGTGCGATGGTGTAGGTCGCGGGACCACCGGTCTTTGTGAGCACCGGCTTGCCGGTCCAGAGGATCTCCACCGAATCGGCGATGAACGTGCTGTCGCGGCCGATCGTCCTCGCATAGACACGCGAGAAGCCGTTGGCGAGGCCCGACGCGAGGTTCGGTGCGAGCGGATACGGGTTGCTCGAGTACAGGTTCATCGTCACGAATCCGTTCTTATCCGTCATACCCGACAGCGTCTGGATGATCCCGTTGGCGCTGTTGAAGTACACCGTGGTCCCCTCCTTCACCGGATTGCTGTACTTGTCGCCGGCCTGGATGGAGATGGGCATCGAGTAGAACGCCTTCTCAAGCCCGGGGAAGTTATAGCGGCTTGGCGCGATGGTGAAGTGGTTCTGGTCCGCGAAACCCGAGTTGATGGAGATGCGCACCGGCTGCGACTTGATGACGCGCACCGGATTCGTCAGGTTGATGATGGCTTCGATCTGCACCGCTCCCGCTTGTGAACCGCTCATGATGGAAACCCGCACACGGCCGTTCTCGTCAGTGCTGTCAAGGGTAGGAAGTATCGACGGTGAAGTACCGCCGAGCGTAAATGTGTTTGGATAAAAAATCGTATTGAATCGTACGATTGCTTTATTGTCTAATGTTACTGGAGCGCCGACGGAATCCCTGACTTCATATGTCATCGTTGCATTTTCCATGCCGCCGACACCGGCGATGGAAATATCAGTTGCCGAAGTGCTGATCAATGCTATCGATGCCGCCACGCGTGCCGTTGGTGGAACGACTATGTTTGCTGGTGCCAACAACTTGCCGTTAATTATTTTCATCGTTGTGCCAGTTTTACCTTCAACCGTGATTCTGATTTTAAATTCACCACCAGATCCGGCATTCTGTAATCTATCCGCAATGCTGAATGAAAAATTTGTGCCGACTAAAGGATCATTATTGTCTGGCATCGTGCCGGCGATGTCACCGCCGAGAGCGAGTTGAGAAGCAACATTCCCTTCGAGTGAAATAGAATAGATGTGTCCACTTGATATCGGATTCCCCTTTGCATCCTTGATGCTAAAACTAATTGATGAAGACGCACCGTCAAATAGTGTTATTGTGTCGGTTGCAGCAATAGACGTAGTATTAATGTACGGCGCGCCAGACATTAATACCCCCAACTCACTAGTAATGCTTGTATTAACATGCCCCGCAGAGTCGCCAACTGTCGTCGCAGTGATTTTTCGATTTCCCATAAATGAGGCTTCATTTATGGCAGTAAAAGTTGTTTGCACAACACCAAGTTTATCAGTGAATGCGGAAGCACCAATAATGCCTGCGTTTGTGTTAAAATAGACAGCAGTACCTGGTTTCACCGGATTGCCGTATCGATCTCCGAGTTGCATGGTTATCGATGTAGGAGTTCTATCGAACATTGAAATATTTTTGGGAGCATTCATAAACACAAAAAGCGAATCGACAGCAAAACCGCCGTGCACTACGATAGGCACTGGCGATGATTTGATAGTTCCATCTGCGTTTCGTGCAATAATTTGCATCACGGATGCTTTCGTGCCTGCATGAATTGATGCACTCACTCTTCCTGTGAAGGGATTAGTTATTGCAGAATCAGGTTTAATATCCTCACCCATCCCGAGAGGTGGGACAAAATCAAAATAGATTTTTGATTGATTCGCAAAATCGAGCGGATTTCCAAGTATGTCTCTTCCCTCAAATACGATACTCGAATTCTCCTGGCCTCCAACCCCCCGTACAGATATCTCGCTATGGTCCACTGATATCAATGCCAATTGGGCTATTGGCCCAGTCTTGATATAAATCGGGACAGCATTGGACATGATGATGGAATTACCGGCAGTGACTTTGGCCACCAAATTTAGCACCCCGGCCTTTATTCCACTATGGACTACTACCTTGACTTCCCCAGAATCATCACTAATTCCATAAGACGGACTGATGTATTCACTGGCATTCATGGCTTGTGAAAAATAGAATTGCACGGCAGCACCTTTGACGGGCATTTGGTTCAAATTACGGACACGGAATGTTATTGTATCGGTGGTGATTGCCCCCGCATTAGCGACAAAAATTGTGTCTTTTGAGGAGCGAACGTATACAACCGAAGCAACACTACCTTCATTACCGACACCAGCACCACCCTTTAGCACTCCCTCAAATGTATGATTCACCATCCCACTCGTATTAGGACCGTTCACCTTGATTTTGAATCCTAACGATTTTGGACCTTGTCCTTCATTCTTGAGAGTATCGCGTGCGGTAAATGAAAAGAGGGTAGTTCCAACACCGGGTATCTTTGAGTCCACCGTTACGACATTCACATCACCCGTTAAAACGACATTAGATGATCCACTTCCGAAGCACTCTACCGAAATATTGTTTCCGGATGCAACGGGGTTCCCATTGATATCGTTTATTTGGTACTGGAATGTTTTTGATAATCCATCTTCAATCTCAAAATTTGAGAACGGACCACCGATTTCACTGATGATTGCTTCTCTCGAAAAAACGACTGTTTGAGTATCACGCACAGTTGTGTTATTAATTCCAAATGTTTTTGCTTCTACAACTGCAATTCCATTGCTCGGCTGGGGATTGACAATTTGTAATACTGCAGAGGCTGCACCAGATGAGGTTGTTGCCGCTGATGCATCAATGATTCCCCCGGTAGTTTTGAAACCGATGATTGAACCAATCTTAGCAGGATTGCCATATGCATCACCAGCAGTTACTGACACCACCAATGACTTTTCAGTGACTACCGAAACATTCTTCTTTGGTATGGACAGAGTAAACATAGATTGTGCCGGTAGTCCGCCAGAAATATTTATCTGTACCGGCCCTGATTTAGTCGAACCAGACTGAGCGACGACCTGCAATAAGCCTGCCTGAATGCCTGCCTTAACATTGATAGTAAATCGTCCCGTGTTAGGATCCGTCTTCAATATTGCTGGATTTACTGTCGCCCCAGCAGTATCACCAAACAGGGTCATCGTGATGGTCGCCTGATTCGCCCCATCAACAGCATTCCCCAATGAATCTTGAGCTTGGAATACAAGTATCGAATTCTCTGTACCTCCACCGCCTTTAACAGAGAGCGTCGTTGCGGAAGAAGAAAGCAACTGGATGTTTGAAATTGGACCCGTTTTAATGTATACGAATTTCTCGCTAGAGGAAAATGTTTGGCCATTTTGGGTGGTCATTGCCACAATTTTTGCCATCCCTGAGCGAATACCGCTATGGAAATTCGTAGAAGCTAATCCACTGCCATCAGTCGTGGCCAAAACCGTTGATAAATACTCTCCACCATTAAGCGAAGATGTCAACACAAAAGATACTAATGCAGAGTCGATGGGTTGATTGAAAACGTCTATAACCTTGGCCTGTATTAGTTTTGATGTCGAGAAACCTGCTCCGTTTACCACAACCGTATCGATTGCAGAATCCACTAGCATAATCGATCTCACCTTACCACTGTCGGATGCAGCTGAAGAGAGAGTCCCCGTGAGAGTTTTTGTAAGATCACCGTTTGGCCCTGTAACGGCGACATTCAATGTGATTGGGATATTTTCATTGAGACGTGCAGTCCGCTTGTCCGCAACATTCACTGTGAACTTTGTGTAATTCTTATTATCGGTATCCGGAATAGTTTTATTGACATCTCCGGTGAGCAGGATATTCGATGCATCCATCCCTGCTACTGTCGCAGTCACGGATATTTGGGCTCCACTCGCGAGAGGGTTGCCATTAATATCGTCAACGATGAATTGAATCTGCTTTGATCCAAGTCCTGGGACTGTGAACACGGAGTCTTGCGAATAAATCTGAGGTTTACCCGAGAACACAATATTGACCGATTTCGTAATCAGAGACGCCGCAGCCAGCAGCGCAGGGTTTTGTATATCACTGTCGATATTCTTACTGCTACGAACGGCCGAACGAAGTGGATTCGGCATCAAGGAAATATCCATGTTCTGTTTCTTACCCTGCACGGCTAACCCACCTCCACCAACTTGAGCAGTCACCGTTGCGATACCACCCGGGGGCTGAGGATTGCCGGCGGTCATCGAAACTGAAACGAGACCGGAAGCATTTGTCTGCGCCGCTGGCTGTATGAGACCTCCGTTCGACGTGAAATACACAACAGTCCCCTGCTGTACGGGATTGCCGAAGGTATCACCCAATGCCGCCGAGATAGTATTGGTCAGACTCAGATTTGAGCCTGTGGGAATATTAATTTTCTGTGTCGTCAATGTGAAACGACTTTCAACCGGTGCACCACCAGAAATTGAAAACTGCACCGGAGTTGATTTTATCGAACCAATCTGAGCGGTGACAAGGATGATCCCGGATTTCACTCCTGCCGCCAAGCTAGTCGTTACCCGGCCTGAGTTAGGGTCTGTCTTAATTGATGAGGGATTGATGCGAGCTCCCGCTGTATCACCTTTTATTGATAACGTGATGGTAGACTGATTCGCCGCATCAATAGCATTACCAAGCGAGTCGCGCGCTTCAAATACTAACACGGCAATTTCAGAACCTCCGCCGCCTTTTACCGATAGATTGGAAGCAGAAGAACTTACCAATGCAATCGATGCCGGCTGACCTGTTTTTATTACGACGTTCTTTACACCGGAGGAAATTGAAACCGAATCCCTCTTCACGCTTCCTACGATCTGCACGGTGCCTGCTTTAATTCCGCTAACTAGTGATGTCGTTGCAATACCATTCGCATCTGTCGTCGCCGTCGTGGATGTCAAGTATTCACCACCGCCAACTGATTTGGCTATGCTAAATGAAATCGGCACATTAGGCGATGCTTGACCTGATGCGTTCAGCACTTTTACCTGAACATCGGCCGAATTTGGCGACCCAGCTCCATTCACGACAACTGTGTCTGTCGCTGTGCTGACCAACGATATGGTGCCAACTTTTCCACTGTCGGATGCAGCTGAAGAGAGAACACCATAAATTGTCTTCTTTATATTCCCATTCTCACCTGTAACTTCAATTGTCACTCCAATCGGTACGATAGCACTAAAATTTTTTGTTCTCTTGTCGGAAACTGTGACACTATAGTGTGTGTATGACTGATCGTACGTATCTGGCATCGTGTTAATGATATCTCCACTCAAGACTGCGCCTGCAGTATCTAAACCAGTTCCAGTAACCCGTATTGAGGTCCCTTGTGACAATGGGTTGCCGTTCTGATCTGTTACTGTGAATTTTAATTGCTTCGAACCAAGCGCAGGTACAACGAAATTAGTGTCTCCGCTTACTATAAAAGGAGAACCTGAGAAAAGAACGGTAATGGACCGAGAAAATACGGGGGGATTAATCGCAGTTCTATATGCTTTCTTGTCGTTGATAGTCTTTTGTATTGTCTTGTTTTTCTGTGTCCTGATTCCCTTCACGATAACCTTGTCATCGATCTTATGCGAATCGCTCCGATCATCGCCTTCTTTACCAATTACAGGAGCACCTGCCGTACCTACTTGTGCAGTGATAACCGCTATTCCATTGGAAGGCGCCGGATTACCAGTAGTGAGTGAGATCGAGACAGTTCCGTCTTCACTTGTCTCCCCCTGAGGTTGGATTATACCTCCTGTCGTCGTAAAGTACACCAACGTTCCCTTTTGCACAGGATTGCCGAACGTATCTCCAACGACCGCAGTGATAAGGAGTTTCTGATTAAACTTTACTAATCCAGGGACGTTTACTTTATTGCTTCCGATAGTGAATCGGCTAGGTACTGGGTTCCCGCCAGCAATCGTAATAGACACAACGGGGGATTTTATTGTATCGGTCTGCGTTGTATCTGACGCTCTCTTTACAGCAGCAATTGCCTGCACCTGGGCTATTCCGGATTTTTGGCCAGAAGTTAATTGCACTGTAACAAGTCCAAATGCATCGGTCACTGCTGAATTCTTGTTGAGTTCTACTAAGGAATCAGGACGAGATACAATCCGGAATGACACGCTTGTTTTATTTAGTGCATCAACGGGATTACCCAGAGAGTCTTTAACAGCAAAGATGAGATTCGCCGCATCTTTTGATCCTGCTCCACGAATTGATATCAATGATGCAGAAGAACTTACAAAGGAAATTACACCGGGTCTAGAAGATGGTTTGTTATTAACGACACTGTCCTGAGCCGACGTTAAGCCGCGCAAGACGATCTGACCAACATTTTTTTCTTTGTCGGTTGAACTATATTGCACGGTGAGGGTATCTGAATAAAATCCCAGCCTACTAAATGTCAAACGTCCTGATGTCGTGTTGCTTTCAGTAGAAGTAAATGAAATGGCAAAAACTCCATCTGTACTGGTTGTGTCGGATTTGAACGGATTGTTTATGACAACGACGACACTATCTAGTGGGTTATTGTTCAATCGTGTCACCGTTCCGGTGATGGTGACAGTATAGTTCTTTTCCGGTCCGGTCGGATTCTCACAAGACAATATCCCAAGTCCTATGACTAGAATGATACTGAGGAGTAGACGTTCCATCTTCTTCATAGCATCACCTTATAGTAGGTAATAGTAAAAACTCTAAACACAATAATACTCCTGTCACCACCAATATATGACGGCCGTCAAAACAACTATTTTTTCTTTAATTTCTCGATCTCCTGCGCGTTCTGCTGGCGCGTCTGCTCGATGAGGTTCTGCCCCTTCTTCGAGGCGGCGGTGGAGAATCGCTCCTCGATGGTCGGCACGATCTCGGCCTTCAGCAGGATGATGAGCTCCTGGGTGGAGGAGGTGGTCTGCTCGTATCCGAAGAGATAGCGCAGTCCGAACACCCACCACGGAAGGTCCTTCAGGAGCGGCACGCCGCCGCGGGACTCCGACTCGACGTTGGTGTAGAGACCGCCGAGCACCATCTCTTCGCCGTCGTACAGCACCGAGAAGGTCTGTGCGGTGGACTTGTTGATGATGGGGCCGGCGCTCACCGTGCTCCGTTCCGCCTTCACGTCGAGGTTGATGAACTTGATGTCGTTCTCCATGTACACCGTCGGCTTCACGTCGATGATGATGCCCGACGAGACCGGCTGCTGGATGGTGTTGCCGGCGAAGTCCTTGGTGGTGATGAAGATGTCCTGTCCCACCTGGATGCGTCCCTGCTTGCCCGACGAGACGACGATGGAGGGGCCGGAGAGGACGTCGCCGAGCTGGTTGTTCTGGAAGAACGAGATGAGGGCGGTGATGTTCGTGAACGAGATGGCCGGCGTGACGCGCGCGAAGAATCCCGGCGGGATGACGGTGGTGGCCCCGCTGCCGCCGCCGCTGCCGGACTGGGCGGCCTTCACGGCCGGGTCTTCGAACCCGCTGTAGAATTCGCTGCCGAACTGCGTGGGACGCGAACCGAGCTGCGTGGTGTCCCCTTTATAGAGGAATGACCAGTTCACCCCCGCGTTGAGCGACTTCACCACATCGACGGTGAAGAAGACCGACGAGATGCGGACGTCGCGCTGACGGAACATGACCTTGGACGAGGAATCGATGGCGGCCTGCGCCATCGCGGCGCCGGGCGAGGCGCCCTTCTGGGTGTCCGCCGGGGCATAGACGTAGAAGAACTCCTCCCGCTCGTCGTACCACATCCTGTTGGCGCGGAGCACGTCCTCGAACGCCTGCAGCCAGTACTTGTTCTCGATGTCGACCGCCGATGGCGGTCTTCCGGTTCGATGCGTCGACGATGATCTTGTTGAGGTAGCGCTTGCTGAAGTCGCTGAACAGGAGCATCGCCTTGTCGAACGTGAGTGTCTGGGACATCGACACCAGTTCCTCCGGCGCCACATAGTCGTTCAGCATCAGGCGGCGTTCGCGGTTGTTCTGGGCGGCCGAGACCTGCGCCAGCAGCAGCGCTCCGGTGATGACGAGCAGGATGTGTCTCATCGTTCTCTATCCTTTGTGTTTTTCTCGAAATTGATGCTCTTCCGGCGCGTCGTGACGATGCCTCCGTCGTTCAGTGTGAAGTCCACCGCGCCGAGCTGCGGGACGATGCCGGTGACCTTGCCGAGGTACACTTCGTCCCCCACCTGCAGGGTGACGAGCTTCCCCTCCTCGGTCATGACGAGCGCCTTGCCGTTGGCGGTCGCCTTCACCGAGAGCTTGTCCACGTCCACCAGGTTCCGGACGTTGGCGGGGGTCTTCTGCAGGATGCTGGGCTGGAACGGATTGGCCGTGATGGGCTGCGGCGTGGAATCGGGCCGCATCACGGACATCGCCAGATTCTTCTCCCGCGTATAGTAGGCGTTCAGGTCCATCTCGTACGCCAGCTGGATGAGCGGGAACTCGAGCGAATCCCCCCCGAGCTCCTCGCTGCGGATGGTGATGTTGGTGACCTTATAGAGCTTCCGGCCGTTCTCCAGCAGCCAGATGAACCGGAGGATGTTGGGGAACTCCGACGTTCCGTTGATCTTGTAGGTGTTGTATCCGATGGTGCCGGCGTCCCGGCCGCCGACCAGCGTCAGGTTCATCTTCAGCTGCTGGGCGCCGCTCTCGCCGACGATGTCGCTCAGGTACCCGTACGTCTGCGACGAGACGTCCGATTCGGAGATCTCCTTGATGCGGTTGTTCCACCGGTGAAGGGTCTCGCGCAGCCGTCCCTGCATCTGGCCGATGGAGGTCATCTGTTCGGTGTTGTCCTGCAGCTGCGCGGCGATCTTCTGCGCCTCCTTCGTGTTCTTCTCGATCTGCTTCGGCTGGTAGAAGACGGTCACGTAGATGCCGACGATGGAGACGAGGAGGATGATGACGCCGAGCGCGATGCTGTTCCTGATCTTATACGACATGGCCCACCTATTTGTCCTGGTCCACTTTCTTGATGACGAGGATGAACTTGTACACGTCCTTGCCCCGGATGTTCTCCACGTCCACGCTCTGGAGCGTCGCCTCTTCGAACATGCTGGCGATGCGCGGAATGCGCTGGCGGTACATGGAGTACCCGGTGAGTTCCACCGAGGAGTCGGCCTTCGCCACCATGTCCTTGATCCAGACGGAATTGACCGACTCCACGCTGTTCGTCAGGTGCGTGAAGACCTTGCTCCAGCGGTTGTAGTTCGGGATGAGGGAATCGTACACCGCAAGGGCCGACTCGAACTGCGCGTTCTGTCCGTTGAGACTGTCGAGGATGGCCTGCAGGCGCTGGTTCTCGGCGAGCTGCTCCTGTTTCTTCTGCAGTTCGAGCTTGGAACGGCGCACTTCCTCGTTCTGTTCGGCGTACTGCGACGTGAAGAAGAAGGTGACGACGAAGATGGAGACCAGCAGGAGGTACCCGTGCCATGCCAGCTTGAAGATCTTCTGCCCCTCGCGGAAGCTCGTCGGCAGCAGATCGATGTCGTAATAGCGCTTGTTCTTCGGTTCGAGCGCGCGCATCGCCGACGCGATGGGGATGGCGTACTCGGACACGATGGCTTCGTTGCTGTCCTCAAAGTCCGCCGTGTCCAGCGTCGGCGCCGAGAGGTACTCGATGGGCGCTTCGGCGAACTGCGGGGAGAGGAACTGTTTCAGGTCGATCTTGTGCGATTCGCCCGCCAGGAAGATGCGGTCGATGCGGAGGATGCCGGCGCTGTCCTGCTCCAGCAGGATGCGCGAGTAGATGGTGTTCTCGATGTTCGGGGTGAGGCGTCCTTCGCTGATGACCGGCGCGAAGTGGAAGAAGCTGTCCCCCTTCATGAAGATGAGCCGGCTGAACTCGCTGCCGATGTAGACGATGATGGAGATCTCCGCCTCGCCGATCTCGTAGTTGTTCCGCACCAGGTTCATCAACGCGGTGTCGGAGGTCTCGAGGAAGGGGACCTTCGGCATCCGCTTGCCGAGGAAGTCCTTCACGCTCTCCACCAGGTCGAGCAGTCCCAGCCCGTCCTCGCGGATCATCGCCAGCACCTGTCCTTCGGCCGCGGGGATGTAGGACAGAGAGTCCATCGTCGGCCGCACGGAGCGCGTGGCCGAGAGCTCGTCGATGAGCTTCCGTTTCAGCTTGGCGCCGTCCAGTCCGAAATTGTCCTCGAACTGCTGGTAATAGACGCTCGGTTCGGAGACCGAATAGACCAGATGGTACGCCGCCGTGGGGTATTCGGCCAGCAGGCCGATGATGACCTCGCTGTTGGTCTGTCCGCCGGACCCTTCCGCGAACTCGTCCTTCCCTTCGCCCGTCTCGATGGCGTCCACCAGGTCGAGTCCCTCCGTGACGCCGGACTCGGAGGCCATGGAACGTTCCTCGAGCCGCTTGACGAGGTTCACGGTCTTCACGTCGTGCAGCGCGATCCTCTTGTTCTTCAGCGACAGGTGGACGAACTTGACGTCAAGGCCGTCGACGAAGAGGCTGAGGACCGTCTTTCCTTCACCTTTGGTATAGGGCATAGTGGTGTACCGTTGTTACAGCGCGTTCGCGCTGAGGATCTGCTGCATCCGCTTCTTGTTGTTGGCGTAGTTCATCGCGTTCTCAAGGGAGATCTTCTTCTGAAGGTAGAGCCGCTTCAGGTCCTGCTCCATCGTGACCATCCCGGCCTCGTTCGATTCCTGGATCATCTGGTAGATCTCGCCGGTGTTGCCGTTCTTGATGGCGGCGCGGACGGACGGGTTCATGATCATGATCTCGCGCGCGGCCACCCGCTTGCCGTCGAGGCTCGGGATGAGCTTCTGCGAGACGACCAGTTTGCAGACGTCCGCGAACCGGTTGCGGACGCGGTCCTGCTCGACGGGCGGCACCTCGCCGATGACCCGGTCGATGCTCTCCACCGCCGACGCCGTGTGCAGCGTCGAGAACACCTTGTGCCCGCTGTCCGTGATCTCCAGCGCGGTGAAGATGGTCTCCGGATCGCGCATCTCGCCGATCATGATGATGTCCGGGTCCTGCCGCAGCGCCTGGATGGCCCCCTCCTTGAACGAGAGGACGTCGCGCCCCACTTCGCGGTGACGGACGATGCACCGGTCCGACTTGTGCACGTACTCGATGGGCGACGCGATGACGACGATGTGACCGTCCACCGTATGGTTGTTCAGGTCGATCATCGCGTCCAGCGTGGTGCTCTTGCCCGAACCGGTGATGCCGGTGATGAGGATGAGCCCTTCCTTCGTGTGCGCCAGACTGACGATCTTCGTGACATTGGCATGCAGCTCCATCGACTTGTACGGCCGCACCGTGGCATTGATGGCGCGCATGTTCAGCGCCAGATGGTCCAGGTCCATGTACGCGTCGGCACGGAAACGGCGCATGTTCTCGCCGTCCATGATGAGGTACGAGAAATCGAGGTTCTTCTGTTCGTACAGGAACTGACGCTGCCGGGCGGTGAGGAGGGACTGGATGAGGACGTTGGTATAGTCGACGGGAAAGGCGTCCAGCGTCGGGTCGGGCTTCTTGGAACCGAAGATGCGGTACCACACCTTCCCCTGCCCCCCGTAACCGCCGAAGTCGATGTCCGACGCGTTCAGCACGAACATGCGCATCAGCAGCGAATCGATGAGCAGCCGCAGTGCATGCTTGCTCTCGATCGGGAGTTTCTCCACCATGTCACCGAGGAATATCTGCCGCTCCAGCCCCTGCGTCGATTGCGGGATCTGGTCGATGACCTGCTGAATGATCGTCCGAGCGCCATCCACGATCTCAGGAGGCAGGATCAAGGAAGCGGTCGACGAACTCGCTGAAACGCTCATGAGAGACGGGGGATGATGTGGTGCGCATGGAACACCGGAGACAGCACTTCCAGCGCCGTCCCTCAAGTGTTACATGAATCGTTGGTGAGAAATATATTGAAAGGCAAAACGAATGTCAACAATCAACCATCGTTCCTACTCCAGCCACGAGAGAATCTCAAATGCGCTGGTGGAGGGGAAATAATCGGGCTGATTGGCGGCTTCCGCCATTCGTTCGTCGAACTGTGTCTTGAGGTTATAACCCCTACGGGATGTGCCTGTCGCACCGTTGGAGGTCGCATACAGGTATTCCACCATCATTCCTCCCAATAACCGTAGGTTGCCGGCGGGCCGGGAATTGAAATTTTCGACCTGCAAACCGCCTTTGTAACTGTAGAATGAGCCCTGGGCGTTGAATTCCGTGGCACCATTATCGGCGATGGTGAAATCGCCATAGCTCACGACGCCAAGGAGGTCATCGGACGCGGGATTCGTCAGCGGATTGCTGGCATATTTTAGGTCGTTGGTGATCCGTACCGTCCCTCCGGTGGCACCGGAACTGCGGAGCGAGGCGAGGGTGACCCGCCCGTTCAGGGTTCCTTCAACAAACAGTGAACCTTTGTCCAATGCGATGACGCCGTTCGGAGCGAACGTCGAGAGGGACTGCGTCGTGTACGCAGCGGCAGCAGCGGTCTTCCACGACACGGTGCCATCAGCATTGAATTTAAGGTAGAGGTTACCGCTCGTTTGCGCATACCCACCGGCCACCGCGGCTCCATAAATGGCATTGTAACTGGTCAATGGAGGCATCGGAATACTGACTCCGGATTCGAATCCTCCCAGGAATTGCGGGTCCTTCGATCCGGTCATCGTCAAGCCGGAAAGTGACGTCGCCTTTCCCATGAAGACCGGTCGGCCATAGGTCTTCAGTTTCCCTTGCGTATGACTCGGACCTCCGACGGTGTCGCCCGTTTCCCACATCGCCGCGGATGCGTTCGTTCCGCCGTAGAACGCGAACTTGGCGAACGTGCTCGGCCGCATGATGACCACGACCTCTTTCTCCTGCCCCATGTACTCCGCGGTGGAGACGATCTTCACAAGATTACCGGTCAGGTCCGTGACGGTCACATCGATGGTGCCGCCGTTGAACGATACGTTGGAGTATCCGTCCCTCCAGGTGTTCGATTGGAAGAGCGCGGTACAGGCGAGGTTCGCGCCCGTCACGGCGAGGGCGTTCAGCTGCGAATGCTCGTAGTAACTGATCGCATTGGAGAGGGATTCGGTCCCGACCGACGACATGTTCTTCCCGGACATCAGGAAGATGGTGCTGAAACCGATGACCATATAGATGGACGTGCGTCCCATACGACCTCCTCTTACCTGTTCCGTAGATTCTTCGCCACGATCCTCACCTGCCGCCAGAACGCGGACTGGTAGACCGTATCGAACGTCGCGGTGTTCATTTGTCCGCCGATCTTCGCGTAATTCTGCACTTCGATGGTGATCTGCATGTACTGGATGAGACGGGGATCGGGCACCGGCGACGGCAGCCGGTTCCTCAAGGCGTCGAAGTACTGCAGGTCGAACGTGGTGACGCCGAGATTCACACCGACCGGCGTGGCGTTGTTCTCGACGCGATACAATTTCCGATCGTTGGGATTCGGGGTGTTGGTCGCTTCACTGGTCGGACCGACGTAGTACGTGATGGAATCGAGGTCCCCGTCCCCCCGCCATCCCGTCGTGCCCGGCGCATCGGTCGGGAAGTCGGTGAGGAATTTGATCTTGATCGAATCGGCATAGCGGACCGTCAGCGACGGGTTCGGGATCTTCGACGCGTCGAGGCAATATCCCATCCGTTTGAAATCGTCCTCCAGCAGCTGCGATACCTCGACGAGATTCTCCTGGACGACAAGGTCCATGCGGTACGACTGGAGGTTCTCGGTATTGCCGATGTTCAGCCGCAGGGCCATCAGCAACAGGCTGCCGAAGACCATGGTGGAAGCGATGAGATCGAGGATGGTTTGCGAACCCATTGCGCTTCGCCCTTATCGGAAGAACCAGTAACTGAACACCGTACGGAACCGAAGTGTGTCCGGCTTCGGCGGATTGAGCGTGTAGTCGACCAGATAGTCGCTGGTGACCTCGACCGTGATCTGCTTGTTGTACGACCGCGTGGTCGTCGGCGTGATGGCCGTGGACGTCACGTTCAGATACGTCACCAGCACCCTGCTCTTGTACACGACGCTCTGCAGCGTGTCATACTTCGTGAAGTTATGGAAGTCATCGATGTCGTCGAACGATGATGCATTCTCCAGGCCGTCCGGTCCGAACGATGAAGCGAGGGTGAGCATCGACGTGGCGGTGACGTTCGTATCGACCGTGGTCTCATCGTAGGCGAGCGCATTGGACTGTTCGATCATGGACGTTCCGAGCGACGTACCGATGATGCGGTATTCCGCCATGTCCTTGGCATATCCCACATCGAGCGTGGTGGTGTTGACGGACAGGATGAGCCGTCCCATCAACATCAATGCCATGATCGTTAAAAGCGTCTGACCGAGTCCCATACGAAGATAAGGTACCTGTTCAACATCACCGGGGCAAATTAAATGATTCTAACACACCGCGCTGTGGCGGGGAACACGATGTGTACACCGCCACACGGATAGTGCCGGAATGGAATCGGGTATTATCGACGGATTCGGGAGTGTCACCCGTGCCCGGAGTGTAGTTTCTACAAAACCGTCAATCCTCTTCGACGGTGCTGGCCACGACCTCTTCGAGCGACGTGACACCTTCGAGCATCCGCTCCATGCCGGAACGGCGCAGGGTCCACATGCCGTCCTTGGCCGCCTGATCGCGGATGGAGTTCTCGTCCACTTTCTCGCCGGCGTTCAGCACGATGTTCTTGATGGCCTTGGTGAAGTAGAGCGCCTCATGGATGGCGGCACGTCCCTTATAGCCGCCGTTGCATTTGTCGCACCCGACCGCCTTGTTGATGGTGTGCGTGGCGAGCTCCTGCTCGGTGAATCCGAACTTCAGCAGTTCGTCCTTCTCCGAATCGTCGATGGGCGCCCTGCACACCTTGCAGAGGGTGCGGATGAGGCGCTGCGCGACGATGATGTTGATGGCGTACGCGATGAGGAAGGGTTCGATGCCCATCTTATAGAGACGGGCGACGGCGCTGGGGGCGTCGTTGGTGTGCAGCGTGGAGAAGACGAGGTGACCGGTGTTCGCGAGCTTGATGGCGGTCTCCGCCGTGACCTTGTCGCGCATCTCGCCGACGAGCACGATGTCCGGGTCGTGGCGGAGGATACCGCGGATGGACTGTTCGAACGACATCTTGGGACCGATCTTCAGCTGACGCGCCCCCTTGATGATGTACTCCACCGGCTCCTCGATGGTGAGCACGTTCACGGTGGGATCGATGACCTGGTAGAGCGCCGCGATGAGCGTCGTGGATTTGCCGGAACCCGTCGGACCGGTGAGGATGACGATCCCCTGCGGCTTCTGGATCGCCTTGTAGAAGAACCCGCGCGCGGGCCCCTGCAGACCGAGCTTGTTCAGGTCCGTGATGACCTTCCGGTCGTCGAGCACGCGGATGACGACGCTCTCGAATTTGTGCTTGAACTCCGTCGTGACGATGGGCATGATGGAGACGCGGAAGCGGAGCTGATGCCCGTCGATGACCCGCTGCACGAAACCGTCCTGCGACATCTCTCGTTCGAACCGGTCCACCCCCTTCGTCCGGTCCTTCACCACCGCCATCACCGCTTCGGGCATCGTGTTCTCCTGGCAGTGCCACACCTTGAGATTGCCGTCCACGCGGAACATGAAGTTGGTCCGGTTCCCCTCTGCGGCCACGATATGCACGTCGCTCACCCCCTGCCGCACCGCCTCCACCAGGCACCCTTCGAAGAGGTTCGCGAGGGCGCTCTTGTTGATCTCGGCGTTCAGCGCATCTTCGTCGACCTGCGCTTCGTCGTCCGGCGATTCGACGCTGATCTGGTTATCTTCGAGGAGCTTCAGGAACTCGTTCTGCGGCGGGATGACCTGTTCGAGGAGGCTCTGGAGGTCCTTTAAACGGCAGTAGGTGACCTCGTACTTCTTCGCGTTGAAGTGCCGGGCGATGACCGGGATGTTGCGGTCCGTCGGGTCCGAGCAGACGATGATGAGCTTGTCCGGCTGCTTCTCGTCGAACTTCAGCGGGAGCATCTTCGTCTGGATGAGCAGGTCGCGGTTGCCGTCCTGCAGCCCGTCGATGAACTTCCGGATGAAATCGATGCGGACCTTGTCCACATTCTCGTCGTTGAGGTATATCTCGCGGAAGGCGTACAGGTTGGCGACCTCGCGGAACACGGCGTCGTGGTCGGCGGCGAACTCGCTGACGAGGATCTGACCGAGGTTCCGGCGTTCCTTCTTCGACGCCTCCGCCTCCTTCACCCGGAGCGACTTCTCGAGCGTCTCGTAATCGATGATCCCCTTCTTGAGGAGCGTATACCCGATCTTATCGGTGATGTCGAGTTCGGCCATGCAGCGGTCCCCGGTGGATTAGAAGAACGTCGAGAGGAAGTGGAGCCACCCGCCCGGCGGTTTCGGTTTCACGGTCGCCGTTTCGGACGAGACCAGCGTCAGCGCGGTGAGCACGATCATGATGATCATCGAGATGATGAGCTGGATGAAGTCGATGGCGTTCCGCATGCGGTAGCCCGTCTCCTTCTCGTAGTACTCCGCGAGCTGGAGGGCGGTGTTCTTCACGTTGCCGGTCTCCGCGCCGGAATGGAAGCGGGAGAGGGCCGTCTTGGTGAAGACGCCGGAGGCTTCGAACGCTTCGGTGATGCCCGCCCCCTTGTCCACCATCATCGGCAGGGCGACGTTCTTGATCTGCGATTCCATGTACTTGTTGCCGCACGCTTCGGAGGCCATGCGGATGACCTCGATGTTCTCGCCGGAGCCGGAGTAGAGGGCGTAGAAGACGCGGCAGAAGATCTCGATGCTCATCTTGTGCAGCAGGTCGCCGATGGAGGGGATCTTCCAGATATAGTGGTCGATGACGAGGCGCCCCTTCTCCGTCGCGGCCCAGCGGCCGAAGAGGACGAAAGGGATACCGAACGACAACGCGATCCAGACGATGTTCTCCGTGAGGAATGCGCTCAGCTTCAGCGTGGCGGCGGTCATCGGCGGGAGTTCGATCTTGAACTTCTGGAAGAGGTTCGCCGTCTCCGGGAAGATGACCGCGACGTAGTAACCGACGGCGACGAAGAGGATGACGAGCGTGACCACCGGCATGATGAGGGCGCTCTTGAGGTCCTTCTTGAACTGCGCGTTCCGCTCGAGGAACTTCGCCGTGCTCTCGAAGATCTCTCCCATGTTGCCGGACTTGGAGGCCAGACCGAGCATATGCGCCGCGAACTTTCCGAGCGCCTTCTCGTGCTTCTGGAACGCCTTCTCGCTGTCCTTCCCCTGCTTCAGGTCCTGGTTGATCTCACGGATGGCCTCCCGGAGCGTCTTGTTCTGGATGTCGTTGATCATCATCTGCATCATGTCGTTGAACGGCAGCTTCTGACGGATGAGGTCCGCGCTCACGCGGACGAACGACACCACTTCGATGGGCGGCACCTTCCCCCCCTTCCCATCGAACATCTTCTTCCGGACGTACACCACCTGATAGCCCATCTTCGAGAGCGCGTCGGTCACTTCCTGCTTCGTGAAGGCCTTCTGTTCGCCGTCGATGGGCTTCTCGTTCCCCTTCTTCACACGGTACAGGAAGGTGGTGCGGGGATGCACGTTGGACACTTTGAACTTTCGTTCGCGTGCCATCTGCGCCGCCTTCTCCTTGGCCGCCTTGATCGTGTCGGCGTTGATGATACCCTGCACCGGCTTGCCGCTCAGGGAGACGCCGTCGATACGGAATTCTGGCATAGAGAACCGTGGATGAACGTACTAAAGAATGGACGTGGATGCGGTAAGATACAATCGGATGGGATGAAAATCAACCGAGGAGAGGGAACCGATGCGGCTGCCGTTCGGGAGTGATGTTGGTCAGTTTACGATACTGATGGTCTGGCCCTTGGGGGTGACGGTGACCTCGATGGTCGGGTACGAACCATCGGTCATGGCGGTCTTCCCGATGCCGAGGAGCACCACCGAACCGTTGTCCCCGGCGGTCTTGATGGAATAACTGCCGTTGGCATTGTTGGAGAACTGGGCGGTGACGAGCTTCAGCATCCCGGCGGCGTCCGCGGTGAGCCCCGTGAAGGAATGTCCCCCTCCCCCCATGGACGTGGGACGGGAGTAGAAATGCCGGGCTTTGGCGGCGAGATGCATCATGTCGTTGGTCATGGCGTCCTTGTTGGAGCTCACGGCGTTGTCCTGGAAGAGCGTGATCCCCACAGCCACCGCGATACCGACGATGATGACGCCGAGTATGATCAGAAGAAGCTGTTGTTGGCCCATTTCTGGAAGGTCCTAATAGTTAGCGTGATAAGGCGGTTCACACCGCCCTATCACAGAACAGCATTGGATCAGTTGGTCTTCGCGATCGCGTAACCGGCCGCATTCACCGTGCAGGTGTAGGTCGGATAGCTGCCATCGCTCAGCGCGGTCTTGCCGACGCCGGTGAAAATGACGGCGGTGGCGGTACCGGCAGTGCTGATGGTGTAGGTGCCGTTATCGTTGTTCGAGAACGCCGTGGAGACGAGCAGCGCCATACCGGCCGCATCCGCCGTCAGCGTGGCGAAGGAGTTTCCGCCGCCGCCCAGCGAGGAGGGCTTACGATAGTACTGCTGCGACTTCGCAGCGAGCTGCACCAGGTCGTTCGTCACGGCATCGCGATTCGCGCTGACCGCGTTGTCCTGGAACATGGTGATACCGACGGCGACCGCGATACCGACGATAATGACACCAAGGATGATGAGGAGAAGCTGCTGTTGACCCATAATTGTGACCCTTTATGATGTGTGAGAGATACGGTGAATTAAATTTGGTTCCCCTAACCGTGCCTAATACCTTTGCATACTGCGTGCCAAAGAAAGAAACACCAAAAAATCGATGAATTCAGCGTATCGGCAGCACGGGCAGGAAATTATTTCCGGGCGCTGGTATTTCTGACAGGGTGCTGTAGTGTGATTCCTGTCTCATGCAACACTCGTTCGGCGAAGGTCCACTCCTGGACCGAACGCAAAAACGTCGATGCAACTGCGTTAAGGTACATTTCTCCCTTCCGAGAATCAAGGCGGGAGACCTTAAAAAATGCTAAGGATGCTTCGGCGGAATCCGACGCCAAAACCTGGGCCAGTCCGAGGTGGATATAACCACGGAACGATTGAGGGACAAGCCGGATGTACCGATTGAAATCGAAGATCGCGTTCCCGGTGTTACCGGTCTGGAGGGATAACAGCGCGCGGTTCCCGTACGCATCGGCATATGACGGATCGATGCCGATGATGCGGTCATAGTCACGCCGCGCGAGAACGTACCGGCCGGACTGGGCATACGCATTACCGCGATTGTTCAGAGCGGGGATGAAGTCCGGCCGCACGGCCAGCGCCTTCGAACAGAATGCGACCACCGAATCGTGGCGGCCGTACTCCCCATGGACGAGCGCCAGATGGTACCACGCCAGGACGTGCGTACTGTCATGCGACAGCACTCGCCGCAGGTCCGCATCGGCCCGGTCGAGCGACATGAGCTGATATTCGACCGATGCACGCCGGAAGAGCATCGTGATATCTCCCGGAGAGACGCTCACCCCTCGCTCGGCGGCCGCGAGCGCCTTTTCGTATTCGGCGCGGACATAATACGACATGGAGAGATGATCCAGCGCAAAGAGATTCTCCGGCTCATGTTCGAGCAGCGTGTTCCAGAACGTTTCGGATGATGACCACCGGGTCCCTTCCTGGTACGAGCGGTGCGACATGAGCAAGACTGCCGCGGTCAACGGCACCATGGCGATTCGCTTCCATACCCCCGGAAGCAGTGCACCGATGCGCTCCACGATGCTGACGGTAAGGTACGCCACGGGAAGGAGAGAAAGATACCAGACGCTGTGCGTCCAGACCGTATCCCCGAACGAAACGCCCGTCACCACCGGAAGCGAGAGAAGCAGGGCAAGCAAGGCCCCCATGCGCGACGCCTCGTTCCGGACGAACGACCACACGGCGACTCCGGCGAGCAGAACGGCGGCGGCAGAGACGATGCCCATCATTCCGTCGGCCGGTTGGTGGAAATGCGGCGGGAAGAACGGATAGAGGAACTCCCACGCCGTTCGGGGTCCGCTCTGAAGCACCGCGAGACCCTCACCCGCCGTTCGGAGGAACGCGGGGACGATCGCCCCGAGTGGACGGGACACCACCGATGCCGCGGCGAACAGTAACAGGAACGGCAGGATGGCGTAGGCCGTGGACCGAAGTGTTCGAGAACGATGCCGGCGGTGCAACGTTCCGATCGTGATCAATGTCAGCAATGATGGAAGGAGGGAGAAGAGCGCCGAAGCGGCGGCGAGCGAAGCGATCCACCACCACCTTCCTCTCCCCTGCACATGCGAGAGATACAGATGGACCACACCGAGCCACAGGAATGCCGCGAGGAGGAGCGGCTGCTGCGTGAACCAGCCGACCGGCTCCGTCTGGAGCGGATGCAGGGAGAATAGCAATGCCGACGTCAATGCGGTCCTGAGCGCGACCCCGAACCGGAGCAATGCGGTGAAGAAGAGCAGGACCGTCCCGGTGTGCAGCAGAATGCTGACAGCATGGTAGATGAAATACCCGTGTCCACCGATCGAATGCTGCAACCATGCCAGCAGGTACCACCCGCCGGATTCTCCTCCCCCGCTCAGGTAATTCTGCCACGGCGAGCCGGTGTCCAACGCGGCCATCAGGTCCATATCGTGCCAGTTGAGCATTCCGGCGGAGAGGAGCGGGAACCGTACCCCGACCGAGACGATGAACAAGAGGTAGAACGAAAGGAGATTCTTGCCGCTCATCTTCATCGCCTCGCTCCTCGCAGCGAAGCTGACCTCATCTGGTCGTTCCTCCACCGGACGGTATCCGCCGTGCGAAGGAAGCAGGACGCCCGCACGGAATAGAGAGCGGGGTCGTACGGAGAACGGTCGATGACGTTCGAGAGCGAGTCGATACGCGCCGTTGTCGCGGCCAACGACGAATCGATGCGGCGTTCCAGTGACTCCGACCGTATCCCGGGGGCGAGCCGCATCGCTTCGGTCAGTGCAAGGAGCGCCGCACCGGGTCGGTCGAGCATCATCAACGCTTCCGCCTTGCGGACCAGCGTCGCCGCGTCATGCGGTGAGCTCCGCAGCGCGGTATCGAACAGGGAGGCGGCCGCGGCCGGATTCCTGCGGCTCTCGAGCTCGACGACCCCCATACTATACCAGGGCCGGTGATCCCCGGGAGCCATCGAAGCGGCGAATCGGTACCGTTCCATCGCCTCGTCCGTCCGGCCGACCTGGTAGAGCGCATTCCCATGATTATAATAGAGGGAAGTGGTCCGGAACCCCAACTTCAACGCGGTATCGTACGACGAAATGGCGGAGTCGTACCATTCCATCCCGCTGTATGCATTGCCCAGATTGTAATACGCCCGCGCGTTCTCCGGGTGCAGACGCAGCAATCGATGTACATCGTCGACACCCTCCCGGTACCGCCCCTCCCGCACCAACGCATTTCCCCGATTCCCGTACGCGATGGCGATCGACGGATCCTTCGCGATGACGTCTGTGAACAACGAGATGCTGCTGCGCCAGACCATGGTCCGTTCCGCACCGGTCAGCGCGGCGATGACGAGCGCCGCCGTCACCGCGAAGCGTCCGAACCACCGCACCGCCGTTCCGTCGGCGCCGTTCCCCTGCAGTGTCCTGCGCAACCCCTCCCCGACGAAGAGCGCCATCGGCAGGAGCGGGAGGTACGCGTACCGGTCCGACACCAGCGATGCGTTCGCGAACGGAACGAGCTGCGACACCGGCAGGAGAAGCAGTACGGCCGAGAACGCCGCGATCAGCGCTGCGCGGTCCCCGCGCACCGACCGCAGCAGCACCGCCGCGAGCAGCGCCATGCTCAGGAGCACGACGGCGTGGAGCACCGTGAAGCCGGCGGGGTACGAGTAGCATGCCGAGAGTCCGGCCGGGATGAAGAACTTCCAAAGGTAGAACGCGAACGTGTACGCGATGAGCGGCCAGCGGTCCCACGCGGCGTAGGCGGTGACGGACGATGGGACGGATTCCGTCCGGACGTTCAGCAGGAACACCATGAACGCCGCAGCGAGCACCAAGAGCGCCGCGGGAAGCACGAGCGCGGTCCGGACCGGGTGACGCCGCTGCACGAGGACGACGGCACCGGCGATGACCGGAATGACGACGGCGGTCGGCTTGGAGAGCAGCGCGAGCGCGAAGAGGAGGACGGCAACGGTCAGAGAGGCCGCCCCGGGACGACGGTACCCCCGTTCGGCGGCGATAGCGGTGAGAAGGACGAAGAACGAGTAGAGCAGTTCCTTCCGGGCCGATATCCACACCACGGATTCGGTCTGCAGCGGGTGGAACGCGAAGAGTCCCACGGCGAGAAGTACGACACCCTTCGAGAACGGAAGCCGCCGCAGCAGGACGTACGCCGCGATGATATTGAACAGATGGAGGACAACGTTCACCGTGTGATACCATGCCGCCGCTCCGCCGGAGAGAGACTGGTCCGCCATGTACGACAGGATGGTGACGGGATGGTACATGTAGCGGTCGGTGGGGGCGAACGCTTCGGGCACGGACGACCAGGACGCACCCTGCACCAGAGGATTCTCCGTGATGTGGATATCATCGTCCCAGTTCGTGAACGGGAATTGCAGCGACGGCGCGAAGACGAGGAACGTGGCAGCGAGGATGCCGATGAGAGCGGCCGATGGGGAACGAAGCATGGTCCGGAGCGTTCCGGTCATCGCAGGAGGGTCCCTGTGTAAAGAAGGCTGTACAGACCGCTGAACCAGACCGGTCCGCTGTTCACCGCCACGTAGACGGAAGGAAGAACGATGTTGCTCCACACGACGGCGCGCAGAGCCTGCTGCGGGAGGAGACCGTACCGTTTCACGTAGTCGACCGCCATGAGGAACGGCAGGAAACCGAGCACCATCAGTCTCGATGTATCGACGCCCGCCAGACATGCCGCAACACCGGGCAGGAGCATCGGCAGGAGGTCCTTTCCGCCGAACCGCACCGCGGCAATGCCCAGCAGCAGCCAGAGCGCCTTAAACGAGACGAGAAGTCCGGCGACGGCGAGCAGCGGTTCGCCGGCGACCCATTGCAGCGCGCTCCTCTCCCCCACGTTCCGCGCCGCCAGCAGCGCCGACGCATCGAATCCGTAGCTCACCATCCACAGCACGACATAGACCGCAAGCATGATGAAATATACACGACGTTCACGTCGCGAGAAATACAGCAGCGCCATCATCCCGAACACGAGCACGGACGATTCGTGCGTGAACAGAGCCAGGGCCGCCGCCGCAAGCCGGCCCGCCGAACCGAGGGGAACGGTCACCGTCAGCAGCATGAGCACGACCAGCAGCGGATCGGAATACCCCGGGGACTGGAACTGCGTGATGAACAGTGCCGTACCGGCGAAGGAGAGCGTTTCGGCGACGGAGAGCGTCGTGCCGCGGACGGCGAAGAAGAGCCCCATCAGCACGAATCCGCCGAACGTCAGCAGGAGGGAAAAGAGATGGAAGAGCAGCGGACCTTTGAACTGCAGGAAGTAGGCGGCGGCGGGCATCACGATGCGCTGATAGAGCTGGTCGCTCCCGTCTATGGAGGCGAACGGATCGATGCTCATCAATGCATATCCAGACCCCATGATGCCGAGCGTGGTCGGGAACACGAGGAGAGCCGTCACCGCGAAAGCGGCAGCGGAACGGCGCAGCACCGCCGGAAGCGAACCGCGGATCGATGCCGAACGCAGGAAGGAGGCGAAGGACGGAACGAGATACGAAACGAACAGGACCAGGACGGCGAGGAACACTCCCCCGCGCAGAGCGTGAATGACGCTGAACGACGAATCCGGGAGGGATGCGGTCAGCGCCGGCAGCAGGGACCGGAGACGCTGCTCCGGAAAGAGGGCCACGGCCGCACCGGCGGCGACGGCCGATAGCAGCAGCATCGCGTCCCGATCGCGGAAACGATCGTCCGTGTGACCGGTCGGCAGGGCGTTCATCGTGTCATGTCCAGTCGCTCACCGCAGCAGCGTCATCCTTCCGACGGACATCGACCCGCCGGAGGTGAGAACGTACAGATACACCCCGCTCGCAAGACCGGAGGCGTCGAACGGCACCGAATACCGTCCGGCGTCCATTTCCGCATCGGCCAGCGTCGCCAGTTCCGCTCCAAGGACATTATAGACCTTTAGTGCTGTGCGGGCGCGCATCGCCAGCGTGAACTCGATCGTGGTCGAGGGATTGAACGGGTTGGGATGGTTCTGTGCGAGCGAGAAACCGGAAGGAACGGTGCCGTCGACGCGCCGCACGGAGAGGACGCTCTGCATCGCGGCCTGGGCATCGACCTTGCCGTGTCCCCATTGCGCCGTCGCCGCCGCTCCGGTGTTCGCATCCTTCCGAGCCGTTGCGGTGAGTTTCGTCCGGATCTGCGTCCCGGTCAGGGCGGGATTCGCCTGCAGCATGAGCGCGATCAGTCCCGCGACATGCGGTGCGGCCATGCTCGTCCCCTGTTCGATAACGTACCGACTGGAGGGGGCCAGCAGTACGGCCGAAGAGAACGATGCTGTCGATGCGCGGGGAGCGCCGATGGCCTGCCCCGGTGCGCTGATATCGGGTTTCTGCCGTCCGTCGCGGGTCGGTCCCATGCTGCTGAAGGTCGAGAAGTTATCGGTCCGGTCCGTTCCATTGTACGAGAACGTGCTGCCGCTGACGTTCGTCCACGACCACTTGGTAACGTACGAACCGACGGTGATACCGCTTTCCGCGGTCCCAGGGATGCCGACCAGTTTCGCGAAGGTATGGCCGGATGTGAACTGGACCGGAGCACCGCCCGCACCGGAGATGGTGGAGCCCGCCAGCCAGAGGTCGAACGTCCCGCCCTGCGGGACCGTTCCCGCAGTGATGGTGATGGTCCAGGAGGTGTCGGCCGTGGGAGGTTTGGCCGCATCGTTATCGTAGATCTCGATGTAGCATTCCCTGGCCCCCTTGGAGTTCACCGACGAGGAGCTGTTCACGACGCGGACGAAACCGTTCGCCGATGCGTTGGTCTGCGAACCGCCGGTGGCCGCCTGCACCACAGTGTTGTTCGGCGTCTTGACGGAGACGGTGAAGTTGTCGCCGTTCCGGTACCACATCGTCATGTAGATGATGTCGTTCACCGAACCGGCTGCCGGCGTGTAGGCGGGAACGTTTATCTTGATGACCGTACTGGCCCCCTGGCTCAGCGTCGCTCCGGCGTGGATGGCGTCGGAACCTTCGTTCCCCGCCGCCACGACGATCTGCCGCCCGGCGCCGGTCGCCGTTTCCGCATCGAGCGCGACCTCTTCCGTGGAGGTGCCGTCGTGCGGACCGTCATGTCCGCCGAGGCTCATATTGATGACGTACGGTTTGCCGACGGACGCCGCTTTCTGCCGGATGTACGCCATCCCGTCGATGATGTTCGTCGTGGAGAATCCGTCGTCTCCCGCCTTCACCACGATGAGGTCGGCCTTCGGCGCGACGCCGGTGTATGTACCGCCCGAAACAGAGCCGTCGCCGGCGGCGACGCCCGCCACGTGAGTGCCGTGTCCGGAGAGGTCCTGTTCCGTGACGATCCCGGCCGGCGTTCCGTCGAGCTCGTTATCGATCTGCGCCTTGGTGAACTCCTGTGCGGTGGTCTGGTCCAGCAGGAACAGGATGCGCGACTTCGTGGTGTCCGTATCCGACCGGAAATCGAGGTGCTTCCAGTCGATGCCGCTGTCGATGACGCCGACGATGACGCCGTCACCTTTATAGACCGTCGAACCGACCTGCCCGGCGTGCAGTTTGTCCACTTTCATGTCCACGAGACTCTTGTTCAGGCGCGGACGCAGTATGCGCGGCGCTTCGATGTAGCGGACGGACGGCGACCGGCTGAGCGCTTCCATCTGCGCGAAGGTCATTCGGGCGGTGAAGAATCCGTCGTGGATCGTCCGCGGTGTGATACCGAGCCGGCGTGCTTCGTCCGCCGACCCAGCATGCACGACGGCGTCGGTGACGTACTCCCCTCCGGATTCCTTGAAGAATGCCAGACGGCCTGCGGCGGACTGTCGGGACGTGAGCCGTTCGATGTCTTTATGAAAGCGGGGATCGATGGTGGTGAGGGACGGAGCGGATTGACCGTGCGCCAGAATGGCAGCGAACGCCAGCAGCGGCACGATTCTGAGGAACGCCATGCGACCTCCTATCTCTGTACGGGGAGCGGTTTGAGGAGCTTCGGTCGGTCGATGGAGAGGACCGCCGTGTGCCGGCATAATACATGAATGCGGGAACGGGTCAAGTGACCCAGCGCAACCGACGGGTTCGGGAAGGAGAGCTCGGGGAACTCCGCCGCGAGCGCGGCCGTGTCCGAGACCGTGACGACGACCTCGAAGCGTGCGTCATCCCCCGCTCCGCCGACCGCGGTCATCAGACCGGCGGACCATTTGGCCGCACACGGCTCCTCGGCGGGAGGCGCACAGGCGGCGAGCAGGGCGGCCAGCGCCAGTACGCTACTGGCCTTTCCCATGACAGTTCTTGAACTTCTTCCCGCTGCCGCAGGGACACGGATCGTTCCGGCCCACTTTGTCCGATGCGATGAGCTGCTGCACCTTCGGAGCGGACTGCTGCCGCTGTTCCGGCTGTCCGGACTGTTCCGCCGGCGCCTGCAGCCCCATTCCTTCTGACGCAGCGTGCGTCATGGTGATGCGGTCGCGTTGCAGGGCACGTTTCTGCTGCTGAGTCTGGAGCTGCTGCTGGTTCTCGGGGAAGAGCTTGAAGACCAGGTTGAGCGCCTCCTTATTGATGAGGCCGATGAGCTCGATGAACATCTTGTACGCTTCGGCCTTGTACTCGAGGATGGGGTCCTTTTGGCCGTACGCGCGAAGGTAGATTCCCTCCTTCAGGTCGTCCATCTCGCGCAGATGCTCCTTCCACCGTCCGTCGATGACCTGCAGGACGGCGATCTTCCGGATGAAGGCCATCGCCTCGTCCCCCACCGATTCACGCTTGCGGCGGAGGAAATCGCGCGCCGCGGCGCCGATGCGCTCGATGAGGCCGTTCGCGCCGAGGGACTGGAACTCCGCCGGTGTGATGTCGAGGTTCACGAGCAGGTTGGACCGCACTTCGTCGATCATCTCGTCCACCGTCCCCGGTTCGAAGTGTCGTTCCACCACGTCCGCGATATAGTCGTCCAGCATGCGGTTGACGTCGTCCTCGAGCTGCTCGCCGAGCAGCGCATGACGCCGCTTCGCATAGATGACCTCGCGCTGCTGGTTCATCACGTTGTCGTACTCGAGCAGGCGCTTCCGGATGCCGAAGTTGTTCTCCTCCACCTTCTTCTGGGCCCGTTCGATCATCCGGGTGATCATCGGATGCTCGATGACCTCCCCTTCCTCCGCCCCGAGCTTCGTCATGATGCCCGCGATGCGGTCGCTGCCGAAGAGGCGCATCAGGTCGTCCTCGAGCGAGAGGAAGAACTTCGTGGCGCCGGGATCCCCCTGCCGGCCGGACCGGCCGCGCAGCTGCCGGTCGATGCGGCGCGCTTCGTGGCGTTCGGTGCCGATGATGGCCAGCCCTCCCGCGTCACGGACGCCGGGACCGAGCTTGATGTCCGTGCCGCGGCCCGCCATGTTCGTGGCGATGGTCACCGCGCCCGGGAGTCCCGCATTGGCGACGATCTCGGCCTCGCGCTGATGCTGTTTGGCGTTCAGGACATTGTGCGGGACGCGCTCGCGGCTGAGCATGCGGCTGATGGTCTCGGAGACCTCGACGTTCGTCGTTCCGACCAGCACCGGCTGCCGCTTCTCCCGCAGCGCATTGATCTCCGCGATGACGGCGTTGTACTTCTCTCGTTTGGTCCGGTAGACCAGGTCGTTCAGGTCCTGCCGCACCACCGGCTTGTTGGTGGGGATGACCACCACGTCCAGTTTATAGATGTCGAAGAACTCCGCCGCTTCGGTCTCGGCGGTGCCGGTCATGCCGGCGAGCTTTTTATAGAGGCGGAAGTAGTTCTGCAGCGTCACGGTGGCGAGCGTCTGCGTGTCGCGCTCCACCTGCACCCCCTCCTTCGCCTCGATGGCCTGATGGAGTCCGTCCGAGTACCGCCGGCCGTGCAGGATGCGGCCGGTGAACTCGTCCACGATCTGCACCTTGCCGTCGTCGGTCACCACGTACTCCACGTCCTTCTCGTACAGCGAATACGCGCGGAGCAGCTGCCGGACGGTGTGGACGCGGTCGCTCCGTTCGGCGTACCGCTTGTTCACTTCGTCCTTCTTCACCTGCCGTTCCTCCGCGGTGAGCGACGTGTCCCCCTCGATGGCGCTCATCTCGGTGCCGATGTCGGGGAGGAGGAACATGTCCTTGTCCGTACCGCTGGCGAGGAACTCCCGTCCCTTCTCGGTGAGATCGATGGAATGGTTCTTCTCGTCGATGGAGTAGAACAGTTCGTCGTCGATCTCGTGCATCCGCTTGTTCTGCTCGGCCATGTACTCCGCTTCGGTCTCGAGCATCAGTTTCTTGGGCGCCCCCTCGGCGAACATCTTGGCGAGCTTCTTGTTCTTCGGTTCCCCGCGGTAGGCACGGAGGAAGAGGACGCCGGCCTCCTTCATCTTCCCGTCCGCATAGAGCTTCTCGGCCTCGCCCACGATCCTCGCCACGAAGTTGCGCTGCGTACTCACGATCCGGTCCACGCGCGGCTTCATTTCATTGTACTTGTGGTCGTCCACCTCCACCGGACCGCTGATGATGAGGGGCGTCCGGGCTTCGTCGATGAGCACCGAGTCCACTTCGTCCACGATGGCGTAGTAGTGCCCGCGCTGGACCATCTCCTCCGACGTATGGACCATGTTGTCGCGCAGGTAGTCGAACCCGAACTCGTTGTTCGTACCGTACGTGATGTCGCAGTTGTACTGTTCACGGCGGAGGAACGGGTTCTGGTTCTGCACGATGCATCCGACCGACATGCCGTGGAACAGGAAGACCCTCCCCATCCACTCACTGTCTCGGCGTGCGAGGTAGTCGTTGACGGTCACCAGATGCACTCCCCGACCTGCCAGGGCGTTCAGGTACATCGGCGCCACGGCGACGAGGGTCTTCCCTTCGCCCGTCGCCATCTCGGAGATCTTCCCCTGGTGCAGCACGATGCCGCCCATTAATTGCACGTCGTACGGCACCATCTCCCATTTCACCATGTGCCCGACCACGTTCCATTCCTGTCCGACGAGCCGCCGGCATGTCTCCTTCACCACGGCGAACGCTTCGGGCAGCAGGGCGTCCAGCGCGTCGCGGATGCCCTGCAGTTCCTCCTTCTCGAGCTCCTCGAGCTCGGTGAGCAGCTCCTCCCGCTTCTCCGGTTCCGATTCGCCGTTCAGACGGTCATGCAGCACGGCGATGGCGTCGCGCGTCTCCTGCACGGACTCCGCGATGCGGCGGCGGAACTCCTGCGTGCGACCGCGGAGTTCGTCGTCCGTCAACCCCTGCAGCGTCTCATAGTGGGCATTGATCTCCGCCACCAGCGGTTTCAGCGCTTCGACGTCGCGTTCCTTCTTGCTGCCGAACAGCTTGCTCAAGAACTTCAGCATTGCTTCCCTTTATGTTGATGCACGGGCTGCGTCAGCGGCGCGTACGCCGGCCGCTCACCCATTTCACTTCCTCGTGCCGTTCCGCGTGATTGGCGTAGCGCGCCATGACGAACAGCAGGTCGGACAAACGGTTCATGTACACGATGACATCCTCGCCGATGTCCTCGTTGCGGGACAACCGGACCGTCATCCGTTCCGCCCGCCGGCAGACGGTCCGCGCCATATGGAGGTGCGCGGCCACCAGCGTGCCGCCAGGGAGGATGAACGTCTTCAGCGGCGGCAGGGTCGCTTCCAGCCGGTCGATGATGCGCTCGAGCGCCGCCGCATGCCGTTTCCGGATGCGCGGGATGACCGGATTCTTGTGCGCGATGGGGGTGGCGAGGTCCGCGCCGAGCTCGAACAGCTGGTTCTGGACGAGCGCGATGGTCTTCGCCAGGGCTGCGGGGGGACCGAGCGAGGCGATGACGCCGAGCACCGAATTCAGTTCGTCGACGGAACCGTAGGCGGAGATCCGCAGCGCATCTTTAGGAACGCGCTCGCCGCCGAACAGGGCCGTTTCTCCGGAATCGCCGGTCTTCGTATAGATCTTCATCGTCCTCCTAAAACACCGGTAGGACACCAGCGGTGCCCTACACCATGCAGTACTTCGAATTTACGAGTTCTTTCCGGCATCTCCAAAAATAAAAAAAGCCCCGCCGAAGCGGGGCTTGCAGAGCGTTCCGTTCTCCGTCAGAAGCCGACCGCCACCGTCACCCGGAAGCTGCGGGAGATGCCCGGCAGAACGCCGGAACGGTTTGCGGACACGAGGAACTCTTCGTTGAGGATATTGTAGACCTGGGCCGCCACGCGGAACTTGACCGGATCCATATTATAGAAGAATCCGACCTGAGCGTCGAACACGGTCGCCGCCGGCAGTTTGTTGTCGAACTCCGCCACGAACTTCTTCAGCGGAGCGCTGTTGTCGAACGAACCGTCCACCGCGACGTAGGTGCCGCCGTCGAGGGCGTAATGGTTCATCGTGGTGAGCGAGTTGATGCCCGCGAACCAGTCCTCGTTCTCGTAGGTCACGCCGAGGCTGAGCGTGGTGAAGGGGGTGCTCGCGTTCACCGTGTTCTCCAGTTCGACGAAGTACAGCATGTCGACCGCGCCCTTGGAATCCAGCGCGGCGTTGTCGAAGAGACGGCGGTTCTCGTTCAGCGTGCCGTTCGCGTTCTGGTCCTCGCCCGCGTCCAGCTTGCCGTTCAGGTTCGTGTCCTCCTGCAGGGTCCCCTTGTTCGGATCGACCTTCACGGCGTCGAGCACTTCGGTCCAGGTGTTGTCCATGGCGGTGAAGCTCGCGTTCACGGTGAGGCCGTCGAATCCGAGCACCTCATCGAGCCGGTACGACGCTTCGAGTTCGACGCCCCTGTTCTGGCTGGAACCGACCAGTTCGTACCGGAATCCGTTCCGGTCGTACCCGGCCTGTCCGGCCTTGCTAATGTCCTGAATGGTCGCGGTCTTGTTCTCCCAGGTCATCATGTACAGGTTCGCCTGCGCTTTCAGCATCTCGTCCTTGTATCCGATGCCCGCTTCGTACTGGTTGCTGATCTCGTCATCCGCGTCCGGGTTCGGATTACCGCTGTTGTAGAACACGCTGAGGTCGACGAGACGTTCGACGTGCGAGAAATTGGCGAAGAGGTTGATGTTCTCGTTGAGATTGTAGTTCACGCCGAGCTTCGGCTGCAGGAAGCCGCGGGAGCGTTCCACGTCCACCAGTTTGAAGCGGTACCATGCGTTCGGCGTCACCGCCGCCGCGTTCGCGAAGGAGGACATATAGAAGTAGCCGTCCGGCGCCAGACCTTCACGGTTGGTCGACGGAGCGGCGACGGAGTCCGCGATGGCGCTTTCGCTCGGCATGTTCTCGTAGATATGGTAGTTGTAGAAGACGTACTGCAACGAACCGAGCAGGGTGAGTTCCGGCAGCACTTTGTAGTTCGCCTGCAGGAAGAGGGTCCCCTGTTTCGTCTCGCCGACGTAGTTGCGGTACTGCGAATTGTACGTGCCGCCGTCATCGTTGAGGGTGTAGTCCATGAACGGGTTGAAGTACGAGACGTCGACGCGGTCGCTCCCGCCGAACTCCAGGTCGCCCTGGTAACCGCGGCGCGAGAAGGTGGAAGAACGGACGACCCCGCCGGCGCGGTAGCCGTAGGACTGACCGGTGATGAACTTCTTGCCGAACAGGTTGGTGAAGTGTCCCGGATGGTCCGCGAACCAGTCGCGGTACTCGCCGCCGACCGTCACTTTGAGCTCGTCCATGAGCCGGGTGTCCCACGAACCGATGATGCCCCATTGGCGGTGGAAACTGTAGCTGACGCGCTGGTAGGCACCGGAGAGGAAGCGGGAGGCGACGTACTTCGCCGCCGCCGCATCGGTCTTGATGACGCCGGTGCCTTCGTCCAGGTTCTGGTATGCCGACGTGCCGTTGAAGAGACCGGCCGTATCGGCTCCGAACACCGCGTTGGCCAGGCTGCTGGTGCTGTTCACGGCCGAACCGCCGCCGCGGCCCACAGAGTAGAAGAACGTTCCGCGGACGCTGTTCAGTTCGTCGATGTCGTGGTTGAGATGCAGTTCCAACTGCGGCTTATGGTAGAAGTTATGCGCCAGACCGAGGTAGTCGGCGTTGCGGATCATACGCGAATCGCCGGAAAGACGCAGCGAATCTTCGAGCGTCTTCGAACCGACCATCTGCGTGAGGACGTCGAGCGGCAGGTAGTTCGCCGGATTGGCGTCGTACCCGAACCGTTTGAAGTAGGCCACGGGCGCGTTGTTGGAGTACGTATGCTCCTGCGGACCGCCGTGCAGGACGATCTTGGCGCTGGTATGCTCCGCCGGATACGTGGCGACGGTCAGGTAGTAGTTCACCCCTTCATAGTACGAACCGGCGCGGTTGCCGAGGCCGGACTTGTACTCGGTACGAAGGGAGAGCGCCGCAAGGTTGTTGCCGAGCAGGCCGGACTGGATGGTGCCGCCGAGGACCATCAGGCTCGGGTCGCCGAACGTGCCGTGCAGTTCGCCGCCGAACTGTGAAGGGACCTCCTGTGTCACGATGTTGAACGAACCGCCGAAGGACCCGGAACCATAGAGCGACGAACCGGCGCCGCGCTGCACCTGGATGGTGGCCGCCGCGGAGCTGACCGCTCCCCAGTTGCTCCAATACACCGCGTTGGACTCGGGATCGTTGGTCGGAACCCCGTTGATCATCACCTGCACGCGGTTCTGGTCGAACCCGCGGACGAACAGACGCGCTTCGCCGTTGCCGACACCGTCCGTGGAGTAGGAGAACACACCGGGCGTCCCTTTGAGGAGGAGCGGCGCGTCCTGCGAATTGATCTTCTTGTTGATGTCCGCCGAACCGATGTTCGAGAAGGCGACCGGCGTCTCGCGCTCGCGGGCCCGGTTCACTTCGACGACGACCTCGCCGACCTGCACCGAGCTCGGTTTCAGGGTGAAGTCGATCACGGCGTCGCCGTCTGCGACCGTCAGGGACCTGGTGACCGGAGCGTAGCCGAGGATGGAGGCCTTCACCTGATAGCGTCCGTTCCCGACGTTCGGGACCTCGAACGCGCCGTTCACGTCGGTGACGGCACCCAGCTTGGTGCCGACGATGGAGATGTTGACCGAGGGCATCAACTGACCGGTTTCCGCATCGGTCACCGTCCCCCGGACGGAGGATTGAGCGAACAATGATTGTACTGCGAGGAATAACACGACCACGGCGGTGGTACGAAGACGTGTCATAGTTCCTCCTTCGTGTTGTTGGTGGGGAGTGTAGTGGTTTGTGGGGCCTGCGAATATAGCGAAGGCATATTATCTGTACATTACCGGCGAACGGACAAAAAAAAAGCGGTGTCGAGACACCGCTTCCGAATCACTTCCGGACCGCTTTCTTCCCCCAATATGAGGGGAGTTCCGTGAAAAAATGCACCGATGTTCGTATTCCGCCGTAGAAGTTGTCGATGTTGAGGAACTCGTTCGGCGAATGGGCGTTCTCGTCCGGTAGTCCGAAGCCGAGGAGCACCGTGTCCAACCCCAGCAGCTTCTTGAACTGCACCACGATGGGGATGGAACCGCCCTCCCGCTGGTAGAGCGGCTTCTTCCCGAAGCCCTTCTCGAGCGCGGCGACCGCCGCCTTCACGCCCGCGCTGTCGATGGGGGTGATGGCCGCCTCGCCGCCGTGGAGGAACGTCACCTTCACGTCGACGGTCTTCGGAGCGATCTTCTTCAGATGTTTTTCGACCAGCTTCGCGACCGCACCGGAGGTCTGGTCCGGCACCAGCCGGCACGAGATCTTGGCGAACGCTTTCGACGGCAGCACCGTCTTGGCCCCTTCACCGGTATAGCCTCCCCAGATGCCGTTGCACTCCAGCGTGGGTCGCGCCCAGACGCGTTCGAGCGATGAGAAGCCCTTCTCCCCGTACAGCTCCTTCACGCCGAGCTCCTTCGCGTACGCCTTCTCCTTGAACGGCAGCTTCCGGAACGCATCGCGTTCCGCCTTCGAGAGCGGACGGACCGTCTTGTAGAAGCCGGGGATGGTGATGCGGCCGTTCTTGTCATGGAGCGACGCGATCATTTCGGAAAGGGCCTGGATGGGATTGTGCACCGAACCGCCGAACGAACCGGAATGGAGGTCGCGGTTCGGGCCGGCGACCTCGATCTCGAGATACGAGAGTCCGCGCAGTGCGTAGCAGATGGAGGGGACCCCCTTCGCGAACATCGATGAATCGGAGATGAGGACGAGGTCCGCCTTCAGCAGTTCTTTGTTCGCCTTCACGAAATCGTCCAGGTTCGCGCTCCCCACCTCCTCCTCCCCTTCGATCAGCATCTTCACGTTGACGGGGAGCCTGCCGTTCCGCTTCATCAGCGCTTCGATCCCCTTGAAATGGATGAAGACCTGTCCTTTATCGTCAGCGCTTCCGCGCGCGAAGATCTTCTCGCCGCGGATGGACATCTCGAACGGGGGCGAGTCCCACAGGTTGAGCGGGTCCACCGGCTGCACATCGTAATGTCCGTAGAAGAGCACCGTCGGTGCACCGGGCGCACCGAGCCATTCGCTGTACACCACCGGATGACCGGGCGTGGGCATCACCTTCACGTTGTTCATGCCGATGGAACGCATATGGTCGGCCACCCATTGCGCGCACCGCTGGGTGTCCGCATTGTGGGACGACTGGGAACTGACACTGGGGATGGAGAGGAAGTCTTTGAGCTCGGAGAGGTACCGCTCTTTGTTGGCGGCAATGTACTGCATGACCTGTTCCATGCGGGGCGCCTTTCGTAGGGAGGTGTGGACGAATGACGGCGAAAATATACCCACCGATACGCGGAAAAGCAACAAACAAAACGGCCCTTCGGGTCTGCCGAAGGGCCGTTTTTATGGCCTTTTCACTTCACGAACATCTTCGCCCACTCATATTTTTTCCGCTTTTTCCATGCGGCGTTGTGGTAGAGGTAGCTGAAAATGAGCGGTACGACGGTGGACGCTTCGGCGTACACCATCTGTTCGTGCACCGTGTCCACCTTCCCCCAGGAGCTGGCCTCCTTCAGGGTGGAGGACGAACAGGCGCCGTCGCGGACGTCCGCCACGGTGATCTGAACGGCGTACTCGTGCATCGGCACGTCCATGCCGAGCACTTCGGCGCAGACGACGGTGTCCTGGATGAAGTTCTTCGGCACGCCGCCGCCGATCATGAACAGGCCGGAAGTCTTCGCCTTCATCTTGATCTGCGTCAGTTCGTAGAAGTCCTTCACCGAATCGATGGTCATGTACGGTTTCCCGGCCTTGATACGCTCGTGCTGGTGCTTCACCAGTCCGAACCCGGCGGACGAGTCGGAGAAGGCCGGGCAGAAGATCGGCACGTTATGCTCGTACGCGAGCTGCACGAGGGAGTTCTTCTTCTTCGCGTTCTTCACGCACCACTTCCCCATCTCGCGGATGAACTCGCGCGAGGAGTACGGACGCGGCTCGAGCGACTCGGCGATCTCGTAGATGGTGCCGTCGCACACCTGGAGCGATTCCTCGTCGATGTACGTGTCGTAGATGCGGTCCACGTAGTTGTTGCGGAGCATCGAATCATCGATGAACGGCGTCCCTTTATAATGCTTGAAACCGAGCGCCTCGAAGAAGTCCATGTCCACGATGGAGGCGCCGGTGGCGACCACCATGTCGACCATGTTGTACCGCACCATGTCCGCGTACACGTTCATGCAGCCGCCGGCGCTGGTGGAACCGGCGAGCACGAGTGCGTTGGTGCACCCCTTGTGCTCGATCATCCGCTTGAAGATGTCGGCGGCGCGGGCAGTGTCGCGCGAGCTGAACGACATGTCGCGCATGGCATTGATGATGGGGGTGGCGTCGAACGTCGTCGCGTCCACCTGTTTCACGACCTCTCGGAGCAGGTCTTTCTTCTTCATGGTGATCCTCCTGTGATAGTGATGGTGATGATGATGAACAGTGTCGTTCCGGACCGTCACGCGCTCACGGCTTTGAGTCCCGCGATGGAACCGATGAGCGCGGCGAGGAAGAAGAGCCGCCACGCGTCCGCCGGTTCGTCGAAGAACAGGATCCCGAGCGCCGCGGTGCCGGCGGCCCCGATACCGGTCCAGACCGCGTAGGCGGTGCCGACCGGCAGCACCTGCACCGCGCGGTAGAGCAGCGTCATGCTTGCGGCCAGACTGACCAGGAATCCGGCGAACCACCAGGCGGCGGCCGGTCCGGCGGCGTGTTTCATCTTGCCGAGACAGAAGGTGAAGCCGGCTTCGAACAGTCCGGCGATGATGAGCATGGTCCAATACATCGGGTACCTTCGGGTGGTGGAACGGACGGAACTCCGCGGCGGACGCCGCGCGGTGAACGGGAACGGAGACGGAGCGGTTCAGCCCAGTGCGGGGCCGTCGGAAAGGATGAAGGACGAGATGTAGATCGTCTCGAGAAGCCGGCGGATGACGGTGGCGTTGGTCATGGTCATGCGTCAATATATGCAGATTTCATGAAGAATGAAATCAGAGATGGCGCAGCGACGGATGGAGATAGTTCTGCACGTAGTCGCGCACCGACTCTTCCAGCGGACGGAACGAGACCGGGCAACCGGCCGTGCGAAGTTTCGTCGTATCGGCCTCCGTGCGGTACTGGTACGCGCCGCGCAGCTCCTCCGGCATGTCGATGTATTCGATGTTCGGCGGAAGGCCGAGCGCGGCGAAGATGGCCCTCGCCAGGTCGTTCCAGGAACGGGCCGTGCCGGTGCCGAGGTTGAAGATGCCGTTCACCTTCGGCGCGTTGAGCAGCCACCACAGCACGTCGGTGCAGTCCTTGATGTACACGAAGTCGCGCACCTGTTCGCCGTGCTTGTAGTCCGGGCGGTGCGACCGGAAGAGGCGGATCTTTCCGATCTCCTGGATCTGGTCGTACGCCTTGCAGACGAGGCTCTTCATCTCCCCCTTGTGGTATTCGTTGGGACCGAACACGTTGAAGAACTTGATGCCGGCCACTTTCTGGTCGAGCCGGTTCTGGAGAAGCCAGAGGTCGAGGATCTGCTTGGAATACCCGTAGGCATTGAGGGGACGGACGGCGAGCGTGGTGGCGTCGTCGTCCTTGAATCCGAGCGAGCCGTCGCCGTACGTCGCGCCGCTGCTGGCATAGAGGAACCGGATCTTCCGCTTCACGGAGAGCTCGGCGAGCACGCGCGTGTAACGGTAGTTGTTCTCCATCAGATGCTCGACGTCCCGTTCGGTGGTGGAGGAGTTCGCCCCCATGTGAACGATGGCTTCGATCTTCGGCAGACGTTCCGAGATGAAGGCGTCGAGGAAGTGATCCTTGTGCAGGTAGTCCGAGAAACGCTTGCCGAGCAGGTTCTTCCACTTCGTGGAGGTGCCGAGCTCGTCCACCACGAGGATGTCCGAGACCCCCTGTTCGTTCAGCTTGGCGATCATGGCGCTGCCGATGAAGCCCGCGCCTCCGGTGACGACGATCATTTTATCCCTATCCCTGTCTGTACGGTGGCGGAAGTGGTGAGGAGCGCAAAGTTCTCCCCGTCGGCGGCGGTGGCCAGCAGCATGCCGTTGGACTCCACCCCCATGAGCTTCGCCGGGGCGAGGTTCGCCACGATGATGATGCTCTTTCCGACAAGCTGTTCGGGCGCGGTCTTTTCCGCGATGCCGGCGACGATCTGCCGCTGTTCGAATCCGAGGTCGACCTGCAGACGGAGCAGCTTCTTCGATTTCGGGACCGGCTCCGCGGCGATGATGGTGGCGGTGCGGAGGTCCACCTTGGCGAAATCATCATATGCGATGACCGGTTTCAGCGGCGCATAGGACGCGGCCGCTGCGGCCGTCTCCGGGGCCGGCGGTGCGAGTTTGGCGAGTTCCTGTTCGATGACAGCATCCTCGATCTTGGTGAAAAGGATCTCCGCGGCGCCGAGCACGTGTCCGGCGGGAAGGGCCGATATGCCGGCATCATCCCACCACTCGTCGCTGAGCGGCCGGGGCATGTTGAGGATCCTCCAGATCCGTTCGGAGGTGAAAGGGGTGACGGGCGCGAAGAGAAGGGCGAGCGAGCGGACGACGTTCAGACAGATGTTCAGCGTGGTGCCGCACCGTTCGCGGTCGGTCTTGAGGGTCTTCCACGGTTCGCTGTCGTTGAAGTACTTGTTGGCGGCACGCGCCACGTTCATCGTCTCCAGCGCCGCGTCCTTGAACCGGAACTGGTCGATGAGCCCGCCGACGGCGGCGGGAGCGGTGCGCACCGTTTCGAGCATCGCTCGGTCACGGTCGTCCAGCGCGCCGGCCGGAGGCACGGCGTTGCCGAAGTTCTTCGCGGCGAAGGTGACGGTGCGGTTGACGAAGTTGCCGAAGATGTCCGCCAGTTCGTTGTTCGTCCGCGCCTGGAACTCCTTCCAGTAGAAATCGGCGTCCTTGTTCTCGGGAAGGTTCGCCGCAATGGTGTAGCGGAAGTAATCGGCGGGGTACCGTTTCAGCACGTCGATGAGGTCGATGGTGTGACCGCGGCTCTTGGAGAACTTCTGCCCTTCGAGATTGTAGAACTCGTTGGCCGGGACGTTGTCCGGCAGGATGTACCCGCCCGCCGCCATCAGTTCCGCCGGGAAGACGATGGTGTGGAACACGATGTTGTCCTTGCCGAGGAACGCGATGTACCGTGTGGCGGGGTCCTTCCAGTACTCCTTCCACCGTTCCGGTTGTCCGGTCCTCTGCGCCCATTCCTTGGTTGATGAGATGTATCCGAGCACCGCCTCAAGCCAGACGTAGATGACCTTCCCTTCCGCCCCGTCCACCGGCACCGGAATGCCCCACGTGAGGTCGCGCGTGACGGCCCGGTCCTGCAGCCCTTCCCGGAGCCAGCTGCGGGTCTGCTGCAGCACGTTCTCTTTCCACTCCGGCGACCGTTCGGCGATGTACGCCTCCAACCGGTCCTGGAACGCCCCCAGCCGGAAGTACCAGTGTTTCGTCTTCCGCACCGTGGGGGACTTGCCGCTGATGAGACTCTTCGGTTGCTTCAGCTCGAGCTGGTTGTAGTACTTGCCGCAGTTGTCGCACTGGTCGCCGCGCGCCTTGTCGTACGAGCAGTTCGGACAGGTCCCTTCGACGTACCGGTCCGGCAGGAACATCTTCGACTCGGGGTCGTAGAACTGGTCCTCCTCCTTCGTCACCAGGAATCCCTTCTCCAGCAGGTCCAGGAAGAACTCGCGCGAGGTCTCGTGGTGCACCGGCAGCGACGTGCGGGAGTAGTTGTCGAAGCTCATGCCGAAGCGTTCGAACGCCTCCTTGTTCAGCGCATGGAACCGGTCGATGATGTCGCGCGGCGTGGTCCGCTCCTTCTCCGCGGAGATGGTGATGGCCACGCCGTGTTCGTCCGAACCGCAGATAAAAAGGACCTCCTGACGGCGGAGCCGCTGGTATCGTACGTAGATGTCCGCCGGGAGATAACAGCCCGCCAGATGGCCGAGGTGGATCACGCCGTTGGCGTACGGCAGGGCGGCCGTGACGAGGATCCGTTTATGGGTGCTGTGCATGAAGGATGGTGCGTAATTGGACGATGAGCGAGAGCATCACCAGCGGAAGATACACATTTCTCCGGAGAAGTTCGAGGGAGCGCTCGACGGCCGCGAGGGACCGTTCGAGGTCCCGGGTGCCGAACTTCGCCACGAAGCGGCGCAGATCCTGCTCCTGATCGATGTTGATGACGGCGCCGGAGCCTTCGCGCATCACGATGGCGTCGCGCATCCAGACGTGCAGCATGGAGAGCAGTTGTTCGGCCTCGTCGCGTTTCGCGCCGGCGAGGTACTCCTCCTGTTCTTCGAACATCTTGAGGGGGGATGCCCCGAGCGCGCTCCGCAGGAATCCCGCGGTCTGCGCGCGGTACCGCTGCAGGTCCCCACCCATCAGCTGCCGGGCGCGGGTATAATCGCCCCCCGCGAGACGGGCGGCGATGCGGGCCTGGTCCGGCGGAACGCCGTCGCGGTCGGCGAGCGCCTCCGCGATCTCCCGTTCGGAGAGCAGCGAGCAGGAGACCACCTGGCACCGCGAGACGATGGTCTGCCGGACGGCGTCGCGCGTGGAGGCGGTGAGGACGAAATGGACCTCGTCCAGCGGTTCCTCGAGCACCTTCAGGAAGGAGTTGGCGGCGGCGTCGTTCATCGCGTCGGCATCGAAGATGAGGAAGACCTTGCGTCCTTGTTCAGCGCTGCTGAGGGAGGCCTCCTTCTTCATCCCCCGCACCGACCGGATGAGGATGAACTTCGCCTTCGGCAGCTCGATCTTCACGTACGGATCGGCCGCCTTCGCCGACGTCTGCCGCACCAGCTCCTGCATCGCTTCGTTCTCCGCCGCTCCGCCCTCGTCATCCTTGGCGTTGTCGGTTCCGGGCATCGGCACCACGATGCGGAGGTCCGGGTGGTGGAGCGCTGCGGATTTACGGCAAGAGGAACATTCGCCGCATGCGGACTCGCCGCGCCGTTCGCACAGCAGCGAGCGGGCGAACTCGACCGCGAGCGCTTCCGTACCCGCACCGTCCGCTCCGGCGAAGAGGTACGCATGCGCGATGCGTCCGTTGCGGAGCGTCTGCCGCAGGATGCGCTTCACGCGCTCCTGTCCGATGACCGTGTCCCAGTTAGAACGCATGACCGATGCCGAAATGGACCACCGCGAACGATCCGTTGAAGAACGACTGTTCCGTCAGCCACTCGCGTCCGTCCGTCCGGTTGGGATCGTACAGCCGCCAGGCCACGTCGAAGCGGAACGGACCGACGAAGGTCTCGTAGCGCAGTCCGGCGCCCACGGCGAGGGCGACGTCGCGCACCTGGAGGTCCGATGGACGGTACCAGGTGTTGCCGAAATCCAGGAAGACCACCGACCAGATGTTGGGCAGGCTCAGGAAGAGGAACGTCCCCGGATCCGGAAAGAGCTGCGTGCGGGATTCGATGCTCCCCTCCACCGCCACGTTGCCGCCGGTGATCTCCGTACCGAACGATGAGAGCTGTTTGTCCTTCCACGCCCGGACGCTCGCGCTCCCTCCCGCGAAGAAACGCCTCGGCAGCGGCACCGGCGTGGTGTTGGAGGGATTGTACAGATGCGCGATGCCCCCCTGTACCTTCACCGCGAGGATGCGGGTGCGATCGGCCGAGAGCCCGAGGAAGTACTTGCCGACGGCCGAGAGTTTCACGTACTCCGAGTACGGCAGCTGGAATCCGCCGACGGCCTTCGAGACGAGGCCGGCCTCCTCCACCGAAACGGAATGGAAACTGCCGGCGGTGGGCGAGAAGATGCGGTTCGTATGGTTCCACTGCAGGGTGAAGCCTTCAATGAAGTTGAACTGCTTCGTGGAATCCTCGGGCCGCACGTTCTGCGGCACGGTGAACTGCGGATCGACCCGCTCGATGCTGAACTCCGTGATGCCGGTCGTGAACGGATCGAACTTGGTCGTGAACGCGAATCGGGCCCGGAGGGTCCGCAGCTGGTAGTCCGGCTGCTTCTCCCCTTCCGTCGCCAGCGCGATGCTCGCGGTGTTCCGGTTGCTGAAGAAGTACGGGAACGTGAGCTGCGACTGCAGGTCCGCCTTGGAGAACAGGGTGGGCTCGCTGAGTCCGTTCTCCAGCACGCCGGGAACGTGCAGTTCTTCCAGCCGGTTCACGCGGCCGCGGGCGGTGATGGTGAGGTTCTGCGCCCCGCCGAGGAAATTCCGGTGCTTGTACGCGAGACCGAGACCGACGGAGAAGAGCTCGTTGTTCTCGCTCAGGACGAGGAACTCCGGCGTCACCTCCTGGAACTCCAGCGTGCGGTACGCGATGCTCATGGAGGCCGTTGCAGAACCCGACGAATCGGGAACGAAGGTCGACCGCACCGTCGCGTTCTCGAAGATGCCGAGCCGGTTCAGGTTCTCTTCGCTCTGCACCCTCTTCGGCTCGCTGTACCGCTCCCCTTCGCGGAAGTCCATCTGCCGGAGGATGACGGCGCTGTCGATGACGTCGCCGCCGTTCACGGTCACCGTCGTCGCGCCCACCGCGGTGCGCGGACCGTGGTCGATGCGGATGAAGACCGCCACATTGTTGGTCGAGGCGTACCGGCGGAGCGACACACTATCCACCCTCGCGGACGGATACCCGTTCGAATGGAGCAGCGCGATGATGCGGTTCTGTTCCTCGAACACCTTGGGACGGAGGAATGGGTCTCCCACTCGGAGGAGCGCCATCTGCTCCGCTTCCGCGGCGATGACGGGTTCGTCCGCCGGCAGTCCCGCGACGCTCAGCGAATCGATCAGCGAGCGCGGACCGGTCCGCACGGCGAGTCCGACGCGCACACGGCGTCCGCCGTCCGCCGGTTCCACCAGTGTGTCGATGACCGCCGCGAAGTATCCCTGGTCGTTGAAGAAATCGTGGAGGTGGCGCACGTCGTTGTAGAAGACGAGCGGGTCGTAGAAGCGGCGCGGCGCGCCGAAGCTGGAGCTGATGTTCTCGTTCAGGTACACGAGCGGTCCCCACGGTGTGGGCTGGGTGACGAGCTCTTCCGCGAGCTGATCGGGCGTGAAGTCCCCGTCGACGGTCACCGTGACCTCATCGATCTCGAACGGCGTGCTCTGGGCGGCCGCACGCGGCGACGCCGCGGCGCTCAGCAGGAGGAGGAGCGCAACGGCGCGGTAAACAAAAAACCCAGCATGGTGAATGCCGGGTCGGTCGGAATGCAACACGGGTTCTCGCGAGGGATTAGTAATCGTTCTCGTCTTCGTAGAAGAAGTCTTCGCCGGTCGGATAATCGGGCCAGATGTCCTCGATGCTCTCGTACGGCTCGTCCGCATCCTCCAGTTCGTTCAGATTCTCGATGACCTCGGGGGGCGAACCGGAGCGTATCGCATAATCGATGAGTTCTTCCTTCGTCGCAGGCCACGGAGCGTCTTCAAGATACGAGGCCAGTTCCATTGTCCAGATCATTATCGACAACCTTTGATTCAGATGTTAACGGGAGGAGCTCGACGCCAGCTGAGCCTTGATCTTCTCGTAGTCGACGTCGTCCACGAAATATTCGACCGGGTTCTGCTGAACGCCGTTGCGGCGGACCTCATAATGCAGGTGCGGACCGGTGGAGCGGCCGGTGTTGCCGGAGTATGCGATGAGCTGCCCGCGTTTCACGTTCTGTCCGGACCGGGCCACCGTTTTAGAGAGGTGGGCGTACCACGATTTGTACCCGAATCCGTGGTTCAATTCGAGCGCGATGCCGTATGAGCTACCGGTGGCTCCGGAGAACTCGACCACGCCGTCGCCCGTGGCGTACACCGGAGTGCCGATGTCGTTATGGATATCGACCCCCTCATGCATCCGGAGAGTGCCGAGGAACGGGTCCCGTCGCATGCCGAAGCTGTGGTAGGTGTAGCTCCCCTTCATCGGCTTCACGGCGGGCAGGCTCGCGAAGAGCTGCCGGTTCTCCTCCTGTTTCCGGAAGATCTGGTGATAGCTCTCCTGCTGCAGCGAGACCTCGCGTTCGATGCGGTCGAGCAGCATGGTTGAGGACGACAACATCTGCGCGGCGTCCTTGGAGACGAGGCCTTCGAAGGAATTGACGGCGTTGCCGCCGGTCCCCATCGACCTCGTTTCGATGTCGATCTTGGGAAGGTTCACCGCCGTCCGCAACTGATTGTCGCTTTCCGCGAAGTCCTTCAGCAGGGTGGTCATCTCCCCCAGCCGGGAGTTCATCGCCTGGAGGCGTTCCTTGAGGAGGGCGTTCTCGGCGCTCAGTTCCGACGCCGTCTTCAGGCCGATACCGAGCACATCGCCGTGGAAATTATTGACCGCGCCTCCGACGACCAGGAAGAGGATCGTGGCCGTCACGGCCACGGCCGCGAACTTGGTCCGGTATCCTCTCGCCTCGACGTACGAGACGGTCTCATCCGAGTAAAAGAACAGTTTCCGGCGTTTGAACAACACGACCTCGCAGAATTGACAAATGTATCGTGAAAATATGAAAAAACTAATGTGATGTCAAGAATCCGTTCTCAGACATATCCGGTTCATTCAAAATCATGCTCAAAATAGTCGATATTCCGCTTCGCCTTCCCCTTGGTCTTGTGCGCGATCACCTTTTCGAGCTTCCGGGAGAACTCTTCGGCGGCGTCATACCCGTAATGTTTGAGCAGGTAATTGAGGGCGATGACCTCCGCGATGACGGTGACGTTCTTTCCGGGAAAGATGGGGAGCTTGATGTGGGGGATCTCGACGTCCAGGATGTTGATGGTGTCGTTGTCCAGCCCGGTCCGGGTGAAATCCCCCGTCGGCTGCCATTCGAGCAGTTCCACCACCACTTCGATGCGCTTCTGGAACCGGATGGAACGGATGCCGAAGATGCTCTGGACATCGATGAGGCCCAGTCCGCGGATCTCCATGAAGTGCTTGACGAGGTCGGTGCCGGTGCCGATGAGGATCCCCTCCCCCTTCCGTGTGACGGTGACGATGTCGTCCGACACGAGCCGGTGGCCCCGTTCGACCAGGTCCAGCGCGACCTCGCTCTTCCCGATGCCCGACCGCCCGACGAACAACAGACCGAGGCCGTACACGTCCACGAAGGAGCCGTGGATGGTGGTCTGCGGCGAGAACTGGTCGTCCAGGAAATCGCTGAGGAAGTAGGCCGCCTTGGTCGTCTCCAGCGGGGAACGGAACACCGGCACCGTGTGCCGAGCGGCGATCTCGAGGAGCTCGGGATCGATGGTGTTGCCGTTGGTGATGACGATGCACGGCAGCGCGAAACGGAAGAGGGTGTTGAAGGATTCCACCCGTTTCTCCAGCGGCAGGCTCTGCAGGTACCGGATCTCGGTGTTGCCGAACACCTGGACACGGTTGTAGGTGAACAGGTCCGTGTATCCCGCGATGGCGAGGCCGGGACGATGGAGGTTCTTGTCCTGGATCTTGTTCTCCATCCCGGCCGCGCTGAGCACCTCCAGGCGCACCCGTTTCTTGTTGGTCTCGTACAGGTACTCGACCGTGATGTTCTGCTTATGGTGCTCCTTGCCGATGGTGATGGCCATGGATTCTCCTGTCAGACTTTGGACCGGGTGCGGCGGATGACCGCCTTCTTCTTTTCGCGCTGTTTCGCCTTGAACTTCGTGAGACGGGTCGTCACCTTCTCCACCACCGTGTCGATGGACTTCTCGAACGCGTCGGTCTTCGCCACGGAGGTGAGCACCGTGCCGCCGACGGTGACGTGGATCTCGGCGATCTTCACGCTGTTCACCGCCTTCTCGTAGCTGAGCACCAGGTCCGCGTTCGCGATGCCGCGGTGGTACTTCTCCAGCTTCGCGACGGCGTCCTCCGCATACCCCCGCAGCGTCTCATGAGCCTTGAAATGACGTGCCGTGATGTTGATGTCCATGGCGGTCTCCTTTCATCGTGTGGCTTTTGGGTGTGCGTTCCGGTAGACCTTCTTCAGACGGTCCACCGTGACATGGGTGTACACCTGGGTGGTGGAGAGGCTTTCGTGGCCGAGCAGTTCCTTCACCGCCAGGATGTCCGCTCCGTTGTCGAGCAGGTGTGTGGCGAACGAATGCCGCAGCACGTGGGGACTCTGCTGCCGCACGTCGGAACCTTCGCGCAGGTACCGGCGGACGATGGCGTAGACCCGCTGCGGATACATCGCCGTTCCCTTTTCGGTGAGGAAGATGCGCGGCGAGTCCGAACCAGTTTCGGCGGCGATGGCACTGCGGTGCCGTAAATACCGTTCCATCGCCTGCACGCAGCGGCGCGTGACCGGAACGATGCGCTGCTTGTTCCCCTTGCCGGTCACTTTCACCGTTCCGCCGCCGGCGTCGAACGAGGCGGGGGTGAGCGTGAGGAGTTCGGAGAGCCGGAGTCCGCTGCCGTAGAAGAGTTCCAGCATGGCGGCATCGCGGCTGCCGGAGAATGTGCCGGTGTCCGGCAGCGTGAGGATGCGTTCCATCGAGCGCGGGTCCACGAAGTTCGGAAGGCTCTTCTCCACCTTCGGCGTGACGACAGAGGCGGCCGGATTGGCCGGGACGGCGCCGCGGCGGGCGAGATACTTATAGAAGGACCGGAGCGTGGAGAGCTTGCGGACGACGCTCTTGCGCGAGACGCCGTTCTCAAGCAGTACGCCCATGAATCCGCGGACGGCGGTGGAGGTGACGGCCGCGTGGTCCGTCAGCAGTGCGGGGAACTCGTTGCGGAGGAAGCCGGCGTACTGGTCCAGGTCGTTCCGGTACGACGTGACGGTGTGCGGAGAATAGTTCCTCTCGCGTTCGAGGTACGAGAGATATGCACGGACCAGTTCTTCCATCACTCCCACCTAGAGGGCGAGCGCGCGGGCTTCCTGCTCGTCCAGATAGTATTCCTCCTTGCAGTTCGGACAGAGGAGGAAGTCCCCCTTCCGTTTGGAGGATTTCTTGAGGAGATAGTTGTTCCGGCAGTTCTTGCATTCCTGCATCACCGGCATCTCCCAGGAGATGAAGTCGCAGGTCTTATTGTCGCCGGAGGCGTTGGAGCAGCGGTAGAAGACCCGCTTGCGCCGCGTCTTGCTCTCGATGATGTCGCCGTCCTTGCACTTCGGGCACTTCACGCCGGTGGTGATGGGCTGCGTGTTGGTGCACTTCGGATAGTTGGAGCAGCCGAGGAAGGCGCCGAACGGTCCCCCCTTCACCTTCATCTCGCCGCCGCACACCTTGCAGACGATGCCGGCCATGTGCGAGTACTTCGCGGACTCGTCGTGCAGCGGTTTGCGGTTCTTGCACGTCGGATAGCCGGAGCACGCCTTGAACTGGCCGTAGCGTCCCCACTTGATGATCATCGGTTTGCCGCACAGGTCGCACGCTTCGCCCGCGTCCTGCTGCAGCGATTTCTTGATCTTCCCCGCCTGCTCGTTCAGGTGCTCCAGGGAATGGCTGAAGGGACGGTAGAAATCGTCCAGCACCTGCACGTACGTGTTCTCGCCGCTGGCGATGGTCTCGAGCTCGTCCTCCATCTGCGCGGTGAAACGGAAGTTCACCACGTCGGGGAAGGACTGCTTGAGGATGCCCGTCACCGTCATGCCGAGCGCCGTCGCCACGAGCTTGCGGTCCTGCTGGTCGACGTACTTGCGGTCCAGGATGGTCGAGACGATCTGCGCGTAGGTGCTGGGACGGCCGATGCCGAGCTCCTCGAGCTTCTTCACGAGGCTCGCTTCGGTGAACCGCGCGGGGGGCTTCGTGAAGTGCTGGCGGGGAAGGACGTTCGTCAGGTCGGTCCGGTCGCCCGCGTTCAGGTTCGCGGGGATCTTCGAGGTCGGATCGTCGTCCTCGATGCCCTGCTCCTCCAGGATGTCGTCGTACACCTGCAGGAATCCGCGGAAGACCGGCACGGACCCGGTGGCACGGAAGAGGTACGGACCGCCGGCGATGTCCACCGACACCTGCTCGAACGTCGCGCTCGCCATCTGCGACGCGATGAACCGGTTCCAGATGAGGGTGTAGAGCGCGTACATCTCCTTCTCGAGATGCTTCTTGACGTACTTGGGGCTGAACTTGATGGAGGTCGGACGGATGGCTTCGTGCGCGTCCTGCGACGCCTTCCCTTTCTTATAGACGCGCGGCTCCTTGGGAAGGTACTCCGCACCGTAGTTCGAATAGATGTGTTCGCGGGCGGCGGCGGTGGCCTCCTCGCTCAGCCGCGTGGAGTCGGTCCTCATGTACGTGATGAGACCGACGGTGCCGTCGTCGCCGAGGTCCACTCCCTCGTACAGCCGCTGCGCCAGCATCATCGTCCGTTTTGCGGAGAGCCGCAGGCGGCTCGCGGCCTCCTGCTGCAGCGTGCTCGTGATGAACGGCGGGTTCGGATTCCGCTTCACCGTCTTCTTCTGCAGGTCCGCGATGGCGTACGACTGCCGCCGGATGTCGGCGACGACCTCCGCGGAGCGTTCTTCGTTGCCGACCTTCGGTTCCTTCCCGGAGATCTTCGCCAGCTTCGCGAAGAAGGGCTCGGACGCGGCCGTCTTGAACTCGCCGGTGATGGACCAGTACTCCTCAGGCGTGAACGCCTTGATCTCCTCCTCGCGCTCGCAGATGAGACGGAGCGCCACAGACTGCACGCGGCCGGCGGAGAGGCCGTAGTAGACGGTCTTCCAGAGGAACGGGCTCACCTTGTACCCCACGAGCCGGTCCATGGCGCGCCGGGCGCGCTGCGATTCGACCAGGTTGCGGTCGATCTTGCGAGGCTGGCTCATCCCTTCCTGGATGCCGGTGGGAGTGATCTCGTGGAAGAGGACCCGGAAGATGTTCGGGTTCTCCTGCTCGAGCTCCTCCGCGATGTCGTACGCGATGGCCTCCCCTTCACGGTCGGGGTCGGTGGCGACGAAGACGGTCTTGGCGTTGGACGCGATGGAGCGAAGTTTGGCCACCACCTCCTCCTTGCCGGCGATGGTCTCGAAGGTCGCCGCGTAGCGGTTCTCCACATCCACCCCCAGCTTGCTCTTCGGGAGGTTCTTGATGTGGCCCACGGACGCTTCGACGACGTACTCCTTTCCGAGGTACTTGTTGATGGTCTTGGCCTTCGACGGTGACTCGACGATGATGAGCGATTTTCCCATTCGGTCCTGCGTGTTCCTGGTCTAGTTGATGGTGTCGTTTCCGTTGAGCATGGTGCGGTGCCCTCCGCCGGGCGCATCGTGGTTCTCGGCGAGGAGCGAGGCGACCTGGGCGCGCACCTCGTCGAGGTCCACGGCCATGAAGCCTCCCATCATCACGCGGTCGATGATGACCTCGATGTCCATGTCGCTGATGAGCCCGAGTTCGCGGAGCTGGATGAGGTATCCGTGCGCCTCCGCTGAGATGACCATCCGCTCCGCTTCGTGGAGCACCCGGTGCGACGACGGGGAGGCCGTTCCGGTCTCGGTGACGATGGCGTCGCCGTGGGAGATCTTCTCGAAGAGCCAGTTGAAGGCGGTGCTGATCTCGGTGGTCGAAAAGCCGCGCTGCGACAGGACGGAAAGGTCGATGTCGTTCAGCGGCGTGTTCTTCCGAAGCTCGCCGATGAGGTATATGAGGATCTCAACGATCTTTTCGTGCATGTCGTCCCGTCATCCCTTTCGTGGTGCCGGTGCCAGGTCGCGGACGTACCGCTCCTGCACCGCGAACATCGCTGTCCGTTTCGCCGGCGTCCGGTCGTCGTACCCCAGCGTGTGCAGCATGCCGTGCACGATGAGGCGCGTCAGCTCGCCGCGCAGCGTCACGCCGTAGCGCGCCGCCTGACGGCGGGCCTGGTCCACATCGATGTAGATCTCCGCTTCGTTCCGTCCGGCGTCCAGCGGGAAGGTGATGACGTCGGTGACCGTAGGGTCGCCGAAGTGCTTCCGGTGCAGCCGGGCGATGGTGCGGTCCCCGGTGAGGACGATGGAGAACGAGGCGGTGCGGACCCGCTCGCGCCGGCATACCAGCGCGGCGATGCGGCGTACCTCCCGTTCGGGCATCCGCATGCCGGGGCGCTCGCGGATGACGGCGGCGGTGATCATCGTTTCCGCGGGCTTTTCTTCTTCTTCTTCGGCGCCGGAGCGGCCGCCCCGGTGAGCGAGAGGGCGATACCGGCGAGCATCACGTCCACGGCCAGCATACGGAAATCGCCGGACAGGATGCGCTCATCGACGTTCGCGTAGAACGTGCAGCCACCCTCCCGTTCGGTGACGATGGCGGAGACCTTCCCTTTGGAACGGGAAACGAAGGTCACTTCGCCGACATCGGTGCTCACCACGTACCCGTCACAGAAGTGAAGCTGGAAATGGGTGTTGTGGGTGTAGGCCGACACCAGATGGCCCTTCTTCTTCCCGATGAGGATGTCGGGATAGATCTCCAGCGCCATCTGCCGGCGGTCGCCCGTGTTCGCAAACTCGAAGCGGTAGTTGTTCCCCTTCCACTTGCCCTGCACTCCCAGCACACTGCCGATCGAGCGGATATCCTTTGCCGTGAAGGTCGAGTTCATACGATTGCTGGTCTCCATCATCCAAACAGAAAAACCCCGCTAGTCCTGCTCGGGGTTTGAAGTCTCACGTCCTATGTGCTGTTTTCCGGTCAAATGAGCATCTATTGTGCACTTTTTCTTCCTTAATATAGAGAGAGGTTGCCCTTGAAGTCAAGCGAACTCTTCATCACCAGGAAATCTCCAGCCCCTCGTACGCGGCGGTGCATTCGAAGGAGTAGTTCCGTGTCCGAAGTTCCTTCCGGCACTTCTCCAGGATGCGGTCGATCTGCTCGTCCGTCCGGTTGGGTTCGTGATGGAAGAGGACGCAGTGCTTCACGCCGGCCCGGTGGGCGAGGGAAAGGGTGAACAGGTAGTGGGAATGCCCCCAGCCCACCTTCTCCACGTACTCCTCCGGAGTATAGGTCGCGTCGTGGATGAAGACATCGGCCCCCTTCGCGAACTCGGCGATGCGGGTATTGGCGTCCCCCTTCACCGCCGCGAAGCGCTTGATGACGGACGGTTCGAAATTGGAGGGGGAGGAGGCGGATTCGTGATCGAACGGTTCGTTGTCCGAGATGTAGACGAGCGACTTCCCCTTGTGTTCGATGCGGTAGCCGACCGTGAAGCCGGGATGGTTCACGTAGATGGTGCGTACGGTGGCGCCGTGCACGGTGAACTCCTCCTCGCCGATGCTCCGGAACTGGAGCTTGGCCTTCAGTTCGTTCAGCTGCACCGGGAAGTAGATGCGCTTCATCTGGTCCGCGATGATGTGCTGCAGGTCGATCTCCTCGCGGTCCGTGCCGATGACGGTGATCTCGTTCCCCGAGATGAACGCCGGTTTGAAGAAGGGGAAACCCTGGATGTGGTCCCAGTGGGGATGCGTGATGAGGATGGAGGTGTTGAGCGATTCCCCTTTGGCGATGAGATGGTCGCCGAGATTGCGGATGCCGGTGCCCGCGTCGAGGATGATGAGCTCGTCGTTGTCGAGGCGAAGTTCCAGCGACGGCGTGTTCCCGCCGTACTTGACGGTGCTCTTCCCCGGCGTGGGAATGGAACCCCGTACCCCCCAAAACTTCAGTTTCATCGTCGTCGACCTTTCCATGGATTACCGATACTCGGCCACGTATCCGACGTAGTTCTGTGCGGAGCGCCGCAGATACTCGCGCTCGTCGTCCGTCAGCGGCCGCACGACGCGTGCTGGCACCCCTGCGACGAGGACCCCCTCGGGGACCGTCATCCCCATCGGTACCACCGCTCCGGCCGCCACGAGGGCGTACGGCCCGACCTTTGCATCGTCCAGCACGACGGCGCCCATACCAATTAAGCAATAATCGTTAATAGTGCAAGCGTGCACGACCGCACTGTGACCGATGGTCACATCCGAACCGATGACCGTCGGGAAGCGGCGGTTGGTGACGTGGATGACGGCGTTGTCCTGCACGTTGGTCCGTTCGCCGATGCGGATGTAATGGACGTCCCCGCGGACCACGGCGTTGAACCACACGCTCGAATCCTTCCCGATGGTCACGTCGCCGACGATCATCGCCCCCTCGGCCACGAACACGGAGGGATGAAGTTCGGGCAGCTTCCCTTTGAACGGAAGGAGCGGCATCAGTCCTTGTACCTCGGCGGCGTCCATCCCGGACGCGACCACTTCGTCAGTTCGATGTGCACCGAGCCGAGGATGACCTTCATCTTGGCGACGATGGGGATGCCGGCGGCGTCGTTGCTGAAGAATCCGCGGAAGTATCCGGTGAGTCCGAACACGCCGATGAAATCGAGCGTCCCGTCGAACTCCACCGTCTCCACCGGGTACGTCACGGCGTCGATCTCGGTGGAACCCACCTGGTCCATGAAGTTGAAGAAGGTGGTGTGCGACTTCTCGTTGGCGAACACCGGCACGGTCACCTTCGCCTTCTGGCGGAAGTTCTTCCGCGCGTAGTAGAAGAGGGACAGACCGTCGAGCTGCGGCGCGGCCACGGCCACATCGCCGGAGGCCGAGACCTTCCCGCCGGGGTCCGTCCCGATGTCGTAGCGCACGGACATCTTCCGGTAATCGAACCGGTAGCGGGTGAAGGGCTTCACGTCGGTCTTCGCGGTGTTGTGCGTGATGAAGAAGAGCGACGAGGCCTCATCGTTCATCTCGGAGTAGAAGACCAGGTGGAGGTCCACGAACGGCAGCCCGCTGAACGAGTCGGCGAAGGTCTTCATCTTGTAGACGCGGACCCCGCCGATGCTGCCGGTATCGAGCACCTGCAGTTTGATGCTGCCGATGTCGAAGATGGAATAGCTGACGTTATAGACCAGTTCCTCGCCGACGGCGAACATCGCATCGCCCGCGGGCAGGGCGAAGACCGTCTGCAGCGCTTCGGCCGCTTCGGCCGGACGCACGGCCGGTACCGGCGACAGCAGGATGGCGGTGACGGCCAGCAGCGCCGCAACGGCGGTGCGCCGAAGGAGTGGGGAGGTGATGTGCATATCCGTTCAGTTCAGGCGGGCGATCTTCTCCGCTTCGGGGAAGAGCGACACCGCGCGTTTCAATTGCGCATCGATGCCGAGCAGCGACAGGTACCAGCCTTCGTTCCCCCAGAAGTTGCGGGCGATGTACGCCTTCAGCCGCGTCTGGATGAAATCCTTGTCCTTGGTCATGTCCTCCGCGACGGCGGCGACCCCCTTGCCGTCCGCGAACGACGTGAACTCGGCGAGCATCGCGTCGGTGACCGTGAAGGAGCGGTCGAACTCCGCGAGCGAACCGTACGCGGCCTTCAGCCGCTCCTGGTTCGCGTTGAGGTACCGTGCGGCGAACTCGAAGAACATGTTCTTCCGGCTCAGAGCGACGGAATACTTCGTGAGATTGCCCGGCTTCACGATGAAGTCGGGCGTGATGCCGCCGCCGCCGAGGATGACGCGTCCCTTGGAGGTCTTGAACTTCGGCCGCGATGTATCGGCGCTGCTCTCCTTATGCTCGATGTTCTCCCCCTCCTCCTCGTCGCGCTGGAAGGCCTCCATCTGGTACTTCTCCTTGCCGCCGTCGTACGCGCGCTGGATGAGCCGTCCGCTGGGGGTGTAGTACCGCGCGATGGTGAGCCGGAGGGCCGAACCGTCCGACAGCGGGAACTGCCGCTGCACCAGGCCTTTCCCGAAGCTCGTCTCACCGACGATGAGTCCGCGGTCCCAGTCCTGCACCGCACCGGAGACGATCTCGGAGGCGGAGGCGGAACTGTTGGAGATGAGAACGATGAGCGGCAGCTTCTCGAACTCGCTGTTGGTGGAGGCGAAATGGTCCTCGTTGAACTCGGGCCGGCGCCCCTTCGTGTAGACGACCTTCCGCTTCCCCCCTTCGGTGTTGCCGTCCAGGAAGAGATCGGACATCTTCACGGCCTGGTCCAGAAAGCCGCCGGGGTTGCTCCGGAGATCGAGGATGAGACGCTTCATCCCCTGACCTTTCAATTTTTCGAGCGCCGCCGTCATCTCCTTGGCGGTGGTCTCGGCGAACCTCGTCACGTTGATGTACCCCACCTTGTCGTCGAGCATCAGCGACACGTCCACGCTGTAGAGCGGGATGACGTCGCGGATGATCTCGTACTCGAGCAGTTCGTCATGTCCGGCGCGGAAAATGGAGACCGCGACCTTCGTCCCTTTGGGGCCCTTGAGCCCCTTCATCACCTGTTCGTTGTTGAACCCCACGGAGCTCTTCCCGTCGATCCTCACGATCTTGTCGTTGGCCATGATGCCGAGCGACGCGCTCGGTCCGCCGCCGATGGGCTGCACCACGGTGATGGTGTCGTTGACGATGGAGAACTCGACGCCGATGCCTTCGAACTTCCCCTGAAAGTCCTCCGTCACCCTCTGCATCTGCGACGGTTTGATGTAGACGGAATGGGGATCGAGGTCCTGCAGCATGCCGTTGATGGCGTCCTCGGTCAGTTTCTTCGTGTCCACGTCCTCGACGTAGAACTTTTCGGCGTAACCGAGCACGTCGCTGAACTTGCGGAGCTGGTCGTAGATGTTGTCGCCGGAGATGAGATGGTTCACCTGCGTGCCGCCGACGAACGCCGCCAGGAACACCACCGCCATCAGCGGAAGGGAAAACCGTTTCTTCATAAGGATGCTCCTCACATCGTCTCTCATGGTGATTCGTTTGTGCTGGTGAATGGGACGACCGCCGGCGCGGTCCTTCAAATATCGCCAATTCCGGTCGAAGGGCAAGTACCGAGCGTCACATCCTTGCCGATTGTAAAGGGAACGTTCACTTCTCCGGACGCATCTGCGGGAAAAGGATGACGTCGCGGATATGGTCCTGTCCCGTCAGCAGCATCACCAGCCGGTCGACGCCGATGCCGAGCCCCGCCGTGGGCGGCATGCCGTACTCGAGCGCCCGCAGGAAATCGTCGTCCATGGTCTGCGCTTCGTCGTCCCCCCGTTCCCGCAGACGCACCTGCTCCTCGAAGCGGGCGCGCTGGTCGAGCGGGTCGTTCAGTTCGGAGAAGGCGTTGCAGATCTCCTGGCCGTTGACGAAGCCCTCGAAGCGCTCCACCAGCCCCGGTTCGGACCGGTGGGCCTTGGCGAGCGGAGAGAGTTCGACGGGATAGTCCATGATGAACGTCGGCTGCACCAGGCGCGGCTGCACCGTCGCACTGAAGATCTCGTCGATGATCTTCCCCGCACCGATCTTCGGGTCGAGGTCGATATGCAGTTCTTTGGCGACGGCGCGGAGCTCGGCTTCGCTCTTCCCCCGAAGCGCCCGGCCGGTATGCTGTTCGATGGCGCCGAACATCGTCATCCGTTTCCAGGGCGGGGTGAAGTCGATGGTGTTCCCGCCGATGGAGACCGTGGGACCGCCGTTGAGCGCGACCGCGATGGAATGCACCATCTGTTCGACGAGCTCCATCATCCACCGGTACTCCCGGTAGGCGACGTAGAGCTCCATCATGGTGAACTCGGGATTGTGCGTCCGGTCCATCCCCTCGTTCCGGAAGTCCTTCGCGATCTCGTACACGCCGTCGAACCCGCCGACGATGAGCCGCTTCAGGTACAGTTCGTCCGCGATGCGGAGGTAGAGCGGCATGTCCAGCGCGTTGTGATGCGTCATGAACGGACGCGCACTGGCGCCTCCGTAGATGGGCTGCAGGGCCGGCGTCTCGACCTCCAGGAAGTTCTTGTCGTCGAGGAACCGGCGCATCTGCCGAAGGATGACCGACCGCTTGATGAACGTTTCGCGCACGGCAGGATTCACCACCAGGTCCACGTACCGCTGCCGGTACCGCAGTTCCTTGTCCGAGAACGGATCGAACACCACCGTGTTCCCCTGCTCGTCCGTCTTCTCCTTCACCACGGGGAGCGGCCGGAGCGACTTGGAGAGGAGCACGTACCGCTGCGCGTGCACCGACACCTCGCCGGTGCGCGTCCGGAAGACGGTCCCTTCGACGCCGATGATGTCGCCGATGTCGAGCAGCCGGAAATGGTCGTACGCTTCGCCGAGGTCGTCCTTCTTCAGGTACACCTGCAGGCGCCCGGTCATGTCCAGCACGTGGGCGAAGGAGGCCTTCCCCATGCGGCGGAGCGACACGATGCGGCCGGCGACGGAGACGATCCACGGCGCCATCCCGTCGGTGTACTTCGACAGCACCTCGGCCGCGGAGGCGTTGCGTTCGAACTCGTGCGGATACGGTTCCACGCCGGCCGCGCGCAGATGGTCTAGCTCCTCGCGGCGTCGCTTCATCAGTTCGTTGAGTTCTTCGTGATACTCTTTGTTCTGGTCTTCCATGCGTGGCGCAGCTTCCTATAGACGATTGAACGGTCCGGTCATTGAACGGATCACCGGGAGAATCCGGCCAGGAGGACGCAGACGTCGTTCTGCACCTTCTCCGCCACCCGTGTGGGGACCGTGTAGTGATTGGCGATCATCGAGAACGCGTACATCTCTCCGTCGGCGGAGGTGACGTACCCGGAAAGGGCGCGGACGTAGCCGATGAACCCGGTCTTGGCGTGCACGTTCCCTTCCGCTTTCGTTCCCTTCATCCGGTTCCGGATGCTGCCGTCCACCCCCGCGATGGGGAGCGATTCATAGAACGGCAGAAAGTGCGGTCCGGCGTGCATCCCTTCCAGGATGGCGACGATGTCCTTCGGCGTCACCAGATTGAGGCGCGAGAGTCCGGAACCGTCCGCATAGCGCAAGCGGACGGTGTCGACCCCCCAGGAGGCGAGGACCGGCAGGGCCGCCGATTGACCGGCGCGCACGGAGCCGACGCCGCTACCGGAGCGCTCCTTCCCGATGGTCCGCAGTACCTGTTCCGTGTACAGATTGTGGCTCGGCTTGTTGATGGTGCGGACGATGACGGAATACGGCACCGAGGTGAACGAGGCCAGGACGGGCAGGCCGGCGCTCCTCAGAGAATCCTTCCGGTCGTCGATGTCCTGCGCGGGTCCGGCGACGGTGATGCCTTTGGACAGGAGCACTTCGCGGAGCACGGTCGCGGCGTAGAGCGTCGGATTGTCGATGGCCACCGATTCGAGCCACGCCGGTTTCCCCGGCGACATGCGTCCGCGCACGTACACGGTGTTCGTGCCGCGCACCCGGTGGAACCAGACGTCGCTCACGGAATCCGCCGGCGGCGCGGTGACGGTCTGATTGATGAACGTGACGTACTTCGTGTCCGGCACGACCGAGAGCGAACAGAGGTCGCCCGTGACCGCTGACGGCACGAGTCGCACATCGACACAGTTGTCGTTGAAGGTCAGCGCGGACATCTGCGCCGCGTAGTAGTCGGTCTCGTAGTCCGCCGACCAGCCGGTGCCGTACGGTTCGTCCTCGAACGCGTTGTCGTCCCCGACGACGGCACCGTCGATGCGGCGGATCCCCTTCGCAAGAAGACTGTCCGCCCACTGCTCGAACGTCTCGGTCACCCGGCCGTCGTTGTACCGGCCGGAGATGGTCGGATCGCCGCTGCCGATCACGACGAGGTCGCCCGCCAGCACGCCGTCCTTCACCGGACCGTTCGCGGCGAGACGCGTCGTGTACCGGTAGTCCGGCGAGAGCGTCATCATCGCGACGGACGAGGTGAAGAGCTTGAGGTTCGATGCCGGCATGAACATCTTCCGTTCGTTCCGCGCGTAGACCGTCTCGCCGGTCTTGAGGGAACGGATGAGGACCCCCCAGTGCGCGTTGTCGAACTGCGGATCGTCGAACTTCTCGTCGAGCGTCTGCCGGAGACGGCCCAGCGGCGAGTCCGCATCATGCAGCGCCTGCTGCGTTGTGCAGCCGGCGGCGAAGAGCGCGAGCGAAATGAGGATGAGTCGTGTCATGGTCGGTCCCGAAGTTGGTCGTTACGGCTGCGCTTTGCCGGCGGGATAGGACGGGAGCTGCAGACGGTCCGCCGCGGTGCGGTTGGTCATCGCCGTGATGTCGTACAGACGCTGTGCATGCGTCGGATTCACCTGGTCCCACGAGAAGCGCCACGCCCAGTTGCCGAGCGCCTGGCCCGGCATGTTCATGCGGGCCTCGGTCCCCAGGCCGAGCACGTCCTGGAACGGGAACACCGCCATCACCGCGACGGAGGCGGAGGCGGCGCGGATGAAGTCCCAGTGGATCTCCCGTCCGTCGGTGTGAAGGTAGCGCTGCACGAAGACCCGCTCCCGTTCCGTGGCGGCGGCGAACCATCCGGCGGTGGTGTCGTTGTCGTGCGTGCCCGAGTAGACGACGGTGTTCGCGACGTAGTTGTGCGGAAGGAATCCGTTCTTCACGTCGCCGGCGAACGCGAACTGGAGGATGCGCATGCCGGGGAAATCGTACCGGTCGCGGAGTTCGATGACGTCCGGCGTGATGTCGCCGAGGTCCTCGGCGATGATGGGGAGCGTGCCGAGCTTCTTCTGGATGACGTCGAACAGTTTCGCTCCGGGTCCTTTCACCCAGCGTCCCTTCACCGCGGTCTTCTCCTCCGCCGGTATCTCCCAGTATCCCGCGAAACCGCGGAAGTGGTCGACACGGACGACGTCGACGAGTTCGAGCGTGGTGCGGATGCGGTCGATCCACCAGGCGTACTGTTCTTCGTGCATCGCCTTCCAGTCATAGAGAGGATTCCCCCAGCGCTGTCCGGTGACGCTGAAGTAGTCCGGCGGTACGCCGGCGACGAACTTCGGCCGGAGGTCCTTGTCGAGGTGGAAGAGATGCTGGTTGGCCCAGGCGTCCGAGCTCTGGTAGGCGATGAAGATGGGGATGTCGCCGACGATGCGTACGCCGCGTTCGTTCGCGTACTTCTTGAGCGCATGCCACTGCCGGAAGAAGCACCATTGGGTGAACTCCCAGAAGCGCACGTCGTCCTGCAGCTCCGTCCGCGCCTTCTTCAGCGCAGCGGGTTTCCGCTTCACCAGGTCGGGGTCCCATGTGCACCACTCCGCGCCGTTGGAGCGGCCGATGAGCGCCATGAAGAGCGCATAGTCGTCGAGCCAGGAACGCTGCGCCCGGCAGAAGCGGTCGAACTCGCTCCTCTCATCCGCGCTCCCCCGGCCGAAGAACGCATCGGCGGCGGAACGGAGTTTCTCCATGCGGAACGAGCGGACGTCGCCGAAGCGCACCGCGCGTTCATCGAAGCGCGGATGCCGGTCCAATTCTTCACGCAACAGCCAGCCGCGGCGGACGAGCTCTTCGAGGTCGATGAGCAGCGGTTCGCCGGCGAAGGCGGAGAGACACATGTAGGGGGAGTCGCCCATTCCCACCGGTCCCAACGGCAGCGTCTGCCAGAGCGACTGGCCGGCGACGACCAGCCAGTCGACGAAGTGGTAGGCGGACGGTCCGAGATCGCCGGAGCCGTACGGGCCGGGAAGGGATGTGGGGTGGAGCAGGATGCCGGAGGAACGTGTGTGGTCCATGGTGTTGTCGGTTCAGAGTGTGTTCACTCGGCGGTGATACCGGCCGCCCGCCGCAGTGAACGGAGTTCGCGGTCCGTGAGGAAACGCCAGCGGCCGCGCCCCAGTCCGCTCAGGGTGAGCCCGGCGTACACGGTCCGGTGGAGCTTCTCCACTTCGTACCCGAGCGATTCGAACATTCGGCGCACCTGCCGGTTCTTCCCTTCGTGGATATGGATCACCACTTCGCGGCTCTTCGTGCCGGGGACGATGTCCAGCTGGCACGGAGCGGTCTTCCCGTCCTCGAGGTGGACACCGTTCGCGAGCTTCTCCGCATGCGCATTGTCGAGCGTCTTGTCGAGCGACACGTGGTACGACTTCACCACTTCGTTCGAGGGATGCATGAGACGGGCCGCCAGCGGGCCGTCGTTGGTCAGCAGCAGCACGCCGGAGGTGTTGCGGTCGAGCCGTCCCACCGGATAGATGCGTTCGCGTACGGAGACGAGGTCCATCACCGTCCGGCGGTCCTTCTCGTCACTGACGGTGGTGATGACGTCCTTCGGTTTGTGCAGCAGCACGTAGATGAACTTCTGGGCCGCCGAGACGTTCTTGCCCGAGACGGTGACGGTGTCCTTGTACGGCGTCACCTTGGTGGCCAGGTCGGTCACCACCGTCCCGTTCACCTCGACCTCGCCGCTGCGCACCAGTTCCTCCGCGGCGCGGCGGGACGAGACCCCCGCCATGGCAAGGAACCGGTTTATCCGAACAGTTTCTTGAAGAACGACTTTACCTTGTTCTTCCACTTGCTCCATCCGTGCGCGCCCTCCTCCGGATGGCCGTGGGCGTCGGCGGGGTGCCGGTCGTCCTCTTGTGTGTGATGGCGGCTTTCTGATGTCCGTACTCCTTCTTCGCCGAAGACCATGAGCGGCTTCGGCGCTGTCTGTTCCGTTACGTCCGCGTCCGGCATCTCCGACGCGGCGGGTTCCGGTTCGTCCGCCGGCGTTTCGACGACGGCCGGTTCCGCGAACTCCGGCGCGGGTTCCGCCAGCGGTTCCGCCGGACCGTCGTCGGGCGCGGGAAGGACGGTCTCGTCCGCCGGTTCCGGGAGGATGACGGCGGCCGTTTCGCCGGCAGCGGGGGGCGCTTCCGGCACCGCCGCTTCCGATTCCTTCGCCGGTTCCGTGTTCTTCTCGGCCCGCTCCTTCTCCAGCCGTTCCGCCGTGACCTCGTCCGGCACCTTCACCTTCGGTGCGCGCGGCGTGCGCTCCTTCTCCTTCTGTTTCTTGGCGGTCCCTTCGTGCCCTTCGAGCTTGTTCTCGAGACTCTCGCGGAACTCCAGTTCCTGCTGCTCGGCGAGGAGCCGCCGGTCCACCTCGATCTCCGTCTCGCTGATGAGCTCGGCGATCTCGCGCGGTTTCGGAAGGTCGGTCAGCTCGTTGAGGCCGAAGTGCTCCAGGAACTTCGGCGTGGTGCCGTAGAGGAGCGGACGCCCCGGGGAGTTCTGCCGCCCGGTGATGTGGATGAGGTCCTTCTCCAGCAGCGCGTTGATGATGTAGTCCACGTTCACGCCGCGGATGAACTCCACCTCGGTCTTGGTGATGGGCTGCTTGTACGCGATGATGGCGAGGGTCTCGACGGCGGTGGGCGAGAGGCGGCGCCGCGCGCGTTCCTTCGCCAGACGGCCGACCCACGACGCGAAGTGCTCGAGCGTGGTGTAGACGAAACCGCCCGCGATCTCGGAGATGCGGAACCCGCTCCCCATCCGGGCGTACCCCTTGTTCAGTTCCCCCACCGCCTTCCGGATGATCTCCGCGTTGACGGCGAGCTGTTCGTGCGGCAGCCGGTCCTTGTTCACTTCGTCCATCAGGCCGCGGATCATCCGCACGCTCATCGGTTCGTCGCTGGCGAACACGAGCGCTTCGATGATGTTCCGCACCTCGACGGTGACCTCCACCTCGGATACGTTGATCTCCTGCTGTCCCTCGCTCATGCGGCGGCCTCCACGGGCAGTTTCACGATGGTGATGTCTCCGTACGGTTCGAACTGACTGATGGCGATGAGCTTGGATTTCATCATCTCGAGCAGCGCGAGGAAGGTCACCACGATGCGGATCTTCTCCGTCATCGCCAGGGCGATATCATAGAAGGAGATCTGGTCCTTCCCGTCGAACAGGCGCAGGATGTGGTCGATCTGTTCCTCGAGGGTGACGTTCAGTTTGTTGATCTCGTGCACGTGCTTGCGCGGCATCTTGTTCACGGCGTACTGGAACGCCGCGATGAGGTCGAACAGCGTCACGTCACGGATGAGGTCGTCGGCGTCCTCCTGTTCGACGACCTTCGGGTCGTGCTCGAAGTTCCCGCGGTACGCCACGCGGCGGTGCTGCAGCTGCATCCGCTCCAGTTCCTCCGCCATCTCCTTCCAACGCTTGTACTCCAGCAGCCGCCGGACGAGCTCGGCGCGCGGGTCGAACTCCTCCTCCCCCTCCCCTTCGGGACGCGGGAGGAGCATCTGCGCCTTGATCTGCATCAGCTCGGCGGCGGTGACGATGAACTCGCCGGCGATGTCCAGGTCCAGCTCCTGCAGGTACTGCAGGTACTCGAGGAACTCTTTCGTGATCCGCGCGATGGGGATGTCGTAGATGTCCAGCTCGTCCCGCTTGATGAAGAACAGCAGCAGGTCGAGAGGCCCCTCGAAGTCCGTGAGCTTGACGCGGTACATTCGGTCTACCTGACGTTGATGGATTCGGTCTTCACGGCTCCCACCTTCATCGCCTCGCGCACCTGCTCCATGGTCCGCGCCGCCTCGGCGCGCGCCGCCGCTTCGCCGGTCCGGAGCACGTCCAGCACATGGTCCATATCGGCCTCGAGCGCCGCGCGGCGTTCCCGCACCGGCGCCAGTACCGCCGCCACCTTCGCCGAGCAGTTGAGCTTGCACGCCACGCAGCCGAGCGCGCCGGACTCGCAGTCGCGGCGGATCTCGGGGACCTCCGCCGGGTTGAACTTCTGATGGTACGAGAAGACGACGCACACGTCCGGCCGGCCCGGGTCGTTCTTCCGGACCTTCTGCGTGTCGGTCACCGCGGTGCGCATCTTCTTCTGGATCTCCTCCGGCGTATCGGAGAGGAGGATGGTGTTGCCGAGCGACTTGCTCATCTTCTGCCCGCCGTCGAGCCCCGCCAGACGTGCGAACTTCGTGAGCTTCGGCTCCGGTTCCGGGAAGACCTCACCCCACTGGTTGTTGAAGCGGCGCGCGATCTCGCGCGTGATCTCGATATGCGGCACCTGGTCCTCTCCCACCGGCACCACCTCCCCTTTATAGAGCAGGATGTCGGCCGCCTGCAGCACCGGATAACCGAGATGGCCGTAGACGAGCGTCTCCATGTTCAGGTCCCGCACCTGATCCTTCAGCGTGGGATTGCGTTCCAGCCGCGCGGTGGTGACGAGCATGGAGAAGATGAGGTGAAGCTCGGTGTGCTCCTTCACCTGGGACTGCCGAAAGACCGGGCTCTTCGCCGGATCGATGCCGGCCGCGAGCCAGTCGATGACCATGTCCAACGAATTCTGATAGAGCTCCGTCGTGTCCAGGTTCGTCGTCAGCGCATGGTAGTCCGCGATGAGATGGAAGTTCTGATAGCGGTCCTGCAGCGCCACCCAGTTCTCCAGCGCACCGACCAGATGGCCGATGTGGAGCTTTCCGGTGGGGCGCATGCCGCTCAGGATTCGTTTCTTGGTGTCGCTCACGGTCGTGTCCGTCGATGCGGTGTATGATCAGTTCTGGAACAGGTACGGTTTCCACCGCTCGTCCATGTTGCCGACGAAATGCCGGATGAACGTGACGTGGTTCGGTTTGACCGGCGGACGGTGCAGCGGCATGTTCACTTCATCCGGCATCCGGTCCCCCTTCTTATTGTTGCATCTCACGCAGGCGGCCACCAGGTTCTCCCACGTGTCCTCACCTCCGCGCGACTTCGGCACCACATGGTCCACCGTCAGCGGAACGTCCCCCCGTCCGCAGTACTGGCAGCGGTGACCGTCCCGCCGGAGGATGTTCTTCCGGGAGAGGATGATCTTTTTGTAGGGGACTCGCACGAAGACGGAAAGACGAACGACGCTCGGGAACGGGAATGTCATCGTCACGGACCGCAGCGTCTTGCCGTTGCTGGTCTCGATCATCTCCGCCTTCCCAAGGAAGAGGAGTATGATGGCCTTCTTGACGTTACAGACGCTCAGCGGTTCATAGTTCTGGTTCAGCACCAGTACTTTGCTGTTCAAACGGCCGTGTATGCTTTTCGATTGGAAGAGCGAACTGAAGACGCACATCCTCCCTGGTCCCGGTTCGGACCGGAACCGCTGTTCGGCATCCTTTCATGATACCGGAAAACCACTTTGCCGGATACCCTCGAGCGATACTTTGAGAGACATCCGGCCTTGCATGAAATTCCAATGAAATATACGAACGGCGGTGGTGAATATCAATTTACCGGAACCGCTTTCACCGCCGCTTGAACCGCGCGGAGACCTCCCGCAGCGAATCGCCGCCGTATTTCTCCAGGAAAGCGTTCGCGATGACCGGCGCGACGGCCGCCTCGGCGATGACCGAACAGGCGGGTACAGCGCAGACGTCGGACCGTTCATAGCGGGAGCGGGCGGTCTTTTTCGACCGGATGTCGACCGTACGGAGCGGATGCGCCAGTGTGGCGATCGGTTTCATCGCGCCGCGGATGACGAGGAGTTCTCCGTTCGTCACCCCCCCTTCCATTCCCCCGGCACGGTTCGTGGGACGGGTGACTACACCGCGTTTCGCCAGCAGCTCGTCATGCACCTCCGAGCCGTATCGTCCGGAATTCGCGAAACCATCGCCGATCTCAACCCCTTTCACGGCATGGATGGACATGACCGCGGCCGCGAGCTGACCGTCGAGTTTGCGGTCGTACTGCACGTAGCTTCCCAAACCCGCCGGAACACCGCCGACAAGGACCTCGAAGGTTCCGCCGAGCGTATCACCCTTCTTTTTGCACGATTTAATGATGTTGATGGCCTTCGCTTCCGCGGCCCGTTCCAGCATCCGAACCTCTGAGGCGTCCGCGGCATCAGCGATGTCCGTCATGTCTGGAGAGCACTTCCGGATGAGCGTGTCCACCGCACGGCGGTCCGCCAGTGTCACTTTCCCGATGGAGGTGACATGGGATCCGATGGTAATGCCGATTTCTTCCAGAAGACGGCGGACCACACTGGCGCATGCCACCCGCATGGCGGTCTCACGAGCGCTCGCCCTGTCGATGACGTTCCGGATGTCATCGAAACCGTACTTCAGCGCTCCGACATAATCGGCATGGCCGGGTCGCGGCAGCGTTATCTTTTCGATCCCTTTTCCATTCCCCTCCACCGCCATCTTTTCCGTCCAGTTCTGCCAATCCCTGTTCCGCACCATCAATGCGACCGGCGAACCGAGCGTCCGTCCGAACCGGACACCGGAGAGGATCTCCACCGTGTCGGATTCGATGCGCATCCGACCCCCTCTCCCGTACCCCTGCTGACGTCTCCACAATTGATGATCGATGTAGGCGGCCGTAAGAGGAACTCCGGCGGGGATGCCTTCAACGATGCCGACGAGCGCCTGTCCATGCGATTCGCCGGCGGTAAGATAACGTATCATGATGAGCCGAAATTGAGTTCTTGATGGATGGTGAGGGTGTGATGTGACTGAAATATACTAAATCCGGACGGATTCCATGAAAAAAAAAGTCCATCCGTTCGGATGGACTTTTCGCACGGGTATGCGCAGTGTTACTTCTTCGCGAGGATGGCATCCTTCGCCGCTTTCGCGACTTTGAACTTCACCACCTTCTTCGCGGGGATCTGAATGGTCTCGCCGGTGGCGGGATTGCGGCCCTGGCGTGCTTTTCTCTGGACCAGAACCAGCTTGCCGACGCCGGGGATGGTGAACTGGTTCGGGGCTTCCTTGTACGATAAAGCGGCCAGTTCTTCAAAGATCTGGACCACGACCTTCTTTTTCAGCTCGAACTTGTCGGCGAAGTGGCTCGCGATCTGCGATTTCGTCATCGATTTTCCCATGAAGGACTCCTATTGATAGAGTGGTGAATGGATATCAGATGAATTTCTTGAGAATTTCCTGCTTCGCGGCCTTCGCGACCTTGAACTTCACCACCTTCTTCGCGGGGATCTGAATGGTCTCGCCGGTGGCAGGATTGCGTCCGATACGCGCTTTACGGTCCACAAGCACCAATTTCCCGATGCCGGGGAATGTGAACTGGTTCGCCGCTTCCTTGTACGCGAGATTCGCCAGTTCGACGAAGAACTCATTCGCCACTTTCTTCTTCAGCCCGAATTTATTGGCAAAGTGGGCAGCGATCTGGGATTTCGTCATTGCCTTTCCCATGGTGGACTCCTTTTAAGGGTGAATGGATAGTGAATTACAGCGATGCTCTAAAACAACCTGTGTAAATATATGATTTTTCAACATCATGTCAAATGAAAAAACAAAATTGCATAATAAAATCAAGGCTTTTATCGTTACAACAAATAATACGCCAAGTTTTATAGGGTTTTCTGTTTTCGTGAAATCGACATAATTTCTAATGTTTTTAGAGGATTTCAACTCTATCAAATAAAAAACCCCGATGGAATCGGGGTGGAAGGAAGATTGTCGATATTCCGGTTTATTTTTCTACACAAGAAATGCGATAGCCGTTATCGTGATTCCGAGTGCAATGATCACGGGCATGAACCATCGTGCCGGTGTCACCCCCTTCTTGAGCGCGCGGTGATGCAATGTGGCGAAGAGCGCCAGCGAAATGGCCAGCAACATTTTGATCCCCACCTTCATGTGATTCAATTCCGTCAGCAGCATGAAGAAGAGGATGAATCCGGTCAGGATCTGCGTATGCGCCGCGGACATCATGATGACGGACCAGCGGAACGGCGGTGATGCCGTGTTGCGCTCCTTCATCACCAGGAACGCGGAGACGAGCAGCAACGCCATCCCGCCGACGTGCAGCGTGTAGAGAAGGAGGTGCATCGGTTATTCCTTTCAGAAATGTGAGATATTTACCGTATATTCCTTGGACACCCATCATCCACCGAAATCCCGACCGACGATGTTTGAACTGGAATTGGAGAATCTTCAGCGAATCGTGCGAGCGAAGACGATCGGGAACGCCCAATCCATCTCCCTGAAGTCCATCCTTGAGTCAAACATCCCGACCAGCGTAAAAAGTTTCTTCAAGGGGGAGGTCGAATGGATGCTGTACCAGGAGCGGCGGACCGGTCCGAAAGAATCGCGATTCAATTACGCGCAGGAGGATGTGCGGCTGCTGCAGGAGCAGACCGACATGCTGCTGGTGTACCATTACAATTACGGACAGAGCGAGTTCCAGGAGGCGGGTGAGAAAGCGGCCCATTTCCTCTTCAACTACCTCTGCCGGCCTGTCTGGACGCTGGAACAATTCCTGTTCGAGGAACGGGCCGTGATGTCCGCCAGGGACCTGGAATACCGGTTCCGCTACTGTGCCGACTACCGCTATTATTGGACCATCATCGAAAAATATCTCGCATCCAAAGGGAAGGAGTCCCTGTCGAAGGACGAAGCGGTGGAACTGCTGCGGAAGATCGACCGCGAGATCGTGCGGGACAGTTCCGCCGCCGACCTGGCGCGGATGACGGAACCGTTCTTCTCCTTCGTGCATTACATTCACCGGAACTCGGCGAACAACGAAGCCGGCGGCATCCCCGCCAAAGCGCTCTCCTACTTTTTCGAAGACAAGGGGGTCCGTTCCGTCGCGGAGCATCTGCTCAAACTGCGGGACCAGGGACGCACGTCGCTCCAGTTCGACGAACTGACCGCGACGCTCACATCGTCCTTCGTCAAAAAGGGATGGTATGTGGAAGAGGAGTCCCAGCCGGCGGCGGAAGCGGGCTCCAAACGTTTCCCGACCCTTCTCCTTCCGGAGCGGGAGCGTGTCGCCATCGTCTCCGCTCTCTTCGGCGGACAGGAATCGGCCTACGCCGGCCTCATCAGCACCGTCACGGACGCGGCGGGATGGGACGAGGCCGGAGCGGAACTGGACCACTTCTTCTCCTCCCGCAGCATCGATCCGTTCACGCGCGAGGCCATCATGCTCACCAACGCGCTGCAGTCCCATTTCACGAACCGCGACGACCGGCCGTGAGCCGGACCACCAATCCGGAGGGCGTTCTCCGCGCTCCGCACCGACACTATGTTCATTGATTCTGCAAAGATCTTCGTGCAATCCGGCAAAGGGGGCGACGGCATCATCCACTGGCGCCGCGAGAAGTTCATCCCGAAAGGGGGACCGGACGGCGGCAACGGCGGACGGGGAGGCGACGTGATCCTCCGCGCCGACAAGCAGCTCAACACGCTGCTCGATTTCCGCTACACCAAAAAGTTCATCGCCAAGCCGGGGAATCCCGGCGAAGGATCGAACAAGGAAGGGCGCTCCGCGCAGCCCATCGTCGTGAAGGTGCCCGCCGGCACGCTCGTCCGCGACGCGGAGACAGGGGAACTGGTGGCGGACATGGTGCAGGACGGCGACGAGTTCATCATTGCCAAGGGGGGCAAAGGCGGGAAAGGGAATTGGGTCTTCCGCTCCCCCACCAATCAGGCGCCGCGGGTCTGCACGCCGGGAGAACCGGGCGAAGAGCACTGGCTGGAGCTCGAACTGAAACTGCTGGCCGACGTGGGACTGGTCGGCTTCCCCAACGCCGGGAAGTCCACCCTCATCTCCTCCATCTCCGCGGCCAAACCGAAGATCGCGGACTATCCCTTCACGACGCTCGTTCCGAACCTCGGCATGGTGTACTTCCAGGAGGAGAAGAGCTTCGTCGTGGCGGACATTCCCGGCCTCATCGAAGGGGCGCACGAGGGGAAGGGGCTCGGCATCCAGTTCCTCCGCCACATCGAACGGACCAGGGTGCTGGCGTACCTCATCGACTGCACGAGCGACGACATCAAGCGGGACTTCAGGGTGCTGCAGAAGGAACTGAAGGAGTTCAATCCCGAACTGCCGAAGAAGAAGAGCGTCATCATCCTGACGAAGATGGACATCGCGGACGACGCGGTGAAGCGTTCGCTGAAGAAGCTCGACCTGCCGAAGAAGTATCCCCTGCTCCGCATCTCCGCCGCCACGAGGGACGGATTGCCGGAACTGGTCGAAACCCTCTGGAAGACCATCGGACGCGACGAATGAAGAAACGGAACGACACGACCGACGCCGGCGCCGCGGGAGGAGAACGGGAGTTCGAACAGCGGCTCCGTCCCGCCGGCTTCGAAGAGTTCGCCGGCCAGCCGAAGATCGTGGACAACCTCCGCATCTTCATCGCCGCCGCCCGCAAACGGGGGGAATCGCTCGACCATGTGCTGCTGACCGGGCCGCCGGGACTGGGCAAGACCACCCTCTCGTTCATCATCGCCAACGAGATGCGGAGCGACATCAAGATCACCTCCGGTCCCGTGCTCGACAAGCCCGCGGACCTGGCCGGCATCCTCACGAACCTGAAAGCGGGGGACGTCCTCTTCATCGACGAGATCCACCGCATCAACGCCGTGGTGGAGGAGTACCTGTACTCGGCGATGGAGGACTTCCGTCTGGACATCATGATCGACAGCGGACCGAGCGCCCGTTCGGTGCAGCTCTCCCTCCCCCCGTTCACCCTGGTCGGCGCCACGACCCGCGCCGGCCTGCTCACGGCGCCGCTGCGCGCGCGGTTCGGCATCACCAACCGGCTGGACTACTACACGCCGGAGGTGCTCTTCACCATCATCGTCCGCTCCGCCCACATCCTCGGCATCGAGGTGGACACCGAAGGGGCGAAGGAGATCGCCAAACGTTCGCGCGGCACCCCCCGCATCGCCAACCGGCTGCTGAAACGGTGCCGCGATTTCGCCGAAGCGGACGCGAGCCTGGCACGCCACAAAGGAGTGATCACCCACGACGTGGCGCGGCACGCCCTGAAGGCGCTGGAAGTGGACGAACACGGACTCGATGAGATGGACAAACGCATCCTGCGCACCATCATCGACAAGTATTCCGGCGGACCGGTCGGCATCAACACGCTCGCGGTGGCGGTGGGGGAAGAAGCGGGGACCATCGAAGAGGTGTACGAACCGTACCTCATTCAGGAAGGATTCATCCAGCGGACCCCCCGCGGACGGGAGGCGACCCCTCTCGCCTATACGCATTTCCGATTGGCGCGACCATCCTCCTCACAATCCGGCCTCTTCTCCTGACGCATCGCATGCCGGCATTCTCCCCCTCCCTGCTCAGCGGGACCACGCTCCGGACGGCCAGACATTTGCTTGGTAAAACACTGGTGTGCCGGACCCGTTCCGGAACGTTGTCCGGCATCATCGTCGAGACCGAAGCGTACCTCCGGAACGACCCGGCGAGCCATTCCTTCCGCGGCAGGACCCGCCGGAACGACGTGATGTTCGGACCTCCGGGGCGGCTCTACGTCTATTTCACGTACGGGATGCACCACTGCATCAACGTCGTCACACAGCGCGAAGGGATCGGCGAAGCGGTGCTCATCCGTGCGGTGGAACCGTCGCGGGGAGTGGCGGTGATGAAACGGCGGCGAGGGTGGAATCGGGGAATGCCGGTGGAGTCGCTCACGAACGGTCCCGCAAAGCTGGCGCAGGCGTTCGGTCTCACGCTCGCACAGAACGGCGCGGACCTCCGTCGCGGGCATGTGACCATCGAAGAGGGGGTCCCGGTGCCGGACCGGTTGGTGGGACGCTCCGGCCGCATCGGCATCCGCGTCGCGACGGAGAAACGGTGGCGGTTCTACGTGCAGGGGAATCCGTTCGTCTCTAGAACGTGAAGGCCGAGGTGACGCCGAGCGAGAGTTCGTGGAACGCCGTACCGGCGAAGTACCGGTTGTAGCGGTACGTGATACCGTACGTGTGCGAGGGGAAGAATCCGAAGAACGGAAGCCAGGGGGATTTGAACCACGCTCCCGCACCGACCGTGTATCCATGGTTCGGCAGGTCGGTCATCAATCCCCCGCTCACGTGGAACCCGCCGAGGAAGATCTTCCGCCGGTCCGCGAAGTCGAAATGGAAATCCCGTTTGTACTCCAGCCGGTACAGGTCGCGCACTTTTGAATGGAAGACGTGCGTATACGTCAGCGACACCCGGTAGTCCGTGAACTCTCCCGTCTCCCGCATCGCCCCGTCTCCGTACCCCGTCTCCACGCTCAGCGCACCGTACGCCGTACCGTTCCGCACCACCGTGCCGACGCTCGGCGGGAGGACGCTGACCACCGTTCCGGCGAGCGCCATCGGAACGATGATACCGGTCATGGTATAGAGCGCCACATCCTGGCCGAACGTGCTCTCCTGCACGGCGGTGCTGTCCTGACCGGCCGCCAGCGCCGGCAAGACGGCGACGAGGATGATGATATGCCGAAGTGCGGTGTTCACGTCATTCGATGAATTCTATCCGGCCGAAATGTTCCGGACGGTGGAAGCATTTGGGACCGGTGCCGACGGGTGACCACGCGAGCAGTTCGTCCCCGTGGAACGCACCCGATGCGCGGTAGAAATTGACGTACCACGGACGCTCCGTCTCCGGCCGTGCCCCGAAACAGGTCCAGGGCAGTTCCATGACCGCGCACCATCTCCGCTCCCCTTCGTCCACGAAGGAACGCATGGCGCATCCGGAGTACCAATCGTGGTTCGATGTGCCGAGCGCGAGGAAGACGTCGATGTCGATCCACTCGCCGTTCGGCGCGACCTGAAACTCCTTATACATCCGGCTCTCCGCCGCGCCGGGACCGACGAAGAGCTCGAACACATCGCTCTTCTCCCACAGGTGTTTCGTTTTCTGTTCCAACACGCCCGGCGGGAGAATGGTTTCACCCCGCAGCGTGATGAAACGGCCGCGGAAGAACGCCAGGAGACCCCGGTCGTTCCATTGCAGGCCCGCTTCGGTACGAATGGTTTCCGGGACCGGACGGCCGTCATTGAACGATAGGCCCTCCAGCCCTGTCAATCCCATGATGAAGGAGAGGTCGGCACGGTCGATGCCGTTCAATGCCGAACGACGGCAGCTGATGCTCTTCATCGGGCGTTCCCGGCCTTCAGTTCCGGCACAAGGTACCGGCCGGTGTACGACTCGCGGACCGACGCCACGCTTTCCGGAGTCCCTTCAGCGATGATGCGTCCTCCGGCGTCCCCTCCTTCCGGTCCGAGGTCGACGAGCCAGTCCGCCGTCTTGATGACGTCGAGGTTGTGTTCGATGATGACGACGGTGTTCCCTTTATCGACCAGCTTGTTCAGCACATCGAGCAGCATCCGGACGTCGTCGAAGTGGAGACCGGTGGTCGGCTCGTCGAGGATGTAGAGCGTGTTCCCGGTGCCGACCTTGGAGAGCTCGGTGGAGAGCTTCACGCGCTGCGCCTCGCCCCCGGAGAGGGTCGTGGCCTGCTGTCCGAGGTGGATGTATCCGAGCCCCACATCGTAGAGCGTCTGCACCTTCCGCTGCATCGCCGGAAGTTCCGAAAAGAAGCTGAGCGCCTCCTCCACCGTCATGTCCAGGACGTCGGCGATGGACTTCCCCTTGTAGAGCACCTCCAGCGTCTCCCGGTTGTACCGGCGTCCGCGGCAGACGTCGCACATCACGTAGACGTCCGGCAGGAAGTTCATCTCGATCTTCTTCACGCCGTCCCCTTCGCACGCCTCGCACCGTCCCCCCTTCACGTTGAAGCTGAACCGTCCCGGCCGGTATCCGCGGATCTTCGATTCGGGGAGCTGGGCGAACAGGTCGCGGATGAAGGTGAAGAGTCCGGTGTACGTCGCGGGATTGGAACGCGGCGTGCGGCCGATGGGGGACTGGTCGATGTCGATGACCTTGTCGATGTGCTGGACCCCGTCGACGGAGCGGTACGGATAGACGGGGATCTTCGTCTTATAGAACTTCTGCGAAAGGATGGGATAGAGGGTCTCGTTGATGAGGGTCGATTTCCCCGAGCCGCTCACCCCCGTCACGCAGGTCATGGTGCCGAGCGGGATGCGGAGGTCCGTCTGCTTCAGATTGTTCCCCGTCGCGCCGGTGAGGACGAGATGCCGTCCGTTCCCCTTGCGTCGCTGCGCGGGGACCGGAATGCGTTTCGTCCCGGTCAGGTAGGCGATGGTGGAGGAACGTTCACCGGCGCTCTTGACGAGCCCGGTCTTGAACTCGCGCGGCGAACCGGCGGCCACGAGCATACCGCCGTGCTCCCCCGCCCCCGGCCCGAGGTCCACGATGAAGTCCGAACTCTCCATCATCTCCTTGTCGTGCTCCACCACCAGCACGGTGTTGCCGAGGTCGCGCAGTTTCTTGAGCGACGCGATGAGCTTGGTGTTGTCGCGCTGATGCAGTCCGATGCTCGGCTCGTCCAGGATGTAGAGCACGCCGACGAGCTGCGTGCCGATCTGCGTCGCCAGCCGGATGCGCTGCGCCTCGCCTCCGGAGAGGGTGCGCGCCGCGCGGTCCAGCGTGAGGTAGCCGAGGCCGACGTCGACCATGAACCCGAGCCGCTGATTGATCTCTTTCAGGATGGGGCGGGCGATCTCCTGCTGGCGTTCCGCGAAGGCGATGCCGGCGAAGAACCGCTGCGCGTCGGAGAGCGAGCGGCGAACGACGTCGGCGATGGAATGCCGTTCTCCGGTGGAGGCGTCGACGAGTCGGATGGCGAGGTTCTCCTTCCGGAGCCGTCCTCCGCCGCACTCGGCGCACACCTTGGTGCTCATGTACCCTTCCACCCATTCGCGGATCTTGAGCGACGCGGTGTCGTTGTAGTACTCCTGCAGCATCGACATCACGCCGTCGTACCGGTGCTTGTACGTGGTGGTCCGGCCGCCGGCGTACGTGTACTCCACTTCGATCTTCTCTCCCTTCGTCCCGTACAGCAGTTCATCGAGCGCCGTCTTGCTGAACTGACGGATCGGCACGGCGAGGTCGAGCTTGTGCCGTTTCAGCACCGCTCTCACCTGGCTGTAGAACCAGGTGGCGCGCGGTTTGCCGAGCGGGGCGATCCCCTCCTCCTGGATGGACTTGGACAGGTCCGGTATGATGAGCGAAAGGTCGAACTGTTTCCGTTCGCCCAGTCCCTCGCAGGAGGGACAGGCGCCGTAGGTGGTGTTGAAGGAGAAGGAGTTCGGCGCCGGCTCCTCGTAGCTCCGTCCGCAGGTCGGACAGGAGTACGCCTTGCTGAAGAGGATGTCCTTTTCGCCGTCGTTCACGATGAGCACACCCTCTCCGAACTGGAGCGCCACTTCGACGGAGTCCGCGACCCGGGACCGGATGTCCTTCTTCATCTGGATGCGGTCGATGACGATCTCGATGTCGTGCACCTTGTACCGGTCCGCCTTCATCCCTTTCACGATCTCCTTCACTTCGCCGTCCACCCGCACGCGCAGGAACCCGTCCTTCACGATCTTCTCGAACAGTTCCCGGTAATGTCCCTTGCGTCCCTTCACCACCGGAGCGAGGATCTGTACCCGGGTGCCGGCGGGGATGCGCATCACCGCGTCGATGATCTGGTCCACGCTCTGTTTCTGGACGGCGGTGCCGCAGTCCACGCAGAACTGCGTGCCGGCGCGGGCGTAGAGCAGACGGAGGAAATCGTACACTTCGGTGACGGTGCCGACGGTGGAGCGGGGATTGGTGCTGACGGTCTTCTGTTCGATGGAGATGGCGGGCGAGAGGCCTTCGATGTGGTCCACGTCCGGCCGTTCCATCAGACCGAGGAACTGGCGGGCGTACGCCGAGAGCGATTCGACGTACCGCCGCTGCCCTTCGGCGTAGATGGTGTCGAACGCGAGGGACGATTTCCCCGAACCGGAGAGGCCGGTGATGACGACCAGCCGGTCCCGCGGGATCTCGACGTCGATGTTCTTCAGGTTGTGTTCCCGGGCCCCCTTGACGATGAGGGCCTCGGGATCCCTTGCCGGGACGGGCGTCGAACGTTTCATGCGGACGGGAACGAAGATGTCATGGCACCGGCAGAACGCCGGAAACGGCGGAGAAGTTCAAACCGAAAGATAGTCAAACTTGACCGGAAGGGCAAAGCGGGGAGCGGGGAACGTTCACTTCACCGGACGGAGCCGGAAGGTGAGCTGGGCGAGCGGAACGATGGTCGCCAGCCGGTTCTCGTAGAGGTCCATATGACGGTTCGCGAACCGTGTCACGGCCCGGTCGAACCAGTGCCGGAGCGTGAGCCCCTTGTTGAACTCGACGGAGAGCAGGGTGAAGCGGATGGGCGAATAGCGGAAGTTCCCGTGGTCGGTCCCCTCCACGAAGTAGTCGAAGGAGTGGACGCCGAACCAGTGCCGGTGCGTCGGGTCGGTGTTGGCGTTGCGGTGCGCATAGAACGGGACGGTGATCTCGACGACGCCGTCGGAGCGGGTGATGCGGTGGAGTTCGATCATCACTTTCAGCACGTCGTCGAGATGCTCGAGTACGTTGTCCGCGTACACCTCCGAAAAATGGTCCTCGGCGAAGGGGTACGGATAGTGGTTGAGGTCGTGCAGGACGTCCGCCTCGGAGCGCGGATTGACGTCCACCCCAACGGCGCCGGGCCGCTTGCGCCGTCCGCAGCCGAGGTCCAGAACGCGCCGTTCGCCGGTGGTCATCCCATCCTCCTCCGTTTGTTCAGGTAGTTGAGCAGCGCCGTGTCGAACGGCGTGCCGGTGTCCAGCAGCAGATAGTCGATGCCGTTCTCCCGGCATTCCCGCTTGGTCCGTTCGATGAACTGCGCCATGGCCTGCTGGTAGGCCCGCTGCATGTGGTACGGCTGGGAGGGAAGGACCTCCCCCGTTTCGAGGTCGCGGAAGAGCGCGTCGCTCCCGAAGGCGAACGACCGCTCGAGCGGATCGAGCACCTGCATCACGATAACCTCGTGATGGTCGTGCCGGAAGTGGCGGAGCGCGCTCATTACGGCGGCGGGTTCGTCGAACAGGTCGCTCAGCACCACCACCAGACCTCGCCGGTTCATCCGTTCGGCCAGGCGGTGGAGCGCGGCGGCCGAGTTGGTGCCGTTGGAGGCCTCCATCCGTTCCAGTTCCACCAGCAGACGCCGCAGATGCTGCGACGTGGCGTGGGGAGGGATGACGGTGCGCACCTCGGTGTCGTACCGGAGCAGTCCCACCGCGTCGCGCTGCTGCACCATCAGGTACGACAGCGCCGCCGCGATGTACGACGCGTACTCCAGTTTGGTGAGGCGCTTCGTCCCGGTGCGGTCCCTGTCGGACGCGAAGCGCATGGAGGCGCTGGTGTCCACGGCGATGTACGAAACGAGATTGGTCTCCTCCTCGAACTGCTTCACGTAGTACCGGTCGGTCTTGCCGTACACCCGCCAGTCGATGCGCCGGATCTCATCCCCCGGCATGTACTGCCGGTGTTCGGCGAACTCGACGCTGAACCCGTGGTACGGACTCTGATGCAGTCCCGTGATGAACCCTTCCACCACGAGGCGGGCGCGGAGTTCCATCGTCGAGAGTCTCGAGACGACGTCGGGACGGAGATATTTCAGCGCCGGCTGCATGCGGGAGTTCGGTTCATTTCAACGCCTGGTTCCGTCGTTCGGTCCGTTCCAGCGCCTCCTGCGGGGTGAGTCCCAACGTCTCGAGCTCGAAACGGACCGTCGGTGCGAGTTCGTGACCGGGATAGCGCTCCAAAAAGAGACGGTATTGCGCCGCGGCGCTGTCCTTCAGACCGAACGTATTGTTGTAGAGGTATCCGACCAGAAAGAGGGAGAGCGGAGCGGGCTGCAGGTCGGGATGTTCCGCGGAGAAGATCTTGTAATTGTCCAGCGCTTCGCGCGGCTGGTTCCGGAACCGGTGGCTTTCGGCGAGACCGAACCGCGCATAGGCGGCGTACGCACCGGCGGGATACTCCTTCAGGATGCGTTCGCACACCGCTCCGGTGGAATCCCAGTTGCCTCCCCCCTTCGCCGCTTCGACGCGGCTCCAGAGCTCTTCTTCGGAGAGTCGTCCGCATCCGGAGAGCAGTGCGGCGACGAGAACGAACGTGAACGTTCTCATGGCCTCCTCCGGAACACCGCCGCGAAGAAACCGTCCGTGCCGTGCCGGTTCGGCATCAGACGGAAAAACCGCTCCCCCGCGAGCGCTTCGAGACCGTACCGCTGCAGTCTCGCTCCCGGCGGCAGCGGTTCGAATTCGGGATGCGCGGCCAGGAACTGTTCCGCCACCTGCGCGTTCTCCTCCTCCATCAGCGAACAGGTCGCATACACGAGCGTACCGCCCGGAGCGACGCAGCGGGAGTACTGGTCGAGGATGCGCACCTGTTTCTGATGCAGTTCCCTGAGCATCTCGGGGGTCACGGACCATTTCATGCCGGGGTTCCGCCGGATGGTTCCGGTGCCGCTGCACGGTGCGTCCACCAGCACATACTCGGCAGCACCCTGCAGTTCCTCCGGGGACTCCTCTTCGCTCACCGGCCGCACCCGGATGGTGTCGATACCGGCGCGCCGTATCCGCTTCTTCAGTTCCTCCAGTCGGAACTCGTGAATGTCGAGCGAGAAGATCTCGCCGCGGTTCTTCATGATGGCGGCCAGGGCGAGCGACTTCCCGCCGCCCCCGGCGCAGGCGTCCACCACCTTCGCACGCGGTTTGGGGTCCACCAGCAGCGCCAGCAGCTGGCTTCCCTCGTCCTGCACTTCGAAATACCCTTTGCGGAAGGTCTCCAGCTGGAACACGTTGAGCCGTTTCGGGATGTGCAGTCCGACGGGGGAGAACTCCGTCCGCACGCTGTCGATCCCTTCCTCTTTGAGGGAGCGCATGCATTCGTCGACGCTGCACCGCACCGTGTTGACGCGGAGCGTGATGGGAGCAGGCGTGTTCATGGAGCGGCAGAGCGATTCCGTCTCCTCTTCGCCGAACGAACCGAACCACCGTTCGAGCATCCAGTCCGGGAAGGAGTACCGCAGTCCCATCCGTTCCGCCGCCGCGGTCCCCTCCGGTTCGCACTCCGTCAGCGCTGCGAGCGCTGCGACGGTGCCCTCCGGCAGCAGCTGCTCCGCGTCGAGCACCTCCGGCGCCACCTTCCGCTCCAACAGCAGCGTGGCGGCACAGAGCAGCAGATGACGGTTCCCTTGCACATCGGCGCGTGACACCATCCATTCGGTCCTGCGCCGGTGGCGGAGCATGGCGTAGACCGTTTCGGCGATGAACCGGCGGTCGTGGGAACCGAGGTACTTCCGGGAACGGAAGAAAAGGTCGATGAGGTGGTCCGCCGGCTTGCGGGAGGAGGCGATCTCGGCGTACGCCTCGGTGACGTGACCGATGAGCGAGGAGAGTTTCACACCGCGGCGCTCACACTTCCACCGTGCCGTCCGGCATCTCCGAGGTCCGGTACGCCCGCGCCATCCGCGGCGTGTTGAACGCCACGGCGGGTCGCCCCTCGTGGTTCAGCACGATGACGCCGCCGAAGCCGTCCGCTTTCGTCTTCAGCCGGTCGATGCCGAAGCGGGACGCTTCGTCCGCATCGCCGCCGTTCACTTCCATGCGGTCCACGATGGTCTTGGAGAGCGCCACTTTGATGATGGCCTCCCCCCATCCGGTGCACGACACGCCGCCGATGGCGCTGTCCGCGTAGGTGCCGCAGCCGATCATCGGCGAATCGCCGACGCGGCCGGGATACTTGTTGGGGGTGCCGCCGGTGGAGGTGCCCGCGGCGATGACGCCGTCCTTGTCCAGCGCCACGGCGCCGACGGTGTCCGAGGGGAGCTTGCCCTTGAAGGCATCCTTCGTGGAGAAGGTGGTCTTCCCCTGCAGTTCCTTCCATCGCTGCAGTTCCCGCCCCACCAGCAGGTCGTCGCTCTTACATTGCTGGATGCCGTTCTCACGCGCGAAACGCACCGCCCCCATGCCGGCGATGAGCACATGTTCGCTCTTGTCCATGATGAGCCGGGCGAGCGAGATGGGATTGCGGATGTTCTGTACCGCCGCGACGGCTCCGCAGCGGAAGGAGGTGCCGTTCATGATGCTGGCGTCGAGTTCGATCTCGCCGAGCGAGTTCACGAACGAACCGCGCCCCGCGTCGAACGTGGGGTCGTCTTCAAGGTAGCGGATGGCCTTCTCCACCGCTTCGACGCCGCTGCCGCCGCCGGAGAGGACCTCCCATCCGATGGCGAGGGCGCGGGCGACCCCGGCGCGATGGTCTTCAAGCATGGCGTCGGGAATGTCCCAGGCGCCCCCATGGACGATGAACGAGAGCATACGGTGGCAGTCGATTGATGGATTGAACGGTTGGAAGTTACTCAAATAAATACTGAAGACCAACCGAGACGGAAACGGACTGGATGCCGCTGACGTTCTCCAGGTCCATTTCGAGCGTGGGCCACAGTTCGGCGAGGAGGATGCGGTACCGGACTCCGGCGGTGAGGATGACCGGAGAGAAGAGGGTGATGTCGGCGTCCAGGCCCACATGCAGGGCGCCGGACCAGTCCTTCTGATGCAGCTCCGGTACGCGGAGCACGTCCAGGAGCTTCAGTTTTGGAGCGACCGAGCCGGTGTCGATGCGGATGGAGTCGACGTAGGAGGCACGGTCGAACTCCCAGTAGTGTATGCCGAACGCCGCGTAGGCGCTCAGCTCCGCCGCCGGCGTGGTGACGACGGCGTAGTTCATCGTCACGCCCGCACCGTAGGAGGTGAGGACCATATCGAACGGCTTCAACGGAAAGACGAGCTCGCGCGGAACGCCGTTGAGCGTGTCGAGCCGCTTCACGGACAACCGGTCCCGGTTCTCCTCTTCAAAGCGCGCATACTCGACATATCCCCCCCAACGGGGGTTGTTGTAATGCGTTTCCCGTCCCGTCAGCCGGTAGGTGAGGGCGGGTTTCGAGCGTTTCGCGAAGCTCCCCGCCGGAGCGGAGTAGGAGGCGTCGGCGCCAAGAAGAACGCCGAGCGGCTGCGCGGCGGTTCCGGCGGCGGCGGTAAGGAGCACGAGCAGGATGGCGGCGGAGGTTCTCATCAGTAGGTGAATCCTATGCCGGCGAAGAGCGAGAGCGCCGTGGAGAATGGATAGGCGTCATAGCCGAACGAACCGGGTGTGTCGAGATACCGGCGCAGTTCCGCTCCCGCAGTGAGCACGATGATGCGGGACAACCGGGCTTCGGCGTTGACGCCGGCGACGCCGAAGAGCGGATTGCCGCTCTTGTACGGCGCGAAATTGTGGTACGAGTACGTGAACTGGTATCCGTCCTGCGGATACTTCCGCGTCCAGGTCTCGTTATGATACAGTTTGCGCGTATAGAACTCCACTCCGGCGCCGAGGAGCGGCGCGACGGTGATGTCCTCCGTCAGCGGGAAGCGGTGCGAGTACTTCACCGTCACGGGGACCGATTCCATCGACTGGACCGATTCGACCTTTCCGGTAAAATTGGCCGTGTCGGCGGAATAGATGCTGACCCAGTTCCGGTACCGGCGGTCCCAGATGGTCCATCCCCACCGAACGACCTCGTCCGGCTGTTCGATGTCGTACCGTGAGTAGCCCACATCGACGGTCACCGTGCCGGCGTCGCCGACACCGTAGGAGACCGAAAGACGGCCTCCGTACGCCGATGCTTCGGTGATCCCGAGTCGTTTTTCCGGCACCAGGTCCGCCGCCGCCGAGAACTGCACGGAGCGAAGCTGCGCCGCTGCTGTGGAGAGGGCGAAGAACGCCAGGAGCGATATGATGACGCTCCGCCGCATCACAACGCCCCCGTGATGGTGAGCCGAACGATGTCGCCGAGCCGGCCGTAGCGCGACACCGCCACATCGAGCGCGAGCGGCATCACCCGCGCGGCGTCCAGTCCGACGCCGGCGGTGAACGATTCCTCGTCCGAGAAGAACTTATATCCTGCGCGGAGCGTGACCATGCGGTACAGTCCCACCTCGACGCCGGCGTTCACCCGTTCCGGCGCGTCGCTGGGATGGAGCGCTTCGGCCAGTCCGGTGACGCGGAGGTCCTCGTCGAACCCTCCCAGCAGTTCGGCCGCCACGCCGAGCCGGAGCAGCGTCGGCATCTTGAACGGGTCGTTGATGTACTGCGCGTTCGTTCCGAAGTTCATCATGCTCGCTCCGAGACGGAGCGAACGGAATCCGGTGTGGTAGATGATGCCGCCGTCGAAGAGGATGTTCGAGGCGCTGTACTCGTGGATCGTTTCGCGCACGTACTTCAGTCCCACACCGAACGAGAACCGGTCCGTGAGGGCGCGGCTGTAGGTGAGTCCCACCGCCGCCGCCTGCGCCGTGAAGGTGCCGATGGAGGCGAACGTCCGCTCTCCCCCCGTCCGGACGGTGAGCGGCATGGTGCCGTAATCGAGGATGGCGGTGGTGATGCCGAAGTTCCCCGCTTCCGTCGTCAGGGCGTAGCTTCCGCCGAAATGGTCGATCTCCGCGAACCACCGGGCGGTGGAGAACGAGACGGAATGGGAGGCGGTCATGAAGCCGATGGCGGCCGGGTTCATGAAGAGTCCGGACGAACCGGCGTCCGCCAGCGCGACCGTCGCCTCGCCGAGCGCCGCGGAGCGGGCGGTCATGGGGATCTCCAGGAACACGAATCCCGCCGTGGCGGTGCTCCGGAACTCCTGTGCGCCCGCGGTGACGGCGGCCAGCAGCATCCACAGCGCTATGACGGTGTTCCGGTTCATCGGATGATGGCGAACTTGCCGACCTTCGTGCCGGCGGGTGAATCGACGTGGAAGATGTAGATGCCGCTCTCAGCGAACTGACCGTATCCGGTCTGCTGGTTCCACGAAACGATCCCTCCCGTTCCCTCCGGCACCTCGATGGTGCGCACCAGATCGCCGCGGACGGTGTAGATACGGATGGTGCAGGGGTTCGGGACGTTGGTGAAGAGGATGTCGTCCCCCGAACCGACCTGCGACACGCCGCGGGAGATGACGAACGGATTCGGGACCACCAGGACGTCGTTCTGTGATTTCGCCGGCGCGATGGTCATACGGAACGGACGGCTCAGCCGGTTGGCGAAGATGGACGATTCGAGCGGCGGCACTCTGCGCGCTCCCGTGCCGCCGGGCTGGAAGATGGTGGACGGACTCACCGGCCAGGAGGCCTTTCCGGTGTCGTACGCGGTGAGGGCATAGTAATAGTTCGTCCCGATATCTCCGGTAGAATCGACGAACGCGTACTTCCCCCCCGCCGCATCATAGAAGGCGGGGTCACCTTTCCGGATGTCGGCGATGCGCTTCCAGGGTCCGGTCGGCAGATGGAACGAGCGGTACACCCGGTATCCGGCGAGGTCGAGCGTGCCGTCGTCGGGGTCCGGCAGCGATTCCGATGCGCTGCTCCATTCGATGACAGAGGCGGCGAACCGTTCGCGGTTCCGGATGTACTCCACCGTGAACGGCGGCGCGACCGGCGGATCGGGATGGTCCAGATTGAACTGCCACGTCTGCTGCGCGAACTGAACGGACCGGCTGAACTGCGTCGCTCCCTCGGACGAGATGAGGCTCCGCTTCTTCTCGTCGAACCAGAGCGAATCGGAAGGACCGTCCACGATCTCGGCGATGCCGATTCGGACGGAGTCGCCGGGAGCGAGGTTCCACGGTCCGAGCTGCATCATGGACCAGACGCGCGAGCGTCCGGCGTACGTCGGGTCCGCATAGTTCGCGACGAACGCGTTCGCGGCGGCGATGTCGGCGAGGAAATTGTACCGCGCTTCGAGGGAACCGATGTTGGTCACGGGTCCGCTCAGGTCCACCGAGTTGCTGGCGGCGGACCATCCGTACCGGCTCACCAGGGAGGGTTCGTTGTACCGCGCCTCCGGCGTCGCGTAGAGCAGCTTCACCCCCACGATGGCCGGCGCAAGGAACTCGCCGGTGGGATCCCCTTCCACACGGTAGCCCTGCGTCGACGCGAACATGTACGATTCGTCACCGGCCTCCTCCTTGTAATCGCCGGCGCGTGCGCGGGTGAGCCGCTGGGTGCTGTCGGTGTCGAAAACGAGGTTCCGGGAACCCGGTGAGAGCTGCGGGAAGAGGACGCTCCATGCACGGGAGTTCGCCTGCAGGGCGTAGTTCATCACGATGCGGAGTCCGAAGAGGGTGTCCACCGTATGGCCGTTGAGCTGCGGGAACTCGTTCGAGACGTTCTTGATGATGTACTCGTAGAGGACGTAGTTCTCATCGCGCGTGGAACCGTTCCACTGATGCGCCCGCCGCGTGACGCGGACCGGAAGCACGGGGAAGAGCTGGTTCTGGTCCACCTGCGAACTGAAACCGGGATTGTACTCCCACACGGTCTCGATGACCTCCTCGCCCGCCTTCGCCTTCGTCTTCATCCCCCAGTTGGTGCCGTTGGGATAGAGGTGGCGGTGGCTCCGCAGACGGTACTTCGAGTTCACTTCGGACGAGATGGTCGAGCCGTAGATGGACCAGTCCTCCACGGCGATGATGGTGTCCGCCTGTTTCTTCGCCCCGATGAAGAATCCCCCCGTCACGAGGTACGACGACGGTCCGCCGATGTCCTCGTTCACCCACGTCTCGTCGTATCCGGGCCAGTCCAGTCCGATGCCGCGCCGTCCCCAGTTGGCGAAGTTCGGACCGCTCTTCCCGTTGAAGACGCTGTGCCACAGTTTGCCGCGGCTGAACGAGAGCGACGGCGACGAGATGAGGGTGTCGCTTTGAGCGGAGACCGGTCCCGCCGCAGCGATCAGCAGAAGCGATATGACGATGGACCGTTTCATCAGAATCCGAATCCGACGGTGAGGTAGACCTGCCTGGGCAGGTTCCGGTACGCCCGGTACGGCGCCACGCGGTAGCTGAGCCGCGTCGGGTCGAGCCCGGGGTCCTCGATGGTGATGCCGCGCTCCACCCAGTCCGTGATGTCCTGCGTGACGTCCATCGGCGTGAGATGCTTGTTGTTGAACAGGTTCATGATGCGCAGCCCGATGAGCACGGAGTAATCGCCGACGACGAGGGTCCGCTGGGCGCTCAGGTCGAAGAGGGTCTCCAGCGGATAGCGCCGGTTGTTGACGATGTCCTTCAGGTCGAAATCGGTGCGGTAGGTGAACGGCGCGCCCGACTGGAGCGTGTAGGTGACGCTGATGGTCGTGTTCTGGAACGGCGCCGTGTTCAGGATGCGCATTCCTTCACCGTCCCGGAGCGTGTAGCTGACCAGGGCGCGGAGGTTGTGCGTCCGGTCGTTGCCCGAGAGGTACGAGCCGACGTACTCCCGGCGGGCGGTGGAGATGTCGTCCGGATAGAGGGTCTGTTCACCGTAGTTCCCCTCGGACGTCTGAGACAGACTGTAGCTCACCCGGTAACCCCAGCGACCGAGTCCGACCCGTTCGAACGTCGTCTCCAGACCGATGGTGGAACCGTAGGCGTTGTTGGCATAGGTGGTATAGAGATAGAGCGGCGTCTGGTCGTTGGTGCTGCCGGCGGGACGGTTGATGCTGCCGGAGTACGCTGCGACACGCTGCAGACCGATCTGCCGGACGCGGTCGTTGTAATAGAGCGAGAGGTCCAGCCGGTGGGCCTCGTCAAGCATCTGCTGGATGCCGAACTCATAGTTGATGGTCTTCTTGTGCGACAGGTCTGGATTGCCGCGTCCGGTCCAGCCCGATTCGGTCCGCTGTGACAGCGCCTGACTGAAGATGGGCATGGAGGCGAAATGACCGTACTGGAGCCGGAACGCGGTGTTCTCGCCGATGGGGAACGAGAGTCCCAGCCGGGGTAGAACGATGTAGTGGATGTCCGAACCGGTCGTCTCGGGGTTGCCGCGGATGCCGGAACCCGATTCACCGATGTAGAACGGATTGAAGATGTCCACCGGCACCGGCGTCTGGAAGTTGTACATCTCGAAACGGACGCCGAGGTTCGCGACCATTCCGGAATACTCCATCTTGTCCTGAATGTAGAGCGACGTGTTGTACGGATAGGCGCGGTAGTGTTCCGCGAAGCCGGTCCGGGTGACGTACGCGTTCGCCAGGAAGTTGGAGTTGACGCCGGTGTTGACCATGTCCCAGTAATAGAACCGTGCGCCCGCCTTCAGGAGGTTGCCGTTGTCGAGCTGCCGGGTGAAGTCCACCGAGGCGTTCCAGTGGTCCGTACGGTTGTCCTGGAAGTAGTTGGTGCTGAAATTGAACGGTGCGCGGTAGTAGTCCTTCTCCCACCACTGTCCGTCGCGCAGCACCACGCCGCCGTCGGCATCGTTGAGACTGTCCAGCCGGTCCGCGGACTGTTCATAGCCGTAGAGGAACTCGTAGGGCAGTTCGTACTTCTCGAACTGGTGCGAGACGGTCGCTTCGAGGAACGAACGCTGGTCGATCGTGTAGACCCAGTTGAGGCTCTGCGTGGTGGTCTGCTCGGTGCGGACCGGGTCCACCGCCACGTAGTACTTGGTGGAGGTGCCCGGCGGCGAGAAGGCGATGCCTGACCAGCGGATGTCGTCCGAACCGGACCAGATGCCGCCGCGGTAGCGCTGGTACATCGCCATGAGCTTCACCTTGTGGTTCGCCGCAGGAAGGTAGGTGATGCTGCCGATGTAGTTCTGGAAGACCTGCACCTTCTCCGGCGTGGGCAGCCGGGTCGGATTGGCGCGGTACTCGCCCGAGAGGTAGAACTTGAGGATGTCCGGGTCGCCGCCGAGCGGACCGCCGAACCCGAACAGGAGCCGGTTGTAGGAGTACTGCCGGTAGTCGTACACTCCGAACGGATTGTCGTCGGACGGGGTATGGTTCTTCACCCACATGCTGTGCGCCCAGCGGAGCTCCTGCTCCATGAGCGCGGCGAAGTTCCGTGCCGCCGCGGTATCGTGCGCCGACGGGACGCCGAGACTCTTCTGGTACTCCGCATAGTTGTACGGATAACGCTGATCGAGCCGGAGCTCCTTCAGCAGGTCGTTCCGTTTCGCCCACCAGTTCTCGTACGCGCCCCATTTCTGCCACTCGTAGTTCGACTGGTCGTACAGGTAGTCGTGGAAATGGTACTGACCGGGCGGGCGATACTCGTAGCGGACCTCGCCGGAGAAGGCGGGTGTCCCCTCCTTCGTGACGAGCTTCACCACGCCCGCCTGCGCGTTGCCGTACTCCGCCGCGAATCCGCCGGTGATGAGCTGCATCTGCTGCACCGCGATGGGGTTCACGTCGTACTTCCACGAGTTGTTCGCCTTGTCGCTGCCGAAGGAGCCGGGGGAGCTCGTCGAGACGTTCACCTGGTCCACGCCGTTGATCTGGAAGTTCACTTCGTAGGAACCGGACCCGCGGACGGTGTAGTTGCCGGTGGCGGACTTCTGGAATCCGGCGGAGAGATCGAGCGCGCCGCGCGTCCCTTCGATGGGCGCGGAGCGGATCTGGGTGTCGTCGATGGTCTGCGAGGTGGAGGTCTGGTCCTTCACCACTTTCGGCTTCTGCGCCACCACCACCACTTCGCTGAACTCGACCGTGGACTCCCGCAGGCGGAAATCGAGCGGTGTCGTACGGTCGATGGAGACCTCCGTACCGGTCTGCGTCACCTTCGCATATCCGAGGAGCGTTGCGGAGACGGTGTACCGTCCCGGTGGGATGTTGAGGATGAAGTAGTTGCCGTCGAGGTCGGACACGCCGCCGAGGCGCGTACCGTCCACGACGATGTTCACGCCGGGCAACGGGTCGCCGGACCGGTCGTCACGGACGGTTCCGGCGATCTTCCCCTTCTGGGCCTGTGCGGAGGCGGCGGAAACGAGGAACAGCAGCGGTATGATGAGGGCACAACGGAACGGCATGGCCGTCGGTCGGCGGGTCCGGCGGAGACCGCCGGACCCGTCGGACTCATTTCACGAGCATCATCTTCTTGGTGATGGTGCCGGCGGAGGTGGACAGCGTGTAGAAATAGACGCCGGTCGGCAGTGCGGCAGCGGTGAAGGTCTCGTTATGCCGTCCCGCCTCGCGGTGTCCGTCCACCAGCGTCGCAACGAGCTGTCCGAGCGCGTTGACCACGACGAGACGCACCGGACCGGAACGCGACAGTTCGAAGCTGATGACGGTCGCCGGGTTGAAGGGGTTCGGATAGTTCTGCCGCAGTTCGAACGAGAAGGGCGCCGCGTCGCCGCGCACGGCGTTCGGCGCGATGCCGAACTTGAACTGGTACGCGGTGCGGGTGTAGACGTCCACCACGTACGCCGTGAGGGCGTCCGGCGTGAGCGCCACGTCTGCCGGACCGCGCATCGGCGCACCGTTGGGATTCGGGTTCCCGAGGTCATACTGCGACGGCAGCTCATACTTCACGGTCGCGAACGTTCCGCCGGCGACGTCGTACGCCTTCACCCAGCGCTTCAGGGAGTCGGTCCCGCACACCCAGAGGCGTCCGTTCTTGTCCACCGTGATGCCGTACGGGATGTTGGTGGAAAAGCTGGAGAGCTGACCTTCGAAGTCGGCCACCCGCTGGCTCTCGTACAGGTTCACGGAGGTGCCGGGGAACTGCTTGCCCATCGTCCAGCTGGCGATTCCGCCGGTGATGTTGCCGTCCGACTGCGAATTGCGTGAGGTGTAGAAGACGGTGCTCGAATCGTAGTAGTTGCCGCCGGGGAGCACGGCACAGTCGCGGATGACGTCGACACCCGCCGAGTGGGTGCCGCCCACCTCCAGTTTGCTCTCGCCGATCCACGCGCCGCGGACAGGCGATGTGATGCTCTTCGTCAGGTTGTACGTCCGCGCGAACGGACCGGGTCCGGACGCACCGGCCGTGACGCCGGCGATGGCGATGGTGTCCTTCGTGACGGCGACGCCGTGATGGAACGTGCCGTGCCCGGGATTGGAGAAGGTGAAACCGAACTTGCTGACCAGGTTCGTATCGCCGTTCTCATAGTAGTACATCGTGCTGACGGTGTTCGGTTTCGTCCGCTGGTACGGTACGCTGCCGTTCACGATGATGTCGTTGTTGAGCGACGCGATGCCGCGGAGGGAACCGAAGACTCCGGTGAGAGTGTCGGAGTCTCCGTTGTAGTTGTAGTCCACCATGCGGTGGAATTCGGTGTCGGTCGAATCGGCGTAGTAGATGGCGTTATGGGCGCCCACGGAGGTCGCGGCAGAGGAGATGACGTACAGCCGACCGCTGGAGGTGACGGTGCAGAGGAACGGGACGGCGAAGGCCGAATCGCTCTTCGGGAAACGGATCTCTTTGATGTAGTTCCATTTCGGAAGTTGCGCGTGTCCGAAAGTGACAAGGAGAATGAGGAGAAGCGGTAGAGAACGTTTCATGGCGGCTCCTGGACGTGTTGACGGTTCAGCGGATGTCTTTACGATATTATGGAGGAAAGTGCTGAAATGCAACTCGCCACAGGAAAAAGTAAATGCCCCGGAGGGCATTCACTTTTCATGCAAATGTGAAAACGTTCACTTCGAGAAAGGGAACATCGAGCGCTGGTGCGGGAGGATCTTCATCAGCTCCTTCTCGACTCGGCGAAGAGAGAAGAATCCGATGACGATGGCGACGAAAAAGAACTCGTACGGCAGATAGAACAATGAGAACGCGAACGAACCGAATCCGATGATGCTGAATCCGACGATCTTCATGATACATTTCGAATACTCGATCGGTGCCAAACTGTGTCTCCTCCTGTTGTGATGTATACGGGTATCAATATATCGTCTTTCCATGGAAATGCTGTGACGATAATCATTCGATTTTCACAGAATCACATGGGTAACAAGGAATTGAGCCGAAAATGGAGAGAAATTTTCACTATATTAGACATATGCGTTCAATCCTGAACACGACTTTCATTATCATTACTGCGATTCTGCTCGCTCCGGAATGGAGCCTATCGCAGCCCCGGCGCATTACGGTGTATCCGAACTACGCCGGTACCGGCGAACAGACGACAATGGCATTCAGGGACATCCGCCGGCCCAGGGTGGCGGTAGTGCTGAGCGGCGGCGGAGGGCGCGGACTGGCACATGTGGGTGTGCTCGATGTGCTGGAGAAGAACAATGTGCCGATCGATATGATCGTCGGCACGAGCATCGGTGCCATCATCGGCGGTCTGTACGCATCCGGGTACACCACGGAACAGCTTCGCACGTTGGTCGATACGACCGACTGGAACTACGTCCTGTCCCTCACGCAGGACACCGACCGGGAGCAGATGTTCCTTTCTCAGAAAAGGACGGCGGACAAGAAACAGCTCACGGTCCGTTTCGACGCCCTGACGCCCGTCATTCCCTCGGCGGTCTCCACCGGCCAGCGGCTCACCACGTTCATCAACCAGCTGACCCTGCAGGCGCTCTACCATCCCGTCCGTTCGTTCGACGACCTGAAGATACCGTTCCGTTCCGTGGCGACGGACCTCGTCTCGGGCCGCAAGGTGGTCTTCGAGTCCGGCAACCTCTCCGAAGCGCTCCGTGCCAGCATCTCGGTCCCTCTCCTTTACAACACGCTGAAGAAGGATTCGATGGAACTGACGGACGGCGGACTCGTCTCCAACATTCCGGTGGACGTGGCGCGCGCGATGGGGGCGGACATCGTCATCGCGGTGAACACGACCAGTCCCATGCGCACCGCGGAGCAGCTGAAGAATCCCTGGGAAGTGGCGGACCAGATCATCAGCATCATGGCGCAGGAGGCGAACCGACGTTCCCTCCGGGAGGCGACCATCGTCATCACGCCGGACCTCGGCAACTATCCCGTCGGCGATTTCACGAACCGGAGCGTCGCGCTCCGTCAGGGGGCGCTCGCCGCGGCACAGAGCATTTCCCTCATCCGCGATTCTCTCCGGTCCCGCGAACGGACGCTGTTGGAGGACTCCTCACCGCTCTCCTCGTTCCCCTTCACGGTCCGTGCACTCCGCACGCTCGTGCCGCTGTACGACAGCGCCGCCGCCGGCCGGCTCCTCGCCTCCATCGATCCCGGCTCCACGGTCACCTCGGCCGATGTGCGGAACGTGCTCGGCGGACTCTACCGTTCCGGCTGGTACTCGGACATTGCGGCGGACATCGTGATGGATTCCGGCGGGACCATCATCGAGCTCCGCGGCGACGTCAACCCGCTGCTGCACGGCGTCGATGTGACCGGAGCGTCGTACTTCACCGCTGACGAGCTGCTGGGACACTTCACCCACCTCATCGGCCGGCCGTACAACGTTCCGGAACTCCGTTCCGCGGAGGAACAGGTGCTCGGACTGTACCGGGAGAACGGACTCTCCCTGGCGCGCGTCCGTACGAGCCGGTTCGACGACGCGACGGGGCGGCTCAGCATGGAGATCGACGAAGGGACCATCCGGAAGATCTATCTGAAGGGGAAGACGGTTTCGCGGGACTGGGTGGTGTGGCGGGAGCTCGGGTTCCGCGACGGTTCGCTCTTCACCGTGAACAGCGGCAAGCAGGCACTGCTGAACCTGTACGGGACGAACCTCTTCGAACAGGTGCTGATGGACGTGGCGTACGAGGAGGGGCGGCCGACGATCATCATCCAGGTCGACGAACGGCCGACCGAGGTGTCGCGGCTCGGGTTCCGGGCGGACAACGAACGGAACCTGCAGCCATCCATCGAGTTCCGGAACGAGAACGTGCTCGGCACGGCGACCGAATTCGGCCTCAGTTACGCCGGCGGACTGCGGAACCGGCGGTACGTCGCGGACTTCCAGGCCAACCGCGTCTTCAACACCTACTTCACCCTGAACCTCGACGCGTTCTACGACCTGAAGGACATCTATACCTTCGGCGACAACGCGGCGCAGTCCACCCGCACCCGGTTCGTCCGCTCACGCACCGGCGAGTACCGGCAGGTGCTTTACGGCGTCTCGTTCCTGTTGGGACAGCAGGTGGAACGGTTCGGGACCCTCAGTGCGGAGTACCGTCTGGAAGCGGACGAGATCATCCCCATCTCCGGCACGGGCTATACGGCGGACCGGTTCACCGTGCAGTCCCTCACGCTCAGTTCCACCATCGACACGCGGGACCGCTATCCGTTCCCGCGGAACGGCTCCTTCACGAACTTCTCCTGGGAGACCGCCACCTCCTCCCTCAAAGGGGTGGTGGGAGACGTGGGATACTCCAAGATCTACTTCGAGTACAGTACCAGCCTCTCTTACCAGAGCTTCACGCTCCATCCGCGCATCATCCTCGGCTTCGGCGACGAGACGGTCCCGCTGTCGCAGCAGTTCTCTCTCGGCGGTGAGGAATCGTTCTTCGGACTCCGTGAATTCGATTCGCGCGGCCGTCAGCTCTTCATCACCGGCGCGGAGTTCCGGACCATCTTCCCCTTCCGCATCGTGTGGGACACCTACCTTCGCGTGCGGTACGACCTGGGCAGCATCTGGCCGCAGCGGGAGGACATCCGGCTCAAAGACTTCCATCACGGCATCGGCCTCGGCATCTCGCTCGACACGCCGCTCGGACCGGCCAATCTCTCCGTGGGCCGGAGCTTCTACATCCGCCGCGACCTGCTCGACCAGCCTTTCACGCTCGGTCCGGTCGTCGGCTACTTCTCCTTCGGATACCCCATCCTCTAATCCGCCTTCTCGCGGAACCGTTTCACGCTCATCCACAGGATGGCGCTCCCCATCACGAGCAGCGCCAGCGCTTCGGGCCACAGGTCCGCCAGTCCCGTCCCCTTCAGCATGATGGAGCGGATGGCCGTCAGGTAGTACTTCATCGGTATGAACGCCGCGAGCCACTGCAGCACTTCGGGCATGTTCTCCACCGGAAAGACGAAACCGGAGATGTACATCATCGGCTGCAGGATGAAGAACATGCCGATCATCATCGCCTGCTGCTGCGTCTTCGAGACGGTCGAGACGAGCAGACCGAGACCGAGCGAGGCGAGCATGAAGAGCAGCGTCATCACCAGGAGCAGGAACAGGCTTCCGCGCACCGGGATGCCGAAACCGAAGACGATGACGAGCATCGCCACCGTGCTGACGATGAGGCCGATGAGGACGAACGGCAGCAGTTTCCCGACGATGACCTCCGCCGGACGGAGCGGCGTGACCAGGAGCTGCTCCAGCGTCCCGATCTCCTTCTCGCGCACGATGGCCATGGAGGTGAGGAGCATGGTGGTGATGAGGAGGATGAGCACCATCACCCCCGGCACCATGAACCGCCGGCTGACGAGCGTGGGATTGTACCATGCCCTCGCCTCCGCATTGACCCCTCCCAGCCGCCGGATGTCGCCCGCCACCGCCGCGAGCTTCTCCTGCGAATAGCGGTTGACGATCTGGCCGATGTACCCCGACGCGATGGCGGCGGAGTTCCCCTCGCTGCCGTCGAGCAGCACCTGCACGACGGCCGACCGCCGGGTCACGACCCGTTCGCCGAACCCGTGCGGAATGACGAGCGCCATGGCGGCGCTGCCGTCGTTGAGATGCTCTCCGAGCCGCCGCTGGTCCTCTTCCGTCTCCTCCACCGTGAAGTACCCGGAATTGGTGAACGCCGCCGCGAAGGCACGGCTCTCCGAGGTCTTGTCCTGATCGCACAGCACCACGGCGATGTTCTTCACGTCCAGCGATGCGGCGAAACCCAGGAAGGTGAGCTGCAGCACCGGCGCCACGAACACCAGCGGGAGCAGTTTCCTGTCCTTCACGAACTGCTGGAACTCCTTGCGGACGACCGCCGCGAGCCGCTGCCGGTTCATGCGGCCTCCTTCCGGCGCCGGAACCGCACAACGCTCACGGTGAGCACCACCGCGGTGAAGAGGGACAGGTACAGCGCCTGTTCCCAGAACGCGCCGACGCCGGTCCCCTTCAGAACGATGCCGCGCATCATCACCAGGTAGAACTTCGCCGGCGTGACGTTGGACAGTATCTGGAGGAAGAGAGGCATGCTGCGGACGGGGAACATGAAACCGGAGAGGATGAGCGTCGGCAGCATGGAGGTGACCGTGGCGAGCTGGAAGGCGACCTGCTGGTTGTCCGCGAGGGTCGAAACGAGGAGTCCCTGTCCGAGCGCCGCGCAGATGAAGAGGAGCGTGACGCCGAAGAGGAGGACGAGGCTCCCTTTCACGGTCACATCGAACAGGATGTACGCCGTGACGAGCACGATGGCGGCGGCGAGCAGGGAGATGACCGCGTACGGGACCATCTTCCCCACGATGAGCTGGAGGGGATGCACCGGCGACACGTCGATCTGTTCGATGGTGTTGCGCTCCTTCTCCTTCACGATGGAGAGGGCTGTGGCGATGACGCCGGTGATGGCGAGGATGAAGGCGATGAGGCCGGGGATGAGGAACTTCGCGCTCTTGAGCTCGGGATTGTACCACATCCGGAGGCGGAGGTCCACCGGCATCTCGATGGAGCGGCCGAGACGGAGCAGGTTCTTCATCACCACCTGCTGGGAGTACTGCTGCACGATGGCCTGCGCGTATCCGAGGGTCGTCGTGGCGGCGTTGGCGTCCACCCCGTCCACCAGGAGCTGTACCGTCGCCGTGCGGCCGGCCAGCAGGTCGTCCGCGAACCCGGGGGGGACCGCCAGGACGAGCTTCACCGTGCCGTCGTCGATGACCGACCGGGTCTCGCGGTAGTCCGGGAGGCTCCCGGTGTACTCGAAGTACCCCGCGGTGACGAACGAGCCGACGAACTCACGACTGGCCGCCGTGCGGTCCCCGTCGTACACCGCCAAGGTGATGTTGCGGACGTCGAAGTTGAGCGCGTAGCCGTTCAGCAGGAGCAGCAGCGCCGGAACGAGGGTGAGGATGGCGAGCACCTTCCGGTCACGCAGGATCTGCCGGACCTCCTTCCGTATGATGGGGAACAACTGGCGCAGGCGGTTCACCGCTTCCCTCCCTTCTCCGCTTCGCGGTCGAGCAGGTAGATGAACACGTCCTCGAGCGACGGAGCGATGCGGTCCACGGCATGCAGTTCGATGCCGGCGGCGGAGAGGGTCTCGCGGATGCGCTCCCGTCCGGCGGCCTCGTCCTCCACGTTCACGTGCAGGTACGTGCCGAAGACCGACGTCTCGACGGCCCAGGGCTGCGGCGCGATGCGTTCCATCGCCTCGACCACGTCCTCGCACTGCACCTCCAGGATGGGATGGCGGATGTGTTCGGTCTTGAGCTCCTTCGGACTCCCCGCGGCGATGATGCGGCCGGCGTTGATGAGGATGATGTCGTTGCAGTACTCCGCCTCTTCGAGGAAGTGCGTCGTCACCAGCACGGTCACCCCCTCGTCCGAGAGGTCGTTGATGAGCTCCCAGAACCGGCGGCGCATCACCGGGTCCACCCCGCTGGTCGGCTCGTCCAGGAAGACGATGCGGGGACGGTGCAGCACGGCGCAGCCGAGCGCCAGCCGCTGCTTCCATCCGCCGCTCAGCGTGCGGGTGATGCTCGTCTCCCGGCCGTGAAGGTCGGCGATGTCCAGCACCCACGCCTTCCGTTCACGCAACGCCGTTTCGCTCAGCCCGTACACCCGTCCGAAGAACTCGATGTTCTCCTCCACCGTCAGGTCGTCGTACAGCGAGAATCGCTGCGACATGTAGCCGATGCTCTCCTTCACCTTCCCCGGCTCACGGTCGATGTCGAAGCCCCCCACGCGCGCGGTGCCGCCGCTCGGGGTCAGCAGACCGCACAGCATCCGGATGGTGGTGGACTTCCCGGCGCCGTTCGCCCCGAGGAACCCGAAGATCTCCCCCGGCTTCACGGTGAACGAGATGCGGTCCACCGCCGTGAACGAACCGAACCGTTTCGTGAGCCCTTCGACTTCGATGGGGTTCATGACCGCTCCTTCCCGGTGAGGAGCGAAATGAAGACGTTCTCGAGCGAGGGCCGGACCGCCCGGCGGTCCGTGACCTCGATCCCCTCCCCCCGCAGCCACGTGACGATCCCCTCCAGCGCACCGGCGGCGGGAAGGACGATGTTCACCCGGTCACCGAACGCCTGCACTTCGGAGACCTCCGCGTGACGGCGGAGCAGCCGGGACATCCTGCGCACGTCCGGCGATACCACCTCCGCGACGACCCCGGGCATCCGTTCCTTCAGCCCCCGCGGCGTATCGGTCACCATGATGCGCCCCTCGTTCATCAGCGCGACGGTGCCGCACCGCTCCGCCTCGTCCAGGTACGGCGTGGTCATGACGATGGTGATGCCGGTCTTGAGGAGCGCGGAGAGGACCTTCCAGAAATCACGGCGCGAGACGGGATCGACCCCCGTCGTCGGCTCGTCGAGGAAGATGATGTCCGGCGTATGGATGAGCGTGCAGGCGAGGGCGAGCTTCTGCTTCATCCCCCCGGAGAGCTGTTCGGCCAGACGGCCGCGGAACGGCGTGAGACGGGTGAACTCCAGCAGTTCTTCGCGCCGTTCCTTGAACCGGAACACGTTATGGATCTCCGCGAAGAATTCGATGTTCTCGTCGACGGTGAGGTCGCCGTAGAGCGAGAAGCGCTGCGACAGGTATCCGATGCGTCGCTTCACCTCCTCCGGGTTCCTGCGGACGTCATACCCTTCGACGGTGAGCGTTCCGCCGTCCGGTCGGAGGATGCCGCAGAGCATCCGGATGACGGTCGACTTGCCCGCCCCGTCCGGTCCCACCAGGGCGAACATGTCCCCTTTCCGGACGGACACGGTGACGTCCCGGACGGCGCGGATGTCACCGAACGATTTCGAGACGGAGCGGAGTTCCACGGCGTTCATCGTCGGTCCTCAGCGCAGCACGGCGTCCGCCGGCATGCCCGGTTTCAGGTCGCCCGAGGCGTTGTCCACCCGCAGTTTCACGCCGAAGACGAGCTTGGTCCGTTCGTCCTTCGTCTGCACATTGCGCGGGGTGAACTCCGCGTTCGGAGAGATGTACACCACCTGCGCTTCGTAGGTGCGGTCCGGAAAGGTGTCGATGGAGACCTCGGCGGCGGCGCCGAGGGTGACGCGGCCGAGCTCCGTTTCGTTGACGTAGATCATCAGTTCGAGCGACTCGAGCTGCGACAGACGCACCAGCACCGCGCCGGTGCCGACGAGTTCCCCCTGTTCGGCGGGCTGATAGGTGACCGTTCCCGCCGCGGGTGCGAGGACGACGGCGTCTGCGATCTGCCGCCGGATGAGGTCCGCCGCCGCCTTCGCCTGTTCTACGCGCGCCGACGCGGCCGCGACCTCTTCCGGACGGGCGAACCGGCGGAGCTTGAGCAGGTTCTGTGACGCCGCGTTGTACTGCGCTTCGGTGATGGTGCGCCGCGATTCGGCGTCCTCGTACTGCTTCTTCGGCACGGAGGCGGAGGCGTACAGTTCTTTGATGCGCTCGAAGTCCGACGCCGCGGTGCGGAACGCCGACTCGGCCTGGCGCAACACCTGTTCCGCCGCCGCCAGGTCTTCGCTCCGGGCGCCGTTGCGGAGCAGGTCGAGCTGGGACATGGCGAGCGCGACGCCGGCCTCCGCCTGCCGCAGCTGGAGCCGGAGCGTTTCGTGTTCGATGACCGCGACGGTATCGCCCGCGCGCAGCACGCTCCCTTCCCGCGCCGCCATCCGCTCGAGCTGACCCGGCGTGCGTGCGGAGACGCTCACTTCCACCGCCTCGAGCGTCCCGCTCGCTTCGATGGCGCCGCCGCTCCCGTTGCCGCAGCCGTTGAGAAGGAAGAAGGACGCCGCGGCCGCGGCGGTTCCGATGGTGCGAAGAATGGTCCTCATGATGCGCTCATTCGTTGATGGTGAGTTCATAGCGGCGGAATTCCTCGCGGGCCTGGTCCGTCAGCGAGCCCTCGAAGATGATGTGGAAGATGGTGTGCATCGCCTCGCGCACGGAGAACGTGTGGTTCGCCAGCACTTCGGGGGTCGCGATGTTCTGTACGCAGGTGACGAACATCAGGACGACGATCTCCTCTTCAATGTCCGGGCGGAGCACCCCTTCCTCCTTGGCCTGGCGGATGAGCCGCACCACTTTCGCAACGATCTGTTCGCGGCGGAACCGGTCGATCTCCTTCCAGAGGACCGGGGTGAACCGCTGCATGTCGGAGACGAAACTGCGGCTGAAGCGTCCGACGGTGCGACTCATGAAGAGCATCAATTCGGCAAGACGCTGTACGAGCGGCCGGTCGGAGGCGGTGATGGCGTCGATCTTCCGTTCCACCATCCGGAGGGTCAGCCAGACGACGGTCTTCACGAGTTCGTCCTTGCTCGGGAAGAACTTGTACATGGTCTTCTTGCTGATGCCGAGTTCGCCGGAGAGTTCGTCCAGCGTGACCTTGTTGAAACCGTGTGCGAAGAACCGGTCGCGCGCCATGTCGATGATGCGCTCCTTCGGTTCCACATCGGTGACTGGTTCGGTGCTCATAGGATACTTTTATATTATTTTTAGTTTCCACAACGCCCAGAAAAAACCAGCATAATGCTGGTCAAATCTGTAGGAAACTTTAATCGTATCTTCCGTTTCCAATATAGGCTCTTTTTATCATCGTGTCAAGACTCAATAGCTTTCTTTTTTAGATGGGAATTTTGAGGTTTTCACCTCGGCAATATAGGTCTGAAAGGCGCCCCGCATCGTGGCAGAGAGGTCGGCATACTTCCGGACGAACCGCGGATGGAACTGTTCGTTCATGCCGAGCATATCGTTCGTGACGAGCACCTGGCCGTCGCACCCGGGACCGGCCCCGATACCGATGACGGCCGCGGAAACGGAACGGCTCACTTTCGCCGCCAGCGCGGCGGGGATCTTTTCGAGGACCAGGGCGAAGACGCCGGCGCGGTCGAGCGCCTCGGCGTCGGCAAGAAGCTTCTTCGCTTCGGCGGACTCCCGTGCACGCACTTCGTACGTGCCGAACTTATAGATGGACTGGGGGGTGAGTCCGAGATGCCCCATCACCGGGATGCCGATGTCGGTGAGCTGTTCGATGAGCGGCACGATGCGCTTCCCTCCCTCCATCTTCACCGCCTCCGCCCCCGATTCCTTGAGCATCCGCCCGCAGTTGCGGACCGCCTCTTTGATGTCGGTCTGGTACGACATGAACGGCATGTCCGCCACCAGCATGGCGCGCTTCACGCCGCGTCGCACGATCTTCGTGTGGTAGATCATCTCGTCCAGCGTCACCGGCACGGTCGTCTCGAGTCCCTGCACCACGTTCGCGACCGAATCGCCGACGAGGATGACGTCCACGCCCGATTCGTCCAGCAGACGGGCAGTGGAATAATCGTACGCGGTCAGCATGGCGATCTTCTCGCCGCGCTGCTTCATCGCCAGCACGGTCTTGGTGGTGATGCGCTTGGATTCCGCCGTCTGTGTGCTCATACCATGACTCCGCTCGTCGTCGTGAAGTGAATGTCCATCGTTCGCTCGAATCCGCGCCGTACCGCGGCGGCCGTTTCGGCGTACGAAACGGGCCGTCCTGCGGCGGTCGAAAGGTCGACGGTCTTCCGTTCGAATTCGTCCCGCACCGTTCGACGGACATCGCCGTTCTCCGCCGGCAGCAGCTCGGCCAGCAGAGCGTGTTCGGGACCCAGCAACACGGAACCATGCTGCAGTACCGTCTCCTCGCCCCGCACCGTCGTGAACCTTCGCTGAGCGCTTCCGACCAGTTTTCGTCCCCCCGCCTGCACTTCGTACCGGGACGAACTGGAGAAGCAGGGGACCGATGCATCGCTCCGGTACAGCGCGCGGAGGTCTGGCTGCGACGGTTCAAAACCGACAGCGGGACAGATGTCCGCCAGTCCGTTCACGAGCGCGGCGCTGATCATCGCATAGACCGCGGCGATGCCCCGCCCGTCCGCCGGCATGGCGACGCAGTACGTGAGTTCGTTCGCGTGGAGGATGGCGCGGCCGCCGGTGGGGCGCCGCACGACGTCGTACCCGAACGCGGTGCAACGGTCACGGTCGATGTCCGCCTCCGACTGGTGGTATCCGAGCGAAACGGCCCAGGGACGCCAGGCATAGAGACGGAGGACCGGGCCCTCCTCCGGCGCGTGTTCCGCCAGTTCCGTGTCCAGACGCATGTTCTCGGCGGCGGTGAGAGGACCGCTGTCGATGAACCGCCAACGGTTCATTCGGCGTCGCCCGAATGCCGACGCGCGGTGATGATGCCCCGTTTGCTCTTCGCCACGAAGTCGATGATGCGCTGCACTTCGGGCGTGACGGTCATCGTCGCTTTGATGCGCTCGATGCCCTGGCTGACGTTCAGCTTTGAGAGGTAGAGGATACGGTAGGCGTTGTTGATGGCGTCGATGCTCTCCGGCGTGAACCCGCGCCGCCGGAGGCCGATGACGTTGAGACGCTCGAACGACACGGGCCATCCCCCCGCCATGATGTACGGCGGGATGTCCTTGGGGATGCGGAAGTGTCCCCCCACCATGGTGTACGGACCGATGTTGACGAACTGATGGATGGCCACCAGCCCGCCGATGACGGCATAATCGTCGATGGTGACATGCCCCGCCATCTGCACCGAATTGGCGATGATGACGTTGTTGCCGATGATGCAGTCGTGCGCGACGTGGGTGTACGCCATGAGGAGGCAGTTGCTGCCGACGGCCGACTTGAAGTGCTGCTTCTTCGTCCCCCGGTTGAGCGTGCAGAACTCGCGGATGGTGGTGTTGTCCCCCATCTCGAACGTGGTCGGTTCGTTGTTGTAGCTCAGGTCCTGCGGTGCGGTGGAGACGACCGCGCCTTTGTGGATGCGGCAGTTCTTTCCGATGCGGGCGCCGTCCGCGATGAGGACCTGCGGTCCGATGACCGTCCCTTCGCCGATGACGACATCGTCCTCGATGACGGCGTACGGCTGGACGGTGACGCCGTCGGCGAGCTGCGCTTTTGGACTGACGATGGCGGTGGGATGGATGTTCGTGCTCATAGGTGTCGGTGTGGGGGGCCGGCGGTCGTCAGACCACCGCCGGCCGGTGGACCGCTCCGGAACGGAACGGGAACTCGGGCCGTCTGACGCCCGGTACGGTCAGGGAGCCGGCGGCTTGGGTCGGTCGACGACGGTGGCCATCATCTCCGCTTCGCAGACGAGCTGGCCGTCCACGTACGCCTTGCCGTCGATCTGGCAGATCTTGCTCCGGCGGCTCTTCATCGTGACCTCGTAGACGATCTGGTCGCCGGGATGGACGGTCTTGCGGAACTTCGCGTTGTTGATCCCCATGAAGAAGACGAGCTTCCCTTCCTGGTCCGTGCTGCCGTCCAGCAGCAGCACGCCGCCGGTCTGTGCCATCCCTTCGATCATGAGCACGCCGGGCATCACCGGCGCGCCGGGGAAGTGCCCCTGGAAGAAGGTTTCATTGAACGACACGTTCTTCACCCCGACGATCTTTTCGCCGAGCTGGAAGTCGATGATCTTATCGACGAGCAGGAAGGGATAGCGGTGCGGGAGGATGCGCTGCAGGGCGTTCACGTCGAACACCACCCCTTCGCGCTTCTCGTGCTGGTACTTCTTGATGATCTTCTTCTGCTGGTACAGCTTCCGGACCACCTTGGCGAACTCGACGTTGCTCGCGTGTCCCGGCCGGGCGGCGAGGATGTGACCTTTGAGCGGAACGCCGATGAGGGCCAGGTCCCCGATCATGTCCAGAAGCTTGTGCCGCGCCGGTTCGTTCCGGAAATAGAGCTGCTTGTTGTTGAGGGGCTGGCCGTGTCCGCCGAGGAAGATGGAGTCCTTGATGCCGAGCTTGTCGCCGATGCGCCGCAGTTCGTCGTCCGGAAGGTCCTTGTCCGCGATGACGATGGCGTTGTCCAGGCTCCCCCCTTTGATGAGCCCCGCGTCACGGAGCTGCTCCACTTCGTGCAGGAAGCAGAAGGTGCGGCACATGGAGAACTCCGGCACGAACTCCTTCTCCAGGTCGAACATGCCGGTGTGCTGGCTGCCGAGGGCGGGGTTGTTGTAGTCCACCATCACGGTGATGCGGAAGTCGTCGGTGGGGAGCGCCACGATGTGGACCCCCTTCGCCTCGTTCTTGTACTCGATGGCTTGGTCGATGACGAGGTAGTCCTTGGGGGCGTCCTGCTGTTCGAAGCCCGCCTCCATCAGGATGTCGACGTACGGTTTCGCGCTGCCGTCGCCGATGGGAGGTTCGATGCCGTCCAGGTCGATGATGAGGTTGTCGATCTGCAGACCGACCACCGCGGCGAGGACGTGTTCGGTGGTGTACACGCGCGCGTCGCCGATGCCGAGGGTGGTCCCCCGGGCGATGTCCACCACATGGTCGACGTCCGCCGGGATCTCCGGCGTGCCGCCGAGGTCGGTCCGGCGGAAGCGGATGCCGAAGTTCTCCGGCGCCGGCCGGAAGGTCATGGTGCAGGTGGTTCCGGTGTGGAGCCCCACGCCGGACATCGAAACGGGTTTCTTGATCGTGCGTTGCTGAACGAGCATTCGTCCTCCTGATTCGTCCCCGCGTCGCGGGTCACTTCGTGCGGTTGATCTCTTCCTGTAATGCGGTGATGGCCTTCTGCAGTTCGCGGACCTCCACAAGCAGGTCCGGAAGCTGACGCGCCGCGGCCTCCATCCGTCTCCACCGTCCCGCCTCCTTCGCCGGGAAACCGGCGACCGAGAGCCCTTCCTCCGTGAACGAACGGGAGAGGAGCGACGCCCCGGCCACTTTCAGACCCGGCGGCGTGGTGAGGTGGCCCGAGATGGCGACGCAGCCGCCGATCATGTTGTGCGGTCCGATCTTGGTGCTGCCGGCCACGGCGGTGCTGCCGGCGATGACCGTATGTTCCCCGACCGACGCGTTATGCCCGACCTGCACCATGTTGTCCAGCTTCACGCCGCTGTGGATGCGCGTATCGCCGAGGGTCGCCCGGTCCACGCAGGCGTTCGCCTGGATCTCCACGTCGTCCTCGATGACCACGATACCGATCTGCGGGATCTTCCGGAAGGTGCCGTCCTTCTTCGGCGCGAATCCGAACCCGTCGGCACCGATGACGGCGCCCGGCTGGATGATGACCCGGTGGCCCAGCACGCACTCCTCGCGGATGACGACATGGGGATAGAGCAGGACGTCGTCGCCGATGCGGACGTCGCGGCCGATGACCACGTGCGGATGGATGACGGCGTTGGCACCGATGACGGTGCCGTCACCGATGACCGCATACGCCCCGACGGAGGCGCCCGGACCGAGCACGGCGCCGGGATGCACCGACGCGGCGGGATGGATGCCGGGATCGAGGCCGCGTTTCTTCGGCATGAAGCGCTCGATGGCGACGACGAACGAGGAGTACGGGTCGTCCAGCCGGATGACCGCCGGCGGGAGCGCCGAATGCTTCGAGAGGTCGATGTCCCGGCCGACGAGCACACAGGAGGCCTTCGTCGTGCCGAGGAACCGCTCGTACTTCGGATTGGCGATGAAGGTCAGCGAGCCGGGACCGGCCTCTTCGATCTTCGCCACGCCGGTGACGGCGAGGGTGCCGTCGCCGACCACCTCCCCTTCGAGGAGGAGCGCGATGTCATGGACTGTCGTCATAAATGAAAACGAGGCCCTTCGGCCTCGCTCCGTCTCATTTCTGCTGCACCTTCTCCAGCACCTTCTGTGTGAGGTCGTGCTTGGGATTGGCGAACAGGAGCAGCGTGGAACTGCTCCGGTCCACCACGTAATCGTACTCCTCCGCGTCCGCCACGTCCTTCACCGCCTTGAAGATCTTCTCCTGAATGGGCTTCATGAGCTCGTTCTGCTTGGTGAACATCTCCCCCGCGGTGCCGAACTTCTGCGTTCGGTACTCGACCAGCTTCTTATCGAGGTCCTGCAGCTCCTTCTCCACCTCGGCGCGGCGCTTGTCGGTCATGATGAGCTTGCGCTTGTCGTACTCCTCCACCTTTCGCTGGATGTCGGACGCCATGCGGGTGAGCTCGTTCTGCCACTCCTGGGCCAGGGCGTCGAGCTGCTTCTGTGCGTCCTGGGCCTCCGGCAGCTGCTCCATGACGGACTGCGAGTTGATGTAGGCGATCTTCGTCTGCGCCGGCGCCGCGGAGGACGCGGCGGCGAGCAGGAGCGCGATGATGAGCGTGCGTTTCATGGTCCCTCCGTGCGGATGAAGTCGGATCCCAGTACGGGCGGTCTTACTTGCCGCCGCGCTTCAGATAGATGATGACGTCCGGCGTGTAATCGAACGTCGGGTCGGCGTAGAGCACCGGCACTTCGTTGGCGCGGTCGAACACGAAGGAGAGCTTCTTGTCCTTCGCCACGCGCTCGATGGCCTTGAACACCTTCTCCTGGATCGGCTTCATGACCTTCTCGCGCTGCACGGCGAGCTCCTGCTGCTTCTCCTGGCGGTACACGTTGAGCTTCTGCTCTTCTTCGACCAGCTCCTTCTGCCGCGCCTGCTTGGCGGACTCGTTGAGCATGTTCGCCTGCTTCTGATACTCCTCGAACTTCCCCTGGAGCGCCTGGCTCCGCTTCTCGATCTCGTCCTGCCAGCCCTTCACCATCGTCTCGAGCTTCTGCTGCGATTCCTTGGCTTCGGGGAGTTCGGCGATGATCTTCTCGGAGTTGACGTAGCCGATCTTCAGCGGGGCCTGCTGGGCGACGGCCAGCGGGCTGAGCAAGAGCACGGCCAGGACGGTGGTGACGATTGTTTTCACTGTGACCTCGTAGTTGGGATGATGGTGGATGAATTTGATGGACGTCAGAATCCCCGGCCGAACTGGAAGTGGAACTGCCAGCCGGAGGGCGACCGCTCGGCGGGATCGGCGTTGTCGTAGCCGTACCCGTAGTCGAAACCGAGCAGTCCGATGGGGTTGATGAGCAGCCGCGCCCCGAGACCCGCGGAGCGTTTCAGGTCGAAGAACTCGGCCTTCGTCATGTTCTGCCAGACGTTTCCCGCCTCGGCGAATGCCAGAAAGTAAATCGGAATCGGATTAAGTGCAACATTGAACCGCAGTTCGGCGGTGTGCTTCGCCATCACCGTTCCGGGCAGATACCGGCCGTCGTAATCGACGGGGGCGATGCTCCGGTCCGCATACCCCCGGAGCGGCGTGGTCGCGATCTGCCCCAGGCCCGTCCCGCCCATATAGAAGGTCTCGATGTACGGGATGTCTTTGTACGCGTCCGTGAAACCGAAGATGGCGCCGTACTGTGTGCCGTAATACAGCGCGAGCCGGCCGCTGTTCAGCACCGGCACGTAGAAGTCGGCGTTGAAGAGGTGCTTATTATAGTGGGCATCGCCCGGAAGGAGCGGCGCGCCGGCCAGTTCGGTCATGAGCGAAATGTTGCTCCCCTGCGTCGGGAAGAGGGGGCTGTTCACGCTGTTCCGCTGGATGACCTGCGAGATGCTGAACTGACTGCTCTTCCCGGTGCGGTACAGGCTGCTGTAGTAGCTCGAACCGTAGATGTCTTCGACGTTGTTCTGCTGGAAACGGAAGGTCCAGGTGGCGCTGAAGTAGTCGTCCGGCCACTTGAACCGCCGTCCGACGCTGATGGTGCCGCCGGTCTGCTGGATCTTGATGTAATAGTCCTGCTTCGTGTCGTAGAGGCTGAACCCGAACGAGGTGGGCGTGTCGTACACCCACGGCTCGCGGAAGGAGATGGAGAAGGTGCGGTACCGGCTCCCTTCGCCGAACTGCCAGTCGAAGTTCAGCACCTGTCCGCCGCCGCCCGAGAAGGGCTCGGTGATGTCGAAGTTGTTGAAGGTGAGGCCGAGCGCTCCGGTGGCGCCGAACGCTCCGCTGTACCCGACGGAGGCGTTGAACGTATCGCTGGACTTCTCCTCCACCTCGAAGACGACGTCCACCGTCTTGTCGTCCACGAACTTCGTGTCCGGTTTGATCTTTTCCGGATTGAAGTAGTTCAGCACCGAGAGCTGACGGATGCTGCGGATGATGTTGGAACGGCTGAAGTAGTCGCCGGGACGCACATAGAGCTCCCGCCGGATGACCCGCTCCTGCGTCTTGGTGTTGCCGCGGATGTCCACCGCGCCGATCTTGAACTGGTTGCGCTCGCGGACCCGGATGACGATGTTGAGACTGTCCGGACCCACCTTCACCTCTTCGGGCTCGAGCGAGACGGTAAGATAGCCGTTGTCGAGGTAGAGCGAGGCGACGTCGGTCTGGTCCTCGTTCCCGCGCAGGTTGCGTTCGAACTTCTCCACGTTGTAGACGTCCCCCGGCGTGAATCCGAGCCGCTGGTTGAGCTGTTCGGTCTTGAACACCGTGACCCCCTCCCACGTCACCGCCCCCACCTTGTACTGCGGCCCTTCGTAGAGGACGAACTTCAGGATGATGCTCTCCTTGTCCGCGCTGAACACCACGGAATCCGTCACCAGCTCCGCGTCCCGGTACCCGTTCTTCTTGTAGAAGTCCACCAGCGCCTTCTTCGCCTCGTCGTACTTCTTCCGTTCGAGCTTGCCGGTGCGCCAGAACTTCCACCACCGGTTCTCATGGAGGTCCGGCAGTTCGTCCTTCAGGTCGCCGTCATCGTACGCCGCATTGCCGTAGAAGAGGATCTCCGCGATGCGGGCGTCGCTCCCTTCGTCGATGGCGAGCTTCAGCACCTTGCGACCCTTCGTCCCCTCCTCTTCGGACCGCACCAGCTCCGGTGTGACCGATGCCTGCAGGTATCCCTCCTCCTCGTACGCCTTCTTGATGGTCTTGATGATCTTGTTGACCTCCTGCGGCGAGATGATCTGTCCCTTCGTGACGTTGATCTTCTTGTCCAGGTCCTCGGCGTCCAGTTCGTCGTTCCCGTCGTAGATCACCTTCTCCAGGCGCGGGTATTCCTCCACCTTGATGAGGAGGAAGACGCCGTCGCCGACGAAGCTCTCCGCCTCGACCTCGATGTTCGCGAAGATCTTGAGGTTCCAAAGACGCTGGATGGCGGTGCGGGTCTGCTCTCCGGGGATGGTGAGTTCGTCCCCCACCTTCAGTCCCGAATTGCCGATGATGGCGGCCGGTTCGGCCAGTTCGTTGCCCGAGACCGAGATACCGAGGATGGTGTACTTCGTCTGTTTCGCACTGTTCTCCTGTGCGGCCCCGAGTACGGTGAGACAGAGCGCCAGGATTGTCACGATGGTTGTTTTCACGCGGAGGTGTCTGCTTTCAGATTTTGGTGACGCTCTTGAGGAGACGGCGGACGACCCCCTTGGGGGCCGGTGCGGCGGAGGCGCCGACCTGTTCGCTCACCAGTCCGAACCGCCGCTCGCGGTTCTGGAAGGCGGTCACGGCATCGTAGAATTCCTGCTTCCGGAAGTCGGGCCAGAGGACGTCAGTGACGTACATCTCGGAATACGCGAGCTGCCACAGGAGGAAGTTGCTGATGCGGAGTTCGCCGCTGGTGCGTATCAGCAGGTCGGGATCAGGGATTCCTTTGGTCGCCAAGTGCGCGGAGATGACATCGTCCGTGACCTGGTCCGGACGCAGCCGCCCCTCCTTCACCTCGCGAGCGATGGAACGGACCGCCGTATTGATGTCCCAGCGGCCGCTGTAACTGAGCGCGAGGACGAGCGTGAGGCCGGTGTTGTTCTTCGTCAGTTCGATGGCGTCGATGAACTCGTTCTGCACCTCCTCGGGGAGGGCGGAGAAGTCGCCGATGGTCTTCAGCCGGACATTGTTCCGGTTGAGATTGTCGCATTCGTCCTTGAGCGAGCTGAGGAGGAGGCGCATCAGGATGGAGACCTCATCCTGCGGGCGTTTCCAGTTCTCGGTGGAGAAGGTGTACAGCGTCAGATACTTCACCCCCAGCTGTCCGCAGGTTTCGGTGATGACCCGGACCGAATTCACCCCCTCATGATGACCCGCCACCCGCGGCAATCCGCGCTTCTTCGCCCAACGTCCGTTCCCATCCATGATGATGGCGACATGGCGGGGAATTGCGCCGCTCTTTTGGAGCTTTTCCTGCAGCTTTTTATCCTGCCCCGTTGCGCGGGACATCCCTTTTGCCAATTTCGCCTCAGATTGTCTGAAAATCCGTGAAGAACATCGGTTTCCACGCCATAATCCTGAAAAGATACTCTTTTATGGCGTGATAATCAACGATTTAGACGCTTCTCCGGGGTCAAAGTTCTCACTATATTATGCGAAATGGAGACACCAGACACCATCATCGTCATCGGAGCCGGAGCCGCCGGTCTGCTCTCCGCATGGCAGGCCGCACTCGGAGGCCGGCGGGTAATATTAATAGAGAAGAATGCCCGCGCCGGAATCAAGATCCGTATATCGGGAGGCGGAAAGTGCAACGTGACGAACGGCGGGACCATCGACGCGATGCTGAAACGGTTCGAGAAGCCGGAGTCGCGTTTCCTCCGGTTCGCGTTCCATGCGTTCCCGAACGGCGCCGTCCGTGAACTTCTCCGGCAGCAGGGTGTCGAAACGTACGTCCGGGAAGACGGAAAGGTCTTTCCCTCGAGCCACAATGCTGACGATGTGCTCGATGCGCTCATCCGCACCGCCGCCGATGCGGGAGTACAGTCCGTCTTCGGCGCTCCCGTCCTCTCCCTCATCCGTGAAGCGTCCGGGTCTTTCGTCGTGACCACCGCGCAGGAGCGGTACACCGCACGGAGCGTCATCGTGGCGACCGGAGGGATGTCGTATATGAAGACCGGGACGAGCGGCGACGGATTCCGCTGGCTCACGGCGCTGGGACATACCGTGGTACCGCTCCGCCCAGCGCTCGCCCCGATTGAACTCACCCCTGTACCGCCTCCGTCGCTGCAGGGGACACCGGTGCGCTCCTGCCGTCTCTCCGCCGTGAGCGGAACGGAGACGATCGACTCGTTCGATGGAGACATCCTCTACACCCACTTCGGTCTCTCCGGACCCGCCGCGCTCGAGATATCGAAGAAGGCGTTCCTGCCGTTCGAAGAAGGAAAGCGTGTCGAGATGGCCGTGGACTTCCTCCCCGGAACGCCCCCGGACGCGGTCGAACAACGGCTGACGTCCGCCGCAGCCGAAGGACCGAACCGGAACCTATCGACGTTCATTGCCAATTTCATACCGACGAAACTCGCCGAACCGGTGCTGCTGCAGGGAGAGCTGGACGGGGAACGGAAACTGCACCAGTTCTCCCGTGGGGAACGGCGGCGGCTGGCCTCCGTGCTGAAGCGGTTCATCGCCGGAACGGTCTCCGGCATCCCGCTGGACCGCGGCGAAGTGACCGCGGGAGGCATCCCGCTGAACGAGGTCTCCCCCACCACCATGGAATCGGCGGTCGTTCCGGGACTCTTCATCTGCGGCGAGATCCTGGACATCGCCGGGCCGGTCGGCGGGTACAATCTGCAGGCGGCGTTCTCGACCGGATACGTTGCGGGACGAAGCGCCGCCCTCCGGTGAGTTGCTTCTCCCCCGAAAACCGGTTATCTTCTCCCATGCAATGAATGTCGGACCGCAGCCGTCCGACATTTCCTTTTTCGTCATTCAACAGTCCCCATGTCCCACCCGTTCGTTCTCGGCATCCTCGGAGGAGGCCAGCTCGCCAAGATGTCCGCACAGGCGGCCATCCGCCTCGGTATCGACGTCGCCATCATGGAGAAGGAGTCCGGCTCTCCCGCCGGCCGGCTCACGCGGCACGAGTACGTCGGCTGGGTGGACGACGACCGGCTGATGCGGAAGTTCGCGCAGCAGTGCGACGTCATCACGCTCGAGAACGAGTTCGTGGACCACCACCGGCTGGAGCTGCTCGAGGCCTCCGGACGGAGCGTGCTACCCGCCTCCGGCACCATCGCGCTCATCCAGGACAAGTTCCTGCAGAAAGAAGCGCTGGCGAAACACGGCATTCCGGTCCCCCGCTTCACGGCGGTGGAACGGAACCGCACGTTCGCGCAGCTCGCGGCGGAGCTCGGCGCGCCGTTCGTTCTCAAGTCGCGGAAGATGGGGTACGACGGGTACGGCAATGCACTGGTACGCTCGTCGAAGGAGTTCGGCGCGGCGGTGGAACGGCTGACCGGACGGCATGCGACGCTGATGGCGGAGTCGTTCATCGACTTCCGGAGCGAACTGGCGGTGATGGTGGCCCGGACACGGAAGGAGACGGCGGTGTATCCGGTGGTCGAGACGGTGCAGAAGCATCACATCTGTCACACCGTCATCGCACCGGCCTCCATACCGGCGAAGACGCGGCGCGAGGCGGAGGAGATCGCGGTGGAATGCGTGAAGGCGGTGAAAGGGTATGGTCTGTTCGGCATCGAGATGTTCCTCGCCGCCGACGGAACGGTGATCGTGAACGAGATGGCGCCGCGCCCGCACAACTCCGGCCACTACACCATGGAGGCGTGCGTCACCTCGCAGTTCGAGAACCATGTCCGTGCGGTCACGGGACTGCCGCTCGGCTCCACGGCGATGGTGGCGCCGGCCGCGGTGATGATCAATCTGCTCGGCCGCCCCGAACCGCAGTCCCTGCTCGACGTCCACAGGTCGGCGCTCCGTCACCCGTCGGCGCATCTGCACGTGTACGGGAAACGCTCGTCGCGCATCGGGAGGAAGATGGGGCACATCACGCTCGTGGGCCAGGACCGCGAGACGCTGCTGCGCGAAGCGGCGGCCGCCGAGCGCCGCATCCGTCTGTGACGCCATCAATGGAGACACTATGAAACGACCGCTCGTCGGCATCATCATGGGAAGCGACAGCGACCTTCCGACCATGCAGGAGGCGGCCGCCGTGCTGACCGAGTTCGGCGTTCCGTTCGAGATGAAGATCACCTCCGCACACCGCACACCGGGATTGATGGCCTCCTATGCCCGGAGCGCAGCGGGACGCGGATTGAAGGTGCTCATCGCCGGCGCCGGCGGCGCGGCACATCTCCCCGGCATGTCCGCCGCACACACCCCGCTGCCGGTCATCGGCGTCCCCATCAAGACCCGCTCGCTGGACGGGCTCGACTCCCTCCTCTCCATCGCGCAGATGCCGGGCGGCGTGCCGGTGGCGGCGGTCGCCATCGGCGGCGGGAAGAACGCCGGACTGCTGGCGGTACAGATCCTCTCCGTCCGTGATGCATCGCTGGTCAGGAAGATGAGCGCGTACAAGAAGAGGATGGAGCGGGAGTCGAAGGGAAAGAACCGGAAGCATCACAGCACGAAGAAGTGAACGCGGCGAACGCCGTTCACTTCTTCCCGTACAGGAATAAGAGCGGACGCCAGGTGCGGCGGGACCATGAGAGTTCGTTGTGGACGCCGTTCGAATCGAGGTGGTACTCGAGGTCCTTCCCCTTCTCGTATCCCTGCTTCTTCAATATCTCCGTCATACGGCGATAACCGCTGAGCAGTTCCTTCTCCCTCCCGCCGCAGTCCAGATACCAGCGCACCGCTTTCTTCGCCCCCGAATGTCCGCGGATCTCCTTCAGCGTCCGTTCGTCGTCGTACCAGAACGAGGTGGAAAGACCCGCCGCAGCCCCGAAGATGTCCGGCCGTTTCCATGCGAACAGGAACGAGCACAACCCTCCCAGTGACGATCCCATCACCGACGTATGGCGGCGGTCCGGTTTCGTACGGTATGTGGAATCAATGAGGGGTTTCACGGTCGAGATGACGAATTCCCGGTACGCGTCCCCCAGCGGCGAGTCGGAATACTCCGGCAGCCGGTCCGCCGTATTGCCGATGCCCACGATGATGACCTCTTCCATCCTCCCCATGCGGATGAGACTGTCCGCCGTTTCGTCCATCCTCCAGTCGTGTCCGGTGAACGACGTCGACGGGTCGAAGATGTTCTGTCCGTCATGCACATACAGCACCGGATATCGCTTCGCGGAGGCTGTTTCATACGACGGCGGGAGCCACACGATGAGGTCCCGCGCATGCGCGAGTCCTGCGCCGGTCAGACCGCGATGGTACCGCACGGTGCCGACGATGGCCCGCTCGGGCTTCGCCAGTTTCAGGCGCGACTTCCAAAAGATGGGTCGGAGCTGCACGGTGGTGTCGGAATCGAGATGAATGATGGTGTTGCCCGGAACGGCGTCCGCACGGTACACGGCCTCATCGTCCCACGAACCGGCGGTGATCTTGAACTGCAGCACGCTCCCCTGCGGGAAGGTCCAGGAGCGGCGCCACACGGTGTCGTTCACCCGCTCGAGCGCCGCAGTCGCGGGATGCCAGTTGCCGAACTCCGGTCTGTTGCCGGCGACGAACAGCGTCAGCGAGGGTTTCGCAAGAGAATCGGGCATCGACACGGTCACCGTCAGGATCCGTTCCTGCGCCGGTGATGACAGAACGGCGGCCAAAAGGAGCGCGAGCGGACGGATGAAGGACATGCATCATGGTACAGAATAACCGCACGAAATTCAACGACAGCGTGTGCCGGTCTCAACGGTACGGGCATTTTAAAAAAAACCGACCCGCGGGGTGCGGGTCGGCTGGTATGAGGAGGTAGTGCTTTCGTTCTGTAAGGTAGGAGGAGGGAATTACGGTTTGCGGAGTTCCGCCAACGAAGCATTCAGCAACGCCTGAGCATACTGCATGTTGTGCATGCCGTGGCTTCCTTCATGTTCCAAGAAGAAGTAGTTGAACAATGCACCGGCCTTATAGGCGGGCTTGATCACCAGTTTGCCGCCGGTCAGCTTGGCAAGGTCCGTCGCCGGATCGAGCCAGCCTTTCGAGACAAGCATGGACTTCAGCGTGGCCATGGAATCCTGCAGCGCTTTCTGACCGGACTGCTTGAACGCGGCGAACACCGTCGCGGTCACCGTGTTGGCGGTGAAGGCGCTCGGATGGCATCCCGTCGTCCGGCAACCGGCGACGTTCACCATATTGTTCGCGGAGTCGGTGGAAATGGAGCTGTACCCGATCTTCAGGGTGTGTCCGCCGGCGACCGGTGTACCGTTCACGATGACGGTCGGATTCGCCATATGGCAGTCGGAGCACTGGATGTTCTTTGCCGCCGCCAGATTCGTGTGATACGATGACGGGTAGGTATATCCGGTGAACTCAAATCCTCCCTTTCCGGTCAGAATCTGGCCCTGGACGCCATAGTGAGGATAGAAGCGGCTGGTCTTGATCTCGATGGAGTCGGTCGCTGCCGTCTTCGTCGGATCGGGGTTGCCGCTGACGCCGTTCACGAAAACGCTGTTCGTCATCGGGCTAGTCTCACGCGTACGATGGCAGGTGACGCAGGTGTTGGACGAACCGACGTTGAACTGCAGGTCGGCAGCGCCGGCAACGAAGGATTTCACCTTGATCGCATCGGTCTTGCGGACCGCAAACGAACCGGCCTTATGCGGCGAATGGCAGGTGAAGCAACCGGGCTGCGAACCATGCGAGTAGAGCTTGGTCGCCTGTGACGCGAAATTGCCGCGTGCCGATTCGAGATACCCTTCAGTGATGTGGCAGCTGGCGCAATCGCCGCTGTTGATACCGCGCGCCCATGAAGTGCCTTCCATGTGACCGGCGGATTCGTATTCCAACGTCTTCGCGGCCATGAACAGCGCCGTATCGGCATCGGGAGTATGGCAGGTCGCGCAGCGGAGGCTGTCTTTGAAGCCTTCGAAGTACACGAAGCCGGCGTTCTGTCCGTTCGCGCCGTCCTTACCAGCAGGACCCTGCGCGCCGGCGGGACCTTCGGGTCCTTCGCAGGCCTGGAGAGCAAGGAACAACAGTGCGATCAGAACAGTCAGGAGATGTTTCACTGTCTTAACGCTCCTTTCAGTGATGAAGTGATTGGTTCTTGGTGCAAAATGACTCCCGGTGAAGGATGAGTCACTTTCGTTAATCGACCACGCCGTTCACATGCTTCGACGGATCGATGATCTGCGCAAGGCTGTTCACCGTGCGCGAATGACATTGGTTGCACGTCATGCTGCCGATAGCAGGATGACCGCTCTTCGGGAACGCCTTCTCGGCGAAGGTCGCCTTGGTGACGTCGCCATGGCAGGTACCGCAGGCGGCAGCGTCCGGATTGGTATCGCTCCAGGTCATGGTCACGTTGCCGTTACCGCCGGGGAAGTTGCCGTGGCAGTAGGTGTTGGAACAGGTGGCCGTCGTACCGCTGCCGCTGAACACGGCGTCCGCCTTATAGAAGACCGACGAAGGGTCGAACCGCACCTCTGCATGGGCTGAATTGTCGATGTGTCCTGCGGCAGTGAGGGCCGCAGGGACGACATGGCACTCGGTGCATGTGACCTTGGCGCCGACGAGGCCGCCGAGCAGATGGACCTGGTGCGCTCCGACGGCGCGCGATGCGGGCGATACGTTGCCCGCCAGATCGAACGGCGGTGCGGCATTCACGCTGCCGTGGCAGACGGTGCAGTTCTCCGGTCCGCCGGGCTTGCTGTGGCAGGTGTTGCACGACTTCCCGGACGTTCCGCCGGAGAAATCGGGACCGTGGCAGGTCTTGCACAGCGAGAGGTCGAAGTTCTTCCCCTGGATGTACTTCGCGTGGAAGTTCGACGAAGAAATGTCGGCGAAACCGGCGCCGTGCACCGACACTTCCGGCGTGGTGGGCACCTTGTCCTCTTTGGTCTCGGCGCATCCGCCGAGGAGCAGCGCGGCGACGAGCGCCAGGGTCCCGAAACGAAGGGTCGTGTTCATCATTTCACACCATGGCAATATCCGCAGAATCCCTGTCCCGGTCTTCCGCTCGGTTTGGCATTGGCGTCCGTATGGCAGACGAAGCAGTTCGCGTTCGCATCGTCGTGCCATTCGCCGTGTTCGTTATCCTTCATGAAGCCGCTCTTGTGCGTCCGGGGATTGGTCCCCTTGATGCCGTCGTAGTCCGCATGGCAGGTGATGCAGTTGGGGTCGCCCCCTTCCGTGTCGTGACAGGTCATGCAGCGCTGGATGTCGCGCTTCGCGAGGGTCGCATGCGAGCCGCCGCCCGATCCGACGCCGATGGTGGTGAAGCCGGGCGCCTCATGGCTGGTGGGCATCGCACCGCCGAGGGCGGCGGAGCCGTTCATGTGGCAGTCGCTGCAGAACTGCTGGCTGCTGTGGCAGGTCTGGCAGTCCGCCGCGCGGCCTTTGGCATCGATGCCGTGCGTGAAGCGGTAGTTCATGCCGTGCACCGCTTCGCCCGCCAGAGCGACCGCCTTGTCGCCGGCGGCGTGCCGCGGCGAGAGCAGACCGCTCTTCACGCCGGGGGCCAGTTCGGTCAGATTGGTGCCGTCATGACACTCAGCGCAGGACTGCTCGGTGTGGCAGGACTGGCACTTCGCTTCGAACGTGCGGAGGCTCATGACGCGCGCATGCTCGCGCTTGAAATTGGCAACGTTGTGCGACGCCGGACGGAGGTTCGAGAGGTCCGTGTGGCACGCTTCGCACTGGTTCGTCGCCTTCACGTCGTTATGGCACGTATTGCAGGTCGCCATGGCGGGAAGGTTCTGATGACCGGCGAAGTCCGCTTTGTCCATCCCCTGATGGCACGTCTCGCACTTCACCCCCTCCATACCGACATGCTGTTTATGGCTGAAGAAGAGGGAGCGGACGGGATTGGGAAGGGCCTGCGGATCGTCGGGATTGGTGTGGCAGAAGGAGCAATTCTCGTTCACTTCCTGCTCGTGGCAGGACTGGCACTCGGCGTGGCCGGGGAGCATGCGGTCCGAGGAGTTGTCGCTGAGGTCCGCTTTATGACAGGACGCGCATTCGGCACCGGCCTCGGCGTGCTTGGCATGGGAGAACTTGATGAGCTGCGTCTTGTCCGCCGGCGCTGCATCGTCCGCCACGACGGTTCCGCGTCCGAAGAGGACCAGACCGATGAGGACGGCGGCGGCCGCGGCGATGGTGAGGTTCTTTTTCATTCCAGCCACCCCAAACGATCGTTGAACCAATAGGTGAACTTGACGAAGGCGCGCATGTCGCTGTCGAACTGCGGATTCTGCATCCACTGCAGCTGCACGTCCGCCGAGATGTACTTGCTGGGACGGTAGACCGCTCCGGCCGCCAGGTTGACGACCGTGCTGGACGGGTCGTCTTTCGCATGTTTATAGGAGGCGTAGCCGAACCCGCACGTGGGGGTGATGACACGGTCCATCAGCGGATAGGCCGCCTGCAGGGAGACGCCGTTGAGTTCGCCGGCGTATCCGAAGTTCTGGGTGTACGCGGCGGAGAGGAACTCGTACGTCCCACCCACCGACAGCCGCTGGCTGTTGTCGTCCACATACTGCACGTCCGCGAAGCGGGCGAAGAGGAAAAAGAAGGGACTGTGACGGTACTCGAGACCCCCTTCGATCTCCTGCGTGCTGTTGGTGTTGAAGACGGAGAAGATGGAGTTGTAGGCGACGCGGGGTTCGCGGAAGATGTACTCCAGCGTTCCGCTGAGGCCTTCCATGGCGTGCACGCGGGTGAAGGCCTGGATGCGGGAGAGCTCAGCATGGTGGACGTCATAGTCCGCCTTCGCCTGCAGCATCACCGCGTGGCCGAACTCATACTCCGCATCGACCGAGGCGAGCTCCTCTTCGAGCGGGGTGCTGTTGACGACGATGATGTAGGGATTGAAGAGCGAGTCCGCACGGACGGCGGTGTACGGCGCGCGCTCCCGCCGTTTGTTCATATAGCTGAGACCGACCGAACCGTTCTCGACGGGGGCGAAGACGACCTGGCCGCCGAACATCCCGTTGCTGCCGATCCACTGCTTGCGGACGTCGCGGGTGTGGTCCACGTTCGTTCCGCCGTACAGCGTGACGCTCACCCGGTCGTCCAGGAAGCGGAGTCCCGTCTGCGCGCCGTCGATGAGACCGTACCCGGCACCGGCGAAAATGAATTGGCGGCCGACGGACAGGTCCGCCAAGCCGCCAATCTTTCTCACCTTCACCAGTAAGGAGGAGATTCGGAGTTCGGGGTCGGTCGCGAGGTCGGAGCCGAAATCGTTGCTGACCATCGCGTTCATATTGAATGAAACATCACCGCTGGAGGCGTTCAGGTACACGTTCTCGTACGCCCGGAGGTAGGTCTGCTTCGCCAGCGCGGCATCGCGGCCTTCAAAGCCGTAGAACGATGTCGTCAGCCGGCCGTTGATCGACTGCGCGTCCGCCGTCATCGACAGCAGCACGAGCGCCGCCAGAAGTGTCCGTTCCATACTCAGCCTTTCGGTGCCGGATGCTTGATCTGTTCCCACGCTTTCTTGTAGTCGAACGGTTTCGCGTCGTGCATCTTGTTGGCGCCGTGGCACGGCTTGCAGGTCTTCTCATCGGCCTTCAGCAGACCGGCGGCGACCGCCTTCTCTTTGTTCTCGGGCTTGTTATGAATGGCCTTGTATCCGGAGGCGGCACCGTGGCACGCTTCGCACTGCACACCGTCGGCGGCGGCGAAGGTCTTCTCGGCCGGATCACCGGCGCCGGTGGAGTGACACTCGAGACACTGCTTCGCTTCGGCCGCGGAGGCGATGCCGTTCTTCTTCGCGATCTCCGCCGCCTTGTCGCTCTTCAAGGTCTCGAACGCCTTCGCATGGTCCGACTTCTTCCACACGTCCACCTGCTTGCCCTGCTTCGGCATGTTGTGGCAGGCGCAACCTTTCACGCCGACATACTTGTTCTGCGCGGCCAGCGGCAGCGCGATGACGACCGCGAAGAGAAGATAGAGAAGCTTTTTCATGTCTGTCTCCATTGAAGTGAAGTGTGAAAGAAAAGAGTGAAACTCTCCCATTTTATGGCAATTTATGTGCCGAAAAATCCAACATAAAACCGTTGAAATTTGCATCAGAACGGGGGTCGGCTTCCTACGATTAGGAAAACCCAAATCGGCCCCTTTGCAAAGTCGGGAAGGAACCGGACCTCATTGTCCCGTATGGCAGTCGATGCAGTTCATCGTTTTCCAGGCATCGCCGATGTCGACCGGATGGAGGAACTCGAGCCCCTTCGGCGAGATGTTCGAGGCGAGCGACGTCCCCTGCGAAAGGATGGTATGACAGGTGTTGCAGTCGTTCGACAGCACCTTCCCGGTCTTCTTCGACACATGCTTGTTGTCGTGGCACCGGAAGCATCCGAGGTTGTTGAAGTGGCCGATGTTGTTCGGGTACCGTTTCCAGCTCACGCGCATGTACGGGAAGAAGTTCCGCTCATAGATGCGCTTCGCGACGCTGACGGCGGAGTCGATCTCCGTCCGCCGTGACGCGAACAGCGCCGGATGGCGGAGGCGGTAGAAGTCGGTGATGTACGAAGCGATGCCTTTCATCGCCGCCTCGTCGTCCGCGTACTCCTGCGTGAGCGCTTCGGAGACGGTGAGGCGGACCGAGGGGAGCGTGGGAGCGATGGCGCCGTGCGACATCTCGGCGTTGATGGTCTCTTCCGGCGAACGGTAGATGTGCGTCGGCCGATTGTGGCAGTCGATGCAGTCCATGGTGCGCGTCTCGCCCGCTGCCAGCGCCGCAGCGTCATACGCATCCGTGGTCACGAACTCGTCCTCGCTCGCATCGGGGTAGCGGACGCGGACGACGGGGATGTTCTGCCGCTGCGAATCGACGGCGGTGTAGGTGACGGCGTGGTCGCGGTTGACGTGCCAGTGGATGCCGGAGGTGGGGCCGGAGTCCGACCGGCCGCCGCTGATCTTCATCAGCAGCGAGACCGACCACGGCGTGTTCGCCTCGTCCTTCAGGTAGTACGTCTTGTTGACCTGGATGTCGTTATGGAAATGCTGCGGGTAGTGGCACTGTTCGCACGTCCCCTGCGCCGGCCGAAGGCTGTGCACCGGCGTGGGGATGGGCTGCGAGTACTTCTTGAAGATGACGGAGTAGATCTGGTACGCTCCGGAGAGCTTGGACTTCACGTACCAGTCCGCACCCGACCCCACGTGACAGTCGGCGCAGGTGACGCGGGAGTGCGGCGAGTTGGAATAGGCGACGAACTCGGGTTTCATCACCTGATGGCAGATCTGACCGCAGAAGGTGACCGACTCGGTGAAATGGTACACCTGGTAGCTGCCGAACGCGGTGCCGAGCAGCAGGATGAAGACGAGGATGGAAGCGAAGGTGAACCGCGTGCGCTGCACCGGGTCGTTCAGGTCCAGCGTGGGGAACACCGCGGTCTCGGAACCGGTGCGGAGCCGGCGCCGTTTCTCGCGCCGCATGCCGTACAGGCTGACCGCGATGCCGAGGAGCATGATGCCCGGCAGCACCACGAAGGTGATGATGCCGACGTACGGCTGCATCGGCACGCCGAGCATCTCCACGGTGAAGAGGAACAGGATGAGGATGAAACTGGCGACGGATACCGCACCGCCGAGGTAACTGACGGGATTGAAGAACGTCGTGGGAAGCAGTGACCGCAGGTCCTTCATACGTTGCTCCGCTTGGTGGTCTCAGTTGATGTCGGCGTTCTTCTTCTTCTCCTCTTCCTCGAGGCGGAGCTGTTCCTCCTTGATGCGGCGGAGTTCCAGCGGATGTTCGTCCGCCATCTCCTCTTCCGAGATGGTCCCCTTGAGCCAGGCGAGGTTCATCGGATAGACGTCCGGATTGAAGATGATGAAGTAGAAGTGCCAGACGATGATGGCGAGCGTGGCGAGCCATGCCTCGTAGTAGTGCACGACGCGGGAGACGTCCCACAGCTGCTTGCCGATGAGATTGATGAACGTGACGTCGAACCAGAGGATGACGCCGGTGACGGCCATGACGATGGTCCCCCAGATCAGGGCCCAGTATTCGGCCTTTTCGATGTAACTGAAGCGGTCCAGCAGCGGCTTTTCCTTCGAAAGACCGAGGTTATAGCGTGCCACGCCGATGGCGTCGTACGCGTCCTGCACCTTGGGCAGAAGGTCACGGATGAGCTGCTTGCCGCGGGGGACGAAGAAGATATAATAGAGGTGGTACAGCGAGGCCAGGACCATCACGACGGCGGCCACGCGGTGGATGACGCCGCGGATCTCGAACACCGATTCGCTCAGAGAGCGGATCCCCACCACCCACCAGGCGTCCGGATAGCGGAGCATGAATCCGGTGACGACCAGGGTGATGAAGCTCAGGGCGAGCGCTCCGTGCTGCAGACGTTCGCCGAGGGTCATGCGGACGTACAGACTGTGGCCGACCTCCTCCTCGCCGGGACCGTGGCGGCGGTGCTGCAGCCGGCGTTTTGACTTCCGGACGAAGTCGAGGATGTTGTGCGCGGCCATGCCGCCGATGGTGACGAGGATGAGCACCACGTAGATGTTCGAGACGAACGCGATGAGGTCGTCCTCACTGTCCGCCTTGGTGGAGACGTGCACGACGCCGGCGGAGAAGTTCTCCCCCGCGCCGGGATGACAGGTGCCGCAGGTCTTCGCGAGGTTCGACTTGCTCACGCGCGAGGCGGGGTCGGACGACGGCAGGATATCGTGGTAGCCGTGGCAGCTGGCGCAGTTCGCCGCTTCCTTGCTTCCGGACTTCACGGCCAGACCGTGGAAGCTGTCGTTGAACGTGTTCGTCTTCCCGGTGGGGAGCCCGAACTTCTCGGACATCTTCACCGAAGCGTGGCAGGGGGCGCAGACCTCTTCGGCGACGTGGAGCTTCGAGACGGGGGAATCGGGGTCCTTGGTGCCGAGGATCTTATGCTCGCCGTGACAGTCCGTGCAGACCGGCGACACGGTGTTCCCGCCGGCGAACGCTTTTCCGTGGATGCTCGTCTCGTACGTCTTCACGACACCTTCATGACACTGGGCGCAGGTGCCGGGGATGTTCTTCTTGTTCACCTTCGAGTCCGGGTGCGAACCCTTCTGCATATCATGACTGCTGTGGCAGTCCACGCAGTTGGCCGCCTTCCCGTTCCCGTTCTTCAGGGCGTTCGCATGGACGCTCTGCTCGTACGCATGGATGAAGCTCGAGGCGACCCCCTGCGTCATCTCTGCGGAGCCGTGGCACGACATGCACATCTTCTCCTGCTGCAGTTTGAGCTGCGCGGCATCGTCCGACTTGACGGACGACGGCAGGAGGCGGGAGTGACAGTCGAGGCATGACGGGGCGTTCGGGACCTTCGATGAGAAGGCCAAGCCGTGCGCCGACGCGAGGAAGTGGTCCTTCTCGTCGCTATGACATTGACCGCAATCCTCGACGATCGTAGCCTTATTGAACTTCGCTCCGGCGACCTTCGGAGAGACCACATCGTGCGAGCCGTGGCAGTCCTTGCACATCGCGCTCTTGTCCTTCCCGTCGTCGAGCACCGTCTTGTGGAACGTATGCTTCGGCAGGTCCTTGGCGTGGCACGTGGCGCACTGGACGGGAGCGATGTTCTCCTTGTGCGGCAGGTTGTTCGGATCGAAATTGGTGTGGCAGGCGGTGCAGGAGAGCTTCTTATGCGGCGATGCGTTGAGGTGCTTCTCGTCCGTGAAGAGGGAGACGGTCTTCCCCTTCTTCTCCATTGTCAGCGAATTGTCCGAATGGCAGGCGAGGCATTCTTCCTTCGTCTGCGCCGAGAGGAGACCGGCGAGCAGGGCGACAGCGAGCAGTGTCGAGCGCAGTTTCATGTACGATTACTCTTTTGGTGTCGTTATGGGATTTCTGCAAACGGGCGGGAATGGATGCTCCTCTTCCCTCCAATACCGCCAATTTCATTGCAAAGAGCGTACCGGGAGAAATGTTCAATATTTCATCGTTTTTCTCTGTTTATTTTTTCAACTTTGGCGAAGAATAGGCCAACTTATCAATATTGCGAGTTATCGGCTCCATTTAAAAACACGAAGGTCCCGCCATAGGCAGGACCTTCCGTGAAGTACACTCGTCGGGACTTGAACCCGAAACCTTTGGCTTCGGAGGCCAACGCTCTATCCAATTGAGCTACGAGTGCGGTTCTCATGAACATGTCGTTCGGCAGTAATATACGACCAGATTGATTCCCATCCAAACGGAAAGTGAGCGTTCCTCACCACACGTGAGGGACCAACCTCCAGCGGGTGCGTTCCGTGAACGCTTCGTAACCATCGAGTTCCTTCCGCAACGTCCCATCCTCCAGCGTTGTCCGGATGAGAAGCAGTCCGACCGACAGCAGCGTCGGCAGAACGCTCCACCAGGAACCGAGGAGCAATGGTACTCCGGCGGTGGAGATGACCATGCCGAGATATCCGGGGTGACGGACGAACGAATACGGTCCGGTATCGCACACGGTGTGTCCGCGTTCCGCTTGAATCCGGACGACCGAGGAGAAGAACCGGTTCTCGTTCCGCGCACGGATGAAGAGCCATTGTCCCCCCATCATCATCAGCGCGCCGATCCCTTTCGCTCCCCATCCTTCCGCTGACTGCGGTGCGCCAGCATCGATGTCCGACCCCGCCGTCGCGAGAACAGCGAGGTAAGCGAAGAACGAAAGTCCGAGCACCTTCTTGTCCCAACTCTTCATGCCGGGGCCCGGTTTGGACCGCTCTTCCATCAGTCCGTCATCGCCGCGGACCGACACGATGGTCGCGACCGTCGTGAAAAAGGTCGTCGCAGCATACAGCCAGCCGGAGGGGTAGTACAATGTGCCTGCGGAGAAAAAGAGCACCGCGATGTAGAGAGACCAGAGCAGGAATGCAGAGAGGAAGAATTTGATCCTGAGGGACATGGCGACTCCGTCCAAGGCCCGAAGAAGGGAGATGAGAATGGTGAATGGTAAGAATCGCCGACAGGCTCGATGAATGAATATTTACACCAGGAGGGACGCTCCACCTGCGTCCCGCACACTCCGCGGGACTTCGGCGGACGGGGAACCCATCGGTCTGTTGAATTTGTACGCCCGGAGGGACTCCCCGCCTGCGTCCCGCACACTCCGCGGGACTTCGGCGGACAGGGAAACCATCGGTCTGTTGAATTTGTACGCCCGGAGGGACTCTCCGCCTGCGTCCCGCACACTCCGCGGGACTTCGGCGGACAGGGAACCCATCGGTCTGTTGAATTTGTACGCCCGGAGGGACTCTCCGCCTGCGTCCCGCACACTCCGCGGGACTTCGGCGGACAGGGAACCCATCGGTCTGTTGAATTTGTACGCCCGGAGGGACTCGAACCCCCAACCCTCAGAGTCGAAGTCTGATGCTCTATCCGATTGAGCTACGGACGCATTTACCGATTGAGTCCCGATGAACAACATCGGGATCCTCACAACGGCAGCTGCTCATGAACAACATTCGCAGGCCGTTGTGGGACTACGGACGCATTTACCGATTGAGTCCCGATGGACAACATCGGGATCCTCACAACGGCAACTGCTCATGAACAACATTCGCAGGCCGTTGTGGGACTACGGACGCATTTACCGATTGAGTCCCGATGAACAACATCGGGATCCTCAAAACGGCAACTGCTCATGAACAACATTCGCAGGCCGTTGTGGGACTACGGACGCATTTACCGATTGAGTCCCGATGAACAACATCGGAATCCTCACAACGGCAACTGCTCATGAACAACATTCGCAGGCCGTTGTGGGACTACGTACGCATTTACCGATTGAGTCCCGATGAACAACATCGGGATCCTCACAACGGCAACTGCTCATGAACAACATTCGCAGGCCGTTGTGGGACTACGGACGCAATTACCAATTGAGTTCCGATGAAGAACTTCGGGATCCGCACAACGGCAGCTGCTCATGAAGAACATTCTCAGGCCGTTGTGGGATTACGGACGCAACATAAGAAAATACGACATCTTCGTTAGCAAAGAAAGGAGAATCTCAGGGATGTCTGACCGAGGAAACGCGGGAGGAGGCGAACTTCGCCCCCGTCCATTGGTTCGCACTTCAACTAATGACACGCCCCCGTCCTCGGACGGGGGCGTGTCATTTCACGGCATTCGGTATTCGGTCCGGCTATTTAAAGACGAAGATGCTCCCGATGATGGGATCGATCTGATGGTGCGCCATGATGCGGTCGACCATGTTGGCCGACATGACGGTCTCCTTGGGGAGCAGTTTCGTACCGGAACCGGTGTTGATGTCCGCGGCCAGTTTCATCCCCGGAGCGAGTTCCAGCACCGAGACGGTCCGTTTGCCGTCCATCCACAGTGTGTCGCCGTGGATGACGTAGTACTCTTCGAGCAGCTGCGCGACCATGGGATCGAGGCAGGTCCCCTGCGCTTTCCGCAGCGATTCGATGAGCCCCTTCTGTCCCACTTTCTCCCGGTCGGTCTGTTCGATGAGATTGATGCCCCGGAGGATGCGGGCGCCGATGGGGATGTTCGCCTGGACGAGACGGTCCGGGAACCCCGAACCGTCGTAGTTCTCCAGCTGATGCTTGATGAGCTCCGCCACGTCACCCAGTTCCGGGATGCGCGATAGCATCCGGTAGCCCGCCATGGGGAAATGGGCCGGGTGCTGTTCGGGACCGGAGGCGGGACGGCCGGCGGCGAGTTCGCCGGGGATGTTGATCTTGCCGATCTCGTGGAGCATCACGGCGTGGTAGACCGGTTCGGACTCCTCCTCGGACATCGAGAGCTTTTCGGCGAACCAGGCGACGATGTTGCGTCCCTCTTCGGCGCGGCGAGCGGCGTTCGGGATGTGGACCCCCACCAGCGTGGTGAGGAGGTCCAGCATGCCGCGGTTGCTCTCGGTGAGACTGCGGTTGGCCTCGACGAGCTTCTGCTTCTCAGCGCGCAGTTCGTCCTGCAGGGCCATGATGCGGAAGCACGCCTTGACGCGGGAGACGAGCTCGTCCGGATGGATGGGCTTGTTCAGGAGCTCGTCCGCGCCGCTCTCGAGCACCTTCACCTTCTCCGGCACTTCGGAGGCGGAGGTGAGCATGATGAACATGCGCTCGCGGAGGATGGGATGCTGCTTGATGCGGCGGCAGAACTCGGCGCCGTCCATTCTCGGCATGTAGTAGTCGGAGATGATGACCTCCGGCTCATAGAGGGAGGCCTTGTCGAGCGCGTCGTGGCTGTCCGTGGCGGTGACGATGTGGAACGACGGGTCCTCCGCGAGGACCTGCGACACGAGCAGCACCTGCGTCGGATCGTCGTCGACGATGAGGATGGTGCGGGGTCTCGGAGCGTTACTGTTCTTCATATTTCACCAGGATGCTGATGCGGCGGTTGGTGACGTCGTACGGGTCCGCCGTGTTCCGGAGCTTGCTGTCCGCGTAGCCCCGCACCTCGACCACCTGACCGTCGTTCAGGCCGTTCCGCATCATGACTCGGCGCGCGCTGTTGGCGCGGTCCGCACTGAGCTCGAAATTGGTGTACCCGTCCTTCCGCGCGTACGGCCGCGAATCGGTGTGTCCTTCGACGACGAGGCGGTTCGGCCGCGTCGACAGTTCCCGGGCGATGACGGAGACCATCTCGGTGGCCTCCGGCTTGAGGTTCGCCGTGCCGACGTCGAAGAAGAACGACTGCGATTCCTCCACGAGTTCGATGCGGAGCCCCTCCTTCACCAGCTCGATCTTGATCTGCTTGGAGAGCAGGGCCAGCGACGGGGATTTGGCGATCTCCTTCATGATGTTCTCGGCCATCTCCTTCATCTGCTGTTCCTGCCGTTTCAGGAACTCCTCGGTGACGCGTTCGCCCACCTTCATCTCCTGCTTCTCGAACGCGCCGCCCCCCTTCGTGTTCTCGAAGAACGCTCCGGGGTCCTTGAAGTAGTTCGCGATGTACTCCTTCACCTGCTTGCTCTGTCCGACGATCCACAGCACGATGAACAGGGCCATCATGGCGGTGACGAAGTCGGCATAGGCGACCTTCCATGCGCCGCCATGGTGCCCGTGGCCGTGCACCTTCTTTTTGACGATGCGGATGGGGGTCTCTTTCGGCAGCTGTTTCATGCGTCAGGCTCCCGCCGATTTGGCCTCTTTGATGACCGCTTCGAGCTCGGCGAAGGTGGGCCGGAAATCGGAGAAGATGACCCGCCGCGAGAACTCGACCACCATGGCGGGCGCATTCCCCTTCGCGTAGGAGATGACGCCGACCTTGATGCACTCCATGTACCGCGCTTCGGACTGATGGATGGTCTCGATATGGGCGGCCATGGGACCGAGGAAGCCGTAGCACAGGAGGATGCCGAGGAAGGTGCCGACGAGCGCGGCGGCGACCTTCATGCCGATCTCCTCCGGCGGACCGTTGATGGCCTGCATGGTGATGATGATGCCGAGCACCGCCGCCACGATGCCGAGTCCGGGGAGCGAATCGCTCACCTTGGAGAGGAGTCCCGGCGCCTGGGAGCTTTCGGCGTGGAGCGTCTCCATGTCCGCATCGAGCAGCGCTTCCAGGTCGTGCGCGGGAACGCCGCCGCTCAGCAGGAGCTTGAGCGTATCGGTGAGGTACGGCAGCGCATGATGATGGTGGAGCAGGAACGCGTTCTTCGTGAAGATGGCGCTCGACTCGGGCTTCTCGATATGCTGCTCGATGTTCATCAGCCCGTCCTTGGTAGCGATGTGGAAGAGCTGGAACATGGTCCGCAGCAGGTTGAGGTACTGCTCCTTCGTGTACGGATCGCCTTTGAAGAGCGTGCCGATATTGGAGACCAGGTGCTTGATGATGCGCATCGGGGCCGAGACCAGCATGGAGCCGATGGCCGCACCGCCGATGATGATGAACTCGTTGACCTGGACCAGCACCTCGAGCTGACCGTGGTGCATGACGAACCCGCCCAGCACGCTTCCGATCACGACGACGATGCCTATGATGACAAACATTGATTCCCCCGTCAGAATAAGAATGGGACTGCTACGCGCCCGGCGGGCGCTGCTTCAGCGCCGCGGCGGCGGACGACACGTCCGTCTTGGAGGTCTTGGCGGCCTCCCGGTTCAGGCGCTGGATCTCTTCGTACACCTCGGAGCGGTGCACCTTCAGGTCCTTCGGCGCGTCGATGCCGAGCTTGACCTGGCCGTCCGACACGGCCAGCACCTTGATGGTGATGGTGTCCCCGATGCGGATGGACTCTTCGAGTTTTCGGGTGAGGATGAGCATAGGGTCACTCCAGCACCGGTGCGGCGAGCCGCGTGAGCGGTTCGCGGACGTTCAGGGCGTCGGAATCCAACACGATCTGCCGTCCGGTGCGATCACGGTTGTTGATCACGATGGGACTCTTGAGATTGACGGTGGTCTGCACGGCATCGTTGCGGATGGCCACGATGGAGAAGACCGTCACGTCGTCCATCGCGAGGTACTGACGGGTGTACCCGTTGCGGACGAGCGCGGGATCGATGACGGGAAAGCTGAGCTCTCCGTCCTCGAGCGACACGAGCCAGCGGAAGGGCTCGCTGCTTTCGTCGTTCACGACGAGGAACTTGCGGTGGTCCTCGAAACCGATGATGCCGTCGGGGAAATATACGACATGTTTTTCCTCAAAGTCCATCTCACCGAACTGCACGTTGTTCCACTTCATGGTCAGCCTCCTTGTATCGCTTGTTGTCGTTGTTCGTTCAGTTTCCGTGTCACGGCGGACATCAGGATGACGATGTCCACCCGGCGGTTGAGGGCCCGTCCCCGCTCCGTGTCGTTGCCGGCCAGGGGCCGGCGGTCTCCGTATCCGACCACGGCCACCCGTTCCGGGAGGATGCCGCGGCGGTCGATCATGGTGAAGGCGGCGGCCGTGGCCCGTCCCACCGACAGATGCCAGTTGGTGGGGTAGCGCTCGGAGCGGATGGGCCGGTCGTCCGAATGCCCCTCCACCCGTACGTCGTTCGGGAGCCGGCTCAGGACCTGCGCCAGCGAATCGAGCGTGACCAGCGAACCCGGTTTCAGTTCAGCGCTGCCGGACGGGAAGAGCAGTTCCTCCTGCAGATGTACCGTGACCCCCCGGTCGTCCATCTCGATGCTGAACGCCCCCGCACGGTCGTCGGTGCCGAGCGCGTTCTTCAGCTGCTCGCGCACCTTGAACTGTTCCTCCAGGTCGCCCGCCAATCCGCTCTGGCCGATGCCCCGCGGAAGGTCCGTCTGGCCGGAGCCGAAGATGCCGCCGAACGCCGCGATCCACTGGCCGTACTTCTTCGTGTCGATGTTGGACATGGCGTAGAGGATGACGAAGAGCCCCAGCAGCAGCGTGATGAGGTCCGCGTACGTGAGGAGCCAGCGGTCCTGTCCTTCGGGTTCGTGACGGCGGCGTTTCCTCACGTCTCTTCCACCTGCCGTTCCTTCGGGAGCATGCTGTTCAGTTTGCTGCGGATGACGGAGGGGATCTCCCCTTCCTGGATGGAGATGACGCCGGCGGTCACCAGCGACATGTACACCTGTTCCTCGTCGTCCAGACTGCGCAGTTTGTCGGCGATGGGGAGCCAGACGATGTTGGCCATGAAAACGCCCCACAGCGTGGCGATGAAGGCGCTCGCGATGTGCTGGATGAGCAGCGTCGGGTCCTGTCCGGCGTTGGCCAGTGTGGCGATGAGCCCCATCACCGTACCGATGATGCCCATGGTGGGGGAATAGCCCCCCATCCGCTGGTAGAGCGCGATGTGCCGGTGGTGCCGGTCGCTGACGTACTGCGACTCCGTCTCCGCGATGGAGCGCAGCACGCTGATCTCGACCCCGTCGACCATGTAGCGGACCATCCGCTTCAGGTACGGTTCCTCCACGCCGTCCAGATGCCGTTCGAGGACGAGCAGTCCCTCCTTCCGCGCGATCATGGAGAAGCGCACGACCGAATCGATGGCGGTGCGGTAATCGAAGAGCGGGGCCACGAACGCGAGCCGCAGCGTGCGGGGGAACCGTTTCAGGACCTCCATCGGCGTTCCGATCATCGCGGTGGCGAAGGTGCCGCCGAAGACGATGACCATGGCGGGGATGAGCAGCAGCGCGCCGATCTGCCCCCCCTCGAGGAGGAAGGAACCGAAGATGGCGGCCACTCCGAGGAGGAGTCCCGAGAACGTGCCGATGTCGAGCGTGCGTTTCATGTCAGCGTAAAAAATCCAGGAGCGATTTCGGGATGATGCGGCCGCCGGTGTTGAGGGCCGCATCGAGCATGATCTCTTCATGTTTCAGCTTCATCGTCGCTTCGGCGATGTCGGTGTCCTGCACGAGCGAGAGGTACTGCTGAAGCTGGAGCTGCTGTTCGTCCAGATTGTCCGTCACCGCCTGGAAATGCTCCGACAGCGATGCGGCATAGCTCGCCTGGTTGAGCACGTGGTCCAGCGCCGCATCGATGCGGTCACCGAAGGCGGCCCCGGTGAACGTGCCGCCGGCGAAGGCGTCGCGCAGTTCGACCACGAGGTCGTAGATGGCGGTCCCCTGCAGTCCGTCCTCGCCGTTCACGTTGGACGGGTGCGCGATGCCGTCGCCAAGCTGCACCCGGACGATGCCGTCGAGTCCGGCCGGATTGGCGGTGACGGCGCTCCGGTCCGCCGCCATCGTGTACGGAGGAACGGTGGTCTGCGTGCCGCCGAAGATGAACTTGCCGTTGAAGCGCGTGTTCCCGATGTCGAAGAGCTCGGAGAGGAGCTGGTCCGCCCGTTCGGCGAAGGTGGTGCGGTCCGTGTCGTAGCGCGAGTTCTCGGCGTTGACGGCGAGCTCCTTCAGCGACACGAGCACGTCGGCGAACTGGCCGAGGGTGACGGCGGTGGTGTCCGCCATGCCGAGCCCTTCGGCGGCGTTGGCGGCGTACTGTTCCTGCTTCCGCAGCGACTCGGTGAGACGCAGGATGGTGTCCGCGGCCTGGGGGTCGTCCGACGCCCGGAGCACCCGCTTGGTGCTGGCGAGCTGCGACTGGAGCTGCACGATGCGGTCGCGCGTCTTGCCGACGTTGAACAGGTAGTTGGAGGCGATGGTGCCTTCGGTGATCCTCATGACGTCACATCGATAGGATGGTCTGGAACATCTCGTTCACCGCCGTGACCACCCTGGCCGCGGCGTCGAATCCGTGCTGATACTTGATGAGGTTCGTCATCTCCTCGTCCAGCGAGACGCCGGAGACGGCGTTCTGCTGGGTGGTGAGCTGTTCGGCGACGAGCGCGGTGGCGTCCGCCTCCGTGACGGCCGCCTCGATCTCGCTGCCGAGGGTGCTGACGACGCCGGCGTAGAACTGCGCTGCGGTGACCGTTCCGCCGTTGAGCAGGTTCGCGCTCTGGAGGTTGGCGATGGCGAGGGCGACGCTGTTGTCGCCCGGCGCGCCGGTGCCGGACGCGGCGACGAGGCTCGGCGTGGCGACGACCGCCGGCGCCACGTCGATGGTCGAGGCGTCGGAGCCGGTGAAGAACGGCGTTCCGGTCGCCGGCGGGGTCCCGAGTCCGTAGCCGGCCGCGTGGGCCGTGTTGACGCTGTCGATGAGCGCGGCGGCGAGCTGGTCGAACTTCGCGGCGTAGGACGTCAGCGTGACGTTCTGCTGGCTGATGACCGCGCCGAGCGTACCGCCCGAGACCTTGATGGTGTTGCCGGTCCCCTTCATCACCATCTGCAGCACGCCGCCGGCATAGCTCGTGTCGATCTCGGTGGCGGTACCGCCGGTGACCAGCATGCTTCCGCCGACCGCCACCGACACGGAACCGTTCGTGTTGTACGAGACGTTGATGTCCACCAGCTTGGAGAGCTCGTTGAGCGATTCGTCGCGCCGGTCGAGCAGGTCGTTCGGCGGGGTTCCCGAGGCGGACGACGCGACGATGGTCCGGTCAAGCCCGGCGATACTGGAAACGAGCATGTTGATCTTCCCGGTCATCGTTTCGGCCTGGTTGACCATGTCGTTCCGCAGCGAATCGAAGCTTTCGGCGATGCGGTGGAAGGCACCGGTCATGAGCTGGGCGCGCTGCACGACCGCGTTCCGGTTGGCGCTCTCCTCCGGATGCAGCGAGAGGCTCTGGAAGGAGGCGAAGAACTCCTGCATCATCGCGCTCAGTCCGGTGTCCGACGGTTCCTGCAGGTACGATTCCGCCAGGCTGAGGACGCTCTGCCGCTGCATGGCGCGGCCGTTGTTCTGGTTGACGGCGTACGTCTGCTGGCCGATATAGTTCTCGCGCATCCGCTGGACGGACTGGATGGTGACCCCGGTGCCGACGTACCCGAACGTCAGTTTCTCGGGCGCGGAGGGGACCACCATGAGCCGCTGCCGGGAGTAGCCCGGGGAGGCGGCGTTGGTGATGTTATGGCTCGTGACGTTGATGCCGAACTGGTTCGCGCTCAACGACCGTTTGCCCATTTCCAGGATGCTGTTCAAGCCTGCCACGGTGCGCCTCTAGACTTTCTGGTCCAACAGTTTGTACCGGAAGTTGCCGGTGATGAACGACAGCGTGCGGCGGACGAACGACATCGAACTCTGGAGCAGATCGCGGTTCTGGTTGTTCCGGCGGATGATGCGGGCCGAGACCGCGCGGAGGTCACGGTACACCGCTTCGAGCTCCGGCGACGGTTCCAATGCGACGATCTCGGACATCGAGAGGAGCCGTCCCCTGCCGGCGGACATCGTCCGGACGAGAGCGGTCCGTTCCTTTTCCAGCAGCGCCATCGCCTCCAGCAGCGTCCGTTCCTCTTCGAGCATGGCCTGGAGGTCGGCCGTGTGCCAGCGGATGAACGCCTGCTGCTTCCCTTTCATCGCCTCGTCGATGCGTTCGGCGGTCTCACATTCGCGCCGGAGCACCCGCACCAGCGCGTCACGGTAATCGTTCATGGTCTTCATCATTTGTCACCGCTGAAATGGTCGATGTATCCCATCACTTTCTTCACGTACTGCTGGGTCTCCGGGATGGGCGGGACCCCTTTATGCCGTTCCACGCGCGCCGGTCCGGCGTTGTACGACGCGAGGGCGAGTTTCACGTCGCCGTCGAACCGGTCCAGCAGCTGCTTCAGGTAGCGCGTTCCTCCGTCGATGTTCTGCGCGGGATCGAACGAGTTGCGGACCCCGACCATGGTGGCGGTGGAATCGATGAGCTGCATGAGCCCTTTCGCGTTCGCGCTCGACACCGCGCGCGGGTTGCCGGCCGATTCGGTGGCGATGACCGCCTTGATGAGCGAGGAGTCCACTCCGTGCCGCTCCGCCGCGTCCGCGATGATCTTCTCGTACTTCCCCACCGCTTCGGTGACGTTCCGCGACGGCGGTCCGGCCGGGCGCTGCATCCGCAGCGCCGCGGAGGGAAGGTGCGGCGCGATGCCGATGGCGCGGAGGGTCTCTTCGGAGACCGCTTGTTTCGGCAGCGGTTCGCCGGTCATCTTCCGGTAGAGCATCTCGCCGATGCCCAGATTGGACTTCCGGGAGACCTGTTTGGCGATCTCGACATCGAACATCTCCTGCATCATGCCCCCGCCGAAGCCGCCGTCATCCTGCTCTTCGTCCTTCACCGTGCGGCGCATGGTGGTGAGCAGATAGTTCACGAACATCGCCTCGAAGTCCTGCACGGCCTTCTGCAGCCGCTGCTTCTGGCGGTCGTCCGTCACCTTGGCGCTCTTCGGAGCGCTCTGGGCCGACGAAGCCGATATGCCGTTCTCGGCGGTCACAGGATGACGAGCTCCGCTTTGAGGGCGCCGGCCTCTTTCAGCGCCTGGAAGATGGCGATGACGTCGCGCGGAGAGACGCGGAGCGCGTTGAGCGCACGGGCGATCTCCTGCACGGTGGCGGCGCCGTTGATGGCGATGACCGCGCTGCTGTCGCTGCTGGCGGAGATGGTGGACATCTGCGTCTGCACCGTGGTGCCGCGGGAGAGGGCCGGCGGCTGCGAGATGACGGGCGTCTGCTGGATCTCGATGTTGAGCCCGGCGTGCGTGACGGCGACCGGAAGGATGGCGACGTTGCCGCCGACCACCACGGTGCCGGTCTTCTCGTTGATGACGACGCGCGCGGCGACGTCCGGAACGATCTCGAGCACCTCCACCTGCGAGATGAAGTCGATGATGCGGGCGTTGTCGCGGAACGCCGCCGGGACCTCCAGCGCGATGGTGGAGGCGTCCATCGCGGTGGCGACGGAGGCGCCGTGCTTCGCGTTCACGGCGGAAGCGATGCGCATGGCGGTGGTGAAGTCCGGCTGCCAGAGCACGACCGAGACCCTCCAGTCACGTGCGATGACCGCCTCGACGGGCCGTTCGATGACGGCGCCCCCCGGCACGCGGCCGGCGGCGGTGTGATTGCGGCGTACTTCGCTGCCGTTGGAGCGGACGTTCATACCGCCGACGGAGAGGGGGCCCTGCGCGCTGGCGTACACCGTTCCGTTCATGCCGGAGAGCGGCGTGACGAGCAGCGTTCCGCCCTGCAGACCGGTGGCGTCGCCCAGCGACGACACGGTGACGTCGACCATGCCACCCTCCTTGCTGAACGGAGGGATGGTGGCGGTGACCATGACGGCGGCCGCGTTGCGGAGCCGGAGGTCGTTCTGCGGCACGGTGATGCCGAAGCGCTTGAGCATGCTGGAGACCGACTGGACGGTGAAGGTGGAGCGCTGACTGTCGCCCGTGCCGTTCAGGCCCACGACCAGTCCGTACCCGATCACCTGTTCGCCGCGCATCCCCTGCACGTACGCCAGGTCCTTGATGCGGGAGGCCGGAAAGGCCGCCGCTGCGATGAGGAACAGAAGGACGATGGTTCTCATGGTTAAAACACCCAATGGAGGAATCGAGTGAGCCATCCCGGCTCCTGCTGGTCCGCCGTCATCCCTTTTCCGTTGAAGACGATGACCGCATCCGAGATGTTGTACGACAGGACGCTGTTGTCCGTCATGATGTCCGACGGACGGACGAGGCCGGAGATCCGGATGACCTGCTCCTCGCCGTTGATGCTGATGGTGCGGCTGCCGCTGATCCACAGGCTGCCGTTCCCGGAGATGGAATCGACCCGGGCGGAGATCTTGGCGCGGACCGAGCCGCTCGATTCGGTGGCACCCTCCCCCTTGAAGGCGTTGCCGGTGCCGAACGACGCACCGACGTCGATGAGCGAGGAGCTTCCGTTCTTGGCGGCGGACGCGAGGGAGAGGTCGCTGGAGCGCGCCGTGGAGGTGCGCGAGCCGTTCGACGCGGAGGAGGATTCCACCACGAGGATGGTGACGCCGTCTCCGATGCGGCCCGCCTTCTGGTCCGCGAAGAGCGACCGTCCGGCGTTCTCGCGGAGGTCCTGCGCGCCGAGCAGCGCCGTCATGATGATGAAGTGCACGAGTGTTCGTTTCATGTCCGCCTCAGTGATTCTCGACTTCCACGATCTGCTGGCCGACGACCTTCGCCCGGACCAGTTCCTTCGTCCCCGCCCGCTGCACCGGGATGACCTCGCCGATGCGGCCGTCGTCCTTCGCCACGCCGGAGGCGCCGATGGTGAGGTTGGAGGAGCGGACGAGCAGGCTCACCCGTTCGTCGCGCCGCACCGCCGGCAGTTCCTCGATGAGCGACGTCCGGATGACGCTGTTGGGCGAGACCATCCGCCGGGTCCGGTACCCGGTCACCGGCGCGAGCACCGGATACGGATCGGCCACCGTCGTGGTCTCGATGCGCCGCACCGCCAGCACGTCCGCCGAAAGTTCTTCGTGTTTCCGGAGCGGGCGGACGGCGACGTAGACATCCTCGAACGTGCGTATATATATAGAGCAGACGACCGTGCGGACCGCCTTGCCGCCGCTGACCACCTCCACCGGAACGCCGACATGCCCTTTGGGGGAGACCGGAGCGGTGCCCGCCACCCGCAGCGAGTAGCGGCCCGACGGCGCGGTGACGCCGGACGGGACGGTGCGGAAGGACCATTCAGCATGCACTCCTCCGCTGCCGGCCGTTTCGCGCACGTACGGTCCGAGGACCGACGCGAAGTCGTCCGCCGTGACGTGCGCCGGAGGCGCGGTCTGCAGCATCAGTATCAGGAGGGTGCGGAACACGGCATCAGCCCTGTTTCAGGTTGTTGGCCATCGTCAGCATCTCTTCGACGGTCTTGATGGTCTTGGAATTGATCTCATAGGCTCGCTGGGCGACGATCATACTGATCATCTCCTCCACCACGTCGACGTTCGACGATTCGAGCGCTCCCTGCACCACTTCGCCGAACCCTTCGCTGGCCGGAGCGCCGACGATAGGCTGTCCGGAGGCGCCGGTCTCGAGGTACAGATTGTTGCCGATGGCGTGCAGACCGGCCGGATTGATGAACTTTGCCAGTTCGAGCTGTCCGATCTTGACGGAGCCGGACTGACCCGCTTCGGTCGCCTCGATGGTACCGTCGCGCGAGACGGAGATGTCCGCGGTGGATGACGAGAAGGTGATGCCCGGTTCGATGACGTACCCCTGGGCGGTGACGAGCTGACCTTCGGCCGAGATCTTCAGCGCGCCGTCACGGGTGTAAGCGGTGGTGCCGTCCATCCGGCGCACCTGCAGGAAACCGTCCCCCTGCACGGCGATGTCGAGCTGATTGCCCGTCGGCTGGGTGTCGCCCTGCCGGAAGTTCTTCGCCGTGGCGATGGGAACGGTGCCGTTACCGATCTGGATCTCGGCGACCTCGGTCGTCTTCCCGTCGTCGGCCAGGCCGTTCGTCTTGATGGTCTGGTACATCAGGTCCTGGAACTCCGGCCGGCTCTTCTTGAATCCGGTCGTGTTGACGTTCGCCAGGTTGTTCGAAATGAGGTCGATGTTCACCTGCTGTGCGAACATTCCCGTGGCGGCCGTTCGTAATGCTCTGTTCATGGTTCCCTCGTGTTGATCGTTACACTCGTCCGACGTCCATCGCCTTTTCCAGCGTGGAGTCCTGATAGCGCATGGTGCGCTGGTCCGTTTCGAATCCGCGCGTCAGTTCCACCAGCTGCACCATCTCCTGCAGCGCTTCGACGTTCGATTCCTCGAGATACCCCTGGCGGATGGTGGTCTTCTCGTCCGATGCGCCGATCTCGACCGGCGTCTGTTCCGACGTAAAGAGCGTCCCTTCGACCTTGAGCAGGGACTGCGTGTCGCGGAACGTGACGAGGCGGATCTTTCCCAGCTGGGTCGGTCCGAGGAAGATCTCGCCCCCCTTGGTGATGGTGAGATCGCCCGTCTGCAGCTTCTCCGCGTTGGGGATGATGATGGGACCGCCGGAGCCGAGCACGGTGTTCCCGCCGGCGTTGACGAGCTCGCCCGTTTCGGCGATGCGGAAGTTGCCGTTGCGCGTGTACCGCACCCCTTCGGGAGTGTCGACGACGAAGAAGCCTTCGCCCTGCACCGCCAGGTCGAACGCGTTGCCGGTGGGACGCATCGAGCCTTCGGTGAAATCGGTGAACTCTTTCACGTCCAGACCGGCGAGTTCGCCCTGTCCGGTGGATTGCGCGATGCCGGCGTTCTTCAGGATCTGGACGAAGATGCTGTCCTTCTTATACCCCGTGGTGTCCGCGTTGGCGATGTTGTTGGCGATGACGTCGAGCCGCATCAGACGCGGCTGCATGCCGGATCCCGAGGCGAAGATTCCCTTGATCATACGTTCTCCGTGACATGGTCCCGCTGCAGCCGATGCAGGCGTGCGGCGAGTTCCACTTCGCCGACGCTGATGCCGAGCTTCTCGGCCGCGGCGGCGGAATTGCCGCGTTTCGGCGCGGCGCTGACCGTGTGTTCGAGCTTCCGGTTGTAGGAGGAACGGTTGAGCTGTTCCAGCCGCTGCTGCAGTTCGTACTCCCCCTGCGTTCGGAGATACTGCTCGGCGTACTCCACCGCCTTCTCGAACGCCGGCGCGTCCTCATCGGGCAGCGGCGAACGCTGGAGCGACTTCGGTGCGGCGGGCGGCGCGGGAACCGCGTCCGGGGCCGGAGCGGGCCGTTCGGTACGACGGAGCAGCGGACGGCGGCGGAGGAGGATGTACGCCACGGCCCCTCCGCCGACGGCGGTGATGACGACCGACACGAAGAGCAGCAGCATGGCGGAGACGTTCATGGAATCGGCCGTACGGGCCGTCACCGGCGCCGAAGGCACGGGAGCGCTCACCGCCGGCGATCCCTCGCGCGCGATGGCGGCGATCTGGACCGGCGGGACCACGGCCGGAGCGGACTTCTTCGGAGCGCGGGCCGCAGGGGCGGAAACGGAAGCGGCGCCGGCATTGAGGCATTCGATGATGAGCCGTTTCGTTTCGGGATGCTGCCGGACCGTCACGGTCTGGTCGCGCCGCAAGGTGATGTGGACCTGTTCGGTGTCCGGGTGGACCGGAGCCATGGAGAAGGTCTTCACCATTCCGTCCTTGAACGTGTACGCCATCCGCTTCACGACGAAGTCGGAGGCCCGGCCGGCGATGGTGATGCGCACCGAGGGGCCGTCCTGTTCGTGCGTCCACTGCACGTCGTCGCGCATCGCGATGGTCATCACGCTCGAGCGTGTGTTGACGACGTAGTCGATGGGCTTGGAACCGGCGAACGCCGCCGAGACCGCCATGAGACCGAGCGCGAACATCATCCGTCGCATGTCACTGCAACTCCCTTCTGATGGGGAGGGAGACGATGAAGGTGGTTCCCCGCCCCTCTTCGCTCTCCACCTTGATCTCCCCTTTGTGATTGGAAACGATCTTCTGGCAGATGGACAGGCCGAGGCCGGTCCCCTTCCCCGCCTCCTTCGTCGTGAAGAAGGGGGAGAACAGACGGTCCATGTTCTCGCGGCTGATGCCGGTGCCGGTGTCGGAGAACCGGATGACGGCGTTGAAGCCGTTCGCCTCCGTGGCGATGGTCATCGTGCCCCCTTTGGGCATCGCGTCGCGGGCGTTGATGAGCATGTTCAAAAAGACCTGCTGGAGGTGGTTGATGCTTCCGGGGACGGTCGGAAGGTTCTCGGCGAGCTGGAACACCACGTCGATGTTGTTCACCCGGTAGTCGTGCGCGATGATCTCGGCGATGAACCGCAGTTCCTTGTTCAGGTCGACCGGTTCGCATGCGTACTCCTCGCCGACGGCGCGGGAGAAGTTCATGAGGCGTTTCGTGATGCCGGAGAGGCGCTTGATCTGCGCGTCGAGGATCTCCTTCCAGTTCCCCTGGGCGCGGCCGGACATGACGATATCCATCTGCATCACGAGGATCTGCACGGGGTTCTTGATCTCGTGCACGATGCTCGCGGCGAGTTCGCCGACGGCGGCGAGCTTGGCGGCCTGGAGCATCTGCGCCTGGAACATCTTCAGTTCGTTCCCCTGGCGGACGAGCTGGGCGTGTTCGCGCCAGTTCTCGATGCCGATGGCGGCCTGATTGGCGAGCACGGAAAGGAGCTGGATGTCCTGATGGCTGAACTGGTCCTGCCGTTTCTCGGTCTGGATGATGTAGATGCCGATGCCCTGACGGCGGAGGATGAGGGGGACGAGCACGAAGTTGCGCGACGAGCCCGCATCGAGCAGGCGCGACAGGTCCGGAATGACGACGGTCTTCTTCTCGGCGAAGAGCCAGTCCACGATGCCCGATTCGAGCTGCTGCTGGGCCTCCTGCACGAGGCGTTCGGAGCCGTGCGCGGTGAGGGGCATCAGGCGGCGGGCGCCGGCGTCGAGCAGGAAGATGCCGGCCTCGTCCACCGGGATGACCTGGCGGGTGAGGTCCACGAGCGTGGAGACGATGGCGTTCGGTTCGACGGCGGTGCCGATGCTGTTGGAGAGCTGCTGCATGGCGACCAGTTCGTCCACGGACGACGAGGCGTCGGTCTCCGCCGCCGGCTTCACGAGCACGTTGCGGAGCGTCTGCTCGAGCACGCGGATGTAGTTCTCGCGCGTCTCGATGAATCGTTCGAACTGCGGTGCGACCTCGTTCAGCAGGTCGCGGCGCGACGGCTCGTCCGGTGCGGTATGGCGGCGTTCGGCCATCTTAGAATCCCATCAGATTGGACACCACGAAACTGTCCTTCATTTCGCTTTTCACGGTCTCGGAGTACTGCTCCAGGTACTGGTTGAGCAGGTGTTCGTCGTTGAGCTGCAGTTCGTCCAGCGCCAGTTCGTTGAAGTCGGTCTCGCCGTCGTACTCGATGCGCTCCTCGGAGAGGCGCTTGGCGAAGACGTCCGCGCAGTGCACGATGGAGACGAGCTTCCGGTTCTTCTCGGCCTTCTCCGGATCGTGGTGGCAGCGGATGGTCTCGACGAGCTGGTCCGGCAGGTTCCACCGTTCTCCGAGCCAGCCGCCGATCTCCGCATGGGTCACACCGAGCACGCTCTCTTCGGCCTCGAGGAACGAGAGCCCCATTTCGCGCGTGATGTCCACGATGCGGCGGAACTCGGGATTGAAGTACTTGTTGAGCACCGAGATGCCCATGTCGTGCAGCAGGCCCCCCACGAACACCTCGCCGGTGACGCGGTAGCCGATGTCGCGGGCCAGCCGGCGGGCGATGACGCCGGTGGCGATGGAATGGTCCCAGAAGACCTTCGTGTTGAAGTAGTTGTCCGCCTTCTTCTGCAGCGAACTGACCAGCGCGATGCTGATGACGATCTCCTTCAGGGCGTCGAACCCGAGGACGATGATGGCGAAGTCGATGGTGGAGATCTTCTTCGGGAATCCGTAGAAGGGGGAATTGGCGATCTTGAGGACCTTGCCGGTGAGGGCCTGGTCCGCCGAGATGAGCCGGCCGAGCTGCTGCGCGCTCGTCTTCGGATTGTCGACGAGCTCCGCCACCTCGAACGCCAGCGACGGCAGCGCCGGCAGCTGGATGATCGTCTTCACCTTCTCCTGTATCTGGTCCGGGGTCATCATCGCGTTCGCGTCACTCCGCGGTTTCCACCATGGCCGTCTGCAGCACCGAGATCGCCGAGGCGTGGATCTGGAACGCCCGCGATTCGCTGATGTGAAGCACCTTGCCGATCTCGCGGAAGGTGAGCCCTTCGTAGTAGTAGAGCAGGATGACCAGCCGTTCGCGTTCGGGCAGACGCTGGATCGCCTCGACCAGGAGCTCCTTCATCTGCTGCGTGCTCACGACCTCGAACGGATTGTTGGCCTCGTCGTCCGGCAGGGCTTCGAGGACCCCTTCGGAGAGTTCGGAATAGACGGCATGTGTCATGGCGGTCTCCCCCACGTCATGGAAGAACTGATGGTAGTCCTGCACGGACATCTTCAAGCGCTGACTGGTGATGCGGACCGGGTTCGTCATGTCCGGGTCGTACGGCTTCGCGGCCTCTTCGCGTTCCTTCCGGCGGTACGAGCGCGGCATCATGTCCGCGGAGCGCAGTCCGTCCAGAATGGCCCCCTTGATGCGGTATCCGGCGAAGGTCTCGAACTTCACTCCCTTGCGGGCGTCGAACCGCTCGACCGCGTCGAGCAGACCGAGCACGCCGAACTGCACGATGTCGTCCGGCGTGAGCGCGGAGCGGTGCGTGTTCCGCGCGATGATGGCGTTGGCGATGACCCGCACCAGGCCGTAGTACGACTGCACGAGGTCCTTCAGGGCCTGGGGCGACAGTTTCGGCGTCGCGGGGATATGGGCATACGCTGCGTTCATGGCGTCCTTCCCTCAGTCCTTACGCGGTCTCTCCGGACCCTTCGGTCCCGTGCTTCTGTTTCGTGGTCAGCAGCGACGTGCCGACGATGACCGCGACCACCACCACGATGGCGGCGATGAACACGATGAAGGAGCGGGCGACGATGTCGACGGCGTCGTAGCCGAGCGAAGCGTACGCGACCGCCGCGACGCAGAAGGCGAGGATGCCGATCTGGAAGATGATCTTGTTCATACGATGGCCAGTTCCTGTTGATGATAGTTCACGGAGGAGCGGAGACCTTTCTGGGCGATGGTGCGGATGGCGACGGCCGCCGGCGACGACGGATACGCGCGGACGAGGGGCGACTGACGCACGACGGAGCGGCCGACGTTCTCGTCGTACGGCACGAGGCCCAGGTAGCGGACGTCGGACGACAGGAAGTGCCGCACCGCCTTCTGGAGCTTCGCCGCCGTGTCGTCGCTTTCGGCGGGCGCGAGGGAACGGTTCATCACGATGTTGAGCGCGACGCCGGTGTTCTTCGCCGAGATGAGCTTGATGACCGCGTACGCGTCGAGCACCGAGACCGGCTCCGGATTGACGACCACGATGGTCTCGTCCGCCGCCGCCGCATAGATGACCACCTTGCTGCCGATGCCGGCGCCGGTGTCGTACACCACGTCGGTGAATCCGGACGCGGACGAGGCGATGCGGTCGATGAAGCGGAGACGCTCCATGTCCGTGATCTCGGGATAGTTCAGGGAACCGGAACTCCCCGCCAGGATGGCGAGACCGGTGAAGGGACGGATGTACGCGGCGTCGAGGTCGGCGGAACCGCTGAGCACGTCGGGAATGCGGACCGCAGGCGACTGTCCCACCATCACGTCCAGTTTCCCCAGGTTCTCATCGGCGTCCACCAGCAGCACCGTACGCCCCATCTCGCAGAGGGTGAGGGCGAAGTTCAGGGCCACCACGCTCTTTCCCGCCCCTCCCTTTCCGCTCGTCACCGCCCAGATGCGGGGCAGCGCGACCCTCGACGGGGTGCTGTGCGCCATCGCCCGCTCCCGCAGCCGCGCCGCCTGATCCTCACTATGTCGCCATTCATGCATGGGCATACGTACCTTGATATACCATCCTAGCAAATGTCATACCATCGGAAACGCTGATATCATCCGGAACGGCCTGTCCCGTCGTGAAGAAAGAGACCGGAATCCGGGTCTTCTGTGCAATATTGTACAACGGCCCAAATATAGCCGCCTCGTCCATTTTCGAGAAGATGAGATGCGTCGGGGACATGATGGAGAAGGAATCCGTGATGGCGGAGAGGGTCGCCATATTGGTCTGGGCGCTCAGGACGAGATGGACCTCGTCCGCTTTCGCCGCATCGACCATCTTGCGGAGCTCCTGCAGCTCCTTCTTCGCCTTCTGGCCGCGGCCGACGGTGTCGATGAAGACGATGTCGTGCTTCTGGAACTTCTTGAGGGCGCCGGGAATGTCCGCCGCACGGTAGACCACCTGCATGGGGATGTCGGCGATGACCGCGAAGGTCTTCAGCTGTTCGATGGCGCCGATGCGGTACGTGTCGCACGAGATGAGCCCCACGCTCCGGCCGTTGGCGAGCTTCTCGACGGCGGCGAGCTTCGCGATGGTGGTGGTCTTGCCGACGCCGGTGGGACCGACGAGCACGACCACCTTCCGCTTCCGGTTCGCCGCGGGAGCGGCGCCCATGGTGACGCCGCCGGCGATGGTCTGCACGACGAGCTGCTCCACCGCCGTGCGGCTGCGCTGCTGCTGGGGCGGGAGCTTCTTCATGACGGTGTTCGTGATGGAGACGGCGTACTTCTCCTCGATGTCCTGCTGCAGGAGCGCGAGGTAGACCTCCTTCAGGGCTTCGGGAAGGTCGCCGAAGTGCTTGTGACGGAGCTGATGCGTGAGCTGTTGCATCGTCTGCTTCATCTCCTCCATGTCCGCCTTCAGCTGCACCATGTCCGACACTTCGGCGAGCGATGACGATGCGCGGCGGCGCGGGGGGGCCGGCGCGGCTTCTTGTTCCGGTTCGGGCAGTTCGGCGGCCGGCAGGGCCGGCATCGGGGGTGCGGCCGCGGTCATCGCCGCCTCGAACGTGCGGCGCACGTCGCGGCGCGAGTATGTGGAGACGGGAGCAGGTTCGGTCACGTCGTCCACCGCACCGGTGATCTCGAACTGGTCGCGTCCGAACGATTTCAGCACGGCCGCGCCCGTGAGGCGCCGGGAGTGGAGGACGATGGCCTCCGGTCCGAGCTCCTGTTTCATCTGCTCGGTGGCTTCCTTGACGGAACCCGCGGTGAACTTCTTAATTCTCATGGTCGACCTCCAGTTTGGCGATGAATTCGATGTCCGTTTCCGGCGGCAGTTCGGTGAACGACAGGACCGAGACGGTCGGGAACGAGGTATGGATGAGGCGGTAGAAGTACGGCCGCACCGTGGCGGCGCACAGTACCGCGGGATGACGTCCCGCCGACACCGCCGCCTCGATGCACGACTGCAGCGAACGGTGGATGCCGTTGATGGCCTCCGGCGACAGGCCGAGGCTCGCGCTCGTCTCGCGGTTCCCCTGCAGCGCCGCGGTGATGGTCTGTTCGAGCATCGGGTCCATCGCGATGGCGTGCACCACGCCGCGGTTGTCGGCGTACAGGCGCGCGATGGTCTCGGAGAGGGAATGGCGGACGTACTCGGTGAGCACGTCGACGTTCTTCGTCACCTTCGCGTAGTCGATGAGCGCCTCGAGGATGGTGACGAGGTCGCGGATGGGGATCCCTTCCTTGAGGAGGTTCTGCAGCACCTTCTGGATGGTCCCCATCGGCAGGTGCTCCGGATTCATGTCGTCCACGACCGCCGGATACTCCTTCTTGAGGTTCTCCACGAGCTTCTTCGTGTCCTGCCGTGAGAGAATCTTGTCCGCGTTGGCGCGCAGCACCTCCTGCAGGTGCGTGGAGAGTACCGACGCGGGCTCCACCACCGTGTAGCCGTACATCTCGGCCTCCACGCGGTGCTGTTCGCTGATCCAGACCGCCGGCATGCCGAAGGCGGGCTCCTTCACCTTCGTCCCTTCGATGTCCTTCTCCACCGTGCTGGGACTCATGGCCAGGTACCGGTCCACCATAAGCCAGTTCCCCGCCACGATGTTGCCGCGGATCTTGAAGACGTACTGGTTCGGTTCGAGCTGAAGGTTGTCGCGCACGCGGATGGGGGGGATGATGATGCCGAGCTCGATGGCGAGCTGCTTGCGGAGGTTGGTGATGCGCCCGAACAGGTCCCCCCCCTGCGCTTCGTCGACCAGCGAGATGAGCCCGTAGCCGATCTCGAGCTCGAGATTGTCCACCTGCAGGTAGTCTTCGATGTTCTCCTCGGCCTTCTTCGTCTCCTTCGGCTTGTCGTCGGCGGGACGGACGGCGGCCTTCTTCTCGGTCTGGAGCGACACGTAGCCGACGGCGCCGGCGGCGAGGGCGAGCACGAGGAACGGAACGGTGGGCAGACCGGGGACGACGGCGAAGATGGCGAGGGTGGCCGAGGCGATGAGGATGGCCTTCGGTTTGCCGAAGAGCTGCCCGCGCACCTCCTGGTCCAGCTGGTTGCCCGACGCGCTGCGGGTGACGACCATGCCCGCGGCGGTGGCGATGATGAGGGCCGGGATCTGCGTCACCAGACCGTCGCCGACGGTGAGCATGGTGTAGTTCTTGAGCGCGTCGGAGAACGACATATCGCGCTGCGCCATGCCGATGATGAAGCCGCCGATGATGTTGACGATGTTGATGATGAGCCCGGCCATGGCGTCGCCGCGGACGAACTTGCTGGCGCCGTCCATGGCGCCGTAGAACTCCGCTTCGCGCGAGATCTGGAGCCGGCGGTTGCGCGCTTCGGTCTCGGTGATGAGCCCCGCGTTCATGTCCGCGTCGATGGCCATCTGCTTGCCTGGCAGGGCGTCCAGCGTGAACCGGGCGGCCACTTCGGAGATGCGGCCGGCCCCCTTCACGATGACGATGAACTGGATGAGGACGAGGATGATGAAGATGATGAATCCGACGACGTAGTTCCCCTCCACCACGAACGATCCGAACGCCTCGATGACCTCGCCGGCGTACCCCTCGCCCAGGATGAGCCGTGTGGTGGCGACGTTGAGCGACAGCCGGAAGATGGTGAGCACGAGCAGGAGCGCCGGGAAGACCGATATCTCGAGCGGATGGGTGATGTACATCGACACCATCAGGATGAGGATGGCGATGGCGATGTTGGCGGCGAGGAAGACGTCCAGCAGCACCGGCGGCAGCGGGATGATCATCAGGGCGAGGATCATCAGCACCGAGGCGGCGAGGATGACGTCGCTGTTCCGGCCGAGGGCGCGGAGGACGCTGTTGTTGGAGATCTGTCCGACCAACGTCGGTTGTGCTGCGCTCATGCCGATGCCCGATACGGTTTGTTCTTCGTCCGCAGGCGGTAGATGTACGCCAGGATCTGGGCGACCGCCTGGAACAGTTTCTCAGGGATGTCGTCCCCCACGTCCGCCGCCTTGTAGAGCGCGCGGGCGAGGGGTTTGTCTTCGACGATGGGAACGTTGTGCTGCCTGGCGACCTCCCGGATGCGGAGCGCGATGAGGTCCGCCCCCTTCGCGACCACCTTCGGCGCGGACATCGTACCGGGTTCGTAGCGCAGCGCGACGGCGAAGTGGGTGGGGTTGGTCACCACCACGCTCGCCTTCGGCACGTCGGTCATCATCCGCTTGTAGGCGATCTGCCGCTGGATGGTCCGGACGCGCCCTTTGATCTGCGGGTCCCCTTCCGTGCTCTTGAACTCGTCCTTCACTTCCTGCTTGGTCATGCGCATGTTCCGGAGGAACTCGTACTTCTGGTAGCCGTAGTCCGCCGCGGCGATGACGGCGAAGGCGAGCCCGGTCTTGAACACCACTTCGGAGGTGGCGGAGATGAGGAACCGCGCGATGTCGCGTACGTCGGAGTCCGCCAGCATCACCGCCTCGCCGATGAGGTCGTCCACCACGGACCAGGCGACCAGCCCGACGATGATGGTCTTCACCAATCCCTTGATGAGCTCGACCGCCGAATGGGCGGAGATGAGCACCTTCTTGATGCCGGTGAACGGGTTGAGCCTCCCCCATTTCGGCGCCAGCGCTTCGGGGGAGAACTTGAGCCCGACCTGCGCGACGTTCGCGGTGAAGCCGATGACCATGAAGGCCGCGAGCACGGGACCGAGGGTGAGACCGAGGAAGAGCATGGCCCGGCCGGCCAGTCCGCCGATGGAGCCGCGGTCCACCGTCACCGTCGCCGCGTTCACGCAGACGTACCGCACGGCGTCACCGAGCCGTTCGGCGATCATGCCTCCCGCCACGGTGAGCACGCCGAAGCCCAGCAGCAACACCGCCGCGGAGTTGAGGTCGTGGCTCTTCGCCACGGAGCCCTTCTTCCGCGCCTCATCCAGCTTCCGCTGACTCGCGGGTTCGCTGCGTTCCTCTTTATCGGGCTGTTCGTCGGCCATCAGAACGTCCTCAGGAGATCGACCACGGACCCCTCGAACGATGAGAGGACCTTTTTGAACACGAAGGCGACCACCGGAACGGTGGCCGCGAGCACGATGAGACCGATGCCGATCTTCAGCGGAAAGAGCACGCTGAAGATGTTCATCTGCGGCATCACCTTATTGAGGATGCCGAGCGTGATGTTCGCCAGGAAGAGCGAGACCAGCAGGGGCGCCGCGATCTTCACAGCGATGGCGAACACCTTGCCGGTGAGCGCCGCCACGGACGAGGCCGCCGCGGCGTCCACGCGCCACGATCCGGCGGGGACCGCTCCGTAGCTCATCGCGACCGCCTCCACCATGAAATGATGGCCGTTGACCGTCAGGAACAGCATGAGCGTGAAGAGGTAGAGCAGTTCGCTCAGCACGGGGAACGGCGTGCCGTTCTCCGGATCGAAGATGGTGGCCATCGAGAAGCCCATGTCGACACTGATGAGCTCCCCCGCGAACCGGACCGCGGAGAAGAGGACCTGCATGGCCAGGCCGATGGTGAGCCCCGTCATCAGCTCCTGCACCGCCAGCACCGCGAGTTCGGGGAGCGAGAGCGCCGAGACCGGCGGGACCTGGCCCGAGGTCCCCGGCAGCAGGATGAACGACAGGAAGAGCGCCATGCCCATCTTCCCCTGCCACGGGAAGGCGGCGCTGCTGAAGAACGGGGCCGAGACGAACAGGCCGCCGGTCCGGAGCAGCACCAGCAGGAAGAGAGCGAAGGTGTCGACCGGGACGCTCATGGTCACTTCGTGAGGTTCGGTATCTGGCCGAAGAGGTCGGTCGTGAACGACGTCATCACGTCGATCATCCACGGCAGGGTGATGACGAGGACGACGCCGATGATGACGAGCTTCGGCACGAACGTGAGGGTCACCTCCTGGATGGAGGTGGCGGCCTGGATGATGGAGATGATGAGCCCGACGATGAGCGACAGGAGCAGCACCGGCGCGGCCACCAGCAGAGTGGTGATGAACGCTTCGCGGATGAGATGGACGACGAACTCTTCGGTCATGACCCCCTCAATGGAAACTGGCGATGAGCGACGCGATGACGAGGTTCCATCCGTCGACGAGAATGAAGAGCAGGATCTTGAACGGCAGCGAGACCATGCTCGGCGGCAGCATCATCATCCCCATGGACATGAGCACGCTCGCCACGACCATGTCGATGATAAGGAACGGGACGAAGAGGACGAACCCGATCTGGAACCCGGTGCGCAGTTCGCTGATGGCGAACGCGGGGATGAGGACGTGCAGCGGCACATCGTTGCGGTTCTCCGGCTTGGCCATCCGGCTCAGGCGGATGAAAAGGGCGAGGTCCTCTTCTCGCGTCTGTTTGTACATGAACTCGCGGAGCGGCACCGCAGCCTTCTCGTACGCGGCGGAGGCGGAGAGGCGGTTGTTCATGTACGGCTGCAGGGCGTCCGCGTTGACCCGGTCCCACACCGGCGCCATGACGAAGAAGGTGAGGAACATCGCCAGGCCGACGAGCACCTGCGGCGGCGGCATCTGCGGCGTTCCCATCGCCTGTTTCAGGAAATGGAGCACGACGATGATGCGGGTGAAGGCGGTGGTGAGGATGAGGATGGCCGGCGCGAGCGACAGCACCGTCATCAGCAGGAGGATCTGCAGCGTCACCGAAAGGTCGTCCGGGTTGGTCGCCTTGCCGACCTCGATGCTGAGCTTGGGCACCGGCAGAGGCTGTGCCGGGAGCAGTTCCGAGCCTACGGCGAGCAGGAGCAGGACGATGAATATCTTCTTGGCCATTCCGTCATGTCGATTCCGCGTCCGTGCGTTGATGATGAGTGTGGATTGATGGTGCGAGGGTGTTCCGGTCCGGCGCGGTCTCCTACCGCGCGCGGGTGCCGTCGACCGGCTGCCGGTTCCCGTTCCCGGTGAGCCGGGCGATGAGGGACCGTGCGTTGAGTACGATGCGGTCCGGCTCGTCCGCCGAGGCCTTCTGCATCTCCAGATCGCGGAGCAGCTCCGGGTCCTTCAGCTCCGTCAGCATCTGCAGGCCGTTCTCGCTCGACCCGACGACCAGGACGGCGCCGCCGACGCGGAGCACGTACACGCTCCGTTTCGGATGGAGCGCGCGCTGGCCGAGCACGTCCACGGGGACCGCCGGATGACGGCCCGTGGAGGGGATGCCGATGGAGCGCCGCACCGCGTAGGTGATGAGGGCCATCACCGCCAGCACGGCCGTCAGAGAGAGGAGCATCTGTCCGATGAGCGACGCCACGTCAGCCTCCGATCCCTTTGAGGCGTTCGGACGACTCGATGAGCGAGGTGATGCGGATGCCGAAGTGCTTTTCGATCACCACCACCTCCCCTTCGGCCACCTTCTTGCCGTTCACGATGATGTCCACCGGTTCGCTGGCGAGCTTCTCGAGCTCGATGACGGAACCGCGCTGCAGTTCGAGGATGTCCTTGATGAGCATCTTCGTGCGGCCGAGTTCGATGGAGACCTGGAGCGAAAGGTCGTACAGCAGGTCGATCTTCATCTCCCGTCCGGCGTTCTCCCCCGCCGCGTCGGTCCGCTGGTCCATGGTCTGTTGTGCGTCCATACCCGTTCTTCCTTCAGTGTAGGTTGTGGTTCGTCCGGTCGATCTTGACCGCGACCTTGCCGTTGGAGATGCCCGGCGTTCCGTAGAAGCGCGTGGAGCCGCCGATGTCGACGCCGGCGGAGCCGTCCACCGGAATGCCGGTGCGGAGGATGTCTCCCACCTCGAGGGAGGCGAGCTCCTTCACCGTGAGGTTGGCGGTGCCGAGCAGCGCGGTGACGGTGAGCTCCGTCTGCGCGATCTTCTTCGCCATCGTATCGCTCCACCCTCGGCGCGCCTGCGTCAGCGAGATGGCGTTCACCGACTGCGTGTTGAGCTTCGCCAGTTCGTCCTCGAGCGCGAAGGTGGGGAAGCAGATGTTCATCATGAACTTTTGGTCACCGATGGAGACCTCGAACGACACGAGCAGGATGATCTCGCTGGAGGGGGCGACCTGGACGAACTCCCCTTCGGTCTCGTACCGCTCCATCTGGAACGTGAACGCGCCGACGGACTTCCAGGCCTTCTGCAGGTCGGTCAGCGCGCGCTGCGTGATCCCCTTGATGATGGTCTGTTCGATCTGCGTGAGCAGCCGCGCGCTCTTCTCTTCCCCCACCGGTCCGCCGAGCATCCGCGAGACGATGGAGAGGACGAGCTGCGGGTTCAGTTCGAGCACCCCCAGCGCATCGGACTCGACGATGCGGAAGATGTAGAGACTGCTCGGGCTGCCGATGGAGAGGACGAACTCCGAGTAGAAGAGCTGGTCGATGGAGGCGAGCGAGATGCTCACGGTCGTCTGCAGACGCGAGATGAGGTACGAGCTCAGCGTCTCGGCGAACGTCTCGTGGATGGTCTGGAGCGTCCGGAGCTGGTTCTTCGACAGACGGTGCGGCAGGCGGAAATCGAACGTGAGCACGTCCTTGTCCGGCCGCGGCGAGAACGACGAGGACTCCGGAACGGCCGCCGGCAGCGAACCGCTGCTGATGTCCGCCAGAAGACTGTCGATCTCCTGCTGGGAAAGGATCTCGGCCATGGCTACTGGATGATGAACTTGCTGAAGTACACGTTGCGGACCTTGCCGGAACGGAGCGTGCCGTTCACCCGGTCCGTGATCTCCTTACGGAGCGCCTCCTTGAACTGGGGAACGGTCAGTTCGTCCAGCCCCTTGCTCGCCAGGATGGTGTTCAGGATGTCGCGCACCTGCACCTCCTTCTGCTCGAGCTCCGCCTTGATCTCGGCGGTCGGCACTTCGAACCCGACCGTCGTGAGCAGAAAGCGCGTGCCGTTGGTGCCGGCGGGATTGATGATGAGGTCCTTGATGACCAGCACCTGCGTCGGCTCGTCCTTCGCCGCGGAGCCCTCTTCTTCTGCCGCATGCTGTTCCGCGGGGGCCGAGTTGCCGGCTCCCGGCGCGACGAACTTGACGAACACGAAGTACACGAGCGCGGTCTGAATGAGGATGATCGGCACCCCGATCATGAGGATCTTTTTAATGTCCAATGAACTCCCTTTGGTTTCCGGGGCTGCCGGGGGAGCCGCGGGCGCGGCTGGATTCGCTTCTTTCGCCATACGTAGTTCTCCTTGTCACACCGCATTCTGCAAAGGGTATGCCACGGAGAAAAAGCGATTTTCGGGGATTTTTTGCTGTTTTTCGAGATGGAAAACGGAGGGGGTGAAACGCCACAGCCCCACAATGGCCAATATCCGCCACGTGAGGAAAAAAACAGGGCGGTCGTTACGACCGCCCTGTTTTCACCGGAATTACCGCTTCAGATTGACGACTTCGTTGAGGATCTCGTCACTGGTGGTGATGACGCGGGCGTTGGACTGGAATCCGCGCTGCGCGACGATCATCTTCGTGAACTCCTCCGGGAGGTCGACGTTGGACTGTTCCAGCGAACCGGACGCGATCGCCGAACGCGAGGTGCCGCCCGAAGAGACGACGACCGGGCCTCCGGAGTTGGAGGTGACATCGAACAGGCCGTCACCGGTGCGGGAGAGACCGGCGGGATTGTTGAACTCGGCGAGCATCACCTGTCCGAGACGGATGTTCTGACCGTTCGAGAACGAAGCATTGATGAAGCCGTTGGTGTCGATGTTCCATTCCTTCATCTCGCCCGCGGCATAACCGTCGGGGTTCCGCACCAGCACGGCGCTGGTCCCTTTGTTCTGCGAGATGCCCCCTTTCCCGTCCACGGGACCGAAGGTCAGGTCGATGTTGAGGTCCGACGTTCCGAGACCGGTGGCGATGGTGAGGGCGGAACCGCTGGCGTACGTCATCGCACCGAACGAACCGTCCGGGTTGAAGGTGAGCGTGCCGCTGCCGCCGCCGGAGATGGTGACGCCGGCGGGCGAGGTCACGGCCGCGGACCAATCCCACTGGTTCGCGGCGGTCTTCGTGTAGGTCAGTTCCAGGGAGAGCGCGTTGCCCTGCGAATCGTAGATGGTGGTGGTCCCTTCGACGCTGTCGCCGACCGCGGCGTTCGAGTTGAGATTGCCGGAGAAGACCGCTTTCTCGGTCGCCTTGGCGGGCGATTTGAGGTCGAGGTCGATCTTCAGGTCCTCCAGCTTCGTTCCGCTCGGGATCACGCCGGTCTGGTCCGCCATCTTCCCCTGCAGAATGGCGCCGTTCTGCACGAGCCGTCCGAGCGCATCGACATCGAACGCGCCGATGCGGGTGTAGAACGGTTTCCCCCCCTTGTTGACGACGAAGAAACCGTTGCCGGAAATGGCGAGGTCGCTCTCCTTGCCGGTCAGTTCGATGCCGCCCTGACGGAAGAGCGTGTCGACGGAGAGGACGGACGCACCGAGACCGATCTGCATCGGATTGGTGCCGCCGGCGAGCGCCGAACCGCTGGAAGCGCCGCGCAGCGTCTGCGAGAACATCTCTCCGAACGTGACGCGGCTCCCCTTGAAGCCGATGGTGTTGATGTTGGCGACGTTGTTTCCGATGACGTCCATCATCAACGTGTGATTACGGAGACCGGAAACGCCTGCGGACAGTGATCTGAGAAATGCCATAGAGGTACCCTCCCTTGAGGTGGTATGTGATGAACGGCGCGCCTCTCTGTCGGTCGAGGCGGCGCCCGCCTGGATTCAGGCGAGGAGGGGCTTCCGTGCGCCGCCGAAACGGCACGCCGGGCCAGCCCTGGTGATTGTATGTGAAACGAGATCCTTACCCCGCCACGACGGCGGAATCGATGTTCGTGAAGACGTTCTCCTGCAGACGGTCGCGGTCGATGGCCGTGACGACGGTCCGGTTCTTCACGTTGACGATGAACGCCATGTCGCGCAGAAAGACGAGCGAATCGTTCGCCCCCTTCTGCTCGGCGCGGGTCACCGCGTTCTCCAGCCGGGTCTTGTCCGCGTCGTTCAGTTCGATGTTGCGCGACTCGAGACGCTGCTGGGCGTGTTTCGAATATTTAAGCGACCGGAGTTCCTTTTCCAGTACAGCGCCGAAGGAGCGCTCCGGATCGAGGAGCGACGGTGCCGTGCTCCGGTCGTTGGCGACGCCCCCGACCGGGACGAACGGGACCCGTACGCCGTTGATGATGGTGTCAGACATGGCTCAACCTCCTCCCATGATCTCGAGGATATCGCCGAGAGAGATCTCCATCCCGTCCACGACGAAGACCGTCCCGTCGGACTTGAAGCGGACCCCGGAGACGGTGCCGAAGACGTACTGCGGTGCGGTGAGGACGTTCCCCGCCGTATCCTTCGCTTCCACCGAGAAGGTGTACGTTCCGGCCGGCGCCATTTCGTCCTTCACCAGTCCGCCGTCCCAGGTCAGGGTGTTGATCCCCTTCTCGGTGTCACCGTCGATGGTCTTCACAAGCTTGCCGTTCGCGTCATAGATACGGACCTTGACCGAACCGGCGTCCATCGGCAGTTCATACCCGAGTTTCACGTCGCCCGAACCGGTGTATCGGAACGTGACGGTGTTGGCGCGGACCTCCTTGCCGATGAAGGTGGCCGAGAGTCCGTTGTTGATGGACTGCGCCAGGATGGCGTTGGCATCAAGGCTCGCCGTCATCGATTCGTTCAGGTTCGTCAGCTGTTCGAGCGAACTGAACTGCGCCAGCTGCGCCGCGAATTCGGTCCCCTTCATGGGATCGAGGGGGTCCTGATTCCGCATCTGGCTGACGAGCAGGTTCAGGAAGTCCTGTTTGCCGAGCGTGTTCTTCGGCGTCCTCGCGTTCGTGTTGACGGCCGATATGACATCACTGGTGGTCATCGTCATCCCCTACATGGTGTATTCAACGGTATTGTATCCGAAGCGCTTCGCCGCCGCGGCATCGGCCGGAGCGTCGTCGTCCTCACGCCGGCTGCGCCGCTGACCGCGTTCCTGCTGCCGGCGGCCCGCTTCGTCCGCCGTCCCCTTCTCGGCGGCGAGGATCTCGATGCGTTCCACCGTCAGCCCCTTCTGCTGCAGGGCGTCGCGGAGCTGAGGCATGTTCGCTTCGATGAGGCTCTTCACCTGCGACTGCTGCACGTCCATCGTGGCGGAGACCTTGCCGTCGTCCACCAGCACCTTCACGGTCACTTCGCCGAGCGATTCGGGATGCAGCACCACTTTCATGGTGCTGTGCTCCGTGTCCACCGCGGAAACGACGCCGCGGGCGAGCTGGTGCATCACGGAACGGACCGTCTCGGGCTCCCACCGTGCCGCCGGTGCGGCGACGCGCGCGGTCTCTTTCAGTCCGGCCGGTGCGAGCGGCGACCGGTCATCGTTCGATGCGGGTGCGACGGTCCGGTCGATCGTTCTCTCCCGGTGCGCCGGCCGTTCCTGCTCTCCGCTGAAGGAGCGTTCGTCGGCCGGCTTCTCGGCGTTCGGCGCCGAGGAGACCGGTTCTTTCATCTTCCCTGTGTGCTCTTCGGGGCGTTCCGGAACGGATGGTTCGGGTGGCGGCGCCGTGAGCGTCCGGATCCCGGCTTCCGCTTCGTTCACCGTCCGGCGTTGTCCGTTCTCCGATGTCGTCCGTTCTGCAACAGGGGCATCGCCCTCCTTGACGCTCTGGGCAGGGATCTCTTCCGCGGCGTCGTGTGCTCCGTTCTTCGTTCCGGCGCCGCGAAGGGTCGGACCGGAAGAACGCATGCCGGATTCACGAGTCGGCTCCGCGTCGCTCTTCACCGTCTGCGGAACATCCGCGACCGGCGGGGCGGATGTGAAGGACATGACGTCCTTCAACGGCGGAACCGTTTCGATCGTCTGATGACGGGGAGCGGCTTCCGACCGCTCAACAGCGATGGCATGATCCTGCGCCGGCGGAACGGTGGTGGGCTCCACCTTCACCGTACCGCTCAACGGCCGGGGTTCCGGCGTTGCGGAACGCGGTCCTGAACCGGAGTGACGGACGTTCTCGTTCGCCGCTTCACGAAGCGGCGCATCATCCGCATGGTTCACCGGCACCGGAGCTGCCGTGTGTGATGCTTGACGGTGTTCAGCGGCAACGGACATGGAATTCACCATCTGTTTCACTGCCGCCGGCTGCACCGGCTTCTTCACCGGCGAACCGGCGTCGATGTTCGTCTCCCTCGGCCCGGACACCATCACTCCGACCGCCGGAGCGTATGCAACAGGCAGCGAGGAGGGAGGCTCGTTCGTGACGATCTCCGCCGCCACCGGTACAGCCATCCGCACGGCCGGCACGGTTCCGGTGGCTCCGGCATTTTCATGGAGCTGCGCTTCCGCCTCCGCCGGGACGCTCTCCGGTTCATGGCCGGTTTCCGGCGGCTGTTCATCGATTCCGCGTTCCGTTCTCACACGGGGACGGGAAAGGGCGAGACGAAGGAGCGACACTTCGGCCTCCTTCGTCTCGGATGACGGAGCGGTGTCGTTCCCCGCTGCCGCGTCGGAAGAGGCTTCCTCCCCTTCCGCTCCGGCACCGCCGTTCGTGACCTCGGCGGACGATCGTTGCGGAGCCGGCTGCAGCATCTGCAGGAGCATCGGCAGGAACGGGACAGAACCGGAGACATCGGCGGTGGGGGCGGTCTCCGCGGCCGTACCATCGCCGCCGGCGGAGGGAACACGTCCGAGGAACGCAAGGAAACCGCCGGTGAACATTGAGGTCTTCATAGTGTCCTATCGGATGATACGCGCCGCGCGGCCCGGGTCGAACGACGCCAGGATCTTCGCCGCATTTCGTTTCTTGATGTGCGGAATGATCTGCCGGACCTCCGCATCGTTCATGGTCTGCAGAATGTTGGAGGCGGTCGTGACATCCATCGCTTCGAACAGTTTCGCTTTGGACTTCCAGTCCGTCGTATCGCGCTGCACGACCACCGGTTTCGGCTCAACTTTATCGGGAACGGGAGCCGGCTTCACCGCCGGCGGTGTGGTGTCGTGCGCGGCTTCCGCGACGGGTTGATCGGCATGACCGGTCGAGTCGGCGGTAAGAGTGTCCGCCGCCGCCGTGTTCTCCGGCGGAGCGCCGAACATCGCCGGGTCGCTCGACATCAGGGCGAAGAAGAGTCCGACGATGAACAGCAGCGACATGAAGGAGCCGATACCGAGAACGATGGCGGTCTTCATTCCAGGCCCTCCGTCGTCCGCTGTCCGAGCGTGTCGAGCAGCTGCTGCTCTTTCTTGTCCTGTTCGGCGCGCACTTCGGCCTTCGCCCGGTCGCGCAGCGTTTCGACCACGTTCTTGGCCTTCACCCGTTCGATGAGTTCACCCCGTTTGTCCTGCTCCTTCCCTTCGATGTCCTCCACCTTCGTAGTCTGCTGTCGGATGTCCGACGCGAGCCGCTTGATGAACGCGTGCTGTGCCTGGACGGCCGAGGCGCGGTAGCGCGGCCCCGTGTAGGACGATGCCACCGCCTCCTGATGCTCCACATGCAGGTCCGTGAGCCGTTCGGTCTCGGCCTGCTTCTGACGCACGATCTGCGAGAGTTCGCGCGTGGTCTGGCGTTTCTGATGTTCCCGGACGGTGACGATGGTGTCGAACCGTTCCGCCTTACCGGACGTCATGCATCTCCTCGGGAGGAGCGGCGACCACCGCCGTCAGGCGGGCGACGCTCTCGGTGAATGGACTGTGTTCGTTCTCGCGCTGCCGGAGGAACCGTCGGTACGATTCGATCCTCCGGATGGATTCATCGATCTTCGGATTGCTCCCCTTCGCGTACGCGCCGATGTTGATGAGGTCTTCGGCTTCGGCGTACGTCGCAAGGGTGTCGAGGAAGCGCTGCACCGACGCACGGTGCTCCTCGGTGGTCACCGCGGTCATGACGCGGCTGACGCTCGACAGCACGTCCACCGCCGGATAGTGTCCGGCGGCGGCGAGGCGCCGCGAAAGGACGATATGACCGTCCAGAATGGAGCGGACCGTATCGGCCACGGGATCGTTCATGTCGTCCCCCTCCACCAGCACGGTGTAGAGGCCGGTGATGCTCCCCCGCCGCGCGGTGCCGGCGCGTTCGAGCACCTTCGGCAACATCGCGAAGACCGACGGCGTGTACCCCTTGGTGGTCGGCGGTTCGCCGATGGCGAGCCCCACTTCGCGCTGCGACATGGCGAGGCGCGTGATGGAGTCCATCATCAGCATCACGTCCGCTCCCTGGTCCCGGAAGTATTCGGCGATGGTGGTCGCGATGAAGACCGACTTGATGCGGATGAGGGCCGATTTGTCGCTCGTCGCCACGACGACGACGGAGCGTTTCAGTCCCTCCGGACCGAGCTCGCGCTCGATGAACTCCCCCACTTCGCGTCCGCGTTCGCCGACGAGACAGATGACGTTGACGTCCGCGCTCGTGTTCCGCGCGATCATCCCCATGGTGACGCTCTTGCCCACGCCGCTGCCGGCGAAGATACCGACACGCTGTCCGGTCCCCATCGTGCGGAGCGCGTCGATGGAGCGGATGCCGGTGGCGATGGGTTTGCTGATGCGCGTCCGCTCGAGCGGATTGGGGGGCGCGTTATAGATGGAGCGTTCCTCCGTCCCGATGAGGGGACCCTTGCCGTCGATGGGAACGCCGAGCCCGTCGATGATGCGGCCGAGCAGCGCATGGCCGACCCGCGCGGAGAGGGGGCGGCCGGTGGAGACGATCTCGCAGCCGGGGCTGATGCTCGACGCCTCGCCGAGCACCATCGAGAGCACCTTGTTGTCGCGGAAACCGACCACCTCGCAGAGCGACAGGTCGACCCCTTCCTTCGATTTCACCAGACAGACCTCGCCGATGGAGGCGTGGGGCCCGTTGGATTCGATGACGAGACCGATGACCTTCGTCACGCGGCCGTTCATCTTCATCAGGTCCTTCCGCCGGACCGTCTGCAGCCGGTGCTCCATCCGCTGCGCGAACCGCGGAACGGTGCGGACCGGTTCATATGGGACCGTACCGGTCACGCGAACTCCACGGTCTCCGGATGCGCGAACATGTCGACGACGACCTCCACGCGGTCATGCGACGAGTAGAAGACGTACTTGTCGGTGTAGGGGATGGATTCGATGTCCGCCGGGTCTCCCGACGCGAGGCGGAAGCGGCAGTACTCGTTGTGGTCCACCCGCTCGGACGCGTAGTGGATGAGCGCGATGAGGACGTCGAACGAGATGAGGAGGTTCGACAGCGGGATGCGGCTCACATGCAGGGCGTTCGTGAGATGGATGAGATAGTCGTTCCACATGCGCCCCTTCTCGGTGCACTCCCGGTCGAGCTCGATGCGTTTTCCGGTCTCCATGGCCGTTCCTCCCTTGATGATGGTCAGTGCGTTTCGATGAAGCTGCGGACCTGGTCCAGCTGCGTCGCGATGCGCGCGTCGACGTTCCCGATGTCGCTCTCGATGGAGCAGCCACCCTGCTCCACCCCCGGATCGCCTTCGAAGACGATCTCGCGGAGCGAATCGGAGACCGCCTGCACGGTGCGGCGCTGTTCCTGGACGTACGTCAGGTCGTCCGGATGGACCCGGACCGTGAGCTTCTCGACCCCCACGATCTTCCGGATCCCCTCCTTCATGATGTTCAGCACGATGTCGCGGTCCAGCGCCACTTCACGCCGGACGATCTGCTCCGCCACGCCGACGGCGAACGCGGTGAGCGCCCGTTCGGTCTCGGCGGACTGCGCGGTGAGCGCCTCCTGCACCGAAGCGAAGAGCGCGTCGATGCGGCGGCATTGTTCCTCCACCCGTTCCGTGTACTGCGCCCCGAGCAGTTCCGATGTGCGGCGCTGCCCCTCCTCCAGACCCTGTTCGAACGCCTTCCGGATCGCCTCTTCACTGGCGGCCGCGAACGACACCATGGTCTCGGGCGCCGTTTCGCGGTGTGCGCGGAACGGCGCCATCTCCCCCTCGGCGAGGATGCGCACCTGACGCTGTGCGCGCGGCATGCGGACGATCTCACACGACGACATCTTCCACCCCCCGTCCGGCGACGATGATCTCGTTGCTCTCTTCGAGCTGCTTCACGATGAGGACGATGCGCGTCTGGGCGGCTTCGACCTCCTTCAGGCGCACCGGACCCATGAACTGCAGTTCCTCGCGGAGCATCTCCTGGGCTCGTTCGGACATGTTCTTCAGGATCTTCTCCTTCAGCGCGTCGTCCGCCACCTTGAGCGACATCGCCAGGTCCTTCTTGTCCACCTCGCGAAGGATGCGCTGGATGCTCCGGTCGTCCACGTAGAGCAGGTCCTCGAAGAGGAACATGAGACGCTTGATCTCCATCGCGAGCGCGCCGTCCTTATGCTCCACGTACTCGAGGATGGACTTGGCAGTGACGGAGTTGATCTTGTTGAGGACGTTGGCGACGGACTTCGTACCGCCGAGCGTGCTCATGTTCTGGCTGATCTCCGCCTCGGCCACGTTCGTGAGCACCTCTTCGATCTCGCTCACCAGGGCGGGCGACACCTTGCCGAGCGTCGCCATGCGGACGACCACCTCGTTGCGCAGTTCGTCGGTCAGTTCGTTGAGCACCTTGGCGGTCTGCTCCATCGTGAGGTTGGAGAGGACGAGGGCGATGGTCTGCGGATGCTCCTTATGGAGGAAACCGGCCAGCTGCTGCGGGTCGGCCTTCTTGAGCATCCCGAATCCGGTGATGTTGGTCATGGACTTCACCTTCTCCATGACGTCCTTCGCCTTCTGCGGTCCGAGGGAGCTCTCGAGGAGCTTCCGCGCCTGTTCGATGCCCCCCTGGATCATGTACTCCTGGGCCTTGATGAGGTTGTGGAACTCCTCGTTCACCTCGTCCAGCTGGTTGGAGTGCGCGCCGCGCATGTTCGTGATCTCGATGGTGAGGGCCTCGATCTCCTCCTGCGTCAGACCGCGCATCATCTTGGTGGCGGTCTCGACGTCGAGCGACATCATGAGGATGGCGGCCTTCTGCCGGTTGGTCAATGCGCGGTGCTGTGTACCGTTGCTCTTCACTCGTTCGTTCCCTTTATACGTCCTCCGAGAGCCACACCTTGATGAGGCGCGAGGCTTCCTCGGGCTGTTTCTTCACATAGTCCTGGATGAGGTTCCGCCGCTCCGTCTTGAGGGCGACCTCCACCGGCACGTCCTCCTCCACCGGCGGGAGATGGACACGGCGGCCGTCCGGTCCGGCGGCGGCCAGGGCGCCGGCCACCTTGTCGTTCCAGATGACGTCGCCGGGCCCGTCCGGTTCCATGCGGAAGCGCAGGCGGTTGAGGAGCGAGCGGATGATGACGATGCCGATGATCATCGAGACGATGAGGACCACTTTCACCGCGATGTCGTCGAACTCCTGCGGCGTCTGACCGTCCGTGAGCAGGGTCTGTTCGTTCATCGTGTCGAACGGCATGTTCACCACCGAGATGTCGTCGCTGCGTTCCTGGTCGAAGCCGACCGAGCTCTTCAGGATCTCGGTCAGCCGGTCCATCTCCTCCGCGGAACGCGGAACGTACTCCACGGCGGGCGCCTCCGGCGTCCCTTTCGGGACCGCGCGATGGTTCACCATGGCGGCCACCGAGAGCCTCTTGATGTTGCCGACGTTCTCGATGATGTGCTCGATGGTCTTGTTGACCTCATAGTTGGTGACGGCGCTGGAGCGGGTGGAGGGCGGGAGCGAATCGCGGTAGACGCTCTTCTCTTCGCTGGTCTGTTCGCTGCGGATGGCGGTGTTCTCGGGGTCGTACTGCTCGAGGTTCTTCTCCACCCGGCGGAAGTCGAGCTCGGCGTTCACCTGGATGATGGCATTGCCCATGCCGAGGGCGCCGTCCATCATCGTCTGCGCCTTGTGGGCGAGGTAGTTCTCCACCTTCTGCTGCAGTTCGTACTGGGTGGAGGTCATGGCGGCGAGGGAGTTCCCTTTGCCGGTCTCGGTGAGGACGTTGCCGCGGGTGTCGAGGATGGTCACGTTCGACGCGTCGAGCCCTTCCACGGAGCTGGCCACCAGGTGGGCGATGCCCTGGGCGGCGTCGCGCTTCAGCGGTTTGCCGGTGCGGAGCTTCAGCACCACGGAGGCGGTGGTCGGTTTCTCGTCCTCCCTGAACAGCGCCCGTTCCGGCGTCACGATATGGACGCGCACGCCTTCGACCTCCTGCAGATTGAGGATGGTGCGGGCGAGTTCCCCCTCCAGGGCACGGCGGTAGTTCACCTTCTGCACGAAGTCCGAGATGCCGAGGTTGGTCCGGTCGAAGATCTCGTAGCCGATGATGCTCGAGTTCGGCAGGCCGGCGGAGGCCATGTCGAGCCGCAGTTCGTACAGCCGGTCCTTCGGAACGAGGATGCTCTTGCCGTTGTCGTCGAGCGTGAAGGGGACCGTCTTCTCCTTCAGCACCTGCACGATCTTGGAGGCGTCCTGTTCGTTGAGGTTGGAGAAGAGGACCCCGTACGACGGGGTGCTGACCGCGTTGACCAGCACCATGATGCCGACGAACACGGCGATGGTGACGGCGCCGATGACCGTCTTCTGGACGGGAGAGAGGCGGCGGAGGAAAGCGGAGAACTGGTTCATAATCCCTTCACGGTACGGTTCACACCTGTGTCCTCATGATCTCGCGGTACATGTCGACCGTCTTGTTCCGGATCTCCATGAGCAGGTCGAAACTGGTGCGCGCCTTCTCGACGGCGATCATGACGTCGTGGAGGTCCTGCGCTTCGCCGGTGACGAGCTTCTGCACCGCCTTCCCCGCTTCGGCCTGCAGGGAGTTGACGTCGCCGATGGCCTTGTTGAGCATGGCGCCGAACGATTCGTTGGACTGCTGCAGCGCCTTGTCCACCGCCTTCGTGGTGGCCGCGGTCTCCGCGTTCGGCAGCAGCGTCAACGCCTGACTGATCTTCATGGCTAGCCTTTCATGTCGATGATGGTGCCGAGACGCACCGCCTGCTTCATGCCGGCCGGGGAGTATCCGGCGTAGGAGCGGATGGCGTCCGCGTCCTTCGGGAAGAGCGCCGCGAAGTACTGCTTCTCTTCGGACGTCACCACGTCGGGACGGGCGGCCGCAGCGGAGGCCGGTTCCGCGGAGGCCGGAGCGGCGGAGCGTTTGATGACCGCAGAATGGCGCGGGTCCGGCGCGGCAACGGGGGCGGAAGTGACGGATAGTGACATATCAGATCTCCAGACTGTCTTTGGCCATGTTCTTCGCGGCGTTGATCGCCGTGACGTTCGCTTCATAGGACCGCGTGGCCGAGATCATGTCCACCATCTCGTTCACGACGTTCACGTTCGGCATCTTCACGTACCCGTTCTCGTCCGCGTCCGGATGCCCCGGGTCGTACACCATCTTGAACGGCGTGGTGTCGACGCTCTCCTCGGCGGAGACGCCGGTGGCGGAGCCCCCTTCGGCGCCCGTGACGCCGACCGCATTCATGCCGATGTGTCCGCGGTCCGTGGTGCTGAGCTGGTACGATTCGGTGCGGAGAATGCCGGAGAATCCCGCTTCGGGCTTCTCCTGCATGAGCACCACCTTGCGCGAATACGGTCCTCCCTCTTCGGTGCGGGTGGTCTCGGCGTTGGCGATGTTCGAGGCGATGGCGTTCATGCGCTTCCGCTGCGCGCTCATGCCGTGCGCGCTGATGTTGAACCCCTTGAAGAACTGGTCGATGTTCATGCCTGCCCCCGGATGCTCTTCTGGATGCCGCGGAACGATTCCCCGATGAGACGCGAGACGTACTTGAACCGGATCTGGTTCTTCGCCATCTCGGCCATCTCCACGTCGATGTCCACGTCGTTGATGCCGCTCTTGTTGTCCTCAGCGCTGAACCGGTCGTCCGACGCATCGACGATGCGAGGACCGGCGGATCCGTCCGGACCGCCGTTGAGCGAGAGATGACGCGCGTCGGTCTTCACCGGCGGCGCTGCCGATGCCGACGTCCCCATCGCATCGGCGAGCACACCTTCGAACTCGACCGCCTTCGCGCGGTACCCCGGCGTGCCGATGTTGGCGACGTTGGAGGCGATGACCTTGTGCCGCACCGCATATGCGTTGAGCGCGTCGGACATCAAAGGGATATTCGTCTTTTCGAACAGTTTCATGGCCGCCTCACGGTCAGATACCGATGGGGTCGTCGTTGATGAGATCGAACTCCAGGAATCGGCCGTCGCCGGCATGATTCCGGAGATATGCGAAAAGGCCCACCAGGCCCGCGGCGATGACCGCACCGACCGCGATGGTTCCGAACATTGTCTGCTTGCTCATTCCGTTCCTCACTGGTTTTTTCCCAATACCATGCAAGCGGAATGCCAAGAGCAAAAAAGGTTGATTTTACGGAGAAAAATGAATGGAGGGAGTGTGACGGGAAGCGAGGGTGGTGAATATTCGCCAGGTGTCAGTTATTCATCCTCATACTCGAACGAAACGATCTTCGAACGGCCGCAGGAGCAGCGGAATTCGATACCGGTGACGATATCGCCGCTCCGCTGGATGCTGACGGCGGGCTCTTCCGTGCAGGCCGAATCGCGCACGATGGCGCGGAAGGAGGCCTTTTCGAACGGACCGTCCTTCATCACGTTGCCCGACAGACGCGGGGCGGAGCCGTTCCGCTCCTTCCCCTGCGCAACGGCGACGAAACGATCACTGGAGAACTGCTCTGGCTGATTCATAGGACCGTCCTGTAGAGACCTGGTAGAGTACCGACGCGATCTCGTCCAGCGAGACCACCGCGTCGGCGATTCCGTCGTCCACCACCGCTTTCGGCATGCCGTAGACGACGCACGATTCTTCGTTCTGGGCCACGACGTAGCCCCCTTTGCTCTTCACCCGCCGCAGCGCTTCGAGCCCGTCCTTCCCCATGCCGGTCATGATGACGCCGAGCAGGGGACCGTTGAAGACCTCCAGCGCCGAGCCCATCATCACATCGGCGCTCGGACGGTACAGGGTGTCCGACGGCAGATCGGTGATCCGTGCGGCGACGTCGCTCCCGGCGCGGCGGAAATTGAGATGCTTCCCCCCGGGGGCGATGAGGACGATACCGGGTTCGAGGATGTCCCCCTCCTCCGCCTCCTTCACGGTGAGTGCGGCCATGGAGTTGATCCGTTCGGCGAGCGAATGCGTGAAACGCGGCGGCATGTGCTGCACGACGGCGATGCCGAGCGGGAAATCCTCCGGCAGTTTCGGGAGCATGTTCAGGAGCGCGAACGGACCGCCGGTGGAGATGCCGAGCACCATCGCTTTGAAATCGCGGCGCGACGGCACGGCGACGGAACGGTGGACGTGCGAGGACGGCGCGGCCGGCTTCACCGCCGGCACCGGACGGTTCATCCGGGAGAAGCGAAGACGCAGCGCCGCGCTGTTGGCGACGTGCTTCACCTTCTCGATGAGTTCGTCCCGCTTCCCCGTGATGTTCACGTTCACGTAGGACATGTCCTTCGGGATGAAATCGACCGCGCCGAGGTGGAGCGCCTCGAGGGTCGCATCGGCCCCTTCGGTGGTGAGGGAACTGAACATCAGCACCGGCAGCGGCATCTCCTTCATGATGATCTTCAGCGCGGAGAGTCCGTCCATGCCGGGCATCTCGATGTCCATCGTGACGACCTGCGGCCGGTGCTTGCGGATGAGCTCGATGCCTTCGCGTCCGTCCCGGGCGGCCCCCACCACCTTGATGTCGGGGTCGGATTCGAGCATCAGGGTGATGGACTTCCGCATGAAGGCGGAATCGTCCACGATGACGACCTTAATTTGCCGGTTGAGCACTGTAGTCCCTCGCGATGACGGCGTTCTCGGTACGGGTCTGCACCCTGCGTTTGGCCATGTCCATGAACTGTCCCACATCGAGGATCATGATGACCCGTCCGTCGCCGAGGATGGTGGAACCGGCGACGCCGTCGATGGTGCCGAGGTAGTCGCCGAGCGATTTGATGACCACTTCACGCTGGCCGACGAGCGAATCGACGATGATGCCGAGCCGCTCCTCCGCCAGGCCGATCACGACGATGTACTGCCATTCGGCCTGGTCGGGACGGTAGTCCACGGAAAAGATCTGTCCCAGCCGGGCCAGCGGCAGCACCGCATTGCGCAGGTTGATGACCTCGTATCCGTTGACGGTGCTGATGTCCTTGACCCGGACCCGCACCACTTCCAGCACTGACGCCAGCGGCACGGCGTACGTCTCGCCGTGCGACTGCACCAGGAGCCCCTGAATGATGGCGAGCGTGAGCGGGAGCTTAACGACGATTGTCGTTCCCTGGCCGGTCTCGGACTCGATGTCGACGATCCCCTTGAGCTTGGTGATGTTGGTCTTCACCACGTCCATACCGACGCCGCGGCCCGAGACGGCGGAGACCTTTTCGGCGGTGCTGAAACCGGGTGCGAAGAGCAGATTGAGCACTTCGCGCCGGCTCATCTCCTCGGCCTGCGCGGACGTGATGAGACCCTTCTCGACCGCCTTGGCGGTGATCTTCGCCGGGTCGATCCCCTTGCCGTCGTCCGCGATGGCGATGACGATGTGGTTCCCCTCGTGCGTGGCCGAAACGGTGATGCGCCCCTTCGGGTCCTTCCCGCGCTTCACCCGTTCGTCGGGTGTCTCCACGCCGTGGTCGGCGGCGTTCCGGAGGATGTGGACGAGCGGGTCGTTGATCTCTTCGATGATGGTCTTGTCCAGTTCGGTCTCTTCGCCGTGCATCTCGAGTTCGATGGTCTTGCCGAGTTCGCGGGAGAGGTCGCGGACGAGCCGGGGGAGCTTATTGAACACCTTGCCGATCTGCACCATGCGGGTCTTCATCACCGCCATCTGCAGTTCGGTGGTGATGAGGTCGATCTGCGAACTGGTGTCCGCCAGGTCGCGCACGACCGGGTTCCCCTCCAGCGTCTCGTTCATCTTGTAGTTGATCTGGGAGAGACGGTTGCGGCCGAGCACGAGTTCGCCGACGAGGTTCATCAGTTCGTCCAGACGCTGCACGTCGACGCGGATGGTCGATTCGCTGACCTTCGTCGGCGTCTGCACGGGAGCGGGACCGTCCGGATGCTTCGCCTTCGGCTCCGCGGCCTCGGGTTCCTTCACCGGTTCGGCGTTCCCGGGGATGTCGGCCTCCTCATCGTGCAGGACGGGGGGAGCATCGCCGGCGGAGGCCGGCGCGGGCGCGGGCGGACGGTCGGCGGGGACCGACTGCTCGGTGGCGATGGCGGTGAGCCGGGCGGACATCGGTTCGATGTCGAACGGTTCGGCATTGCGGGTCTCGACCCGGGCGAGCAGTTCCTTCAGCACGTCGAACGCCTCGAACATCACGTCCATGCGTTGACGCGTGACGGCGAGCTCCCCTTTCCGGATCTTGTTGAGGACGTCCTCGAAGACGTGGGCGAGCTCGGTGAGCGTGTCCAGTCCCAGGAATCCTGAGGTCCCCTTGATGGTGTGGACGGCGCGGAAGATGCGGTTATGCAGCTCCTTCTCGGCCGGGTTCTTCTCCAGCTCCAGCAGGTCCGGACCGAGCTTCTCGAAGATCTCGTTGGTCTCGACGATGAAGCTCTCGAGAAGTTCGGCCATCTCGCCGTCGAACTGGGTGAATGCGTGCGCGGTCATAGTGGTCCCTGGATCCGTTACCGGCCCGCGACGGAGGCGTTCCGGGTGAACTGGGCGATGATGTCGTCGGCCTCGGCCTGACGCGAACCGTCCCTGCTGTACTCCGCTTCGGCGTCGAACGCCTTCGTCACCGGTACCGCCTCCGGCGCCTCATCGTCCCGTCCCTCGTACTGGCCGACGACGAACGCGAGCTGCGTGCGGATGGATTCGATCTGGTGGCGGACGCTCTCGATCTGCTGCGAGGTGATGTCCTGCACCTGCAGCGCCATCGCGATGTCCATCGTGATGGAGTGCATGCTGGTGAGATTGGAGCGGACGTCCGCCAGCAGCGCGATGGGCACGGTGAGGTCGGACAGGGTCTTCCAGTCCTGCTCCCCCTGCTGGAGGAGGTTCCGCGCCTCCGCGGGCAGCGTGCCGACGAGGCGCATCAGCGCCATGATGCTGCGCTGTTTCTTCTCGAGGTCCTCTTCGATGGACCGGAGACGTTCCTCCGTCCCGCCGATGCGCCGGCCGATGTCGTCCACCAGGTTCAGGATCTCCATCGTGGCGTTCTCGGTCGCCTGCGTCACCGTCGAGAGCTGCTCCGTCGCTTTGGGAATGCGGGCGGAGGAGTTCTCGACCGTGGTCTTGATGTTGTCGAGCACCGGCATGAGGGAGCGGAGCATCGTCAACAGCTGGCGCATGCCGGTCTTGCTGGTTTCGCCGTTCAGTACGGCCGCCGGTATCTCAATGGTCGGGGTCATGTTGTTCCTGCGTTCTGGTGAGACGCGCCGTCAGCCCACCGGGGCGGTCTTGAGGATCTGGTCGATCTTCTCTTTGAGCGCCTGCGGTGTGAACGGTTTGATGATGTAGTTGTTCACGCGCGCCTGCATCGCCTCGAGGACGTCGGTCTTGTTGCCGCGCGTGGTGACCATCAGGATGGGGATGTCGGACTTGGAGCCGGCGGAACGCACCATCTTCACGAGCTCCAGTCCGTTCATCTCGGGCATGTTCCAGTCCGAGATGAGGAAGTCCGCCCCCTCCGACTCCAGTTTTCCGAACGCCTCTTTGCCGTCGCCGGCCTCGATGACCGTGTCATAACCGATGGATTTCAGTGCATTGATGACGATGCGCCGCATCGTCAGCGAATCGTCCACCACCAGGAATTTGATCGCCATACGTGTGTGCTCCTCGTTCGTCCGTCATTCCGACCAGGCGAGGTACTTCGAGACCTCGTACTGGACCTTTTCGAGACTGAACGGTTTGTTCAGATATGAATGGATGCCGAGCGCCTGACTTTCGTCGCGGAGGCTCCCCTCCTTGAGGGAGGTGAGGATGATGATGGGCAGCTCGTGGTACGTGCTGTTCGACCGGAGGGTCCTGATCAGCTCCATCCCGTCCATGTTCGGCATGTTCAGGTCCGTGATGATGAGGTCGATCGGTTCCTTCGGCAGTTTCTCGAGGGCATCCATGCCGTCTTCGGCCGTGACCACACGGAAACCCTGCATGGAGAGCGAGACCGAGACGAACTTGCGGACGGTCGACGAATCATCGACGACCAGGATGGTTTGGTTCACAGGTCACTCCTTCTTGTACGTGATCGCTTTCGGGAAATTGATGACTTTGAACGCGGACGAGATGCCGTGCAGCGACTCGGCGTACCCGATGAAGAGATACCCGCCACGGTTCAGGCTGTCGTACAGGTTCGACACCACCTGGATCTTCGACTTCGCGTCGAAGTAGATGAGCACGTTGCAGCAGAAGACGACGTCGAAGCTGCTCATCATCCGCATCCGCGGCTGGTCGTACAGATTGAGGTGCTCGAAACGGACGAGCTTGCGGACCGGCTCCACGACGGTGTAGCGGCCGTCCGCCGCCGTGAAGTACTTCTCCAGGTAGTTCTTCGGCATGTTGCGCACCGAATATTCGCGGTAGACCCCTTTACGGGCCGTCTCGATGACCGACGGACTGATGTCCGTTCCGACCACCTCCAGCTCGACGCCGGGGTACTTCGGCTTGATCTTCTCGAGGAAGATCATCGCGATGGTGTGCGCCTCCTCTCCCGACGAACTGGCGGCGCTCCAGACGCGCAGTTTGGAACGGCCGGCGGCCTTCGCCTTGAGGATCTCGGGGATGAGGGTCTTCTCCATGATGTCGAACTGCGGTTCGTTCCGGAAGAAGTACGTCTCGTTGATGGTGATGGCGTCGAAGAGGTGTTTCTTCTCCTCTTCGCGCCCCGCACCGAACTTGATGAGGTCGAGATATTCCTCGAAGCGGTCCATCCGGAGCGTCTGCAGACGTTTGGAGATGCGGCTCTCCAGAAGGTACTTCTTGTTGTCCTGGTAGTAGATGCCCGTCTTCTGGTAGATGAACTCCCGCATCTCCCGGAACGTGGCATCGCTCATGGTCTGCGGTCGGTTCAACAGCGAAGAAACGATGACCGGTTGGGCGTTCATAGGGTGTCCTCTCCCTGCGCGCTTTCGGCGATGACTCCGCGGGATGACAGAACATACTGTACGTAGGAGCGGACCTCGTCGTCCGGATCTTCGAGGAATCGCGCGAGCACGTCCACGCTGCGGTAGTGACCGATCTGTGCGAGCAGTTCGAGCGCATGGGCACGCATCCAGAACTCCGGATCGGCGATGAGCTCCTGGAAGTACATCACTGCGCGCTGCTCGTCGAGGTGGAAGAGGGCGTCGAAGAAGACGATCCGCGCATCGTCGTCCGCTTCCAGCCATTCCTTCTCGACCGCTTCGAAGAGCCGTTCACGGCTTCGGACGATGTCCGGACCGCCGGACACCCCGAGTTCCGCCATCTGCGGGATGAGGTGCTCCAGTGCGGCTTTCCGCTGCTCCGGCGTCAGGATGCGGAAGCGTTCCGCCACGGCAGCGAACAGCGTGCTGCCGGCGCGGATACTGGTCAGGATGTACTGGTCCAGCACGGCGTTCCGTCCGAGAAGGCGGAGCACCTCGTTCTCCGATGCGTCCGAGGGCATGGATTGCAGCGCCTTCACCGCGGTGATGACGATACGAGTGTCGTCGTCCGACAGCGCTTCCGTAAAGAGCGGTGCCAGTCCGCTGAACGAACTGAGCGGCGTCTCATAGCGCTCCGCGATGCAGACGAGCGCGTACAGGATGATGTTGCGGATCTTGCCGGCGGTGGAGCCGGCGAGCCGGGTCAGGTGCGGTACCGCGTCGGGCGAACCGGCCGCCGCCAGCGCTTCGATGACCGCGAAGATGACGAGCTGCTCCTCCCCCTCCGGCTGCGGCTGTTCGAGCAGGCGGGTGAGCAGGAACGGCACCGCCGACGGATGGCCGATCTTCCCCATCGCTTCGGCGACCACGGTACGCGCGTAACCGTTCGTCGCGTAGATCATCGCCAGATGCGGGATGACGGAAGGGTCCTTGATGTTGCCGAACGCTTCGACGACCGCCAGAATGACGTTCTCGTCGGGGTCCTGGATGAGCGTGCTCAGCACCGGCAGCGCGGACGGATGGCCGATCATACCGAGCGTGTCGATGGCGAGCTTCCGCACGTCATGGTTGTCGTACACCGCATAGAAGAGCAGCGGCTCGATCGAGACCTCGCCGAACTGGTACAGCAGGTTCGAGGCGAGGTTGCGCGTGATGAACGACGAATCGACGAGGTACTCCGCGATGGCGAACGCTGCGCTCTTGCTCTTCATGCCGAGCAGCGCCCGCGCCGCCGCATCGCGCACCCCCTTGTCCTGGTCCTGCAGCGCCAGGGCGAGCGAAGCCGAAACGATGGCGCTCTTCAGCTCCGAAAGCCGCTCGGCGCTGTGACGGCGCACCGACGCGTCCGGATGGGAGAAGAGGTCGATGAGAAGGTTCTTGCTTTCTCGATGGATCATAGCAGTCCTGATGGTTTCGGTGCTGATGACGCCGCGACCGGCGTTACGAATGACGATGGATGGTGTGGGGGTTCACGAACGACGAACAATGGACATGATGCAGCTCCCCCCGCTCCGTCCAGGGATGTCCGCATTCCTCGCACCGTTCGCCGCGGTACGCGAACGAGTTGACAAAGAGCCGCAAATGTTCTTCTCTGCGTTGACGCTTCAAGGCCGCGGCCGGTTGTTGATGCGCTGCATGACGCATACTCCCTCCGAAAATGGGTTCACGAATCCACCCGTTTCCCTTTCAGATAGCGTGCCAATCTTCCGTAACAAAAACCCTCTGAAATCGGTGTGAAATCGAACATCCGCCGCCGAAGGTCCGACCTCGCGCGACGGGTCTGGCGAATATTCGCCAGCTGACCGGTACGACGCGATTATTCCATTGCGATGATGATGCGGGCGCCTCCGACGAGCGCATGGCCGATGTCGCGGCGTGCCGATGGGTGGATGATGTACTGGAGGTCCCCCTGGAGCGTCAGCCAATCGGTGAAACGGCGGGAGATGGTGAGTTCATGGACCGATTCCGCCGCTGCGGACGGGGTACCATCCAGCATCTGCAGAAGCGCTACATCATCACCTATCTCGGCGACCGCCACGGCGTATCCTGCGACAAGGGCACCTCCGCCGCGTTCATAGACGACTCCGGTACCGATGTGCCGGTGAACGGCGTTCAGATGCCCGTTCGCGGTCCCGCCCCGGAAGAACAGATGCAACGCTTCATCATCGGTCCATCCCGGCGAGAGGGAGAGTTCGGCGAGGATATATGCTCCGTCATTGTCCTGCCTCGTGACGGGGATGTCGACCGCGCACAGGTCATCGAACGATGCGGTGTACCGCCAGAATCCTCCGCCGATACGGCCGCTCTCACCGGCAGCGAACGAGACTTCGGTGACCGCAAGATATCCGTCATTCCCGCCGACAGCGATACCGAACCGTTCGGCGTCGTCAGAGGCTCCGGGGGTGCCGTCGAAGAGCGCCGCCGAGAGCGAACCGACCTCCGGCATGTCATATCGGACCCGGAACGCGAGGGACGTGCTGGGAAAGATGGAGGGACCGTTCCGGCCGGTCTGGGCGAGATCGGCGCCGATACCGAAGGAACTGTTGAGGAAGAGGCCGGAGGACTCTGTGACGTAGAATTCGCTGTTGAGATCGAAGAGACCGGCGAGGAGAGAGAGTCCGAGGTCCGGCAGTTGCTGCTCCAGCCAGCACTGGTAGAGCCGCATCGTCCGGTACGCCTCGATGTTGCTCGCCAGCTGCATTTCGCCGGAAGAAGCGTTCAGACCTCCGCCGCTGTTCGCCATGAACTGCACGAACAGGCGGGCACCGGAGAGTCCCGCAAGCGTGTGTCCGTCCAATTCCGTGATGAGGTCCGCCTGCGTGATGGAGTGCGCACCGCGGCGCAGCCCGCCGCTCGCGACGCTCAGCAGGTCGCTCTTCACCGCGGCGCGGAAGGACATTCCGGCCGGAAGGAACGGTGTACGCGGTTCAGGGAAGGGCCGTTCTTCGGAGGTCCCGTCCGCCGGGACGCCGCGATTGTCGGCGATGGAGTGTTCCTGTGCGGAAACGGCGGTGACCAGCGCCACCGCAGCAGCAATGAGCATCCGTCTCATGGTGCGCTCCTTTCGCCGACCGGCGGGCGCCGGTCGGCGGTATGTGTGTGTGGGTCAGCGTCGGCCGAGCATCTGGCCGTCTTCGGTGACGACGGTCTGCGAACGGGCAGGACCGGAGGCGCGCCGGACGTGGTGATGCTCTTTCTTCGTCCCGTCCTCATCGGTGAGCTGGAACCGGCCGACGATCTCTTCCAGATGCTCGGTGAGCTTGCTGAGGTCTTCGGCGGTGTGCGCGATCTGCTGCGCGCCGTTGGCGGTCTCCTGCGTGACGATGCTGATGCCTTCGACGTTCTTGGCGATGAGCTCGCTCGCCTTCGACTGCTCTTCGCTCGCTCCCGCGATCTGCGAGATCATGTCGGTCACCTTCTGACTGATGGCGACGATCTCCTGCAGCGAGACTCCGGCGCGGTCCGCCAGCGCGATGCCGGCGTCCACCTGCTTCGTCCCCTCCTGCATCGCCGTCACGGCCCCCTTGGTGTCGGTCTGGATCTGTTTGATCATCGACGCGATCTCCTTGGTCGCCTTCGTGGTGCGTTCGGCGAGCTTCCGCACTTCGTCCGCCACCACCGCGAATCCGCGTCCTTGTTCCCCGGCACGGGCCGCCTCGATGGCGGCGTTGAGCGCCAGCAGGTTCGTCTGGTCCGCGATCTCTTCGATGACGCTGATGATCTCGCCGATCTGGTCGCTGGAGCGACCGAGCGCCTGCACGGTGGTCGCTGAGGAGCGGACCACATCCGCGATCTTCTTCATCCCGTTCACGGTGTCTTCCACGACCTTGCCCCCCTGCTCCGCGGCGATCTTCGCCTGCTTGGAGGTCTCGGCGGTGTGCTTGGCCGTCTGCGAGTTCTCGACGATGGTCTTGGTCATCTCCTCGACGGCGCTGGCGACCTCGCTGGCCTGGCTGGTCTGCTGGTGCGCCCCCGCGGCCATCTGTTCGGTGCTCGCGCTGATCTCGGTGCTGGCGCTGGCGACGGCGCCGCTGGATTCGCCCACCTTCCGGATGATGTCGCGCAGCGAGTTGACCATCACGCCATAGGAACGGACGAGCTGCCCCATCTCATCGCCGTTCTCGGATCGCCGGTCGAGCGCCGGGGTGTGGACGTAGCGCAGGTCTCCCTGGGCGATGCTCTCGGACTGTGCCGCCAGTTCTTTGATGGGAGCGGTGAACCACCGCGCGATGAAGATGGCGACGGCGACCACCGCCAGACCGGCCAGAAAGACGATCATCGCCGCCCACATGGAGGCGGTCTGCACTTCGGAGACCGCATGCGTCAGGTCCGTGCGGATCTCGAACGCTCCATGCACCTCCCCTTCCTTCCAGTTCTCCATCGATCCGCCGGTGATGTCTTTGCCGTCGCTGTTCCCCCAGAGTTCCTTCGAGGTCGCCGGGTCGCCGTGGCACATCATACAGTCCCTGGTGAGCTTCACCGGACGGAAGTACCGGATCTCTTTGGATTGCTCGCTGAACTCCCAGAACTCCGGAACATTCCCCGCTTCGAGCTTCCGCAGCACGTCCGCCTCGTAGGTGTCCGGCTCGTTCTTGGGATTGCGGGGCTGGAACTTCGGCACCTTGAACTTCACACCCATTTCATCCGCTTTCTTCGCGATGACCTTCATCGCCGCGAGCACCGGCACCGTATGGAGCACCTGCTCTTTGGTCTTCAGGTCCTCCTTGAAGATGCCGAGATTGTACTGGTCCGCAGCGTACTCCCGCGCGGATTCGGCGGTGATGATGAGGGCACGCGCCTCGGCGACGTGTTCCTCGATCTTCGCGTCGAAGATGGTCGCATAGATGTAGTTATAGAGCGCGATCGTCGCGACCATCGAGACGAGGATGATGGGGACCAGTATCTTGGACTGGAGACTCATGCGGGAGATGAACTGTTTCATAGTGTCCGCTCTGCGGTTGTTGATGTGATGTCGTTACATGGGAAACTCTGCGGCACCCGCGGGAGGTCCCTGCGGAAGGACCTCCTCTGGGGTACCGGCTCAGATGCGGGAAGAAGCCTGAACCGCTCCGCGCGTCCATCCCCCCCGGGGCCTACCTATCCGTGCACGAGATGTCCGTTCGATGATACGGCGGTCCCAATCTTCCGTCCCCCGTTCGGAGTCCGTTGATGGTTCCCGGAGCGCATGTGATGCGCCCCGTCCGCGACGTCGAACCGGTCGATGAGGTGCTGCAGGTTCTCCGTCAACCGGTTGAGGTCCTCCGCCGTACGGGCGATCTGCTGCACGCCGCTGGTGCTCTCCTGCGTCACCGAACTGATGGCGTCGATGTTCTTGGATATCTGGTTCGCGGTCACGGTCTGTTCCTGACTGGCCGACGAGATCTGCCGGATCATTGCTGCGACCTCCTGCGCGCCATGGACGATGCTCTTCAGCATCGCACCGGCCTCCTCCGCCTTCACGATGCCGCTGCTCACCTCCTGCGTCCCCTTCTGCATCGACGTGACCGCCTGTGCGGTGTCGCTCTGGATCTGTTTGATCATCGATGCGATCTCCTTCGTCGCCTTCGTGGTGCGCTCGGCGAGCTTCCGGACCTCGTCCGCCACGACGGCGAAACCCCGCCCCTGTTCGCCGGCCCGCGCCGCTTCGATGGCGGCGTTGAGCGCCAGCAGATTGGTCTGGTCCGCGATGTCGTCGATGACGCCGATGATCTCTCCGATCTTGTCGCTCGACGTCCCGAGCACCTTCACCTGCTGCGCCGATGAGTTGACCACGTCGGAGATGCGCTGCATTCCCCGGATGGTCTCATCGACGACCGTACCCCCTTTTTGAGCGTCCGAACCGGCTTGGACGGCGGTCTCGGCCGCCTGACGGATGCCGACCGCCCCCTGCTCCAAGGTCCTCGTCATCTGCTCGATGGCCGCGGCGACCTCCGAGGTCTGCGAACTCTGCTCCTGCGCGCCGGCCGCCATCTGTTCCGTGGAGGAGCTGATCTCGGTGCTCGCACTGGCGACCGCGGATGTGGCTTCCCGCACCTCGGTCATCAGACCCCGGATGTTCTCCATCATCTGATTGAAGGAGACGGAGAGCTCGCCCACCTCGTCCTCCGACGCATGGTCCGCCGAAACGTTCAAGTTCCCGGTCGCCGCCAGTTTCGCGGCGTCCCGCAGCCGGATGATCCCGGTGGTGATCCCCTTGAACACCGTGGTGATGAAGATGCGTCCGACGATCAGCAGCGCCAGTCCCACGGCGATGGTGGTGTACATGCCGGTCCGGATCTGCGCCATGGCATCGGCCATCGAATAGACCATCACGATGCGGCCGAAGTTCTGTCCTTTGTAGACGACCGGATACCCCGCGAGGAACCGTTCTCCGCTCTCATCGTACGAGAAGCCGGTAATGGACTTGTACTCCACTTTCATCGACGACGGATTGTGTTCGATGACCGGCGTCTCGCTCTCGTCGATGATGGCCGTGTAGAGGATGTTGTCATCCTTCTTGATCCAGTCGAACGCCGACTGCACGAGGTCGAAATTGCTGTCGTGTAATCCGGCGCCGACCGAGACCGCGAGCATCTCGCTGAGGGTCGTCACGAGCCGCTCTGCATCCTCCAGCCCCTGCTCCCGCTGACGCGCCGGATAGAACACCGCGATGAAGACGACGATGATGACGAGCGGTCCCATGAACGACAGGACCGCTTTGTTCTTGATGGAGCCCGAATAGTACCGCTGCAGTCTGCCCATGCGCGCTCCCTTATTTGATCTCAAGCACCGTTTTCACCGCTGCCGAGACCGCGCCGGAAGAGACGAAACCGATCGCTCCCGGTGTCGCCGCCACACGGGCGACCACATCCGCGTCCGAGGGGAGGGATTCCGGGGCTTTCCCGTTCCCTGACAGCTGCATCCGCATCCAGATCTTCTTGAACTCCACCTCCGATTTCCCCAGCGCGCCGAAGAACTCGCGTTTTACGCCGTCGTTCTTCGAGTCGAACACGACAATGCGGTCGCCGTTCGGCCATGACCGCATGTCCATCGCATAGATGGATGCCACTTTCGCCGTCGTCAGCGACGGCGTATCGACCGCTTTGTTGACGATCACCGATATCTGCGCTCCCGCCGTGGCTGCACCGATGGCGACCGCGAGGAGCATGCTCTTCATGAATTTCATAGGATCCCTTCGTTTGGATGTCTGAAGTGAATGGTTAGAAGAAGACGCTCACGGCGACCAGATAGTTCGAATAGTCCACCTTCCGGTAGGTCCGGTTGTTGAGCGCAAAGGTCTGGTACTGTCCCTTCAGTACCACCCGATCCATCGGACGATAGACGACTCCCCCTGTGGTCATCGACATCCCGTCCGCGAAGAACTTCTCCAGTTTCTCTTCCAGATAGCTGTAGCCGCCATAGACCGTCCATTGGTCCGTGACATCGTATCCGAGGTATCCATAGTAAAACAATTTGTCCATTGCATTGTTGTACGGCTGCGAAATGGTCGCAACGGTCATCGGTCCGCCGGGCGTGGGAACGACGACCGGAATGGCGGAACCGACCTTGTCGAGCTCTGCCTGCTGGGCACCCGTCAGTGACGGTGTGACCATGATGACCTCGCCTTCGACGGTGAAGCCGAACTTGGAGACCGACAGGTCCACCCCGAGCCGCACGCGGTCGACATCACCGAGGGAGCCAAGGTCGGTGGACGGGAACGCGCCGAGCGCGTTCAGCGTGGTATCGAACGCATTGTAGAAGCCTTTCGGCACGATGCTCCGGTGCCGGAAGTCCTTGTCCGACGTGACCGACACGCCGGCCTTGATGCCGTCGTACCGGACACCGACGCGTCCGCCGATCATTTTGAACGACACCGTATCGGACCCGGTCACGAACTCCGTCGCTCCGGTGCTGGCGCGGTTCTGCTTCTGGTAGGCCGATTCGTTGTTGCCGGCGAACACGGCGTACTCCAGTGTGACGTCACCGGCCGGATAGCGGCCTTCGACCTGCACCAGGGCTTTCTGCGGCACGTAGTCCTCAAGGGAAATGATGTCGCCGATGGTGGATTCATAGGCGATGGGCCGGAAGACGTACGGCAGCAGCGGCGTACGGTTCTTGATCTCGTTGAGGTTGTTGAATGTCGGGATGAGCGCGCCGGCCTTCACCGCGAGCCAATCGGCGTACGTATACTTGATCCATGCCTCTTCGATCCGGAAATCGCCGATGTTCTTGTCCGTCGTGAAGCCGTTGGTCATTTCGAAGTTCACGAACGCGGTGACCGAACCGCTGAAATCGTTCTGCAGGAACAGGTTCAATTGGTTCAGGTTGAATGAGTTCGCCGTGATGCCGCGATCGTTGTCCGTCTGGGACTGGAATGAAGACTGGAAGTAACCGAAGATGCTCAATCCGTCGGACTGAGCCGGAGCCCATCCTGTAAGGGAAATGACCATCAACACCGTCGCTGTTGCCCTATTCACCATATCGTACTCCTCTTGTGGGGTTGGTAAGAAGGTTAAATTTGAACCGCACCTCGCCTATTACAAATGGTGTGCCATGGTAAATCAACGATTTTTGGACAATTTCATGAGATTTTTCTGATTTACTGCACAATATTGGCCAAATGATAGTGGTGACCTCAGTCAGCGGACAGCCGTTGCCATGGATGAGCATGCCATTTCCCCGGCCTTATCGAGATCATACGTATTCACTTTGGCAGCGTGTGTTATGACAAGGCCATTTCATGCTGCCGTCCGCTCATGACCTGCCGGACGCCCGGATGGACATCATCGTTTCGCTGCTGACCACGTTGCGATTCATCGTCGAGCGTGAACCGCTCCACCATCGACCGGAGCGAACGGGTGAGCGCGTTGAGTTCGCCCGCGGCGTTCGATATCTGCTGCGAAGAGGACGCGCTCTGCTGCGCGACGGTGCTGATGCCTTCGATGTTCCGGGTGATCTCCTCGGCGGTGGAGGACTGCTGTTCGCTCATCGAGGCGATCCGGACGATCATCGTCGTGGCGTTCTCGGAGACCGACTTGATCTCGTTGAGCGCCGTCCCGGCGTTCTCAGCGAGCGTGATGCCGTTGTTTACCTCGTCGGTTCCGTCCTTCATGGCGCGGACGGCGGATTTCGTGTCGGTCTGGATCCGGGTGATCATCGTTCCGATCTCTTTCGTCGCCTTGGTGGTCCGCTCGGCCAGTTTCCGCACTTCGTCCGCCACCACAGCGAACCCTCTCCCCTGGTCCCCGGCACGGGCCGCTTCGATGGCGGCGTTCAGGGCGAGCAGGTTGGTCTGGTCCGCGATCTCGTCGATGACGGCGATGATCTCGCCGATCTGTTCGCTGGAGGTGCCGAGCGCGCCGACCGTTTCGGCGGAGCGGTGCACCACATCGGCGATGCGTTTCATGCCGGCAACGGTCTGCCGGACCGCCTGTTCCCCATCGCGGGCGACGGTGGTCGAAGTCGTCGCCGTCTCGGACGCCTGCCGGGCGTCCTGCGAGTTCCCGACGATGGTCCTGGTCATTTCCTCCATCGCCGATGCCACATCCTCCGTCTGCGCCGTCTGTTGATGCGCGCCGGCGGCCAGTTGCGACGCGCTGTCCGAGATCTGCTGCGAAGCGGAAGCGACAGAGAGGGATGCCTCCTGGACCTCACGGATCATCGTCCGCAGCGCCGCTGCCATCTGGTTCTGGGCACAGGTGAGCTGTTCGATCTCGTCGTTGGACGTGGCCGTCCCGGTGAGACACGCGGCGCCGTCCGACCGGAGGTCGCCGTTGGCAATGCGCTGCGACATGGCGACGACCCGGCGGATGGGGAGAACGACCGCGGTCCGCGACGTCAGGACCACCGACAGGATGATGAGCATGATGCCGAACACGGTCACCGCCGTGGAGAGCAGCGACGTGCGCATCTTCGCCTCTTCCAGACCGCGGAGCGAACCGGAGACACCGAACGACGCGACCAGGTCCCCCTGTTTGTTCTCCGAAAAGATGTCGATTCCGGACTCATTGTGACACATGCCGCAATCGGAGGTGATGCGCGCCGGAACGAACACGGCGATCACCTCCGCCGTATCGGTGGTCATCCGCCGCTCCACCATCTTCAGCGCCGGATCGGCGTCGAACGCGGCGAGCGCTTCACGTTCGATGCGACCCAGGTCTGTCTCTTCGGTCGCCTGTCCGGCGAGGACCCGGTGGAAGGTCCACCCCTCTTCACCGGCGTTGGCTTCGGCGGCCGAATGCACCATGGAGACGGAGTGATGCGCCAGCATCAGCATCTGCCGTTTGAAATGCGCTTCCTGTTCGGTGTTCTGTCCCGCCGCGGAGTACCATCCCCAGCCGGTGAAGATGACGGCGACGATGACCGCCGGAACGATGAAGAGTTTCTGCTGGACGCTCAACGACGCATAGAGTCGATTCATGACGAATCCCGTTCTAGTATTCGTTCATTGCCTTCCGGCGGCGCTCATTCGGTGCCGCTCCGGACGAGGTGGCCCGCATAGGACCGGTCGGACCCGCGGATATGCCGGTGGACCCATGTCGTGAGCGTCTCCACGAGTTCCGTTCCGGCCGCATCGTCCCCGTTGCGATGCCTCCAGCGGAGCAGGTCGAGCTTCGCGGCCAACTCGCTGTGCTCGCATTGATGGTGCTCGAAGCGCTGATAACACGCTTTGAGGAGACAGTTCTCTTCGAACGAAAAATGCTCCCTGGTGTACTCGACGACCTTCTCGATGGCCGCATCGACGAAGAGCCTGGGCCTTCCGCCGGTGACGGCGTCGTGCAGTTCGTTGATGAGCGCGATCATCGTCTGGTGCTGCGCATCGAGCGACGGCACCCGGACGCTGAGATCCTGAGACCACTGGAGTACCGCCATGACGTGATCCTACCTTTCCACGAGATGACCGTTCGACGACGTTCTGTACGCGGCCTCCGCCCCCCGTCCGTTCACGAACTCCCGCGCCGGTCCGGCCGCAGTCGCTCCGTTCCCGAGCCGGAACCGTTCCAGCAACCGCTGGAGACCGGCCGTCAGTTGGTTGAGGTCCTCCGCCGTCCGCACGATCTGATGGATGCCCGTGACGCTCTCCCGCGTCACGGCGCTGATGGATTCGATGTTCTTCGACACCTGGTTCGCGGTGACGGTCTGTTCCCGGCTCGCCGTGGCGATCTGCTGCATCATCGACGACACGGCGTCGGCGTTGCCGACGATGTTGGAGAGCATCGTACCGGCCTGTTCCGCGAGCGCGATGCCGCTGCCGACCTCCTCCGTCCCTCGCTGCATGGAGGCCACGGCCTGGGTCGTATCGGTCTGGATCTTCCGGATCATCTCCGCGATCTCCTTGGTCGCCTTCGTCGTCCGTTCGGCGAGCTTGCGCACCTCGTCCGCCACCACGGCGAACCCGCGGCCCTGGTCCCCGGCCCGCGCCGCTTCGATGGCGGCGTTGAGCGCCAGCAGGTTCGTCTGGTCCGCGATATCGTCGATGACGGAGATGATCTCGCCGATCCGGTCGCTCGACGTCCCCAGGATGCGAACCTGCTCGGCCGATTGCGTCACGACGTCGGCGATGCGCCGCATGCCGGCGATGGTGTCGGTGACGACGGTGCCGCCGCGTTGCGCTTCGACGCCCGCTTTTTGGGCCGTTTCCGCGGCGTCGGCGATGTTGCGGCTTCCGTCCTCCAGCGTACGGGACATCTCTTCCACAGCGGCGGCGATCTCGGTGGTCTGCGAGCTCTGCTCCTGCGAACCCGCCGCCATCTGTTCGGTGGACGAACGGATCTCCGCCGTCGCCGTGACGACCTTCCCGGCCGCCTCGCCGACACCGAGCAACGTCTCCCGAATGGAGGCGATGAACCGGTCCAACGCCCGCTGCAGGTCCCCCACTTCATCCCGCTCCGCGGCGTCGAACCGGCTGTTCAGGTCCGCGTTGGAGATGGCGGTCACCACCGTGGTGATGGGGGCGATGACGGTGCGGTCGATGATGTAGCGCATGGTGAGCACCGCGAGGACCAGGAAGAGGGCGGCGATACCGCCGGACCAGAGCAGGCTTTGCCGCGCATTGGAGAGCATTTCGGCCTTCGACATCGCGACGGACACGTAGCCGATGGGAGCGCCTTCCGTCCCGCGGGAATGGACCGGCTGCCGGTACACCTGCAACGGTTCTCCATCCGGAGTCTCGGAGGCGTACGAATCCCTGACCTTCCGCGAGGCTCCGGCGGCCTTTCCCTCGGCCGACAGCGACCCCTTCTCGAACAGGACCGTCCCGGAGGCGTCATGGAACGACGCGTACCGGAACTGCGGAAGCGCCTCGACCATCTCGAGCGTCTTGGAGAGCTGTCCGGGATCCCCCATCAGCAGGCCGATGCGGCCGTTGGTCGAGAGATTGGAGAGGAGCGAAAAACCGTGATTGTCGAACTCCCGTTCGACCTCCGCTCCGTACCGCCAGATGAACAGCATGCTGATGGACGCCGTCAGCATCAGACAAAGCACCGCGACCGGCAACAGCACCTTCATTTGGATCTTCATGATCTTTCCCTTCCGATCAACGTGTGACGAATGATATCGACGGATTCGGCTGCGACGGGATGCTGGCGCCGACGAGGGCGGCGATGCGCTGGTTCACCGTCACGACCAGTTTCCCCTCCTCTTTCGCGACCGAGAAGAAGGCCCCGTTCGCGATGAAACGAACGTCCGGCACGCAGACGCCGATCCGGTCCAGCAGCGTGTTCTCCTTCAGGAACTCATAGCCGACGTCGAGCATGATGCGGTCCTCCACGCTCGGGATGAGGATGAGCTGGACCTTCTTCTCCGCGACCAGTTTCTTGTAGAGCGAGGGGATGTCGCGGGCGTCCTTCGGCTCGGCGACGTACAGTTTCACCCCCTGCTGCAGCGAACTTCGGGTGTACTGCTGAACATCCTTCTCATTGAGCGATGTGGAGAGGACTCCGATGGACTCCAGGTCCGGCTTCAGCATCTTGAGGAGGGCGATCTGCTGCCCGAACGTGACGCTGGTCTGCCCCGTCAGCGGAAGCAGCACGCACGCCAGGAGCACCGCCGACAGCGCCGCACGGTGTGTGGTACGTTTCATGGTCTTCCCTTCGTTGTTGTGTGTGATTCCCGGCCGGTCCCATCGGTCGATGTCCGGCGGCTCCCCCCGCCGGCACCGCTGCAGCGTCCGCTGCGAACCGGTTCAAGCATGGTCGACGAGCTCTCCCTCTTCCGACACGGCCTTGCGGGAACGGACGGCATGCGCTTTGGGCCGTCCCTCCCTCACCGCCGATCCGTCCGCGGAGGATTCGTCGAGTGAAAATCCGGCGAGCAGCGTCTGAAGGTTCTCCGTGAGCCGGTTCAGGTCCTCGGTCGCTCTCGCGATCTGCTGCGTGCTGTTGGCGCTCTCGTGCGACACCGCGTTGATGCCGTCCACGTTCTTCGTCACCAGCCCGGACACTTCGCTCTGCCGTTCGTCGGCTTCGGCGATCTGCGACACCATGTCGGTCACCCGCTGGCTCACGGCCACGATGTTCTTCAGCGACGCTCCGGCCCGGTCGGCCTGTTCGATGCCGTCATGCACCTTCCGGGTCCCTTCGTGCATCGCCTCCACCGCCTGTTTCGTATCGGACTGGATACGGCCGATCATTCCGCCGATCTCCCGGGTCGCTTTGGATGTCCGTTCCGCCAGTTTCCGGACCTCGTCCGCCACGACGGCGAACCCGCGCCCCTGGTCCCCGGCCCGGGCCGCTTCGATGGCGGCGTTCAGCGCCAACAGATTGGTCTGGTCCGCGATGTCGTCGATGACGGAGATGATCTCGCCGATCTCGTCGCTCGAACGGCCGAGCGCTTTCACCGTTTCGGCCGACGCGTTCACCACGGCCGAGATCCCTTTCATCCCTTCCACCGTGCGCCGCACGACCTCACTGCCGTTCTCGGCGTTCTCCCGTGCGCGTTTCGCCGTCTCCGCCGCATCGCCCGCATTCCTCGAGTTCTCCATGATGGTCTTGGTCATCTCTTCCACCGCTCCCGCCACTTCGGTCGCCTGTGAACTCTGCTCCTGGGCGCCGGCGGCGAGCTCCTCCGTCGAGGAAGAGATCTGCGTGCTCGCACTGGCGACGGCCGCCGAGGCTTCGGAGACCTGCACCAATGTCGATTTGATGGAATCCACGAACCCGTCGAACGCATCCTGCAGTTTTCCGACCTCGTCCTTCCGGTCCGTATTGAACCGCGAGTTCAGGTCCGCGTTGCGGATGTTCCCGATGAGCTGATTCAGCGGCACGGCGACGATACGGGCGTTCACAACGCCGAGCACCACGGCGAGCATCATGCCGAAGATGAGGACCGTCAGGATGAGCTGTGCACCGGCCTCCGCGGAAGCGTCCGACCGATCGTCTAATTCTGCTGCGATACGGGAGTTGATCTTGATGAGGGCATCGAGATACCGGCGGACGAGCGCGAGTTCTTTGCGTGCATCGCCATCCAGAATGGCGAGCGCATCCTTATCCTTCATAGCGAGCGCCAGCGGAAGGACGGCGTCCAGATGACGGCGATATTCCTTCCAATGCTGGCGGAACAACGCCAGCGTGTCCTTCTCCGCCTGGACAAGGAACGTCTTTTCATATGCTGCGAGGTATTCCTCTGCTTTCCGATAGTTATTGAGTACTTTATCGACGTACGATCTGCGGACGTCCGGCGTGGTCGCCGCCATCGCGTTCCGCATGTCGCCCCGTGCGATCAGAAGTTCGGCGTTGGCGAATCCGAGGTCGCGGATGGGAATCAACCTGTCCATGTACAGCTCATCCTGCGCCGCCATGATGCTCTCCGAGGTACTATAGCCTATCCAACCGATGGTACCGGCGATGAGCGCGACAAGGAAGAACGACGAAAGAAGCTTCGTCCGTATGCTGAGATCGATGAACCATTTCATGATGGAACCCCATTGGATGATGTGATCGTGACGTTCTGCTTCGGGGCCGCCAATCAACCGCACATTTCGGATGCGAAACATGCGGACCGGCGCCTGCACGGCGCCGGTCCGCACTCTGTATCAGGTCAATGCTCCACCAACTGCCCGGTGGGGGCGACCGCCTTGCGGGAACGCGAGAGCGTCTGCTTCGGCCGCGCCGTCGTCCCCTGCCGGTGTTCAGAACCCGAACCCTCCAGATTGAACTTCGCAAGGATGGACTGCAGGTTCTCCGTCAGACGGCTCAGGTCCTCCGCCGTTCGCGCGATCTGCTGCGTGCCTGAAGCGCTCTGCTGCGTCACGGCGCTGATGCCCTCGACGTTCTTGCTGATCTGTTCGCTGGCCGACGACTGCTGTTCGCTCGCCGCGGCGATCTGCGACACCTTGTCGGTCACTTCCTGGCTGATGGTGACGATCTCCGCGAGAGAGGCACCGGCCTGGTCCGCCAGCGATATGCCTTCTTCCACCTTCTTCGTCCCTTCGTCCATCGATGCGACCGCCGTCCCGGTGTCGGCTTGGATCTGCTTGATCATCCCGGCGATCTCCTTGGTCGCCTTCGTGGTCCGTTCGGCGAGTTTCCGTACTTCGTCCGCCACCACGGCGAATCCGCGTCCTTGTTCTCCGGCGCGGGCCGCTTCGATGGCGGCATTGAGCGCCAGCAGGTTCGTCTGGTCCGCGATGTCGTCGATGACGGAGATGATCTCGCCGATCTGGTCGCTCGACCGGCCGAGCGCCTTCACCGTTTCGGCGGAGCGGTTCACCACCGCCGCGATGTTCCGCATGCCGTCCACCGTCTGCCGGACGACGCCGCTGCCCGTCTCGGCGGTCTGCTTGGCGCGTTTGGCGGTCTCCGCGGTGTCTCCCGCGTTCCGCGAATTCTCCATGATGGTCTTCGTCATCTCCTCGACCGCTCCCGCCACCTCGGTCGCCTGCGAGCTCTGCTCCTGCGCTCCGGCGGCCAGCTCTTCGGTCGAGGAGGAGATCTGCGTACTGGCGCTCGCCACCGCGGCGGACGCTTCCGACACCTGGACCAGGGTCGACTTGATGGAGTCCACGAACCCGTCGAACACCCGCTGCAGCTGTCCCACCTCGTCCTCGCGCTCCGTATTGAACCGTGAGTTCAGGTCCGCGTTCCGGATGTTCGCCACCACGGCCGCGACCGGCACCGTGATCGAGCGGGTGATGAAGTACGCGATACCGGCGCCGAAGACCATCGCTGTCAACAGGATGACTTCGATCCACAGGATGTCACGGTCCGCAA
>WBUG01000133.1 GCA_008933835.1 Bacteroidota bacterium | reverse complement strand
CTCCCCGGCCCCTTCGACACAACACTCACCTACTACTTCCGTCTCAGACTTCGCACGCCGGAGGGAACGTCGCCGTACTCCGAGGTGGTAAGTTACAACATTGCGCAGGAGAACCGTGCCGCTGCGGCGGGGGGAGCTCTTGTACTTGTGCAGGGAGGGACCTATGCGATGGGGAGTCCGGAGGGAGAGGGGGAGTTCGACGAGCGTCCGCAGCACACTATCACCCTCTCACCGTACCGCATCGGCGTCACCGAAGTGACCCGCAAGCTCTGGCGCGAAGTGGTGCACTGGAAGCAGGGGAGCGCGACAACGCCGCTCGATCCCGATCCATCGTCGTTTAAGAACAGCGACGATGCGCCGGTGGAGCGGGTGAGCTGGGAGGAGGTGCAGATGTGGCTTGGTTATCTCAACGAGAAAGCCGGCATCACACTCCAAAGTCGCAAGTACCGTCTCCCCACCGAAGCGGAGTGGGAGTATGCCGCGAGAGGGGGAGGAGGAGCCGAACTGTACAGCGGCAGCGATACGGTGGATACGGTGGCGTGGTACGCCGGCAATTCCGGCGGCGCTACGCATACGGCCGGGACGAAGCGTCCCAACGCGCTCGGCCTCTACGACATGAGCGGGAATGTGTGGGAGTGGTGCAGTGACCGATATGGGCGGTACGAGTCCGGTGCGCAGCGCGATCCCGCCGGTCCGTCAGACGCTCCATACTGCATCGTACGAGGCGGCTCCTGGCTGCTTAGTCACGGCAGCGCCCGCGTCCGTAACCGCAACTTCAATCCCCCCGCCTGGCGCGGGTCGTGCACGGGGTTTCGGCTGGCGAAGGGGGTATAGGAGCAGGATGAAGGGAAATCACAAATCACAAATCACAGGTCACACTTCGAGTACGCGATGTGCACGCCATCCCTCGACTACGCCCCGAAAGAATACATCGGGGCTTGTGTCGTTCGAAATCTACAGAGCGAGCTCGGGATGGCGTGCATCTGACAGCGAGCGCATCGATGAATACATAAAAGAAGATGCTGAATTCCCGGTGAGGGCCATCAGAGAGCGGGATTCAGAATGACGCGGTGTAATACGCGATGGGCTCGCCACCCCTCGACTACGCCCCGAAAGAATACATCGGGGCTCACCTCGGTAGAAAACATCAAAGTGAGCTCGGGATGGCGAGCATCCGACAGCGAGCGCATCGCTGAATCATGCATCCTGCATCGTGAATCCTGAACCCTGATTCAATATTTCATCAGTATTTCTCAACGTTCCGCGTTCATCGTTCATCATCGAGTTATCTTCATCCATCTATCATCGTTCCTCATTCATCGTTCATCATCGAAATATCTTCATCCATCTATTATCGTTCCTCATTCATCGTTCATCATTGTTTTTTTATGTGTTTTTCTCTGACTTCCAGTCTTGCCAGCGGCGCCGTGCTCACGGCGGTGGGGAGCGCCGCGCTGAAGAAGAATCCGGAACCGTCACGTGCTTTCTTGGCGGGGATGCCGTTGTTGTTCGGACTGCAGCAGTTCGCGGAAGGGGCGGTGTGGCTCGCGCTGGAGCGGTCACCGTACGCCTGGCTGGAACCGTACGGCATGTACGCCTTCCTGCTCATGGCACG
>WBUG01000132.1 GCA_008933835.1 Bacteroidota bacterium | reverse complement strand
GCATTTCTTCTTCTCGTTCCTGTTCGAATGGACCCTCTGGTTCATGGCGGCGTGGAGCGTCTCGACGGCGGTGAAACGCCGCACCGTTGCCGTTGCCGCGGGCGCATCGCTCATCGCCGCGGCCCAGGTGCTGGTCTACGGCCACTATGCGTACTTCGGCGTCATCCCCAATCTCTACTCGGTCAACTATGCGCTGACCCATACGGCGGACACGCTGGCGCTCGCCGCCTCGTCCGCGACATGGGGGCATGCTGCGGCGTTCCTCGCGATGACCGCGGGATATGCGTTTCTGCTCTCCAACGCCGCCGCAGCAGTGGACACGCTCCGTCCCCGCACGCGGTATGCCGCCGGCGCCGCCTTCGTCCTGCTGACGCTGGTGTTCAACAACAACGTCCGCTTCGTGCCGGCGTCGTACTCCTTCTCCCCCGCGACCCTCTTTTCGGTGAAGTATGCATTGGCGGAACGGTGGGGAGGGGAGATGAAGGACGTGCACCGCGGATACGTCCGCCGGCGCTGCACCGTGGCCGAACGTCCTCCGGTGCGGGCGCGGTACAACGTGGTGCTCTTCATCGGCGAGAGCCTCCGACGGAAGAACCTCTCTGCCTACGGCCATTCCCGTCGCACATCGCCGTTCCTGGACAGTCTCATCGCCGCCGGTTCCGTCATACGGTTCGACCGGCACGTCTCCAACGCCGTCTCCACGCAGTTCTCCGTGCCGATGCTCCTCTCCGGCACGTTCACCATCACCCGCCCGGACCAGCCGTACATCTACGACCTGCTCCGGCGCTGGACCGACGCGCGGACCTGGTTCTTCACATCGCAGTCCATGCAGCGGAGCAACATCGACCTCATCTATAATACGTCGCTCGACACATTCGTCTGCCAGGAGGGACTGCCGTTCCCTCCCGCGAACGACCTGGGGGCGGACGATGCGGCGGTGGGGGAGCTGGTGAACGGTTACATGGCTCGTCATTCCGGCGGCCGTTTCTTCGCCGTCGTCCAGTTCAACAATACCCACTATCCGTACACCGTCAAACCCGGCCGCGCTCTCTTCGCGTCACCGGAGGGGATGACCGAAGCGGACCGGTACGATAACACGGTGCGTGACCAGGACGATGTGCTTCGTGGATATATGCACTCGCTCCGAACACGCGGATTGCTCGATTCCACCGTCGTGCTCTTCACCGCGGACCACGGTGAGGCGTTCGGCGAGCGGGGGCACCGCGGACATCTGAACACGCTCTACGGCGAGGAGGTGGACGTGCCGATGTGGGTGTATCTGCCGCCGGGATTCCCGCCGGAAGCGCGGAAGAGCATCGAAGCGCACGCGAGGCGGACCACGTCCCATCTCGATATCGTTCCGACGCTGCTGGACCTGTACGGTCTCGATGACGGCCGGCAGCGCGGAGCGCTCGACGGCACGTCCTGGCTGAGGCCGGTCACACCGGACCGTGTCATACCGCTGGTGGGGAAGGATATGATCGACACGAAGGCGGTCATCGCCGCTCCGTACAAGTTCATCGAGACGGTGCTGAACGGCGTCGCGGCGTACGAAGCGTATGATTTGACGGCGGACCCCGCCGAACGGACGAACCGGTGGACCGCGCTCACGCCGGAAC
>WBUG01000089.1 GCA_008933835.1 Bacteroidota bacterium | reverse complement strand
CTCGTTCGATCGCATGCGGTGACACTCACCTGCGACCCCCTATCAGCCTCTCCGCTCCCTCCTTGAGATTCACCCCGTTCTTTCGTAGTTTTCTGTTAGAAAGGACGGTTGCCCCGATGCGACAGCTCATCATTCTTGCGTTCGTTCCGCTCCTCCTCCTCGCGCAGCTCCCCCAGCCGGAGGCGGCCTACCGCTCCTTCACCCGCACGCCGTACGGCACCGTCTTCACCGACGCTGCGGGTGGTTCCCTCTATCTCCAGACCGAACGCTCCGTTCTCGAACTCGTCTCCTCTCCCGGCTGCGGCCAGTACCACACCGTGTCGCCGGACGGCCGGTTCATCGGCTTCAAATCCATCGGACCGGACGGACTCCAAGCTCCCGCACTGTACGACCTCGCGACGCGGAACGTCACCCTGCTGCACGGACCGGTGCGGCAGGCGGGACAGGTCTCCTTCTCCCGCGAAGGGAGCATCGTCTATTCCATCGGCACGGCGCTCCACATCCGCCGCGGAAGCTCCGTCGAAACGGCCGACATCGGCACGTACGCGAACATCGCGGCGGTCTCGGGGGACGGACGGTTCATCGCCTACAACGACGGGAACGATCAGATATGGACGTACGACCGGCTGAACCGGAGCTCCGCAATGGTCTCCAACGGCCGCTCAAGCTATCACCAGCCGCAATGGTCCCCCGCCGGCAACGCACTCTGTTATTCGGGCATGGACGCGTCGGTGTACGTCGCCGCGGCGGACGGACGGGTTTCGTACCTCGGCAACGGATACGATCCGGTCTGGAGCGCGGACGGCGCGTCGCTCATCGTCGAACGGCGCGAGTCGGAACGGCACACGCTGCTCAACTCCGACCTCTACCGCCTCCCCGCGGACGGTTCCCCGGCGGAACGGCTGACGGACACGCCGGACCTCTTTGAAACGTCCCCCTCCGTCACGAACGGCGAACTGCTCTACACCACGCACGACGCCCCGGTGCTCCATTCCCGCGCGGGAGCGTCGGTCATCGACGCATCGGCGGTGACGCGTCTGCCGGAGGAGCGGACCTCCGCCGTGATGAAGGCGGCCTCCCCCGCGGTGTACTTCGAGATGCCGTACACCCATCAGGTGTACGACACGCCGGATTGGTACAACGGCCACTCCGCCTGCGGCCCCACCTCCTCCATCATGGTCATCGCCCACTTCGGCATCCTGCCGGCGTGGAACGTCTGGTGCTCGTGGCCGTCCCCCGGGCACACGAGCGCGTACGGCAACTATGTGTGCGACAAGTACCGGTTCCGGCAGATCGACTACGTCTCGGTGGCGCAGGACCCGAACGACAAGGATTCCTGGGGAGGCTACGGCTTCATGTGGAGCGGCGGCAGCCCGTACTCGCGCATGGTGAACTACTACGGCCAGCACGGCATCTCCGCGACGCGCGCCGATTCGTCCGCCTCCTTCTTCTCGCTGGTGACGAACGAGGTCACCAACGGACATCCGTACACGCTGTGCAACGGACTCACCACCGCCGGACACATCATCGTGCTGAACGGCATCGGCGCCGAAGCGCACACGTTCATCTCCAACGACCCGTACGGCAACAAGAACTCCGGTTCCTATCCGAGTCCGAACGGTAAGGGGGTGTCGTACGACTGGCCGGGATACAACAACGGCTTCCGCAACCTCAACCGCATCTACTGGGGCGTGTCGGTCCGCTACACCGCGCCGGCGCTCGGCGATACCATCGTGGACGACCTGCAGTTCACGAAAGGGTTCATGATGAACAACGCCCCTCCGGCGGGGATGTTCGGCTGGAAGGACATGAACCAGGGCTTCAACGGGCACATGTGGTACGTGAAGACGAAGAAGGGGGACACCTGCTTCGCGCAGTGGCGTCCCGCGATCGCCGCCGACGGCAACTACGCCGTTTCCGCTTACATCCCCTTCAGCAACGCGAAGGCGGCGCGGTACAAAGTGTACCATAAGAACGGCATGGAGCTCGTGGTGAAGGACCAGTCCCCCGTGAAGAACGGCTGGCTCCCGCTCGGTACCTTCCCCTTCGCGAAAGGGAGCGCGGGATACGTGCGGCTCGGTGACGGGAGCGATTCCACCGGACAGGAGCTCGTCTTCGACGCGCTGCAGTTCGCCTTCTCGTCCCCCCTCTCCGTGACGCACCGGCCGGAGGCTGCCCCGTCGCACCTCGCCCTGGAGCAGAACTTCCCGAATCCGTTCAATCCTTCCACCACTATCACTTTCACGGTCCCCGTTTCCGGACCGGTGACACTCACCGTGCACGACCTGCTCGGACGCACCGTGGCCGTGCCGGTCCGGTCGCACCTCGACGCGGGACGGTACGACGTGCCGTTCGACGGCGCCGAGCTCTCCTCCGGCGTCTATCTCTACCGTCTCACCGCGGGAGGCACCACGACGGCGAGGCGCATGCTCCTCGCGAAATGAGGCGGACCCTTCCGCTCATCCTGCTCCTCGCCGTGATGACCGCGGCGTCGTCCGCCCAGACGGCGGTCGTCGCCGGCTTCCGCGCGTCGCGCATCCTCAACAGTTATCCGAACCGCCAGTTCCCCCCTCCGGCCTACTGGTCCGGCACCGCCAAGAGCATCGCCGCGAAGTTCCCCGGCAGCGTTCCCGGCGGCGTGTGGATCGTGAGCCTGTATATCAGCAACGGGACGACGCAGTTCAATTTTCCCTCCAACGGCACCTCGCTGCCGTACGTCAACTTCATCTCCACCGACCAGAACGAGGCGTACCTCAAACATTTCGACACGACCGGCGTCCGGGTCTGGCTGCAGGTGGAGCCGGGGGAGGCGAACGTCGACACGCTCATCTCCGTGGTGCTCTCCCGATACAAGCACCATCCGTGCGTCATCGGGTTCGGGGTGGACGTGGAATGGTACCGCGGCAACGCGAAGCTCTCCGATTCGGCGGCGCAGCGGTGGGACCAGACGGTGCGCTCCATCGACACCGCGTACACCCTCTTCGTGAAGCATTACGGACAGAGCTGGATGCCGCCGTCGTACCGCGGGAAGGTGCTGTTCGTGGACGACAGTCAGGACTTCACCTTCTCCGGCAATCCGTTCGGCGCGATGAAGAGCGAGTTCGCCTCCTGGGGCGCGAAGTTCTCGCCGAACGGTTCCGCGTTCCAGTTCGGCTACCCGGCGGATTCGGTGTGGTGGAAGGCGTACGCGGACCCGGTGAAGACCATCGGCGACGGCCTGCTCGCCTCCGTGCCGACCGTGCGGGGATTGTTCTGGGTGGACTTCACCATCGCGAAGCTCTTTCCGGTCACCTCCCTGCGGCCGGAAGCGCCATTCCCCTCCTCCATCGCGCTGCGGCAGAACTATCCGAACCCGTTCAATCCCGTCACCACCATCCCCTTCACGCTCCGAGCGCGCGGGTGGGCCTCCGTGACGGTGTACGACCTGCTCGGCCGGCCGGTCGCGCGTCCGGCGGAAGGAGTGATGGAGGCGGGGGACCATGCCGTACCGTTCGACGGCGCGGCGCTCGGCTCCGGCACATATCTGTACCGGCTCACCGCCGGAGCGGAGAGCGTCACGCGCACCATGCTGCTGATGAAATGACGACGAAAGGAGCGACCACATGACCCGACCGTTCCGTACCGCATGCATCCTCCTCGCGTGCGCCCTCGCGCTGACCGCGCAGACGCGCGAGCTCCCCATCGGCGTGTTCGACTCCGGCACCGGCGGACTCACCGTACTGCAGGCGATCGTCACGCTCGACGCCTTCCACAACGCGACCGGCGCGCCGGGGGCGGACGGTACACCGGACTTCGCCGGGGAATCGTTCCAGTACATGGCGGACCAGGCGAACATGCCGTACGGCAATTACGCGGCGGTGAACAAGACCGACCTGCTGAAGGAGAACATCCTCCGCTGCATGGAATTCCTCACCTCTCCCTCAACAGAGCGGTCCAAGCCGCCGGTGAAGATGCTCGTCATCGGCTGCAACACCGCCACGGCGTACGCGCTGGAGGATATCTCGGCGTTCGCAGCGAAGAAGAAGCGCGGCATGCCGGTGGTCGGCGTCATCAACGCCGGCGTGAAGGCGGCGATGGAGTTCCAGCGGAAGAACCCCGGCACCATCGGCGTCTTCGCCACGGCGGGGACCGTCACCTCCAACGGATACCCGAACGCCATCCGCGCGGCGGCGAAGGCGCAGGGGATGCCGGAACCCTCCATCGTCAGCCAGGGCGGGGTGGGACTGGCGGAAAGCATCGACCGGGACTGGAGCTACATCAGCGACACGCTGACGGCGGTGCGGAAGGAGTACAAAGGACCGTCGCTCCGCAACGACCGGCTCCCCATCGATCCGGCGCTGCTCGGCATCTACAATTTCAGCACGGAGAAGAACCGCATCGTCTGCGAGTTCGACCCGAACGGCAACTGTCTGGAACTGCAGCTCAACGACCCGGCCAACTACGTGCGGTACCATCTGGTGACGCTGCTCGAAACGATGCGGCGCGAGCGGTTTACCCGTCCCCTCAACACCCTGCTCCTCGCCTGCACGCATTATCCGTACATGCGCGACACCATCGCCGCGGTGCTGACGGAGATGTACGGCGTGCGCGAGGGGGACGGGTACCGGTACCGCGGCGTGCTGGCGCCGCACGTGGAGCTCATCGACCCGGCGGTGGAGACGGCGAAGGAGGCGTACCTGGAGATGCGCGCGCGGACGCTTCAGCGTTCCGGCACGGCGCCTGCGCCGGACCGCTTCTTCATCAGCGTTCCGAACACCGCGCTGAAAGAGGTGCGGCTGCAACCGGACGGATGGTTCACGTACGAGTACAAGTACGGACGGAAGCACGGAGAGAAGAAGACGTACGTGCGGTACGTTCCCTTCGACACGGTGAACGTCTCCGCCGACACGTACGAGCGCTTCTCGCGCGCCATTCCCGAAGTGTACGCGCGGCTCGTGCCGGCGGTGAAAGGACTGCGCTGAGATGACGGCGCGGCGCATCATACCGCTGCTGCCGCTTCTGGTCACGCTGTGCGGCGCACAGCCGGAAACGAACATCGTTTGGCCCCTCTCCCTCACCCGTCTCGGCGTCTCGTCCTGGGGTTCGGCCGGAACGGGGGTCGCCGAAGCGGGCCTGCCCGACGCGCCCCTCACCAATCCCGCCGCGCTGCACACGGAGGGGATCGTGCTCTACGCCGAAGGGGCGCGCCGGTTCCGCACCGAGTACCTCTTCGATCTGGCGCTGGACGAGACCGATGCGCTGCCGGCCTATGTCTGTCTTTCCGCCGGCGCCGGACCGTTCACCGCGGCGGCGGGATATGCGGAGACCTACGATCATCGCCTGACGAGCGGTCCGGTCGAGGTCACGACCGTGGAGAATCCTGACGGCACCGGTGAATTCTTCACCATGGAGAACCGCCGGCGGATCTCGATGCTCTTCGGTGCCCTCTCGTACCGGTTCTCGGACCGGCTCTCCGCCGGCGTCACCGTGCACTACAACTCGGCGTCGCTCAAGGACAAACTCTGGCACGCCGTCGGGGAGGCCCGGGGTGAAGGATGGGGAGGAACGGCCGGTATCCTGACGCAGCCGCTCAACGCTCTTCACATCGGCGTCTCCGTGTCGTTCGGAGAGCGGATCACGCTTCCCTATTCCAGCGCAGGCCTCGTCATCATGACCGATGATACGGTCACGGGAGGGAACGGCCGCATCACCGCCGTATCGGTCTCCCCGCAGCTGTACGCCCGCCTTTCCGTCATCGTCCGCGCCGGTGTGATGATGGAACTGACCCCTTCCCTGGCGTTCCTCTACGCCGTGGAGCACACCGGATGGGCCGCCGTTTCGTCGAACGGCGACACGTACGACGTCTCCGCCGGAGTGCGCTACATCGCCGCACCGTGGCTCACGCTGCGCGCCGGGCTGCACCATCATCCGCACCCGCCGGTCCCTCCTTCCACATATGCGCTCGTGAACGGTCAGTTCGATCAGGACCTCTTCACCGCCGGCGCGGAGGTGACGGTGATCAACCACGTGCGGCTCTCCGCCGCCGTCACGCGCTGCTTCCTCTCCACCACGAAGGATTTCGGACAAGGGGACGTGATGGCCGGCGTGCAGTACTCGCTCTGAACGCTCTCTGCACGCTCCATTACCATCGCGACGTGCTCGCTTGGAGATGAATACGTCTTGTTCGGCGAACGCATCTCTGAACGAACAGAAGATGTCTCCCGCAGATCTCGCAGAAAATGCCGCAGATGTTCTCATCGGTGTGAAATCTTCTCTGCGTCCATCTGCGGGAAACAGTGTTTCGTGAACGGTGGCGATCAAGAATGATGTGATGGAGTACACACCGCTGTCATTCCGAACCCCGCCTACGTTCCGCTGCACGGAACTACGGTGGACAGGCCCATGAGAGAAATCCCAAGCCCCAAACCACAAATCACATTCTGAGAACGTGGTGTACGCGATTTGCTCGCTTGACCACGCTCTGCCCCGCATAGCGAGCGCATCGCTGTATCGTACACACCGACGACAATCCTCCCTCTCTGTCATTCCGAACCCCGAGCCAATGCTTTCATCTGTGAGGGGTGAGGAATCTGAAAGATGCGGTCCATAAAGGGTGGGAACAACATTCATCGTAAGAAGGATGCTGAATTCCCGCCGGGGGCCGTCAGAGAGCGGGATTCAGCATGACGCGGCGCGACTGGATATGTCATGCTGAAACCCCGCTACGTTGTTGCTCTTTGCGGGGTATTCAGCATCTTCTATTAAAGAACGATTCCGAACCGGTCGCAGAGCAACACCGGGGACCATCCAGCATGACGCGGATTCCTTCATCGTCATGCTGAAAATCCGCCCTTGCAGTCCTGATGCGGATTATTCAGCATCTTTTCGTAAATGAATATGCTGAACTCCCAACAAGTGCCGTCAGAGGGCGGGATTCAACATTACGCGGCGTCCTGCGCGATGTGTTCGCCACCCCTCGAAGAGATTGTTATGAGGGTGGAATGTAATCCAGTTCAAACACCGGGGAATTTCTTCAACCGTTATCGCCCATTTCTTTCGGATTACGATGGCAAAGCGGAGCATCGTGTCTGATAATGAAAGTATATTTTTGTTTCGATGTCCGAAAACCGGAAAAAATGGATAGAAGGATGTATGAGGCTGACGATGAGGGCGAATCAATATTAAATCTTGGGTTGCGGTATTGACTCTTGGTTCATCCTTGAGTACGATACCGTTGCAACATGCCCGTGTTGCACATCTCATACGCCCTTCGAGAAGCCGCCCAACTTCTGATCGTCGTTGGGGATACGAGTATCCCTAACAGATTGAAGTATTCTGCATTTAAGGATGTTACAACACACAGTAAAAACATTCCGCGCTTGGGTATTGCCAACAAAGGAATATGAAGAACACATCCTCTTGGTATTTTCGCAACAATCGCTGTGCACTATTTTGTGGTTCAGATCAACACTCACAAATATTTGTAAAGGGGGATAGATGAAAATCTTATGTGTAGTTATCTTGCTGATTAGCCAAATGTCTTATGGAATAATTGAAGACATTAATGAACAAGATACATCAGCAATAATGAAAACTGGAAACGAAGCGCAAGAAGGTGTGTTGTTCCAAAAACAAAGAAAGAATGTATTTGCGATTGATATGCTTGTCTCTAACGGCATGCTAATAGGATTAAATTATGAAAGATTATTGACCAATCTAGTTTCGGTTGAATTAGGGATAGCACCTACCTTCTTAAATACTCAAGGGATTGTAGTTCCAATTGGCTTGAATCTAATATTTCCTTATGGATCAAATCATCGTGTTGGTGCAACAGCTAAACTTCTATTTTATTCTGGTGAGGATCTTACTTCAAGTGAGAGTGAATCAAAAAACATAACATCGATTGTTGTAAAAAATGGCCCCCTAACATTGTATGGCTTATTCTATCAATACAATAGCAACTATTTCTTGACTTATAGATTAGGTATAGATGTTGTGGATATTTATCCATCTAGGGGAACAGGACACGGTTACGCTGCAATCGGATTCAATATTGGTTACAATTTCTAAAGTAAAGAGGGCTGGATTCTACAAGGAAGTGCAACGCAGTTGATCGAAGACTTCCTTCGGTGTTCGATAATGTAAAACTTTTCTTGGTGTGTTGTTGAGTTTCCGTTCCAATCGTTTCACGTCAGCATCAGAGACAA
>WBUG01000088.1 GCA_008933835.1 Bacteroidota bacterium | reverse complement strand
GCCGTGGGGCACGGACTACTCCAACGGCACCTATCCCCCCTCCGCCGCGTTCCGGCAGTTCCCGGACATCGTCGCGAAGTACGGCATCAACGGCGTGGTGCCGGACGACACGCTCTGCCACCCGACGCCGGTGTACGAGACCCTCATCTGCGCCGCTTTCTTCTTCGTGCTTTGGAAGAACCGCACGCGATGGAGCGCCGAGGGGAAGGTCTTCTACGCGTACCTCGTCCTGGCCGGTCTCGAACGCTTCAGCGTCGAATTCCTCCGCCTCAACGAACGCATCCTGGCGGGACTGAGCGAAGCGCAGGTCATCGCCCTCATCCTCATCGCCATCGGCGCGGCGGGTCTCAACTCGCTGCACCGCAACGCCCGGTCATCCTCCGCCGGGACGGAGAAACTGTGAACGTCATCTCCGGACGGAAACCGGTCCTCGAAGCGCTCACCGGCGGCACACCGGTGGAGAAGGTGCTCATCTCCTCCTCCGCCCGGGGCGAGGCGGTGGACGAGATCGTGAAGCTCGCCCGCCGGAAGAACGTGCCGTTCAAGTTCCTGCCGCCGGACCAGATCGACCGGACCGCGCGGGAGAAGAACAACCAGGGGGTCGTCGCCGTCGCCGGAACGAAGGAGTTCACCGACATCGGCGAACTGATGGCCGCCGCGGCCGCGAAGCACGAGAAGCCCTTCTTCCTCATCTTCGACGAGATCGAGGACGTGCACAACCTCGGCGCGCTCATCCGCACCGCGGTCTGCGTCGGCGCGCACGGCGGCATCGTGCCGAAGCACCACAACGCGCCGGTGAACGAGACGGTGGTGAAGACCTCCGCCGGCGCGAGCCTCACCTTCCCGATGGCGCGCGTCACGAACATCGCCCAGACCATCGACGAGCTGAAGGAGCACGGCGTCTGGATCGTCGGAACGGAGATGACGGCGGAGAAGGAGTTCACGGCGGTGGACTACACCGTGCCGGTGGCGGTCGTGGTCGGGAACGAAGGGAAAGGGATGCGCCGGCTCGTGCGGGAGAAGTGCGACTTCCTCGTGAAGATCCCGATGAAGGGGGGCTTCGACTCCCTCAACGCCTCCGTCGCCGGAGCGCTGGTGCTGTACGAAGTGCTCCGCCAGCGGCGGTAGTCCCTTCCCCCCACTCCCTTCCCCGGACCCCTGCTCTTTTCATTTTTCTTTTTTCTTTTTCCTCGCTATACTGTCCCCGGCATTCCCTCACCACCAATCAATCGAGCAGCCTATGTCCATTCTACGCTCCTTCCCCAAGGTCTTCTGGGTCGCCAACGTGATGGAACTCTTCGAGCGGGGGGCCTACTACGGCATGAACTCGGTGCTGGCGGTCTACCTCACCAATTCCGTCGCCGAAGGGGGGCTCGGGTTCGCGGAGGATTCGGTCGGCTTCCTCCAGAGCCTCATCTACGCCTGCACGTACGTGGTCCCCATTCTCGGCGGCGCGCTGGCGGACCGGTACGGTTACCGGCGGATGCTGATGGCGGCCTTTTCGTTCCTCGCCGCGGGATACTTCCTTGCCGGACAGATGTCCTCCTACGGCGCGGTCTTCGCCAGTCTGCTGGTGATGGCGGTCGGTTCGGGCCTCTTCAAGCCCATCATCAGCGGCACCATCGCTCGCACCACCAACGAGTCCAACTCCGGTTTCGGTTTCGGAGTGTACTACTGGATGATCAACATGGGGGCTTTCCTGGCGCCGCTCGTCGTGAGCGTCCTGAAAGGGTTCGACTGGAGCTACATCTTCGTCGCGTCGTCGCTCTACTGCGGACTGATGCTGCTTCCCACCCTCTTCGCATTCGACGAACCGTCGAAACCGGCCAACACCAAGTCGCTGCGCGACGTGCTGAACGGCGCCGCGCTGGTGCTGGGGGACGCGCGCTTCATGCTGATGATCTTCGTCTACTCGTTCTTCTGGATCCTCTACTTCCAGAACTTCGGCTCGGTGCTCTGGTTCCTGCGCGACTTCATCGACCCGGCGCCGGTGAACGCCTTCTTCGCCTCGTTCGGCGTCCCGCTCTCGTTCGACGCGGAGCACGTCACGGTCATCAACGCCGGCACCATCATCCTGCTGCAGGTGCTCATCAGCCGCATCGTGAAGGACATGAAGCCGCTCCCGACGATGGTGGCGGGCATCGGGTTCGGGGTGCTCGGGTTCGTCTGTCTCGCATTCGCGCAGAACGTGTGGCTCTTCATCCTCGGCATCGCGGTCTTCTCCGTCGGCGAGATGACGGCGCACCCGAAGTACTACAGCTACGTGGGCCTGGTCGCCCCCTCCGAGAAGAAGGCGGTGTACATGGGGTACGCGTTCCTCTACGGCGTCATCGGCTCGCTCGTCGGCTCGAACCTCGGCGGAACGATGTACGAATCGATGCTGAAGCCGCTCGCGGGTCAGACGGGGGTGGAAGGGGAACTGCGGAACTTCTGGCTCATCTTCGCGGTGCTGGGGGTGTTCGCGGCGGCGGGACTGCTGCTCTATAACAGGCTCTTCTCGGCGGACACGCCGGAGACGAACGCGAAAGCGCGGCGGGTGATGCTGGGGGTCTATTCGCTCCTCGTCGCCATCGGCGCGTGGTTCCTCTACTCCTCCGTCAGCGGCGAACACCTCTCCTACAAGACGCTCGTCCAGTCCGCCATCATGCTCGTCATCGGCGGCGGAGGCGTGCTGGTCAGCCGAAAAGGATGACGTTCGGGCTCGGCGCGACGATTCATCGTCGCGCCGATTCGTCACACCCGCTCACCTCGATGAAACCGATCCATCGGTTTCATCGTCGAACCGCTCGCCGATGGATGCACAGATCTTCCGGCATTCCTCGACATAGGAACGCTCCCGATGATGCTCCTTCTGTCCGGCGATGTACCCTTCGACGATATCGATGTCCTGCTGCAAGGGAATAACGTCGTACGCCGAAGTGAAACGATGACTACGGCTCCCTCCCCCACAGCACATCGCTCGGCAGCAGCTCCGGTTCACGAAGCAGGCGCAGGCCGAACTCGCGCCCTTTCGCGTTCGCGGCCTTGTCCCGTTCGTCCTCACGTCCCCCCGCTACGAAACTCTCCTCCCCTTCCTCCAGCCGGTCCCCCGCCCACTTCGCAATGCGGTCGGAATTGAACAGGTACGCGATGTACGCGGAGCCGAAGAAATGCTGCAGTTTGTCCTTGTCCACCGCCCGCGGCCGGTCCGCCAGCACACGCTTCGGCAGATGCGTGCGCCGGATACGGAAGAGCGAATCGTTCTCGAACGTCAAAGGAAAAAAGAGGGTGCCGAGGAGCGGCAGACGGATGCCGAGCCGCCGGTGGTCCATCGTCGCCGCGGTGGAGAGGAGCAGGGCGCGCCGCACATCCCCCTCCGCGATGAGCATCGCCCGGTCGAACACCGCGTCCACCGCCAGCGTGTCGTCGTACAGACGGCGGAGCCGGAAGAAGCGCTCGTCCCGGATGTAGCGCTTGAGGTACGCCTCATCCCGCAGGAATCCCGGCAGGTACCGCGTCAGGTCGACGAACGAACCGCTCTCGGTCGTATAGTACCAGTCGTCGTTCAGCCACAGCGAATCGGGGGTCTGGCCGGAAAGGATCCCGGGAAGAGCAAGGAGAGCGAGGAAGAGAATGATGGGCTTGAAGGGCACGGAAAAGAGGTTCCAGATACAAAGAAAAAAGAAAAGAGCAAAAAGAAAGGGACGAAAGAGGTTCTATGCATCCGTATGCCTTGCTGTGATGAGCTCCCCACAACGGCAATGTCTCTTTTCTTTTTTCTTTTTTAATTCGCCAATTGCTTCTGCATGATCTTATACAGGTAGTCCTTAATCTCCCTGTTCTCCTGGTCCTCCACCCCGGCGAGGATGCCGTACTCGAGCGCTTTCGGCAGGTTGCCGGCGAAGTAGAAGGAGCGTGACGTCTTCAGGAAGAGCTCCACGAGCGGTTCGGTGGAGAGTCCGCGTCCCTCCTGCCGCAGTTCCAGCGCCCGTTCGTACCGGGCGGCCGCTTTCGCGTACTCCTGGATGGAGAAGTACATGTCCGCCGAGCGGATGTTGAAGAGGTCCACCGTGTCCTTCACCATCGCGATGCACCGGTCGAAGAGCCGCTCGAACGCCGCGAAGTCCGCATGCTGCAGGTAGGAGGAGGACTGGCGTTCGCTCAGGAACCGGGTGAACGCGTAATCGGAGAGGATGTACGGGTCGTCCGGCCGCATCCGGGAGAGTTCCGCGTAGTGCGCGGCGCTCTCCTGCCGGCGGCCGAGCGTACCGGCAAGGGTGGCGAGCCGCTGCAGGATGAGCTGGTCCTTCGGGAACTCCTTCCGTAGTTCCAGGAAGAGCGAGTAGGCGATGCCCGGGTCGCCCCGCTCGGCGTCCGACTGCGTCAGGGCGATGAGGAACCGGTCGCGCGACGCGAGGGGATACTTCTTCGCGTAGGCGGAGAGGAAGAGCGCGTCGCTCCGGATGTTCGTCCGTTCGTCGTAGAAGCGGTACCCCGGAACACCCTTGCTCGTGAAGAACGCCTTCGGGGCGTTGTACTCCAGCAGCGGACGGTTCTCGGAGTTCACTTCGCCGTGGTCCGCATATTCCCGCACCGACGCGCTGGAGAGGCTCTGCAGGGAGAGGAGCGACGGCAGATGGTTCAGTCCGATGCGCGCCAGGTCCTCGCTCACGCGGGGATTGAGCGTCTTCCCCCGCAGCTGCTCCGCACCGATGTGCACCGGACGGAGAGAGCCGATGAGGAGCACGTCGTTGCGGAGCGAGTGCCACACGGTGACGTGCGGGAAGTGCGCCTGGAAGGTGCGCAGGACGAGCTGGAAGATGGCATCGTCGATCTCATAGAGGTGGAACCACTGCACCATGAGCCCCTCGGGACGCAGCTTCCCGCGGCATTCGCGGAAGAACTCCTCGGAGTAGAGCGTGCCGATGCCGGCGATCCAGGGATTGGACGGTTCGCTGATGATGACGTCGTACCGGTGCGGTGAGAGGCGCAGGAAGGCGCGCGCGTCCTCGATATGGAGTCGCAGCCGCGGGTCCTCCAGCGGACGGTTGTTCACATCGTTGAAGTGGGCCGACGCCTCCACCACTTCGGGGGAGATCTCCACGCAGTCCGCCAGCTTCACGTCGTGCGTCAGCACGCTGCCGGCGGTCACGCCGCTGCCGAACCCGATGATGAGCGCCGTGTCCGGCCGCGGATGCAGCGTCATCGGCAACTGCGCCAGCAGGATCTGCGTCGGCAGGTCCCCCACGGACGACGCGTCCGATTTGCCGTTGATGAGCAGCACGTTCTGTTCCACCCCCGCGGCCGCGGCGCGCACCACTCCCACCGTCGCGCTCGCCCCCTCCTTATAATAGAGGTCCGTCTTGGAGGTGGTCCGCAGCAGGAACTCGTCGTAGTTCTTCGGCGGACGCACGTCCTCCTTCACGATCATCCGGAAGACCCCGGAGTAGAACATCAGCTGGTTCCAGTCCGCCGCGGTGAGCAGGTACAGCGCGGCGGCGGCCAGCACGCTCCCCGACATCGCCAGTTTTCTCATGCGGGTGCGGAGTCCGTCCGCCCAAAGCACCAGGACGCCGGTGAGCGCGTTGAGGGCGAGCGCCGCTTCCACCGTATGGCGCAGACCGATGAGCGGGATGAGCACGAGTCCCGCCCCGAGCGAGCCGAGCACCGTGCCGACGGTGTTGACGGAGAAGACGTTCCCCACCGTGCGGCCGAGCGTGTGCATGGAGCGCGCGGCGATGCGCGCCGCCGCCGGCAGCGTCATGCCGAGGAAGACCGTGGGGACGAACATCACCGCGAAGCAGAAGAGGAACTGGAAGAGCAGGTAGAGCGGATAGGTGGCGTCGGACCGGGTGAGGTACGTGCCGGCGTTCCAGAAGAGGTACGGGATGCGGCCGTAGAGGGGCAGCGAGAGGAGCATCGAGACGACCACACCGAACTGCGCCGCGGCGAGGAAGCCGAAGACGTTCTTCATCCGGCCGATGTACTTCGAGACGATGAGGCTGCCGAGCGTGATGCCGGAAATGAACGCCACGAGCATCAGCGAGAAGGAGTAGGTGGAGGAGCCGAAGACCGGCGTGAGCATGCGGACCCAGGTCACCTCGTACATCATGGAGGCCGCGCCCGAGACCCCCGCCGCCGCCACGGCGATGCGCACCTGCCGCGGCGTGAACGTCTGCGCCGGTTCCTCCTCCCGCTCCTCCCTCTTCTCGCCGGAGAGTTCATAGTGCTGCAGCGAGAGGAAGAGGGCGATGAAGGCGATGCCGGCGTTCAATACCGCGGTGGAGGTGATGCTCCCTTCCAGTCCCACCAGCCGCACCAAGATGAATCCCCCCATGAGCGACCCCGCCACGGCGCCGAAGCTGTTCAGGAAGTAGAGCAGCGCCACGGTGTTGCCGGACTCTTCGATGCGGGAGGTGATACCCTTCACCAGGATGGGTAGCGTTCCCCCCATTAATACTGTCGGGACCAGCAGCATGAGCGCGCTGGCGGCGAACTTGAGCGCCAGGAGCGAGGGTGAACCGATAGCGAGTCCCATGGAGGCCGCGGCACTGTAGAACAGCTCGCGCACAACGGTGTTGATCTCCGGGAAGAAGAAGCAGTAGAAGGAGATGATCAGTTCCAGGATGCCGTAGAGCATCACCGGACGTTTCAGGCGGTCCGCCGTGCGCCCCCACAACGCGGCGCCGAGGGAGAGTCCTCCCATAAAGGTCGCCAGCACGATTGTCTGCGCGTATGTGGTGTTACCGAGGAAAAGCGAAAGGTATTTGAACCAGACGATCTGATAGACCAGCCCCGTTGCGCCGGAGAGAATGAAGAGGATGGCGATGAGGGATTGGAATGTGGATTTGTTCATGGTATTGCAATAGACATACAATTCATAAGTTCAGTTAAACATTAAAGAGCTGAATGAAATATCAATCCAAGATACTGAACATACGGAAGTGATGCATTGACATTGGCATTCTCAACCGCCAAACAATATTGATCGGTCTTTCTCCATTATACTCATAACACTCTGCTTCTCCAAGAAACACATAAGGATTTGTTTCCGATCGGTCATCTTTCCGAGTGGATCTCGCAAATAATAGATGTGCAACTCCATGTTTATGATGATCTATCAATCTCATACCTTTTTTGCTTTGTTGTTTCGTTGCATTCTGAGATTGCCAATGGATTTTTTCTGTTGAGATAGCATAATCCTTATACATTGTAGAAGGTGAATAGTCCCCCTCTACCTTTTTGCAGGTCATAAAAATCAGATTAACATGTAATGGGCTATGATAATATTCGCCTTCTCTTGCCCGGTAAAGATGGCTATTTTTAATGATGCCAAACGCAGAGAATATTTCACTCAATGAATACTGGCAATGAATTCTGAGTGGAACATTCTTAAAATGACCCCATTCCGCACTTGACATATAAGCATTCTTCTCTAACACCGTAAGGAGCTCAAGGAATTCATTTATTAGTAACTCAGAACTCATAAACTTTGATTTGAGTGTTTCTTTGGGTGATGCGGCCGCTTCATCACCATACAATGTTGTTGCCAACATTAGAGTATATTTTCTCTTCGCATTGGTGTCTTCGTCAGAACTCAATACTCCTGGTTTAACAAGAGACTTATACGCATTTATTTGTTCAACATCATCTATATGAGTAAACCTAGAGAAAGACTTCAATACTTTTTTTTCTTCTTCAGAAGCAATAGTTATGTTCTTACCAGCACGGTATAAATATTCACTCCAATAATGATTATTTCTATAAATATCCTCTACCGTCAGTTGAGTTTCATAAATGAAGTCAGACAGATTGACATCATCAGGGAACGTCTTAAGTTCATTCACAATATTTAAAAAGGAATTGTCAATGGCTTGGCGAACATTCTTCAGGATTACTTGACTACTCAGTCGGTCAAGCGATATTGAACAACCAGATGGCAACAATGGGAAACCCTTTTCTATTTCGCCGACCAATGCTTTTCTGCTTAATGATAATAAATATCGATACTTAATGTCGAAGCGATAATTACTACTACATTGACTTATAAAATCAAATATCATCAAATGAGTCTTTTGTGGGTGTCGACGCAACCCTCTCCCGATTTGTTGTAAAAAAATACTTGGACTTTGGGTCGGCCGTAGTAGAAGCTATCTCAAAAATAGTACTTGTACTTTGATATAGAGCTGTGTACGTTAGTGCATGGCAAAACGAGAAGAACTATCCGACGAGCAATGGGCCATTTTGAAGCCCTTATTCCCCGAACCCTCC
>WBUG01000011.1 GCA_008933835.1 Bacteroidota bacterium | reverse complement strand
GCCGTGTACGGGGGATCGTTGTCGTTGTCCAATCCCGCGCTGACCGTGCCGTTCGTCTTCACGCTCTGGTACCCCACCACGCTGCCGACCTCGAGGAACATCGGCGTATCGCGGTACCGCAGCCGGACGAGATTGAGGAGCATCTGTTCGTCCCACGACCGCACCACGGCCGTGTTGAAGTCCTGGCGGTTCCGCACGAGGTGGTCCGGGTTCACCGTCGGCGCGCAGCCGGCGAGGAGGAGAAGGCAAACAGCGATGAATGCAAGTCGTCCCATGGTCGTACCGTTCATTGGAGGATAGTGATGCCGAACGCTCTCACCGCTTCCGCCGCTTCGGAGCGGCGGGGAGCGTGGAGGGATTGCCGTCGCGCACGGCGGCGTAGAGCGGGGACATGATCTCGACCCCCGCGGCGGCGAACGCGTCCTGGACGTTCCGGTGCAGTTCGGAGTAGAGCCGCGGCATCACCACCGGCACGTCTGTGAAGGCGTTCAGTTCGTAGCTGACGTGACTGTCGTTGAGCGATGTCTGCAGCACGAACGGCTCCGGCGTCGCACGGATCCCCTCGCTCTTCTTCGCGGCGGCGATGAGCAGGTCGTGCACCTGCCGCCACGGCACGTCATATCCGATGGTGACGGTCGTGTTCAGGATGAGCCCGGGTCCGCCGGCGAGCGCGCTGTAGTTCCGGATCTGTCCGCTGAGCACGGCGGAGTTCGGAATGGTGACGTCCACGTTCTTCGGCGTCCGTACCCGCGTCACCAGCAGGCTCTTCTCGATGACCTCCCCCGTCGTCTCGCCGATGCACACCACGTCCCCCCGCTTGAACGGGCGCATGTAGGTGAGCACGGTACCGGAGACGATGTTGGAGATGGCGGACGAGGAACCGAACGAGAGGAGCACGCCGACGAACACCGAGATCCCCTGGAAGAACGGGGAGTTGGAGCCGGGCAGGTACGGGAAGACGACGACCGCCGTGAAGACGAAGATGAGGAAGCGCGAGATCTGGTAGGTGGGTTCCGCCCATTCCGGATGGAAGCCCGGGATGACGATGGAGCCCTGCTCCGCCTCATAGAAGAGGAAGCGGACGAGCTTCAGCAGGTACCGCACCACCAGCAGGATGAAGAAGACGGTGAAGAGGTTCGGCAGGTACTCCACGAACTGCCGGTACATCTCCGCGAGCGGAAAGACGATGTAGCCCCACAGCACGTGCGACCAGGCGGCGGTGACGGTGAACTGGTCGAACACCAGCGTCGCGGTGAGGTAGAGCGTCATCGTGAATCCGACGACACGCACCAGCGAGTTCACGCCGAGCAGCCCGTCCACGATGCGCGCGGTGGAGAGGATCTGCAGGCCGACCACCTTCTCGGTGCGCCCGGTGCGCCACGCGTCGAGCTTCGCTTCCGTCAGCCGGTGCAGGGAGAGCATGCCGCGGATGAGCACGGCGGAGACGATGATGACGAAGAGCGCGGAGACCGCCCCCAGCGCCGTCTCCTCAACGATGCTGTCGGCCCCCCACGGAAAGAAGGAGACGCTGATCTTGACCGCCTGATAGACGACCACCGCCGAAAGGAAGAACCGGACGGCGCGCAGCAGCGTGAAGAGGAGCGACACGACCGATTCTTCGCTGACAAGACGGAACGAACCGACGGTGATGCCGCGGATGACGCTCCCTTTCTGCGCCCGGACGAGCCGGTGGAGCGGAAGGAAGAGGCGCTGGAGGAACAGGATGAGGAGGAACGCGGCAGCGGCGACGGCCGCCGCGAGTCCCGCAGCGCGGAGCCATTCGACGGCGTCGCCGGTCGTCAGGTGGTCAAGCCATTGCTGCAGCATCATGTCCTCTTCGCATTGGATGAAATCGGTCGCCGGACCGGTCGCGGAACGGCGTCATCTCCCGTCGCGTGCGGAACCGAGCAGTTCCGCGGCGGCGGCGTAGGGAGAGCGGTGCCGTTCCAGGATGTCCGGCAGCGTCCGCTCCAGCGCGGCTCGGCGTTCCGCGTTCCAGAACTGCACGGTGAACGTGTCCGCCACGATCTCTTCGACGCGGGCGCGCATCTGGTCCGCGCGCCGGCGCGCGAATCCGCCGCTCCGCTGCATGAACGTCCGGTGCCGTTCGATCTGTTCCGTCACCCCGTCGATCCCCTTCCCTTCGCTCGCCGTGGTCATCACCACGTCGGCGAGCCAGCTCTGCTCGTCGTGCGGACGGAATCCGAGGATCATGCGGATGGACATCACCGCCTGTTCGGCGCCGGGACGGTCTGCCTTGTTCATCACGAAGAAATCGGCGATCTCCATCAGTCCCGCCTTCATCGCCTGGATGCCGTCGCCGGATTCCGGCACGAGCACCACCACGGTGGTGTCGGCCGCTCCGGCGATGTCGAGTTCGGACTGGCCGACGCCGACCGTCTCGAACAGGATGATGTCGAACCCCGCCGCGTCGAGCACGTCGGCCGCCTCGCGCGTCTTCTTGCTCAGTCCGCCGAGCGAACCGCGCGACGCCATCGAACGGATGAAGACCCCTTCGTCGGTCTCGACGTCGCTCATCCGGACGCGGTCACCCAGCAGCGCTCCGCCGGTGAAAGGACTCGTCGGGTCCACCGCGATGATGCCCACCTTCCGGCCGAGCGCCCGGTACTGTTTCGCCAAGCGGTTGGTGAGGGTGCTCTTGCCGGCGCCCGGGGGACCGGTGATGCCGATGCGGTAGGCGCCGCCGGTCCGGCCGAAGAGTCCGGTCAGGAACCGTTCGGCCCCTTCCCCGCCGTTCTCCACCAGCGTGATGGCGCGGGCGACGGTGCGGCGGTCGCCGCGGTACAGTTTCTCGATATCGACGGTGGAGGTCATGGTCGTGAACTACCGGCGGCTCCGCAAGAAGTCGACGGTCCGTTTCAGTCCCTCGTCGATGCGGACGGAGGGGGACCAGCCGAGCGCCGCGCCGATCTTGGCGGAGGAGATGACGCTCCGCTTCTGCTCGCCCGCCTTGGCCGGCACGTGACGTTCCTCGCAGGCGGAACCGGTATGCTTCCGGATGACGCGGAAGAGCTCGTTCACGTCGGTCTCGATGCCGGTGCCGATGTTGAAGATGTCGGAGCCCGGCATCCCGAGCGCGAGCAGGTTCGCCTTCACCACGTCCCCCACGAAGACGTAATCGCGCGTCTGCGTCCCGTCGCCGTTGATGACCGGCTGCTCCCCCTTGAACATCTTCGACGTGAAGATGGCCACCACGCCCGCTTCGCCGTGCGGACTCTGGCGCGGTCCGTAGACGTTCGCATAGCGGAGGATGACGTGGTCGATGCCGTACGTCTCCTTATAGAAGAAGAGGTACTTCTCCGTCACCAATTTCGTGATGCCGTACGGAGAGAGCGGACGGGTGGGATGCCGTTCGTCCGCCGGGAAATAGTCCTGTTCGCCGTAGATGGCGCCGCCGGTGGAGGCGAAGAGCACCTTCTTCAGGCCGTGCTTCCGTCCCGCCTCCATCAGATTGAGGAAACCCAGCACGTTGACCGACGCGTCGAACGCCGGATCGGCCACCGAACGCCGCACGTCCATCTGCGCGGCGTGATGGCACATCACGTCGAAGCCTTCCTCGCGGAAGACGTTCTCCACCGCCGCGTCGCGGATGTCCATGCGGTAGAGCTTCGCTTTCGGATGGACGTTCTCCTCGCGGCCGCCGGAGAGGTCGTCCACGATGACGACGGAATGCCCCGCCTCCACGAACGCGTCCGCGATGTTCGAACCGATGAAACCGGCGCCGCCGGTGACCAGAATCTTCATATCGTCAGCATCCTTCCGCCGTTCTGTTGTGACGTGTTCACCGCGGGAGCCCCTTCCGGCCGATGTCGGTCCGGCTGTATGCGCCGTCGAACGAGACGCACGAGACCCCCTCGTACGCCTTCGCGATGGCATCCGGCAGTCCGTTCCCCAGCGCGGTCACGCCGAAGACGCGGCCGCCGGCGGTGAGCAGACGTTCCCCTTCGCGCTTCGTGCCGGCGTGGAAGACCAGCGCTCCGCGCCGTTCCGCATCGTCCAGACCGTTCACCGGCCTGCCGGTCTCGTACGCGTCCGGATATCCCTTCGACGCGACGACGACGCAGACGGCAGTCTGCGATCGTACGCGCAGTTCGTACGAAGCGAGCGTTCCGCGCGCGCAGGCGTCGAACAGTTCGAACGGGTCGCTCTCGATGAGCGGCATCACCGCCTGCGTTTCGGGATCGCCGAGCCGGCAGTTGTACTCCACCACTTTCGGTCCCTGCGGGGTGATCATCAATCCCACGTAGAGACACCCTTTGTACGGATGCCCTTCCGCCCGCATGCCTGCGAGGGTCGGGCGGACGATCTCGCGCTCCACCCGTTCGAGGATATCCGGCGTGACGACCGGCGCGGGGGCGTACGCTCCCATGCCGCCGGTGTTCTTGCCGGTGTCCCCGTCGCCGATGCGCTTATGGTCCTGCGCCGCGGGGAGCACCACGTACCGGTCTCCGTCGCACAGGACGAAGAGGGAGGCCTCTTCGCCGGTCATGAACTCTTCGATGACGACCGTGGTGCCGGCGTCGCCGAACACCTTCGCCTCAAAATACTCCTTCAGCGCCGAGAGCGCCTCCGCCGTGCTCCCGGCGATGACGACACCCTTCCCCGCCGCCAGTCCGTCGCTCTTGATGACGTACGGACCGGGCACCGACCGGACGTACGCCTGTGCCTCGCCGTACTCCGACGGACCGAACGAACGGTACGCCGCGGTCGGGATGCGGTGCCGCTGCAGGAACTCCTTCAGGAACTTCTTGCTCCCCTCCACCCGTGCGGCCGCCTGAGACGGACCGAACAGGGCCAGTCCGCGCTCCTCGAACAGGTCCGCGATCCCTTTCACCAGCGGACCTTCGCTTCCGACGACGGTGAGGTCCACCGCGTTGGTCGCGGCGAACTGCGCCAGTCCGTGGATGTCCTCCGCCTTGAGCGGGACGCATTCGGCGACGGAGGCGATGCCGGCATTCCCCGGAGCGCACCACAGGCGCGTCACGCGCGGACTCTGCCGGAGCCGCCACGCGATGGCGTGTTCCCGTCCGCCGGAACCGACCACGAGCACGTTCATCGTCACACCTCCAGGAAGCGGGTGAAGATCTTGGAGAGTTCGCCGGTGAGCTTCACGCGGTTGTACTTGTCCGTCACCTCCGGTCTCGGTCCCCGCAGTTCCTTCCGTTCGTACTGCCGGTAGAGGTCGACGATGGCGTCGGCGATCCCCTGTACGTCCGTCGGGTCCACCCGCACGCCTCCCGCTTCTTCGATGAGGGCGGAGATGTACCCTTTGGGCATGCACGCGAGGATCTTCTTCTGCGCGCCGATGTACTCGAAGATCTTCCCCGGCGTGGTGAGGTCGTCCTGCGTCATCACCCACAGCACGTCCGACGCCAGCAGGTACCGCACCGCTTCGCGGTGTTCGAGATAGCCGAGCATGTTCACGGCGTTCTGCAGGCCGAGGGAATTGACGAGGTTGATGTGCTCCGGCCGCGTGAGCCCGACGAAGCACGCTTCGATGCGTCCGCGCAGCGCCGGATTCTCCTTGAACACCTTCGCGAGCGCCTGCAGGAAGTGGACCGGCGTGATGCTGGCGTAGAAGAGCCCCGAGTACGTGATGCGCATCTTCTCGATGCGGGGCAGCACGCCGTCCGACGGCACCCGGAAATCGTCCGGATCGAAGCCGTGGGAGAGGATCATGATGTCCTTGTGCGTGAGGAAACGGTGGCGGCGGAGCACCTCCTCCTTCGTCCGGCGGCTGGTGGTCACCACCATGTCCGATGCGCGGAGCACCGAGCGTTCCAGCCGGTAGTGGAGGTACCGGTGCAGCGCGGTCGGGAAGTGCTTGAAGGGGTAGTTCATCCACGAGTCGCGGTAGTCCAGCACGAGCGGGACCTTGAACTTCCGCTTCAGTTCGGCGCCGATGAGGAAGTCGGTGGAGGGGGGCGCGGTGGCAAGGATGACGTCGAACCGTTCCCGGCGCAGCAGCTCCGAGGCGGCCTTCACCGCTTTCCGCTTCCACCCGATCTTGTTGTCCGGGATGAAGAGGAGGTCGCTGAACCAGCTCAGCAGCCGGCGCGTCCCCTCCTTCGGCTGGCGGACGACCGCCTGACGGCGGTGGACCACCGCGTTCGGGTCCGCCGACGAGGTGCGGACGATGCGGATGTTGTACGGCTCGAGCTCCTTCAGCAGCGATTCGTCCTTGGCGTAGTACGCCGTCGGACCGACCGTGAGCACCGTGGGCTGCCATCCGTACTGCGGAAGGTACTTCACGAACTTCATGATGCGCTGCACGCCGCTCCCGCCGAGCGGGGGGAAGTAATAGGCGATGACGAGGACGTTCTTCATTTACAGGACGATGAGTTCCTTGGGCGATGCGGTGAGGACCTCGGCGCCGCCGTCGCGGACGACGACCATGTCCTCGATGCGGACGCCGAACTTTCCGGGGAGGTAGATGCCCGGCTCCACGGTGACGAGGTGGCCGTTCCGCAGCGTCGCGCCGCTGGCGGCGGAGAGCCGGAGCGATTCGTGGATCTCGAGTCCGACGCCATGACCCAGCGAATGGCCGAAGTACTCCCCGTACCCCTTCGACGTGATGTGCTCCCGCGCGGCGGCGTCCGCCGTTCGGGCGGGAACGCCGGTCTTCACCGCCTCTGTTCCCCGGCGCTGCGCTTCGAGGACGATGCCGTACACCTTCTTCATCTCCGCCGTGGGATTCCCGACGCAGACGGTGCGGGTCATGTCCGAATGGTACCCTTCCACCACGCAGCCGAAGTCGAGCGTGACGAACTCCCGCATGCCGATGATGCGTTCCGTCGCGCGTCCGTGCGGAAGCGCGCTGCGTGGACCGCTCGCCGTGATGGTGTCGAACGCGTCCTTCTCGGCCCCGCCGCGGCGATGCATCCGCGCGATCTCGGCGGCGATGTCGCACTCTCGTACGCCCGGCCGGATCATCGGCAGCAGACGGGCGAACACCGCGTCCGTGACGGCGGCGGCCCGTTGGACGAGTCCCAGTTCGTCGGCGTCCTTCACATGCCGCAGTTCTTCGACGAGGTTCTCCTGTCCCACGAGCCGGTCGAAACCGGCGGCGCGGCCGAGTTCGTCGTACTGCGCCACGGTGAGCCGGCTCCGGTCGTACGACACCGCGCGCGTGTGCCGGAAGAGTCCGTTGACGCGCGCCAGTTCGATGAGCGAGCCCTGACCGAAGAAGGCCCGGTCCGCGGTCACTTCGGCGGCGGTCTGGGCACGGTACCGGAAGTCGGTGAGGAACCACGTCCTCTCCGCCGTGACGAGCAGCAGCGCGTTCGAGCCGGTGAAGCCGGAGAGGTACCGCACGTTCGGAAGGTGCGTCGTGATGTACGCGTCGGCCCCGCGCGCGCCGAGGGCGGCGCGGAGCGAGGCGATGCGGGCGGGATGGTCCATGCGCGTGGGGGGCACCGCTCAGCCGTGGTAGTTCGGCGCTTCCTTGGTGATCTTGATGTCGTGCGGATGGCTCTCGCGCAGGCCGGCGTCGCTCATCCGGACGAACCGGGCCTTCGTCTGCATCGCCGCGATGTTCTCGGCGCCGCAGTATCCCATCGCCGCGCGCAGGCCGCCCACCATCTGGTACACGGTGCCGCTCAGTTCCCCCTTGTACGGCACGCGGCCTTCGATCCCTTCGGGCACCAGCTTCTGGATGTCGTCCTCCACGTCCTGGAAGTACCGGTCCTTGCTCCCCTCCTTCATCGCGCCGAGCGAGCCCATGCCGCGGTAGATCTTGTACGTGCGACCCTCGTAGAGGATCTTCTCGCCCGGACTCTCCTGCAGTCCGGCGAAGAGTCCGCCGATCATGACGGAGTCCGCCCCGGCCGCGACCGCCTTCGCGATGTCGCCTGTCTGCTTGATGCCGCCGTCCGCGATGACCGGGACGCGGTACTTCTTCGCCGCCGCGGCGCACTCCATCACCGCGGTGACCTGCGGAACGCCGACGCCCGCCACGATGCGGGTGGTGCAGATGGAGCCGGGACCGATGCCGACCTTCACGGCGTCCGCTCCCGCCTTGATGATGTCCACCGTCGCCTCGCGCGTGCCGACGTTCCCGGCGATGACCTCGATGTCGAACGAGGACTTCACCTTCCGGATCATCTCGAGCACGCCCTTGGAATGGCCGTGCGCGGTGTCGATGACGACGACGTCCGCCCCCGCGCCGATGAGGGCGCGAACCCGGTCGACGGTGTCCGCCGCGACGCCCACCGCCGCACCGACGCGGAGCCGGCCGTGCTTGTCCTTGCACGCGTTGGGGTACCGCTTCTTCTTCTGGATGTCCTTGAAGGTGATGAGACCCTTCAGCCGTCCCGCCTTGTCCACCACCGGCAGCTTCTCGATCTTGTGCCGCTGCAGGATCGCCTCCGCCTCGTCGAGCGTGGTGCCGACCGGCGCGGTGACGAGGTTGGCCGAGGTCATCACCTCCGCCACGCGGAGCCCCCGGTTGGGCTGGAAGCGGAGGTCGCGGTTGGTGAGGATGCCGACGAGGCGTCCCTCCTCCACGATGGGGATGCCGGAGACGCTGAACTTCGCCATCAGGTCGAGCACGTCCCCCACCGTCTTGTCCGCAGTGAGGGTGACGGGGTTCATGATCATGCCGCTCTCGGAGCGCTTCACCTTGTCCACCTCCTCCGCCTGCCGCTCGATGCGCATGTTCTTATGGACGATGCCGATGCCCCCTTCGCGCGCCAGGGCGATGGCCATCTCCGATTCGGTGACCGTGTCCATCGCGGCGGAGAGGAGCGGGACGTTGAGGGTGATGGAGCGGGTGAGCCTCGTCGTGACGTCGACCTCCCGGGGGAGGACCGAGGAGCGCCCGGGGACGAGGAGGACGTCGTCGTAGGTGATGGCTTCGCCGATGATCTTGGGATGTTTCATAGCGTTCCTTTCGCGTCAAAACAGACGAAGGATGCGTACTGCATCCTTCGCGGACCCGTGCGTCCCGTGGTGGGGCCGGTCATTCGAACAGTCGCCGGTATTCGGTGTACGTGCCAATCCAGAACCAGATGAGTGTGTCGTTCTCCTGCACCGCCAGCGCGCGGTGGCGGCTGCCGATGCGCATCGAGACGTAATCGTCGAACGTCAGCAGCCGGAGGAGCGGGTGGCGCGGGTACTGCCGTATGGTGGCGAACCCGTTGTCCGTCAGCCGCCGCACCGGAACGGGGAGCCGTTCGTACCGCTCCCGGAACCCGTCGGTCGCCGCGTGCTTCATACGTCGCGGACCCGTCCGTCGCGCAGGTCGTTCCGCGCCTTCTCGCCGAGGGGGTGGACCTTGCGATCCTTCACGTCCTGCTCGAACCGGCGGTCCCAGCTGTCGCCGTCGTACTCGTCGAACCACTCACGCAGCCGGGCGCGTTCGTCCGGTCCGAGTTCGAAGATGAGCGTCTGGATGTCCTCGAGCTTCCCCATCGTTCTCCGGCGTTATTCGAACGCGGCGAATCCCGTGATGTCTTCGCCGATGATGAGCGTGTGCATCTCGTGCGTCCCTTCGTACGTCTTGACCGACTCAAGGTTCGCGGCGTGGCGCATGATGGGGTACTCGTCCAGGATGCCGTTGGCGCCGTGGATCTCGCGCGCCATGCGGGCGATCTCCAGCGCGTGGTGCACGTTGTTCCGTTTGGCGAGGGAGATCTGCGTGAACTTCGCCTTTCCCAGGTCCTTCAGCCGTCCCAGCTGCAGGCAGAGGAGCTGTCCCTTCGTGATCTCGTTGACCATGTGGACGAGCTTCTCCTGCGTCATCTGGTACGCGGCGATGGGCTTGCTGAACTGGATGCGCGACTTGGCGTAGTTGAGCGACGAATCGTAGCACGCCATGGCGGCGCCGAGCGCACCCCACGCGATGCCGTACCGCGCCTGGCTCAGGCACATGAGCGGGGACTTGAGTCCGCCGGACTTCGGAAGGATGTTCGCTTCGGGAATGAGGCAGTCCTGGAACACGAGCTCGGAGGTGACCGACGCGCGGAGCGAATGCTTGCCGTGCATCTCGGGCGCTGTGAAGCCCTTCGTCCCCTTCTCCACCAGGAACCCGCGCACGGTGCCGTCGAGCTTCGCCCACACCACCGCGACGTCGGCGATGGTACCGTTGGTGATCCACATCTTGGCGCCGTTGAGGAGGTAGCCTCCGTCCTTCTTCTCCGCCCGCGTGATCATGCCGCCGGGGTTCGAACCGAAATCGGGCTCCGTCAGACCGAAGCAGCCGATCTTCTCCCCCTTGGCGAGCTTCGGCAGCCAGAAATCCTTCTGCTCTTCGCTGCCGAACTCATGGATGGGATACATCACCAGACTGCTCTGCACCGACGCGAAACTGCGGATGCCGCTGTCGCCGCGTTCCAGCTCCTGCATCATCAGTCCGTACGCCACGTTGTTCAGTTCCGCACAGCCGTACTTCGCCGGCAGCGTGGCGCCGAACAGTCCAAGGTCCGCCATCCCCTTCACCAGTTCCTTCGGGAACGTGCCGGCGCGGTTATGTTTCTCGATGATGGGGAGCACCTGATCGTCCACGAACTCGCGGACGGTGTTGCGGACGAGGATCTCCTCTTCGGAGAGAAGGGAGTCCATATTATAGTAGTCGAGGCCGAGGAATTTCGCCATGGGGGGATCCTTGTCAGAAAGACGTTGAACGGTTGTTGTGCGACAAAATAGAAAAAAATGGACGGATTTTCAAGGAAGGGAGGAGGGCTTTAAAACAGGAAAGCCAGAGGCAGCGGACCCCACCGAACGCTGCCGTCTGGCTTTTTCAAGCAGGGAGTGTCTCTCCCTAATTCTTCATGCTCAGGTCGTGCTGTTCCGACGCGGACTCCATCAGTTTCTCGCAGAATCGAACGACTTTGTCGCTGCCGTCGAAAAGGACCGCTTCGCGGACCGCCGTGAGCGCCTCGTCGCCGCCGATGCGGACGAGCGATGCGGCCGCCTTCATGCGGGTCGTTTCCACCGGATCTTCACGGAGCACGCGCGCCAGTTCGGACACGGCCCCTTTCAGCCGGTACTCGCCGATGAACTGCGCGGCGCTCTGCTGGAGTCCGGTGTTCTGCGACTGCACGGCGGCGATGTAGTTCTTTTCGGCGGACGCCCAGTCGATGACGCGGGCGGACGGGGTGGTGGCGAATGCGGACGCGGTCGACAGCAGGATGAACGCGGCGGTGACGGTGAAATGACGTGCTCTCATGGGTTCCTCTCCTCGTGATGGTTCGGAAGAGTATTCGAGGAGCACGGGGGGAAAGTTACGGGAGCGCGCGGAGCGGGACCAGTTTCTGAACAATTGTTCAGGCGGGATCGGGAGTGGCGATGCCGTAACGTTTGATCTTGAGGTAGAGGGTCTTCACCGTGATGCCGAGCGCGGCGGCGCTCTTGGCGCGGTTGTACCGGAAGTGTTTCAGCGTATGTTCGATGTGCATCCGCTCCAGCTCTTCGATGGTCATCACGCCCGGCGCAGCCGGTCCGGCCGAGGCGGGGGCCGCGTCGCCGGGAGAGAGGAGCAGGTCTTTGCGCACGATCTCGTCGCCGTGCGCCATGAGCAGCGCCCCTTCGATGGCGTGTTCGAGTTCGCGGATATTGCCCGGCCAGTCGTGCGTGAGGAGCGCCTGCAGCGCGTCCGCGCCGAGCGTACGCGGCGTGCGGGTGGTCTGGTTCTTCTGGAGGAAGTGCTGGGCGAGGAGCGGGATGTCCTCACGGCGCTCCCGGAGCGGGGGCAGTTTGATGGTGACGACGTTGAGACGGTAGAGCAGGTCTTCGCGGAAGCGTCCCGCCTTCACCTCGGTCGGCAGGTCCTTGTTGGTGGCGGAGACGACGCGGACGTCGACCTTCATCGTGATGGTGCCGCCGACGCGGCGGAACTCGCCCGTCTCCAGGAACCGCAGCAGCTTCGGCTGCACGGCGGCGCTGATGTCCCCCACCTCGTCGAGGAAGAGCGACCCGCCGTTGGCGACCTCCACGAGCCCCTGCTTCGTCTGGTACGCGTTCGTGAACGCCCCCTTCTCGTGTCCGAAGAGCTCGCTCTCCAGCAGCGCGTCCGGCAGGGCGGCGCAGTTCACCACCACGAAGGGGCGGTCCTTCCGGCCGCTCTCGGTATGGATGAGGTGCGCGATGAGCTCCTTGCCGGTGCCGCTCGGTCCGCAGATGTGGACGAACGCCTCGCTCGGCGCCACCTTCCTCGCGGTCTCGAGCACGGTCTGCATCGCCGGACTGCGCGCGATGATCTCGCGCTGTCCGCGCTTCCGCTGCAGCTCGTACTTCATCACCTCGTTGTCGATGGTGAGGCGGCGGTGCTCCATCGCGCGGAGCACGGTGGACATCAGTTCGTCGCGGTTGTACGGTTTGCTGACGAAGTCGTACGCGCCGAGCTTGGTCGCTTCGATGGCGGTCTTCACGTCGGCGAAGTTGGTCAGCATGATGACCTGGGTGGTGGGATGGTTCTCGCGGATGTACTTCAGCACTTCGAGGCCGTTCATACGGGGCATCCGCACGTCGAGCAGCACCACGTCCGCCGGATGCCGCTGGAGCGCGTTGAGCGCCTCGGCGCCGTCGTTGACGGTGTGGACGGTGAACTGCTTCTTCTCGGAGAGTTCCTCCTTCAGCAGGAAGCAGACGCTCGGTTCGTCGTCAACGATGAGTATGGAGTGACTGCGCACCATGAAGGGGCCGTGGAGAGGGGGTCCGTTGGAGGGAAGGACGGGAATTACTCGGCCGAGAGCACGCGCTCGATGGTCGTCAGAAGGTCGACCAGGTCGTACGGCTTGCTGACGAAGTCCTCGGCGCCGAGCTTCTTGGACTCGATGGCGTTCTTGAGGTCCGCGAAACCGGTCAGCATGATCACTTTGGTGTTGGCGTAGCGTTCCTTGATGAAGCGCAGCACCTCGAACCCGTCCACCCGGGGCATCTTGATGTCCAGTAACACCAGATCGAACGACTTCTGCTGCAGGATCGAAATCGCCTCATCCCCGTCCGCCGCGGAGACGACGGAATACCCCTCGCTCTGCAACTCACTGCTCAGGACGTTGCGTAGCGCGTCTTCGTCGTCGACCACCAGGATGTTGAACGGCTGTGCCATACAGTCCTTCGTGAATAAGTGGGGCTGATAATTTGGCTTAGTATAGGCAAACCACCCGCAAAAATCAATATAAAAGTTCCTAAGGAACGGGGCTTCCGGAGCCCTCCGCCCTTCTTGCTCCTTCCGCCATCTTCTCGTATCTTGAGCACGCATGCTTATCCGCTCGTACGCCAAGATCAACCTGGGGCTCCGCATCGTCCGGCGGCGGCCGGACGGGTTCCACGACATCGACACTCTGTTCCACCGCATCGGCCTGTTCGACGACATCGAACTGCTCCCGGCTCCCGCTCTTTCCGTCTCGTGCACCGACCCGGCCGTTCCCTCCGGACCGGAGAACCTCTGCTGGTCCGCTGCCGAAGCGGTCCTCCGCGCGCTCGGCTCCCGGCGGAGCGCCGCGGTCACCATCACCAAACGGATACCGTCGGGGGCGGGACTCGGCGGAGGAAGCAGCAACGCCGCCGCCGTACTCCGGCATCTGCCGGCATTGCTCGGCGGCGCCGTACCGCCGGACGAACTGCAGCGCATCGCCCTGCGGCTCGGTTCGGACGTTCCGTTCTTCCTGCAGGAACGTTCCGCGTTCGGCGAGGGGCGCGGCGAGGTCCTCACGCCCGTCGACATCATGCTGCCGTACTGGACCGTACTCGTCCACCCCGGCGTTCACGTGTCGACCCCCTGGGCGTACCGCGCATTGTCGGAACAGCGCAACGGAGCGCACCCGGAGCGGGAACCGATGCGGAACTGGTTCACCGGCATGGAGCGCATCGCGGAGCTCGGCAACGATTTCGAAGAGGTGGTCTTCCCCGCCCACCCGGTCATCCGCGACGTGCGCGACCACCTGCGCGGCGCGGGCGCGGTCATCGCGATGATGTCCGGCAGCGGCTCCTCCGTTTTCGGACTTTTCTCGGATGAACACGCCGCAGCAGCGGCGGCCGCTCAGTTCCGCGGGCGTTTTTTCACGCATGTGACCGCACCGGCCCCGCAGGAACGATGAAACGGCTCATTCCGATACTCACCGGCACCGCCCTGCTCGCCGCGCGCCTCACTGCCGGTACGGCAGAGCCCGACACCGTTGCCGCCGCCAGGGACACCATCGTCTATTTCGACCCCCTTCCGAACACCGGAAGCATCGCCCCCTTCGATCCCTCGCTCCGCATCATCACCGCCAACGAGATGACGCTGAAGGAGTACCGCTCGCTCTACGACATCCTCGCGGGGGAAGCGGGCATCTTCGTGCGGGACCTGGCGGCGCCGGGACAGAAGAACCAGATCGTCGTCAACGGTCTGCACGACGCTTCGGTGGCGGTGATGGTGGACGGCGTGCCGTACAACGACGGCAACGGATGGTCGTACAACCTGTGGAACATTCCGGTGGACATGATCGACCGCGTCGAACTCTCCCTCGGCGCGGGCGCCTTCTTCAGCGACGGATGGTCCCCCGGCGGCACCGTCAACATCGTGACGAAGGACTTCAGCAACAACCGGCCCGTGACCCGGCTTCGGTACAGTCAGGGGGTGGACAACTACGTGCATACCGACGTCGGTTTCGCGCAGAACGTGATGCGGAACCTCAACCTCTCGCTCGGCATGTCGCATCACGGTTTCGGAACGTCGAAGGAGCTCTCCCTCTTCCGCGGACGCTTCTTCAACTCCAACGACGACGCGTGGTCGTTCCGGGGCAAGCTCCGGTACGACCTCAGCGACCGGCTCTCGCTGTCGGTCTCACATCTCTCCAACCGTACACGCACCGGATTGCACGGCGGCGTGAACTACGAGACCTCCAGCGTCATCTTCGACGGATACCAGGCCGAGGTGGAAAACTATGATTCGTACGAGAAACTCTTCCACAGCCAGACCGCCGTTTCGCTGGCCGCAGCGCCGTTCGGCGATTCGCTGAACCTGCTGACGCTCTCCGCGTACTACCATGACCGGCTCCGTCAATATCGCGACGAAGAGAACCGGAGCCAGGCGAACGGTCTGTTCGAACAGCTGGACCAGAGCTCCATCCGCCGCGGCGTCATGGCGCGCTTCTCGTTCGCGATGTCCGAACACCGGCTGCAGTTCTTCACCTCTGTGGACGAACTCGGCCCCGGACCGTTCATCCGCCGGCAGTCCGCCGGAGTGAAGGACCGCTGGTCGCCGCTGGAACCGCTCCACCTGACCGTGTTCGCGACCTACGCTGACGGACTGTCGTACGGTGCGGAGGCGGAGTTCCGTCTCACGCCGTGGCTCGCACTGTACGCCGGCGGTGCCGACGCTTCGGGACTGACGAACATCACCCGGCTGCACGCCACAGCGGCGCAGTCGATGCAGAGCGCCGATGCGGGCGTCCGTGTCACCGTTCCGGACTTCTTCGATGGACGTGCGGGAGTGATCTACCGTACGCTCTCCCGCATCGAATACTACGACACCACCGCGGCGGACCTGACCGGGTCGGCAGACCACTTCGAATCCGTGGTCGCGTCGGGGCATGTGATGCTCGGAGAGTTCCATCTGGAAGGAACGGCGCAGTACCTGATGCAGGGTTCCCCCCTGCGCAACGGCACGTCGCTCACATTGTATCCGGAGGTCGTACTGAGCGGTTCGGCGTACTTCCGGGGGGCGCTGGCGGACGGACATCTGGACCTGAAGGCGGGGGTGCGGGGATGGTTCTACGGTGAGCAGAGCGGCATGGAACCGTACGACCGTCTGGGTGTGTGGCTGCCGTCGTCGCAACTGACGTACGGGCCGAGCGGTTCGATGGACCTCTTCGCGGTCGGCCGGATCGGCGACGCGTACATCCATCTCATCTGGGAGAACGTCACGAACACCCGGTACCTCCTCGCTCCCGTCTATCCTCTCTACGAGCGCAACGTCCGCTTCGGCGTCTCGTGGGAATTCCTCGACTGAGGCGTCCGCCCGGACTCCAATCCCTTCCGCACCGCCGCCGGCAGTCCCTTCACCACCTCGTCGTACGAATGATCGATGAGCCCGTACAGCACGTCGTCCGGCACGGTGCCGTCCGCCGTGACGGTGTTCCAGTGCTTCTTGTGCATGTGGTAGCCCGGCCGCACGGCAGCGTACCGTTCACGTAATTCCACGGCGCGTTCCGGGTCGCACTTCAGGTTCATCGACAGCGGAAGTTCGTCCACGTTCGTCAGCAAAAAGATCTTCCCGTGCACCTTGTAGACGAGCACCTCCTCATCGAACGGGAACTCCTCCGTAATCTTCCCCCGCTTCCGCAGGCAATGCCGCCGCACATCCTCCTGGTCCATCAGAGCGCGTCTCCCCGGAGCAGGCGGATGCGTTTCCGCGCCTCCTCCGTCAGCAGTGAGAAGGGATGCCGCTCCAGCAGCGTGCCGTAGGCTTCGACCGCTTTCGCCGCGTCGAACAGATGGAACTGATAGAGTTCGCCGATGCGGAACCACGCCTTCTCCCGCTCATTGCTCGTCTTGTACTCCTCCAGCAGACGCCGGTACTGCGCCATCGCGTCCTGATACCGTCCCATCCGTACGGACCGTTCCCCCGCCGTCAGCAGGGCGTTGTCCGACAGCGGCGCGGCCGGGTCGAGTTCCACGATCTCCAGCAGTTCCCGTACCGACTCGCTCATCCGGTTCTGCCGCGCGAGCAGCTCGGCGCGGGCGAAGCGTTGCAGCGCGTCGGGATGCTCGAGCCGGTTCTCGGTGATGAGGTACTGGAGCAGCAGCGCGTCGTTCGTTTCGTCGGTCCGCAGGTTCTCGGTGAGGGGGCGCAGCAGCGCCAGCGCGCTGTCGAAGTTCGCGCGGAAGTATTCGAGCTCCGCCAGCCGGAAGAGCGCGTTCGTTCTCCGGTCCGCGTCCGCGTGCGGCGAACGGGCGATGATGCGGTAGCGCGCGGCGGCCTCCGGCAGACGGTTCTGCGCGGTGAGGATCTCGCCGGCGACGGACTGCACCGTCGCCAGCATGGGTCCGGCGGGCGAGACGGAGAGGACCGAATCGAACACCGTCAGCGCCCCGTCCAGGTCGTTCATCTGCCGGTAGCGGACCATGCCGATGCGGAAGAGCGCGCCGGCGCCGGTGTTGGTGTACGGATACTCCGCGGCGAGGGCCGAATACAATGAGAGCGCGGCGGTGAGCACCGGCCGGGTCTCCGATACGGCGGCACCCGGAAGCGCGGGAACGGCGGCGGCCGAATCGCCGGCGGCGCCGAGCTCCTCGATGCAGCGGGCGTAGCCGAAACGCGCCGCAGGCACGTGCTGCACCGGAAGGGTGCGCGAGAGCGCCGCGGCGTACGCCAGTGCGGCGATGCGGTGCTCCTTCTCGCGCGACAGCCGCTCCGCGAACTGGAACATCTCGACGCCGTTCGACGTGAGCAGCTGTTCGATGGACCGCGCCACCCCGAACGCGTCGGCGAACCGCTTCGCTTCGAGGAAGAGCCATTGCTGCAGCCGGAGCAGCGGAACGGTGCGCGTTCCGGCGAGCTCCTCTCCGACCACGGCGGACGCGGCCGTGAGCGCGTCCGGCTTCGAGACCATCGCCGCGAGACGGGACTGCACGAAATCGTACTGCTGTTCGTTCTGCCGGAGCAGCAGCAGGTACTCCCGCACGGAGCTCCGGTAGTCCATCAGCACGCCGTGCAGATATCCGAGGTCGTTGGCGAACGCGTACCGGTCCCCGAGGGTGATGCGGCCGCCGAGGTACGTCTTCACCGCCCGGTCGAAGAGCCGGTGGGCGATCTGTTCACCCGCCACGGTCCGGATGACGAGCTGGTTCTTTCCTGACGAGGCAAGGATGAGGTTCCACACGGAATCCGCCTGACGTTCCCGTCCTGCCATATAATAGAGACCGCCGATGTTCGCCTGCAGCGCCGCGTCGTACGGCGTCATGCGCAGCCGGCGGAGGCTCAGCGCGACGGCTTCGTCGTACCGTTTCAGCTGGACGGTCATCCGGCGCACCGCGTCGAACAATCCATAGTTGGCGGAATCGGACGCGTAGAGGGAACCGTACAGGTCCAGCGCCCGTTCGAAGTCCCCCTGCTGTTCGAACGACTGCGCCAGACGGAGCAGACTTTCGCTGTTCGGCGCCTGTCCGAACAGCACGACGGCGGACAGGAACAGGGAGAGGATGAGCAGTACGCTTCGCATGGAGGAATATACGAATTCCGACGGTGGCCTCAAACGGAGCGCGGCGTTGATTCACTCTGCGTATTTGACTATTTTGTCGCATCAATGAACGTGAAGGTCCGTTTGCACCAGAACATCGCCATCCTCGGTTCCACCGGCTCCATCGGCACCCAGACACTGGAGGTCATCGCCTCCTATCCGGACCGGTTCACGGCGGCGTATCTGACCGTCAACAACAATATCCCTCTCCTCCTGCGGCAGGTGGAACGGTTCCGTCCGAAAGGGGTCGTCGTGCTCGATCCGGCGGCCGCGGAGACGGTCCGCAGCCGCTGCGGACCGGAGGTGGAAGTGCTGACCGGTCCGGAAGGATTGAGCGACGTGGTCCGCCGCACCGAGGTCGACACTGTGGTGAGCGCCCTGGTCGGTTTCGCGGGACTTCGTCCCACGGTCGACGCCATCACCGCCGGCAAACGGATCGCCCTGGCGAACAAAGAGACCCTCGTCGTGGCGGGTTCCGTGATGATGCCCCTGGCGGAGCGGCACAACGTCCGCCTCCTGCCGGTGGACAGCGAGCATTCCGCCATCTTCCAATGTCTCACCGGCGAACCGGCGGGGAGCGTCACCCGGATCATCCTCACCGCCTCCGGCGGACCGTTCCGTTCCCTCAGCGCGAACGAGCTCCGGACGGTGACGGTGGAGCAGGCGCTGAAGCATCCCAACTGGTCCATGGGAAGCAAGATCACCATCGATTCCGCGACGCTGATGAACAAAGGGCTGGAGGTGATCGAAGCGCACTGGCTCTTCGGCATGCCGGCGGAACGCATCGACGTGGTGGTGCATCCGCAGTCCATCATCCATTCGATGGTGGAGTTCGCGGACGGTTCCGTGAAGGCGCAGCTCGGGGTGCCGGACATGACCATTCCCATCCAGTACGCCCTCACCTATCCCGACCGCTTCCCGACCCCGACCCGCCGGGTCGATTTTCCCTCCCTCCGCGAGATGACCTTCTTTTCCCCCGACACGGAGCGGTTCCCCTGTCTTCGGCTGGCGTACGACGCCCTGCGCGCCGGCGGCACGATGCCGGCGGTGCTCAACGCCGCCAACGAAGTGGCGGTCGCCCGGTTCCTGGCCGGCGCGGTCCCGTTCACGCAGATCCCGGTGCTCATCGAGACCGCGATGGACCGGCACGTGCTCCGCGAGAACCCGACGCTCGAAGATATTGTTGAAGCAGACGGATGGACCCGCGACATCCTTTCCACATTCTGACACCAGACCCGGACCGTTATGGAGTTCCTTTCGACCACCCTCTATTTCCTCATCACCATCGGCGTGCTCGTGTTCGTGCACGAACTCGGCCACTTCCTCGCGGCGGTGGCGTGCGGCATGCGCGCCGACGTCTTCGCGCTGGGGATGGGGAACCGGCTCTTCGGCTGGAACCGCATCACCGGCTTCACGTTCGGAAGGCTGCCGGAGACCATCGACCTGGGTGACCACACGGACTACCGCGTCGCGGCGTTCCCCATCGGCGGTTACGTGAAGATCGCCGGGATGGTGGACGAGAGCCTGGACACGGAGAGCGCCGGAAGCGAACCGCAGCCGTGGGAGTACCGTGCGAAGCCGGTGTGGAAACGGATGATCGTCATCACCGCCGGCGTCATCATGAACATCGTGCTCGCGGTCGGCATCTTCTGGGGCATCAACTACGTGCAGGGCGAATCGAGCATGCAGACCACCGGGATCGGGATGGTGGTGAAGGATTCCCCGGCGGAGAAGGCGGGACTGCTCGCCGGCGACCGCATCCTCTCCGTGAACGGACGCACGATGGACCATTGGGACGCCATCCAGTCCGCCGTCTACTTCGACTTCATCGGCCAGGACATCACGATGGCGGTGCTGCGCGGCGGCGCCGAGCGGACCCTCTCCATCTCCCGGAACGACATACCGGAGATCGGCGAAAGCACCTTCGGAATCGTTCCGGACCACACCGAGGCGGTGATCGTGGAGGTCATCGGAGGGAGACCGGCGGAAGCGGCAGGACTGCTGCCGGGCGACGTCATCCTCTCCATCAACGGCGAGAAGGTGGTGAACCAGGAGCAGGTCATCCGCATCATCCGCGCCCATCCCGGCACGGAGGTGTCGCTCCTCATCGGACGAGAAGGGAGCATGCGCACCGTACCGGTGACGCCCTCCGCCGAAGGGCTCATCGGCGTCAGCGTCACCGCCCGCTACACCGGTCCCGTGACCGTCGTGCGGTACGGACTGTTCGAATCGTTCCCGAAAGGGGTGCAGCAGACCGTCACGGCGACGTCGCTCTTCGCGCACTCCATCTGGCAGCTGGTGGCGGGAAAGGCGGAGTTCTCGAAGTCGGTCGGCGGACCGGTGAAGATCGCGCAGATGGCCACGCGCAGCGCCGAGTCGGGCGTCGTGAGCTTCCTCGCGTTCATGGCGCTGCTGAGCATCTCGCTGGCGGTGATGAACATCCTTCCCTTCCCGGCGCTCGACGGAGGCCACTTCATCGTGCTCCTCTACGAACTCATCGCGCGGAAGCCTCTCCCTCACACCGTGCAGATACGCATCCAGCAGGCGGGCATGGCCATCCTGCTCACGTTCATGCTCTTCGTCCTCTATAACGATATCTTCGGCTAAAACCGGGCCGTTCGGCGGCGTTACGGTGTTCCGACCGCGGGGACGTGACAATTGACACATGTTGGTACCGGAAAAACGGTATTTTATCCGTCGGTATAAGGAGGAAATCCCATGAAGCGGTTCGTTCTCAGCGCCGTACTGTGCTCATCGCTGGCGTTCGCCCAGCCGTCCATCTCCGTCGTTCCGGTCATCACGGACGCCGACATCATCAACGCGTCGGTGCTCGTCGATCCGTTGGCGGAGAAGATCAAGACCTTCTCCCCCTCCACCTTCTCGCTGAACATCCTCAATCTCACCTCACCCCGCGTACCGGTGAAGGTGAGCATGGAGATCGAGGCGTACGTGACGCTGGAGGAGGACCGGACCCGAACGCCGATGTTCTTCGGTCCCGCCCGGACGAAGAAGCCGTTCCTCGTCCCCGAGACCGGCCGTCTCTTCACGAGCAAGGACGCCGACGACCCGTCGTCGGACATCGACCTGTCGGTGACCATCAATGAGGACCTGAAGAAGAAACTGAAGGACCGCATCATGGACCCGGTGAGCGGCGGCCGGGCCCCCTCCGGTCTGTACGAGATCCGCATCGTCGTCACCGTCGATTCCGTCGGCGGCGCCGCGAAGAGCGAACCGCCGGTGCAGATCGACCGTTCGGTGAACGTCACCAATCCCACCACCGCCGTGCTCGACGTTCCGTTCAACAACGGCTACGTCTATCCGACCCCCTTCCCGCAGTTCCAGTGGACGTACGACACGCGCGCCGTGATGCTCTCCGTGTACGAGAAGCGTCCCGAGCATCAGTCCCTCGAAGACGCCGTGAGCGCATCGGACCCGCACCTGCAGGTCCGCATCAGCCGGAAAGAATCGGGGAACCTCTCCACCTTCACCTATCCGCAGTCCGCCGCCGCGCGATTCGGCGTGGAGTTCCTCCGCGGACCGCGCCAGCTCGAACGCGGGAAGATGTACGTCGTGGTGCTGGACGGTCTTCGGACCGCGTTCGGAGTCGAGGTCGAGCCGCTGCGCACCGTCCGTTCGTTCGTCGTCGCCGACCCGCAGGGCCAGGTGGTGGTGAACATGCTCCAGAACGCCCTCTCCAGCGGGGAGTTCCAGACCGTCTTCAACGCCATCCAGGACATGAACCTGCAGATCAACGCGAACGGCATCCTGCTGAACGGCGTCCGCATCACGTCGCAGGACCTGCAGCGGCTCCTGACGGAGAACAAAGAGCGCATCACCTCGGTGCGCATCGAGGATTAAGGAAGGGAACGACCATGAAGACCATCGTCATCGTGCTGGCGTCGCTCGTGCTGTTCGCGGCGGCGGAGGCACAGAAGAAGCGCACCATCGCCACCGTGTTCAAACCGGTCGGCGCGGTGGACGTGAAGGCCGGCGACAAGGAGTGGGCGAAGGCCAAACCCGCCACGCCGCTCGCGGCCGGAGACCAGGTCCGCACCGGCGAGAGCTCGTTCGCCATCGTGAAGTTCCTCGAGAACTCCGTCCTGCGGGTGCAGGAGAAGTCCGAGGTCACCATCAGCGGCGAGATCGCCAAAGGGGAGTTCTCGAAGAACGTGCATCTGGACCGCGGCGAGCTCGGCTTCAACGTGAAGAAACGGCCGAACGAGAAGTTCGAGTTCTCCACCCCCACCAGCGTCGCGTCCATCCGCGGCACCGGCGGACTGCTCATCGCCGGACAGGACAGCAACGACGTCCTCATCCTCGGCAGCGGCACCGTGGACCTGAAGAACCTCCTCTCGAACTTCATCGCCAGCGTGAACGGCGGCCAGACCGCGTACTCGATGTCCGACGGCACCATCCGCGTCGCGTCTTCGAGCGACGAGGAGAAACGGCTCCTGAACCAGTCCTCCCCCGCGCCGTCCGACAGCGGAAAGAACGAAGGTTCGAACGCCGTACCGGACACCGGCTCGACCTCCCAGACCGGCATCTCGCTCGGCATGGCGGTCAGTGCGCCGCCGGCGAAGGAGAACCGCGAGATGACCGTGACCGTGGAGGTGACGCAGTCGTCGCTGCCGCTCGATTCGCTGACGAAGTCCGTGGCGGACTTCGCCCTCTTCTACCGCGGGAAACCGGACGGAGAGTACAAGCCGCTGCGCACGGTCTTCTCGGGACGTTCGAACCGCTTCGTCATCCCGGCGGCGGACGTCTTCGCGCCGACGATGCAGGTGTTCGCGCTGCTGAAACTGAACGACGGCTCCACGTTCACTTCGCCGTCGCAGTCGCCGGAGACGAATCCCGTGGTGCTGCCGGTGCAGGCCGGAGCGAAGAACGAACTGCGCATCGAGTTCACCGATCCGAGCGGCAAGAAGAAGACGATGGTCATCGAATATAAGTGACCCTGCGGTACGGCGCGTTCCCCGGACGCTTGCAACTCTATCGTCGTTTTGATAGATTGCAAGCGTTCTTTTTTCCACCACCGTCCGCCAATCCGATGCTGCAAGCGCTCCTCCGTTCACTGTTCGTGTGCTGTGTCGTGCCGGCGCTGCTCCATCCGCAGGTCAACACCGTCCTCCGTTCGGTCCGTCCGCTGACCGCCGAGGAACGCCGCCCCGTCCGTCTCTCCGTCGAACTCGGCCCCTCCGTTCCGCTCGTCCGCGTCGTCCTCCATTACCGCGCCTTCGGCGCCAGCGAGTACCGCGCCGTGGAGATGCCGGTGGGCCGCGATTCCGCCTCCGTCGAGATCCCCGCCGCCGACGTCCAGGCGCCGTTCGTGGAGTACTACATCTCCGCGCTCGACCAGAACGGCGGCACGGAGACCTTCCCGTCCGAGAATCCGGAAGTGAACCCCGCCCGTCTCATGGTCACCGCCGCCGAGGCGTCGGAACTGATCGTGCTCAGTCCGGAGGAGGGGGAACGCATCACCGAGGGAGAGACGTACATCTCCGTCTCGTTCGTCTTCGCGGACGAACGGACCGACAAGGGACGGACGACGGTGATGCTGAACGGCGTGGACCTGTCCGGGAGCGCGGTGCTGTTCGACGACCTGCTCATCGTACCGCCGGAAGCCATTCCCCCCGGACTGCTCTCCGGCGGGGCGAACCTGGAAGTGCGTTCGTTCGACGCATCGGGGGCCCCCCTCTCGAGCGTGACCCGCGGTTTCCAGGTGGTGACCGAACAGGAGGCTGAAGAGATCCGCGAATCGTTCCGCGCGTTCGGCAACGCGCAGGCCGAGACACGCCGCGAGAACATCAAAGGCACCGCCAAGACGTACAACCGGCTCGATGTGCGGGCACAGGCGGTGTACCTCGACTTCCTGAAGGCGCAGACGAACCTCACGGTCACCTCCGAAGAGCGGCCGGAGAACCAGCCGCAGAACCGGTACTTCATCGGGCTCGACGCGCGGTATGTCCGGCTCGGCCTCGGCGACGCGTATCCGCGCTTCCCGTACACGATGATGGACGGACGGCGCATCCGAGGCTACACCGCCGACCTGCTGCTCGGCGCGTTCAATCTCAACGTCGCCGGGGGTGAAGTGCTGCGGCGGGTGGAATCGAACGGGGCCGTGCAGACCCTGAAGCGGGAGATGACCGTCGTACGGCCCAGCTTCGGCGCAGGCGAGCGGTTCCAGTGGGGCTTCACCTACCTGAAGTCGAAGGACGCCTTCGACGCCAACCAGCCCCTCACCGTCCGTCCGCAGGAGAACGTCGTGTTCGGCACCGACCTGATGGTGGGCTTCGACAACCGGCGCATCGAACTGACGGCGCAGAGCGCCTTGAGCATGAACAACGTCGACATCTCGGTGACGGAGTTCAACGAAGACAGCATCGACGCCGCGGTGGCCCGGGGAACGCTCTCCGCATCCGAGGGGGCGGACCTGAAACGCATCATGCCGTTCGCCCGTCCGTTCCTGACGGTGAACGAGAACCTCGCGCCGCTGGACCCGCGCGGGCTCACGTCGCTGGTGTACGAGACGGCGCTGGCGTTCAACTACTTCGGCAACTACCTCAAGGCGTCGTACCTCTTCCACGGGAAGGACTACACGTCGTTCGGCGCCACCACCATCCGGCGCGACATCCGCGGATTCAACGTGTCCGACCGACTGCGGCTGCTGGACAACCGCCTCTTCCTCTCCGCCAGCTACGAGCGTCTGGCCAACAACACCTCCGGCACCGAGATCGCCACCACCACCTACACGACGGTGAACTCGTCCGTCTCGTACTACCCGGCGCGCTCCTGGCCGAACGTGACGGTGGGGTACGGCCTGAACCGGAACAGCAATCCCATCGATCCGCTCGACACCGCCGGCGTGGCGGCGCAGATCGCCCTCCGGGCCATCGACGACCGTACGAACCGCTGGTACCTGCAGACCTCGTACGACTTCTCGTACTGGGGACGGCACAATCTCACGCTGAACATCGACGTCTCCTCCAAGGACGACCGGACACCGAAGCAGCAGGACGTTTCCACCCTCAACACCGTGCTGCTGGTGAACACGGCGCACACCGACCGGCTGGAGAGCACCGCCGGACTCTCGCTGAGCAGCCTGTCGTTCCCCCAGGCCGATTCGCTGGGCGCGGTGACGGAAGGTTCGATGGCGTACCAGACCGTCACGCTCAGCGCGCGCTACTTGCTCTACCGCGACATCCTCCGCCTCACCGCCACCGCCGCGCCGACGTTCGGCGACCTGGGACGCCTGCTGCTCGAATCGAGCCTGCAGTACCAGATCACGGAACATCAGACCGCCGTGCTGCAGGCGCAGTTCATCCGCAACACCTCTTCGGCCCTCGCCTCGCTGACGAGCCGGAACGATTCGTTCGTCAGCCTGCTGTACCGCATCGACTTCTGACGATGGAACCCTCCGCGTCCCGGCGCCGCTCTCGCGCATGGCTCACCCGGCTGGCGGTCAGCGCCGGCATCGCCCTCGGCGTGATGGTGTTCGTGCAGGACGCGCTCGTCCCCTTCGGTCTGTTCGACCGCCTCTCCCTCTCGTTCATCGACCGCGCCTTCGCCCGCCGCGGACCGCTTCCCCTGCCGAAGGATTCACTGGACGTCATCATCGTCTCCATATCGGACAAGTCCGAAACGACCGTTCCGGAACGCTATCCGTTCCCTCGCAGCTACTACGCCCGCGCGGTCCGGAACCTCAACCGCGCCGGCGCCCGGGCCATCGGCATCGACCTCACGTTCGAACAGCCGGACGTGCGGGGACCGCACCACGATGACGAGCTGTTCGCCGCCATCCGGGAGTGCCGCAACGTGGTGGTGGCGGGCAAGACGGCGATGCGCACGGACGAGGCGACGGTGGAACGCGAGGAGGAGAACTTCCATTCCATCTTCTTCACGGCGGACAGCGCCGTGGGGAGCGTGTTCGTGCCCAACGATGCGGACGGTGTCTTCCGGCGCTACATGCCCTTCGCCAAGATGCCGGGACAGGAACGCTACATTCCGTCGTTCGCCTTCGCCGTCTATAATAAGGCGGCCGGGCTCCCTTCCCTGGCGCACACCGATGTGGACGATGACGCCTTCGTGCTCCCGGATCTCTCCGTTCCGAAGTACGACGACATCTCGATGCTCATCAATTACCACGGTCCCGCCGGAAAGACCTTCGCGGAGTACGACATCGTCAACGTGCTGGACGACGCCGGATTCGAAACGACCGAAGAGCGCGAGCTCCGGACCTCCATCAACGTCTTCGACGACCCCGATTTCGGACTGCTGCAGGACGGCGTCTTCCGCGGCAAGATCGTCCTCATCGGTCCGTACTTCTCCGAATCGAAGGACCTCTTCAACGTCTCGGTCTCCGAGGAGGGGGCTGCCGACCGCAACCAGATGTACGGCGTGGAACTGCACGCCAACGCCCTCCAGACGCTGATGGACCGGTCGTTCATCCGCCGGCTCTCCCCCGCCGCGGAATCGCTGATGGTGCTCCTCCTCTCCTTCGTGACGTTCGGCAGCGTGAGCGCCCTCAAGACGCTCCGGACCGGCAAGGCGTACCTGCACGAGCTGGCCGCGCTTGCGGTGGCGGGACTGCTCATCTACGGACTGCTCGCCCTCTTTTATCATTCCTTCACCGCGTACTCCGTCCTGCTGCCGGTGGTGCCCCCCATCGCCGCCGTGGCGCTCAACTACGCCGGCAGCGCCGTGTACCAGTACCTGACGGAACGGCGGCAGAAGACGATGATCAAGGGGATGTTCAGCCAGTACCTCAATCCTTCCGTCGTGAACGAGCTCATCGCCCATCCGGAGAAGCTCCGGCTCGGCGGCGAGAAGAAGGAACTGACCGTCTTCTTCTCGGACATCGCCGGGTTCACGAACTTCTCCGAGAAGCTGGACCCCGTGGAACTGGTGCACCTCCTCAACGAGTACCTGAGCGAGATGACCGACATCATCCTCCGGCACGACGGCACGCTGGACAAGTACGTGGGGGACGCGGTGATGGCCATCTGGGGGGCGCCGGTGGAACTGCCGAACAACGCCCTGAACGCCTGCCGCGCCGCTTTACAGATGCAGACGGCCACGCACCGCATCGCGGAACGGTGGAAGGACGAAGGGAAACCGGAACTGGTGGTGCGGATGGGACTGAACACCGACCGGATGGTGGTCGGGAACGTGGGCGGCTCGAGCCGGTTCGACTACACCGTCATCGGCGACGCGGTGAACCTCGGCTCGCGGCTCGAAGGGGCGAACAAGACGTACGGCACGCAGATCATGATCAGCGAACGGACGTATGAACTGGTGAAGGAGGAGATGCTCTGCCGGGAACTGGACCTCATCCGTGTGAAGGGGAAGTCGCAGCCCATCCGCGTCTTCGAACTGGTGGGAGCGGCCGCCTCGTTCACCGACACCGCGCGGCTCGAAATGCTCGCGGCATACCGGCGCGGACTCGACCTCTACCACGCCCGCCGGTTCGCCGACGCCATGCACCAGTTCTATCAGGCCCTGCAGACGGACCCGGACGACGGCCCGTCGAACCTCTACTTCGAACGCTCCCAGCGCTTCATGAAATCTCCGCCGCCGGAGGATTGGAACGGCGTGTACGAGATGAAATCGAAGTGACGGGTCCGCCGCACGACCGTTCTCCCGTCACCCCTCCTGGATCCTCCCCCCTCCATCTTCTGTTCCACATCCATCGGACAGAGCGACTCCGTCCGGCGCGGTCTTCCGGCCGGTCGGAGGGTGCATGCATGGACGGAGCGTTACGGTGCGGTGGAGAGAAGGGATCGGAACCGGTCCGGTTCGGCGCGCTGCATCCGGAGAAGCATGTCGGACTGGACCCGCGCGAGGGTGTCCATCGCCGCGTCCGCGGTGTGCTGTCGCGCTTCCAGCTCAAAGTACGAACCGTTCTTGCGGAACACGGCGACGCGGACGAGCAGTCCGTCCGCGTCCGTCACGAAGTAACACGTCTCCATCATGCCGTTCAGCGGAGCGGGAGCGCGCGTGAGCCGGACCCGCCCGCGTTCGGACGCCAGCCGGAGCCGGGCGGAAAGTTGCGCGGCGGCGCACGGCCCGGAACGCCGGAGCGACGAGTCGGCCGATTCGGTGACGATGAATTCACGCAGGGCGATGAGCGCGGTACCGTCCGCGGAGCGGAGCGCCATGCGGAGCGAAGGATCGCCGGAGGTGTCAGCGAACGGGGTCCAACCCTCCGGCACGAGCGTTGCGGCTCCGGACGGTGTGTGCGGAACGGAAGGAACGGAGACGGAAGGCCGTACAATGGGCGCCTCCGATGCGCAGCCGGAGAGGAGCACGGCGGCCAGAACGGCCGCGGAGGCGGTGACCCGGTGCATCGTGCCGGTCAAGCGGTCACTCCGCGCCGCGGCGGTACCGGTCCTCCTCCAGAGTGAGGCGGAGCGAGATGCGGTGCGTGTTGCCGAGCTGGTCCGCGGCATCGAACTTTGCGAAGGAGTAGTCGATGTCCAGTTTGCGGAGGTGGATGCCGGCGCCGATGGTCATGGTGCCGACCTCATTGTAGCCGGCCCGGAGGGCGAAGAGGTCCTTATAATCGAACTCCACGCCGCCGTACGGGTCGAAGCTGACGGGGCCGACGTTCATCGCGGAGGAGAACCGGCGGTTCTCGAACCGCACGTCCGCGCCGACGGCGGGGGTGAGCCGGCCGCCAAGGAGCTCCAGGCGGTACGCCGCGCCGAGCTTCAGCGTGGGCGAGATGAGTTCGTTCGTTCCGGTGCTCCAGGCGACGAGGGTGGTGACGGCGTCCTGCAGCGTCGCACCGAGCGTGAGCCGGTCCGTGGCGAGGTACTGCACTCCCGCATCGAAGCCGATGCCGTTGCCGTGGTCGTCGCCGATGCTGCGGTGGATGAACTTGACGTTGAAGCCGAAGTAGAGCTCCTCCGAATGCTGGCGGGCGTACGTGCCGTAGACCACCCAGTCCGCGGCATTGAAGAAGGTGATGAGGTCGTACTTGGGCAGCACCGCCGCGTCGCCGTTCCACACGTTGGAGTCCGCCTTGTGGATGCCGTCCACGCCGAGCCGCATCACGCTGACGGCGAAGGAGGAGGCGTTATAGATCGTGGCGCCCGTCGCGGGGTCGACCGTGTTGGCGCCGTACGGCACCGCCACGGCGCCGTAGTCGTAGTTGACGAGCGTGCCGAACCGTTCGTCGTGCGAGAGGGCGATCTGCGGATAGTCGATGCGCGCCAGGCCGGCTGGATTCCAATATCCGGCGGTGACGTCGCCGGCGAGCGCGGTGTAGGCGCTGCCGAGACCGAGCGCACGGCCGCCGACGCCGATGGACATGAACTCTCCCGCGTACTTGCCGAACTCCTGGGCGGAGGCGGTCAGCGGAAGGAGGACCATGATGATGAGGAACGAGACCCTGTTCATAACCCCTCTTCAATGAAAAAGCCGAATCCCTCTCCATTGCGGCAGCGGAATTCGGCAATGTTGTTAGAGATGGACGGTACGACCGGAACCATGGAGATCTCTAACAATTCTTCCTTTTTCATTCTCCTCTTTACTGAACCAAGATACGGGTTTTTCAGGGAAAGTCAAACCGGCTCTCCCCGGCCCGGGAACCGCGTTCACACCGTTACAGAAGCGCTTCGGAGAGCAGGCGTTCCTGTTCGTACTGGTGGCGCTTGAGCGAACCGGCGGCGGTGCTGGCGGAAGCGGCGCGTCCGCTGTAGCGAAGCCGCTGGTCCGGCCGCAGGTCCCCGCGCAGCCGTTCTGCCAGGAAGTTCCACGCCCCCATGTTCTGCGGTTCCTCCTGCAGCCATACGACGTCCTGCGCCGCCGAGTACTTCGCGAAGAGCTCCCGGAGTTCGTTCTGTGGATACGGATAGTACTGTTCCAGACGGACGAGCGCCACCGTGTCCACCCGCTTCTCCTGCAGCATCTGCAGCGCGTCGTAGTACACCTTGCCGGAACAGACCACCACCCGCGTCGCGTCGAGCGGCGATGCGGAACGGTCGTCGATGACCGGACGGAAGGCGCCGTCAGTGAACTCCATCGGCAGCGAGGTGACCATCGGATGCCGCAGGAGCGACTTGGGGGTCATCACTACCAGCGGGCGGCGGCGGGCGTCGCGCAGCTGGCGGCGGAGCGCATGGAAGAACTGCGCCGGCGTGGAGAGGTTGCAGACCTGCATGTTCTCCTCCGCGCAGAGCTGCAGGTACCGCTCCAGACGCGCGCTCGAGTGCTCGGGCCCCTGTCCTTCATAGCCGTGCGGTAGCAGCAGCACGAGGTCGCACGGCTGCTGCCACTTCGCTTCGGACGCGGCGAGGAACTGGTCGATGATGACCTGCGCGCCGTTGGCGAAGTCGCCGAACTGCGCCTCCCAGATGACGAGCGAGAGCGGGTCGGACACGCTGTAGCCGAACTCGTACCCGAGGATGGCAAACTCCGACAGGAGACTGTCGAAGACGTTGAACGGCCCCTGTCCCTCCCGTACATGCTGCAGCGGGACGTGCTCCCGGCCGGTGTTGGCGTCGTACAGCTTCGCGTGACGGTGACTGAAGGTGCCGCGGCCGACGTCCTCGCCGCTCACACGCACGCCGTTCCCTTCGTACACGAGCGTGCCGAACGCGAGCGATTCCGCGAAGCCCCAGTCGATCTTCGTCGTCTCGTTGAAATGCCGGCGCTGCTCGAGCATCTTGACGAGCTTCGGATTGACGGCGAAGTCCTCCGGAACGCTCCCCAGCCGGACCGCCACGTCGCGCAGCACGCCGAACGGCACGCTCGTTTCGCGGAAGGGCTGCATCGCCGCGATCTGTTCCGCCGTCACCGCCAGCGCCACCTCGGGCCGCATGTGCATCTCGCGGAGATGGCTCGCCTCGTGCGCCCGCTCGAACCGCTCTTTCGCCTCCTGCTGCATCCGTTCGTACTCCTCCCGGGTGATCTCGCGGTCCAGGATGAGCCGCTCCCCGTAGATCTCGCGCGTGGAGGGGTGGGATTTGATCTTCTTATAGAGCAGCGGCTGCGTGTAGCTCGGTTCGTCCCCCTCGTTATGGCCGTACTTCCGGTAGCAGAACATGTCGATGACGACGTCCTTCTTGAACCGCGTCCGGTACGCCACCGCCAGCGCCGCAACGCGGGCGCACGCTTCGGGATTGTCGCCGTTCACGTGGAAGATGGGGGCCTGCACCATCTTGGCGACGTCCGTGCAGTACGGGGTGGAGCGCGCATCGTCCGGCGACGTGGTGAAGCCGATCTGGTTGTTGATGATGACGTGGATGGTGCCGCCGGTGCGGTATCCTTTGAGCTGGGAGAGGTTGAGCGTTTCGGCGACGATCCCCTGACCGGCGAACGCCGCGTCCCCGTGCACCAGGATGGGGACGGCGCGGTTCCGTTCCAGGTCCCCGGAACGGTCCTGCATCGCGCGGACCATCCCCTCCACCACCGGATTCACCGCTTCGAGATGGCTCGGATTCGGCGCCACTTCCACCGTGATCTCCCGGCCGTTGAGCGTGGTGTGGAGCCCGTGCGCCCCGAGGTGGTACTTCACGTCGCCGGAGCCCTGGATGGTGGAGGGGTCGATGCTCCCCTCGAACTCGGAGAAGATGCGGGCGAGCGACTTGCCGATGACGTTGGCGAGGATGTTGAGCCGGCCGCGGTGCGCCATGCCGATCACCGCCCGCTCCGCGCCGTGGTTCGCCAGCTCGTCCAGCACCACGTCCACGATGGAGACGAACGACTCCGCCCCTTCGAGCGAGAACCGCTTGTGTCCCACGAACTTCGTGTGGAGGTACCGCTCGAACCCCTCCGCATGGATGAGCTTCTTCAGTATCTGGAGCTTCCGCTCCCGCGGCAGCAGCGTCCGGTTGCGCGACGGTTCCATCGCCTGGATGAGCCACTTCTTCTGCTCCGGGTCCTGGATGTTCATGAACTCCGCGCCGATGGAGCCGCAGTACGTGGCGTGGAGGATGTCCAGGATCTCGCGCAGCGTCGCTTTCGAATACCCTTCGCTGTTCGTGTAGAGGAACTCCCGGTCGAGGTCCCACACCGTCAGGCCGTAGTATCCCGGGTCCAGCTCGGGATGGTTCTTCGGTTCGTCCACCAGCGGGTCCAGGTGCGCCACGAGATGTCCGCGCACACGGTACGCGTTGATGAGCTGCTGCACGCGCGCCTGCTTCTCCACATGGTCGTCCCCCGCGCCGCCGCCGACCGGCACCGCGGTGACGTCCGCCGCCCACTTCACCGGACTGAACGGGATGCGCAGGTCCCCGAACAGTTCCTCGTAGAACCGCTCCTCGCCGACCAGCAGCGTATGGATGTACTGCAGGAACTGTCCCGACTCCGCCCCCTGGATGATGCGGTGGTCGTACGTGCAGGTGATGTTCATGACCTTGCTCACCCCGAGCGCGGAGAGGGTCTGCGGGGACATCCCCTGATGAGCGGCGTCGTATCCGATGGCGCCGGTGGCGACGATGGAACCCTGGCCCGGCATCAGGCGCGGAACGGAGGCGACGGTGCCGACGGTGCCGGGATTGGTGAGCGAGATGGAGGTCCCCTGGAAGTCCGACGGGTCGAGCGCAGCGCGGCGCGCCTTGTCGATGACGGCGTCGTACGCCTCCACGAAGCGCGCGAAGTCCATCGCCTCGGCCCCCTTGATGTTCGGAACGAGCAGCGAGCGGGAGCCGTCCTTCCGCGCCATGTCCACGGCGATGCCGATGTTGATCTGCGGTTTGTCGTCCCGGTATGCCTGCCCTTCCACCCGCGCGAACGACGCGTTGAGGTTCGGAAAGCGCATGAGCGCTTTGACCACGGCCCACGCCACGATGTGGGTGTACGACACCTTGCCGCGGGAACGGGAGGAGAGGTACTTGTTGAGGAGCGAACGGTTCTCGTCCAGCACCTTCACCGGGATGACGCGCAGCGAGGTGGCGGTGGGGAGCGAGAGGGACGCCTCCATGTTCTCGACGATCTTCGCCGCGACACCGCTGATGGCGGAGAGCTGCTTGCGGACGGCGTCGGCCGACGGCGCCTTCGCCCCCTTCTTCGCCGGAGCGGGGACGGCGGCCTCGGCGGAGGGCGTTTCGCGGCGCTGCGGAAGGATGACGGTGCCGGAGGCGACCACCTCGGCGAAGAGCTGCCGCCACGTCTCGTTCACGGACGACGGATCATCGATGTACTGCTGGAGCACATCCCAGACATAACCGGTGTTGGGACCGAACGATTCCAGCACTTGCTCGAATTTTTCAGAGACGGAGTTCTTGGACATACCATTCTTTCGAAAGCACAGGAGGGGATGAAAACGGACTGAAATATACGATTTTCGCGCCAGTTATTAAAGCGCCGGGAGTCTCCCAAATTCATTCATTTTCGGCGCGGATCATCTTCTGAACACTGGGAAGGAGCGGCTGGTTCGCCGCCGAGAGGGAAAAAGGAGGTCACTTCGACCGCAAACGGGCCCGCTCGATGAAATGAGCATGGACCTGCTCAGCGAGCCGGCGCATCAGAGGGAGCGCTCGTGCTTCCGGCAGCGGAAGGAAACAGGCGATGATGTACCGGACCGTGCCGTCGTCCACGATGCCGGCGTCGTGCGTCCATGAGGCGTACCAGCCGGTCTTATGGTAGAACATCGCGCGAGCCGGGAGTCCGGTCTGGAGCTTCGTCGTATCGAGCTGGCGTCCGAGGAGAGAGCGCATCTGCTGGCTCACCCACGGGTCGACGAGCGTGTTGGTGTGGATGCGGAGGAGGAACTCGGCGGCATGGCGGGCGCAGGTCTCGGTGGAACGGACCTTCACGTAGGCGGAGTCTTCGAAACGGCGGGAGAGGAACTTGCGCGTCACCTCGCTTCCGTTCCATCCGTACTGCCGCATCATCGCGTTGATGTTCTCCCGCCGGGCGAGGTCGATGAGGCAGTTGGCGGCGGAGTTGTCGCTGCGGGTCACCATCAGGTCGAGCAGATAGGCGACGGTCACGGTGTCGCCGTCCCGCAGCAGCGGCCGCGGGTCCCACGCCAGCTCCTTCGTCCTGTCCACGTCGTTGGGCGCGCGCACGATGACCGGCGCGGTGAGCGAGGTGCGTCCCTGCGAGACCTGCCGGAGGACTTCGGCCGCGACGTACATCTTGTAGACCGATGCGGGATAGATGAAGGTGTCCGCATGGACGCCGGCGAACCGCGGCTCGGTACCGGAGAGGTCGACCACCGCGAAGGAGATATGTTCCATGCCGTCCTCGCCGGTGTCGAACTCGGCGTCGAGACCGAGTCCGGCGACGATGCCGGTCATCGCCGTCGTGAGCGCGTCGTCGGTCCGGAGCGGCGGCGGGTCCTGCGCGGCGGCGGATGAGGCCGCGAGCAGCGCCGTCGCCAGAAGTCGGCGCACCGTGGGGAGCGGGGCGTTCACTGACGGACGAGCTTCTTGTAGCGGATGCGGTGCGGCTGGTCCGCCGCGATGCCGAGCTTCTTCTTCCGGAACTCCTCGTACTCCGAGTAGTTCCCGTCGAACCACTGCACCTGGCTCTCCCCTTCGAACGCGAGGATGTGCGTCGCGACGCGGTCCAGGAACCAGCGGTCGTGCGAGATGACCACCGCGCAGCCGGCGAACTCCGCCAGCGCCTCTTCGAGCGCGCGGAGGGTGTTCACGTCCAGGTCGTTCGTCGGTTCGTCGAGCAGCAGCACGTTGGCCTCCTGCTTCATCGTCTTGGCCAGATGCACGCGGTTCCGCTCGCCGCCGGAGAGCTGTCCCACCAGTTTCTGCTGGTCCCCGCCGCTGAAGTTGAACCGGGCGACGTACGCGCGGGAGTTCACTTCGCGCGTCCCGAAGCGGAGCAGTTCCTCGCCGCCCGAGACCTCTTCCCAGATGGTCTTCTCGGGATCGAGCGGACGGTTCTGGTCCACGTACGCGAGCTTCACCGTCTCGCCGATGGTGATGACGCCGGCGTCGGGCTTCTCCTGTCCGGTGATCATCCGGAACAGGGTCGTCTTGCCGGCGCCGTTGGGACCGATGACGCCGATGATGCCCCCCGGCGGAAGGTCGAAGCTCATGTTCTCGTAGAGCAGGTTGTCGCCGTACGCCTTCGAGACGTTCTCCGCCCGGATGACGACGTCGCCGAGGCGCGGTCCTTTGGGGATGAAGATCTCGATCTCTTCGTTCCGTTTCTCGTGCTCTTCGGAGAGCAGCTGTTCGTACGACGAGATGCGCGCCTTGCTCTTCGCGTGGCGTCCCTTCGGGTTCATCCGCACCCATTCCAGCTCGCGCTTCAGCACCTTCTGGCGCTTCGATTCCTGCTTCTCCTCCACCTCCAGCCGCTTCTGCTTCTGCTCCAGCCAGGAGGAGTAGTTGCCCTCGAACGGGATCCCCTCTCCCCGGTCGAGTTCCAGGATCCAGCCCGCCACGTTGTCGAGGAAGTACCGGTCGTGCGTCACCGCCAGCACCGTCCCCTTGTACTGCGCCAGATGCTGCTCGAGCCAGGAGACCGATTCGGCGTCCAGATGGTTGGTGGGCTCGTCCAGCAGCAGCACGTCCGGTTCCTGCAGCAACAGCCGGCAGAGCGCCACGCGGCGCCGTTCGCCGCCGGAGAGGACCGAGACCGGCGTCTCGCCCGGCGGGCAGCGGAGGGCGTCCATCGCCTGTTCCAGTCTGCTGTCCAGGTCCCACGCGTTGAGATGGTCGATCTTCTCCTGCAGCGCCCCCTGTTTCTCGAGGAGCTTGTCGAAGTCGGCGTCCGGTTCGGCGAACCGAGCGGTGACCGCTTCGTACTCCTTCAGCAGGTCCACCGTCTCCTGCGCCCCCTCCTCCACGATCTGCTTCACCGTCTTCTCGCGGTCGAGTTCCGGTTCCTGCGAAAGGTACCCGAACGTGATCCCTTTCTGCGCGTTGATGGTGCCGAGGTAATCGGTGTCGACCCCCGCGATGATGCGCAGGAGCGTCGATTTACCGGCGCCGTTGAGTCCGAGCACGCCGATCTTCGCGCCGTAGTAGAAAGAGAGGTAGATGTCTTTCAGGACCTGTCTGTTCGGTTTATGCACCTTCCCGACGCCGATCATGGAGAAGATGATCTTGGTATCGCTCACGGAACCGCCTTTCTGTTCTATAATAAGAATGGAGTCGTCGTCCGACGGCTCCATCAACTGCAGTGATGCAATATACGCAATTTTTCCGCACCGGTCACTTCGCCGCGGCTGTGTCCGCTCTCCTTGCATATGGCTGGGTACTTGTGTATTTTCTGCAAGAATCCACAATCCGAAAAGACCCCCATGGAACAGTCTCTCCTCACGGTCGAAAATCTCCGCTACAACTCCGCGTTCAAGTACGTCGCCGACAACAGCCTCGCCTCCATCGTCAAGATGTGCCGTGAAGAGCGGTACAACGCCAACACCGTCATCTTCCAGGAGAACACCCGCGGCGAACGGCTCTACTTCGTGCTGGACGGACGGGTGAAGATATCGAAAGTGACGAAGTACGGCGCCGAAACGGTGCTGGCGTACCTGACCAAAGGGGACTTCTTCGGCGAGATGGAACTGCTGGACGACCAGGTCCGCTCCGCCCGGACGACGGCGGTGGAGAACACCGTGCTGGCGGGGATCGGAAAGCAGGACTTCGACAACCTGCTGAAATCGAACAACATCATCCAGCTCAACATCCTGAAGAGCGTCACGAAGCGGCTCCGGACGGCGGACCAGACCATCGTCAACGAACTGGACCGCACCGTCGAGATCTCGAAGCAGCACATCAACAAGCTCAACACCCTCATCGACGCCGCCAAGTCGGTCAACTCCACGCTCGACCTGGACAAACTGCTGGACGTCATCCTCGAGACCGCCATCCGTTCCATCCAGTCCGACCGCGGCACGCTCTACCTGGTGGACGAACTGAAGGGGGAGATCTGGTCCAAAGCGCTGCGCGGGTCGGAGGTCATCGAGATCCGTCTGCCGCTCGGCAAGGGACTGGCCGGCTACGTGGCGAAGACCGGCGAGATCGTCAACATCCCCGACGCCTACAACGACCCCCGGTTCAATCCGGAGGTGGACAAGAAGACCGGCTACCGCACCAACAACATGCTGACGATGCCGATGCGGAACCGGGACGGAAAGATCATCGGCGTCTTCCAGATGCTCAACAAGAAGGGGGGCCCGTTCACGCCGCAGGACGAGGAGTTCCTGAACGCCCTCTCCATCCACGCCTCCATCGCCATCGAGAACGCCCGCCTCGCGCAGGAGATGGTGAACAACGAACGGCTCTCCGCCGTGGGACGCATGGCGAGCACCATCATCCACGACATCAAGAACCCGATGGGCACGCTGCGGGTCTACGCGCAGGTGATGAAGAAGAAGTCCGGCAACGAAGAGGCGGCGAAGATGGCGGACGAGATGATCCACCAGGTGGACCGGTTCGTCAACATGGCGCAGGAGATCCTCGACTTCAGCCGCGGCGTCAGCGCGACGAACATGGAGGAGACGGCGTTCGAGGAGGTGATGGAAGGGGTGCTCCTCTTCATCGAGAAGGACCTGACGAAGAACAACGTCGCACTGGAACGGCGGCTGAACTTCAAGGGACGGGTTCGGCTGGACCAGGACAAGATCGTGCGGGTCTTCTACAACATCGCCAGCAACGCGCGCGACGCGATGGCGAACGGCGGTACGCTGACCGTCTCGACGGAGGACCTGGGCGGCATGGTGAAGGTGGAGTTCACCGACACCGGCACCGGCATGCCGGACGAAGTGAAACGGCGCATCTTCGAGCCGTTCGTCACGTACGGGAAGAAGCACGGGACAGGGCTCGGGATGTCCATCGTGAAGAAGGTGGTGGACGACCACAAGGGGAAGATCGAGATCGACAGCGAACTCGGTAAGGGAACGACCATCCGGATGATGCTTCCCACCCTGCCGTAAGCTCTCTCTCCTTCGAAAAAAGAAAAACCCGGACCATCGGTCCGGGTTTTTTCGTTTCCGGCCGTTCTTCGCTCCGCTATCCCGTCACCAGCCCCGCCGCATCGTGTCCGCTCTGAACGGCCCCTTCGATGGTGGCGGGAAGCCGCGTATCGGTCCAGTCGCCCGCCAGGAAGAGATTCCGTACCGCGGTCCGGGGTCCCGGCCGGCCGTAGGCCGTTGCGGGACCGGGTGAGAAGGTGGCCCTTTTCTGTTTCACCACGAGGGAATGTTCCGGAACGGCGTCCGCCGCGCCGGGATAGAACCGCCGCAGTTCCCGGCAGGCGAGCGACACGATATCGTCGTTCGTCATCTCCGTCAGCGCGTGCGCACCGCTCACGACGATGGCGAGGTACATCGGTCCGTCCGCTCCCCGTCCCGTGATGACGGAACGGTTGAACACCCAGTGGAGCGGCGAACCGATGAGCGCGGCGAACGGCTCATCCACGAAATGCCGTCCGAACCAGAGATGGACGGTGACGATGGGGGACGAAACGAACGCATCGAGTCCGGTCACGCCGAGCTGAGCAGTGTCGCCGAAGACCTTCGGCAGATCGAAATACGGAACGGCGCTGATGACGTGACGCGGCGTGAGACGACGGCCGTCCTGCAGCGTCACCGCGGTGACGCGTCCGCCGTCGATCTCCACCCGTTCCGCGCCGTTCCCTTTCAGGACGGTGCCGCCGTGTTCCGTGATGAACCGTTCCGCCGGGTCCGACAGCACCGCGCTCAGTCCGCGCAGCGGCACCGCCATGGCGGCGTTGCGGCGCGAGCCGAGGAAGGCGCTGCGGAGCACCTTCACGAACAGGGCGGCGGAGATGCGGTCGGTGGAATCGTTGAGGGCGCCGACGGCGATGATGTCCCACAGGAAGCGGCGGTTCTCCTCCGGCTGACCCATCCGGTCCAGCCACTGCGACACCGACATCCGCCGGAGCCGCTCGTTCCGCTCCGGATCGGTGCCGAAGAGCGCGGGACCGACCCGCAGCAGCGCGGCGCGCTGTCCGGGCGCGAGGCGGCGGAGTCCGAGGAGTCCGGTCAGGACATGGAAGGGTGCCGGCAGGTCCGATGCGGTGAGACGATCCGGCGCTCCCTCCGGATGACGGAAGAGGATGGAGAGGCGCTTCTGGAGATGCACGAGATGGTCCGCACCGATGGTGCGAAGGAACCGGAACGACGCATGGTAGCACCCCATCATGAGGTGCTGACCGTTGTCCACCTCGTCCCCCGTTTCGGGGTGCGGGAACGAACGGGCGCGCCCTCCGAGGTACGGGCGGCGCTCTGCGAGGAGAACGGTGCGTCCTTCCTGAAGGCAGCGTACCGCGGCGCTCAGACCGGCGAGACCGCCGCCGATGACGAGCACGTCCGGCGCGTCAGCGCGAGCGGTTGTTCCGCCAGACATGCGCGGTGATGAGGAGTTTACGGAATGTGGAGATGCGGATGCGGTGGGTGAAGACATCGTACTCCGCCTTTTCGATGCTCTGCAGCAGGCGGAAGTAGATCTCCTGCATGATGAGCGCGGCGATGAAGAGGGGCCGGTCCTCGGCCGAGAGGTGGCGCATCGCCTCGGTGAAGTGGGCGCGGGCGCGGCCCGCTTCGAACTCCATGAGCGCGCGGAAACGCCCGTTGTACACGCCGGCGAGCAGTTCGTCCTCGGTGTACCCGAACCGTTCCATGTCCTCCTTCGGAAGGTAGATGCGTCCCTTCGCCGCGTCGGCGGCGACGTCGCGGAGGATGTTGGTGAGCTGCAGGGCGATGCCGAGGTTCACCGCGTACTCCTTCGCCTCCTCCCGGTGGTATCCGAAGATCTCGGTGCTGATGAGCCCGACCGTCGACGCGGCGCGGTAGCAGTATACGCGCAGGTCGGCGAAGGTCGCATAGCGGACCGTGAGGAGGTCCATCTCCATCCCGCGGATGAGCTCGCGGAAGTGTTCGGCCGGGATGTTGAACCGCCGGATGATGGCGGCGAGCCGGTTCACGAGGGCGTACGCCGAGGCGCCGTCCAGTCCCTTCTCGAACTCCTTCGCCCACGAGAGCAGACGCTGGCGTTTCGCCGAGACCTGGCCCTCGTCGTCCACGATGTCGTCGGCGACGCGGCACCAGGCGTACAACACGTTCATCGCTTCGCGTTTGGGCTTCGGCAGGAGCAGGAAGGAGTAATAGAAATTGCTCCTCTTGTTCTTGTCGACGATGTCCGCTGTGAGAAGGTGTTCCATCAATCCCGCAATGATGTGAAGAGCATGGCCGCCTTGTCGAGGAGCGTGAGCGCGGGGCGGCGCTTCCGCGTGTCGTGACCCATCCGCTCGATACGGCGCAGGATGCGCATGCCGCCGTGCCAGGTGAGCGCCAGTTCCAGCCGGAACCGCTTCGGCACTCTTTCGATGAGCGGACGGCCCGCCGTGAAGAGCCCGCGTGTCCGTTCCACCTGCAAACGCATCAGCGACGTGAAGCGTTCCGTTTCCGTCCCGCCGCTCAGGTCCTGTTCGGAGAGACCGAAACCGGTCAGTTCGTCACGGGGAATATAGAGACGATTCCGCGCTGTATCAACCGAAATATCCTGCCAGAAGTTCGTCAACTGGAGCGCCGTGCAGATGTCATCGGACATCCGGTCGTTCTCCGCCGACCGCGCACGGAAGAGGTCCAGCATGAGCCGTCCCACCGGTTCGGCGGAGTACCGGCAGTATCCCCGCAGTTCATCGAAGGTCCGGTACCTTCTTCCCTCCGCATCCATTTTAAAGGCGGTGATGAGATCGAACAGCGATTGAGCGTCCAATCCATGCGTCCGCACATCCGCTGCCAGGTCCGCAAAGAATCCGCCGCCCCCCTCTCCGCGAAGATGGCTCTTGAGCCGTTCCTCCCAATCCGTCAGCAGCCGCAGCCGTTCCTCGGTGCTCCGCTCCCCTTCATCCGCGAAATCATCCGCCGTCCGTGCGAATGCATAGATCCTGTGCACGACGCCGCGAAGCTCACGGGGTATCAAGAAGGAACCGACAGGGAAGTTTTCGTAATGCGTCTGCGCCAGTTTTTCGGGATTTTCGTCCATTTTCGACGATGTAATTTCTACAAAATCATAGAATAAAGGTGAGAAAATTCGAGGGACGTCCAAAAAATGACTGAAAACCGTTCGTTCTGGCCGGTTTTTCCCGTGGCACCGCGGGTGAAATCAATACGGTCAAGAGCGAACGATGAAATACCTCCTGACCATAATACTCACAACCCTCTTCGCAAGCAAGTTCGCGAGCGCCCAGACCTTCGATCTGATGACCGCCGGTGCGCAGAGTAAGATCGCCGAAAGCCCCTTCTTCACCATCCAGAACAACGCCATGAGCCTGTACAGCAGCGCCAATTTCGCCAGCCCGTTCGCGGTGGTCAGCAACGACACCTTCGTGGTCGGTCAGAAGGCGGCCACGTCGGTCGGTCCCTCTGCGCCGGTCGTCTCGTCGTTCAAGCTCGAACAGAACTATCCGAATCCCTTCAACGGTTCCACGGTCATCCGCTACGCGGTGAGCGAGGAATCGGACGTCACCATCACGGTGTATGATATCACTGGCAGGGAGATCGAAACATTGGTACATTCGAACCAGGCGGCCGGAACGTACAGCGTCGGATTCGGGAAGAACGGACTGGCCAGCGGAACCTACGTGTACCGCATGGTCTCCACCGCGAAGTCCGGTGCGGTCACGGTCGACACGAAGAAGATGGTCGCCATGAAGTGATATGCAGCGTCTCCTCCTCCATATGCTCCTCATCGTCTTCGCCGCGCCGGCACAGCAGCTGGTCGTGACGACGAAGAGCGGCACGACGAACATCCCGACGTCCGGCGTCGTACAGGCCGGCGTCACGGGAGCCTCCCTCAACATCGCTGACGCCGCCGCGGCCCCCCGGCGGAGCTACATCGTGGAACTCACCGAGCCTTCACTTCTGCAGCGTCCGGCGCAGCGCCGGAGCGCGGCGGCCGTCACCGCCAGCCAGTCCGGCGTGCGGCAGCGCATCGCCACGACCGCCCCCGAAGCCGCGGTGACCCGGAGCTTCACGCTGCTCTTCAACGCCGTCGCGGTGCAGGCGGACGCGGACGACGCGGAACGCATCGCAGCGCTCGACGGCGTGAAGCGCGTGTACGACGACATGACCGTGACGGGGAGCCCCGCCGCGGTCACGGCCGCCGCTCCGCCGCAGAGCACCGCCGTCAGTGCCGCGAGCGGGAAAGGGGTGCGCATCGGCGTCATCGACTCCGGCATCGACTATGCGCATGAAGCGTTCGGCGGCGGATTCGGCGCCGGATACGCCGTAGCGGGGGGATACGATTTCGTGAACAACGACGCCGATCCGATGGACGATAACGGACACGGCACGCACGTCGCCGGCATCATCGCCGGGCGTTCGCCCGAACTGCAGTCCGCCGGCCGCGGAGCGGAGCTCTTCGCGTACAAGGTGCTCGACGCGCGAGGCAGCGGCGGAGCCGCGGCGGTCATCGCCGCCATCGAACGAGCGGTGGCGGACAGCGTCGACATCATCAACATGAGCCTCGGTTCCCCCTCCGCGGACCCGAACGACGTGCTCTGCGAAGCGGTGAACCGCGCCGTTCGGGCCGGCATCCTCGTGGTGACGGCCGCCGGGAACGCGGGCGAGTTCGAATCCGTCACTTCGCCCGGTATCGCGGCGGAGGCGCTCACCGTCGGCGCGTCGGAAGGACGTTCCGTCGCCTCCTTCAGTTCGAAAGGACCGGTCTCGCTCACGTACGCCATCAAACCGGACGTGGTCGCGCCGGGGAGCGCCGTCCGTTCCGCGAAGAACGGCGGCGGCTACACCGTCATGAGCGGCACCTCCATGGCCGCACCGTACGTCACCGCGGCGGCGGCTCTGCTCAAGGAGCTCCATCCGGAGTGGAGCGCGGCCGAACTCAAGCACGCCATCCTCTCCCGCGCACAGGACCTGAAACTCCCCCTCTTCGCGCAGGGGAACGGGCTGGTGGAGATGTCCGACGCGATACGGGCGGAGATCATCGCCGAACCGTCCGGGCTCAGTTTCGGATTCGACGACCCGTCCGCTGGGACCTGGAGCGCGTCGGACACCGTAACGCTCGTGAACAGAACGGCCGAACCGCGCACCTACGCGTTCGCCGCCGTGACGGGCAATCCCGCCGTCTCGCTCACCGCCGTACCCGCCGCCGCAACCGTGCCGGCGAACGGGAGCGTCCGCATCGCCGTCACCCTGACCGTCAACAACCTCTACCTCCCCAACGGGCGTTCGTTCGCCGACGGAACGGCCGGAACATTGCTCGGCACCGGAGCGGGGGACTCGGTCCGCATCCCCTTCACGTTCTTCAAGGGGAACGTGCTGCAGCTGCAGTTCAGTACAGTGCCATGGCAGGTGCTCGTCCACAACGGCGGCACCTACGCCGCGACGTTCGTACCGAAGGGACGCATCTCCACGCTGGTGGTGAACGAGGGGACGTACGACGCCGTGACCGCCTTCTTCGGCGGTTCGTACGTAGTAAAAGAGGGACTGCGGGTGTCGGGACGCACGCCCGTGTCGGTGGACCGGAAGGAGGCGCGGCACCGCATCGCGATGTCGCCCGTGGACGAGGCCGGTGCTCCGTTCGGTCCGGCGGAGAAAGGGAACTTCAGTTACATCGAAGGGATCGTGCACAAAGCGACGGGTCACGCGTACGTGGGGATGGGGGGCGGCATGATGACCGCGTTCCAGCCGCCGGTGAAGTTCGTCTCCGACATGAGCGGCCGGTACCAGTTCGCCTTCGCGTTCAACCTGCAGCGCGGCACCGCGCGCACGTACACGTTCGACGTGTCGCTCGATTCCGGCATCGCCGCCTCCCGTGCGTTCACCTACCGCGCCGACGACCTGAAGAAGGTCGAAATGAAGTACTCGCTCACCGCGCCGAACGAAAAGGTCTTCCCGCTCGCATGGTCCTCCTTCGTCAGCGCCCATGCCTATGTGAGCGTGACGTTCTACGACGGCACGGACGCCCCCCTGGCGTTCCCGTACATCCAGTCCGCCTACTATTCCAACCGCCCCTCGGCCTCCCCCATCTTCCACCACCGCGAAGCGTACCGCTACTGAACGTCCGCCGGAAATTCCGGTGCCAAGACATCCCCGAATTTGATATATTGGGGTTCCGACCATGCCTCCGCGCATCGACACATACGACCTGGGGATCGCCTGGAACTGGGAGTTCGACGCCGATTTCGTGCACGGCATCGAACGGGAGTGCCAGAAGCTCGGCCTGACCACGTACCGCATCGAACCGCACAATGTCCGGGACATCACCCGCCGGTTCAAGGCGGGGCGTCTCCGGTTCCGTACCTTCCTGGACCGCGCATCGGACGATGACAAGGAGTTCCTCCCTCTCGCCGGACTGCTGGCCTCGTCTCGTACGCACATCTTCAATCCCTACGCGATGACCGAATACGCCAAGGACAAGGCGAACATGCATCTTGCCTGCCTGGGCGAAGGGGTGAACGTGCCGTACAGCATCATCATCAAGCCGTACGCGCAGCGGAAGGAGGTGGAGCTGAGCCTCACCGAACTGGCGCACCTCGGGCGCCCGTTCATCATCAAGCCGGCCAACACCACCGGCGGCGGCATCGGCGTGGTGCTCGGCGCGGAATCGCTGAAGGAGATCATCGTCTCGCGGAAATCGCACAAGGACGACATCTACCTGCTGCAGGAGACCATCGTCCCGGCCGTGCTGGAGGGGCGGCGCGGATGGTTCCGGGTCTTCTACGCGTTCGGGGCGGTCATACCCTGCTGGTGGAACAACGAGACCCACCTGTATCATACCCTGACCGAGACCGACGAAAAGAAGCATGCTCTCTCGCCGCTGCGGGACATCGTCCACACCATCCAGCGCATCTGCCGGCTCGATTTCTTCTCCACCGAGATCGCGCTGACGCTGAACGGACGGTTCGTGGCGGTGGATTATGTGAATGAAATCTGTGACATGCGCCACCAATCGAAGCACCAGGACGGCGTTCCGGACCGCCTCATCGGCGTGATACAGCATCACTTAGCGATGAAAGTTAAAGCGGTGTGTAAAAAGGAACCTTGACTTTGTAACACGCACTTAATACATTAACGCTACGTGTTCCATCACCCGAAGACCTTTTCATTGGAGGAATCATGAATCCGACCGTATCGCTCCGTTCCCTTCTGGTCCTGGCGGCCATCGCGGTGTTCTCCCTCGCGTATGTCGGCTGCGGAAGTTCCGAAGAGGCGATGTCCGAAGACGAGATGGTGACCGATACCGGTTTCAGTGAAGAGGTCCCTGCTGAGACGGAAGAGGTCCCGGCGGAAGAGGCGCCGGCGGAAGCACCGGCGGAGACCGCCGTTCCGGCTCCCGAGCCGGTACAGGAGCAGCCGGAAGGTCCGAGCAAGGAGCAGCTGCAGTCCGAGATCGACGGATTGAAGACCGAGAACATCCAGCTGAAGGACCAGCTCACCTCCACCGAACAGAACAACCGCGACCTGCAGGCGAAGATCTCGGACCTTGAAGCGGCCAACCAGGCTCTGAAACAGCAGCAGGCCGAGAAACCCGCTCCGGTCCGTCCCGCCCGCACCGCATCCGCCCCCGGACGATCCTCGTCCGAAGAGGTGCGCGCCTACAAGGCCTCTGTCGCGAAGTTCAACGCCAAGGCGTATGCGGACGCCGTCTCGGAGTTCCAGACACTGCTGAACACCGGCATCAAGGACGACTACGCGGACAACTGCCACTACTGGATCGGCCTGAGCTACTTCCAGATGAAGCAGTATCAGAACGCGCTCGAACATCTCCGGCAGGTGGGCAATTACCGCTTCTCGGAGAAGAAGGACGACGCCCAGCTCATCATCGCGCAGTGCTTCGAACGGATGGGAGAGAAGGAGAAGGCGCTGACCGAGTACAAGAAACTGGCGGAACAGTATCCGACGAGCGAATACGCCGGCCGCGCCCGCGCGAAGCTCCGCTGAACGATATCACGGTCCGTACATGAAAAACCCCCGCACCGCGGGGGTTTTTCATTGGAGCCCGTCCCTCCGTCTCATCCCTCCCGCAGGAACCGCTCACAGATGGTCACATCCTCTTCGCTGCCGATGAAGAGCGGCGTCCGCTGATGCAGTTCCGTCGGGACCACGTCCAGGATGCGTTTCGTCCCGTCGATGGCCCGTCCCCCCGCCTGTTCGCAGATGAACGCCAGCGGATTGTTCTCGTACATGAGCCGGAGCTTGCCGTTCCGGTTGCGCGAATCTCCGGGGTAGAGATAGATGCCGCCGTAGAGCAGGTTGCGGTGGAAGTCCGCGACGAGGGACCCGATGTACCGGCTGGTGTACGGCCTTCCGGTCTCTCCGTCCTCCTCCTGCAAGTACTTGATGTACTTCTTCACGCCCCCCTCCCACCACTTGTAGTTCCCCTCGTTCACGCTGTAGATCTTCCCCCTCTTCGGGATGCGGATGTTCTCGTGGGAGAGCAGGAACTCGCCGATGCTCGGGTCCAGGGTGAAGCCGTGTACGCCGTCACCGGCGGTGTAGACGAGCATCGTGCTCGAACCGAAGACGACGTAACCGGCGGCGATCTGCTTGTAGCCGGGCTGCAGCACGTCCTCCAGCGTCCCGTCGCCGCCCGTCGAGATGCGCCGGTAGATGGAGAAGATGGTGCCGATGCTCACGTTGGCGTCGATGTTGCCGGAACCGTCCAGCGGGTCGAACAGCAGCACGTACTTCCCTTTGGGGTACTGGGCCGGGATACGGACGATGTTCTCGTGCTCCTCGGACGCCATCACGCACAGGTGCCCGCCGTGGTCCATCGCCTTGTAGATGGTCTCGTCGGCGAAGACGTCGAGCTTCTTCACCGCGTCGCCGGAGACGTTCTGCGTGCCGGCCGCGCCGAGGATGTTGACGAGGCCCGCCTTGCTCACTTCGCGCCAGATGATCTTGACGGCCAGCGAGAGGTCGCGGAGGATGTTCGAGAAGTTCCCGCTCGCGCCGGGGTGCTGGCGCTCCATCTCGATGATGTGGCGTTCGAGGGTGACGATCTTCTGCTGCTGGCTCATGACGTTCCGATACGGTTGGTTCCGGTGAGTCGTGTGAGGAAGGTACAGAAAACGGCGTGGAGAGGCAAGGCGCGCAGGCCGGGTCAGGACGGTTCCTGTTCCTTGTACTGGAGCTGGTAGAGCCGGTGGTAGATCCCCTTCTGCGCCAGCAGTTCCTGGTGCGAACCCCGTTCGCGGACCTCCCCCTTGTGCATCACGATGATGATGTCCGCGGTCTGGATGGTGGAGAGGCGGTGCGCGATGACGATGGCGGTGCGGTCCGCGAGCAATGTGCGGATGGCGCGCTGGATGAGGATCTCCGTTTCGGTGTCGACGCTCGAGGTGGCCTCGTCCAGCACCAGGATGCGCGGGTCGAAGGCGAGCGCGCGGGCGAACGACAGGAGCTGCTTCTGGCCGACGGAGAAGGTGGCGCCGCGCTCCTTCACCTCGGCGTCGTATCCGCCGGGGAGCGTATCGATGAACCGGTCCACCCCCACCATCGCCGCCGCGGCGCGGATGCGTTCCGGCGTGATGTGGGCGGCGCCGAGCCCGATGTTCCCCTTCACGTCGCCCGAGAAGAGGAAGACGTCCTGCAGCACCACCGCGATGTGACGGCGGAGCTCCGGCAGCGCCGCGTCGCGCACGTTCACGCCGTCCACGAGGATCTCGCCCCGTTGCACGTCGTAGAACCGCGAGAGCAGGTTGATGATGGTGGTCTTGCCGGCCCCCGTGTGACCGACGAACGCGGCGGTGCGGCCCGGCTCGATGACGAACGAGACGTCCTTCAGCACCCAGTCCTCCCCGCTGTACGCGAACCAGACGTTCCGGAACTCGATGCGCCCCTTCACCGCGCCGAGCGGCACCGTCGCCGCCGGTTCGGGGATGAACGTCCGGTCGTCCAGCAGTTTGAAGATGCGCTCGGACGACGCCATCGCGGTCTGCATGATGTTGTACTTCTCCGAGAGGTCGCGGATGGGGCGCCAGAACATCTCGTTGAACTGCAGGAAGGCCATCACGGTGCCGATGGTGACGGTGCCGTCCAGCGCGTTGCCGCCGGCGTACCAGATGATGAGCCCCACGGCCGCCGCGCCGATCAGGTCCACCACGGGATAGAAGACGGCGTAGTAGAAGATGGAGCGGATGTTCGCCTCGCGGTGGCCGGCGTTGTGCCGTTCGAACTCCTCGAACGCGCGGCGTTCACGGCCGAAGATCTGGTCCACCAGCATGCCGGTGATGTGCTCCTGCATGAAGGTGTTGATGCGGGCGATGTAGAGCCGCACCTCGCGGTACGCGTCGCGCGCCTTCCGCCGGAAGAGGAAGGTGCCGTAGAAGAGGAACGGGAGCACGCTGAGGGAAAGGAGCGCCAGCTGCCAGTTCATCGCGAACATGAACCAGAGGATGCCGACGATCATGAAGACGTCGCTGAACACCATGACGATGCCGGAGGAGAACATTTCGTTCAGTACCTCCACGTCGTTCGTCACGCGGGTGATGAGCCGGCCGATGGGGTTGCGGTCGTAGAAACGGAGCGAGAGGCGCTGCAGGTGGCGGAAGAGCTCCATCCGCAGGTCGAAGATGGTGTGCTGTCCGATCTTCTGCGTGACGTAGGCGTTGTAGTACTGCACCACGCCGCGGAGCACGAGCAGGACGAAGAAGAGGAGCGTCAGCCGCAGCAGGCCGTCGGCGTCCTTCTGCGCGATGTGGACGTCCACCGCGATCTTGGTGAAGTACGGGCGGACCGCCTCCAGTCCGGAGACCGCGACGGAGAGCAGGATGGCCAGCCCCACCTGCCACCGGTACGGACGGAGGTAGCGGATGAGGCGGCGCATGAGCTGCGCGTCGTACGCTTTGCCGAGGATGTCGTCGTCCTGGATGGCCATCAGAGCTCCTCGAGTTCCCGTTCCAGCTGCTGCTTCCGGTGGAGGCCGGCGTAGATGCCGCCGAGCGCCGTGAGTTCGTCGTGCGTGCCCCGTTCGGCGATGCGCCCCTTGTCCAGCACTACGATCTGGTCCGCGAGCTGCACGGTCGAGATGCGGTGGGCGATGATGATGCTCGTCCGCCCTTTCATCAGGGCGCGGAGCCGCGTGAGCACTTCGGCCTCGGTGTGGGTGTCCACCGCGGAGAGCGCGTCGTCCAGGATGAGGATGGCCGGCCGGCGGAGCACGGCGCGGGCGATGCTGGCGCGCTGTTTCTGTCCGCCGGACAGGGTGATGCCCCGTTCACCCAGCACCGTGTCGAACCGCTGCGGGAAGTCCGCCACGTCGCGCGCCAGTTGCGAGATCTCCGCCGCCTCCCGGATGAGCTCGGCGGACGCGTCGTCGTCGCCGTAGCGGATGTTCTCGGCGATGGAGTCGGAGAAAAGGAAGGTCTCCTGCGGCACGTATCCGATGTTCCGCCGCAGCACCTCGAGCGGGATGCGCCGCACGTCCACGCCGTCGATGAGCACCTCCCCGTCCGTTGCCTCGTAGAGCCTCGGGATGAGGTTCACGAGCGTGCTCTTGCCGGCCCCGGTGTATCCGACCACCGCGAGCACGCTCCCCTGCGGCACGGTCAGCGAGATGCCGGCGAGCGCGGGGGACGCCGCACCGTCGTGCGTGAACGTGACGTTCCGGAACTCGACCTGGCCGCCGACGGACGTGATGGAACGGTCCGTCCGCTCGGTGTCGCGGATGTCCGGCACCGTGTCGAAGATCTTCGCCAGTCGGAGCATGGAGGCGGACCCCTGCTGCCACATGTTGATGACCCAGCCGAACGCGATCATCGGCCAGATGAGGAGCGAGAGGTAGGTGAAGAACGCGGTGAGCGTTCCGATGGTCATCGTGCCGTTGATGACCTTCAGCCCCCCCACGTACACGGTGATGAGCAGCGAGAGCCCGACCAGCACGAACATGAGGGGCCACATCACGGACTGTGTCCGGGCGAGGACGAGGTTCTTGCGGAAGTACTCCCAGCTCACCGTGCGGAACTGTTCGGTCTCGTGCTCCTCGCGGACGTACGCCTTCACCACCCGGGCGCCGGAGAGGTTCTCCTGCGCGCGCGTGGTGAGCAGCGCGTACTGCTCCTGCCGTTCGTTGAACTTCGCATGGATGACCTTGCCGAGGCGGTACACCGCCAGCGAGACGAAGGGCATCGGCACGAGCGCGAGGAGGGTGAGCTGCCAGTCCTTGATGAACATCAGCACCAGCGACATCGACAGGGTCATGAGCGTGTCCGCCGGGTACATGATGCCGGGGCCGAGCACGTTCCGGACGGCGCTGATGTCGTTGGTGGCGAGCGCCATCAGGTCGCCCGTGGGGGTGTTCTGGAAGAAGCGGTACGGAAGGCGCTGGACGTGCGTCAGGAAGTCGTTCCGCAGGTCGTACTCGATGCGGCGCGACACCACGATGATGGTCTGGCGGGTGAGGAAGAGCATGACGCCGGCGAGCGCGGCGGCTCCCACGATGAGGCCGGCGTACCACAGCAGGTCGTTGTGGGCGAGCGTGCCGTGCTCCAGTCCCTCCTTCAGCCGGTCCACGGCGTCGCCGATGATCCACGGCGCCGCGACGGAGAAGACGTTCGAAACGACGACCGCCGCCAGACCCCACAGCAGGGTGGTCCGGTACCGGGAGAGGTACGGCAGCAGCCGGAAGAGGGGCTTCATTCGATGACGGCGAATTTGGTGTACGGCTGGAGCACCTTCGGCACGATGACCTTCCCTTCGGGCGTCTGTCCGTTCTCGAGGATGGCCGCGACGATGCGCGGCAGCGCGAGGCCGGACCCGTTGAGCGTGTGCACGAACTCCGGTTTGCCGGTCTCCTTCGAACGGAACCGGATGTTCATCCGGCGCGCCTGGAAGGTCTCGAAGTTGCTGCAGGAGGAGACCTCCAGCCACTTCCGCTGTCCGCCCGCCCACACCTCGAGGTCGTATTTCTTCGTCTGGGTGAATCCCATGTCCCCCGTGCACATCAGCAGCACGCGGTACGGCAGTTCCAGCAGCCGGAGCAGACCTTCCGCGTCCCCTCGCAGCGATTCCAGTTCGTCGTACGAAGCGGACGGATGGACGAACTTCACCAGTTCCACCTTATCGAACTGGTGGAGACGGTTGAGCCCCCGCACGTCCTTCCCGTACGAACCGGCCTCCCGACGGAAGCAGGGAGTGTAGCCGCAGTACTTCACCGGGAGTTCCTTCTCCTCGAAGGTCTCTTTGCGGTGGAAGTTGGTCACGGGCACTTCGGCGGTGGGGATGAGGTACAGGTCGTCGCGGGTGGCGACGTACATCATGTCCTCCTTGTCCGGGATCTGTCCCGTCCCGCGGGCGCTGTCCTTGTTCACCACGACCGGCGCCTGGAGTTCGGTGTATCCGCGCTCGGCGGCCTGGTCAAGGAAGAAGTTGATGAGCGCCCGCTGCAATTGGGCGGCCTTGCCGACGTAGAACGGGAATCCGGCGCCGGCGACCTTGGACCCGCGGTCGAAGTCGATGACCTGCTTCACCACCGGGAGTTCCCAATGGGGCTTGAGCGGAACGTCCGCGGGGGGCTTCTCACCCCACTCGAGCACCGTCACATTGTCCTCCGGAACGGCGCCGACGGGCACCGAGGGATGCGGGACGTTGGGCACGGTCAGCAGGAGCCCTTCCAGCCGCTCCTCCACCGCGCGGAGCTCGTCGTCGATCTGCTGGATGCGCGTCTTCACCGCGTTCATCTCCTCGATGACGGCGTCCGCGTTCTCCCCCGTCTTCTTCATCTGTCCCACCTTCGCGGAGACCTCGTTCCGTTTCGCCTTCAGTCCCTCCCCTTCGCCGATGAGCGTGCGGCGCTGTTCGTCGACGCGGAGGATCTCGTCGATGTTGTCGTCGGCGCGTTTCGCGGCGATGCCGTTCTTGACCAGCGTGACGTTGTCGCGGATGTACTTAAGGTCGAGCATGGTGTCGTTCCCTGCGTGATGATGATGATGTCATTGACGGACGGTGATGGTCGCCAGGAGGGCGGTCTGCTGGAGCGGCGCGTAGTCGAGACGCTGGACGGCGGTCACCTCCATCCGCGCGCCGGTCGGCACGTACAGATGCTGGCGGACGCCGCGGAGGTTCTCGGCGAGCGGATTCGCCGCGGTGTACCGCCCGCTCAGCCGCGCGGTCGCCTTGCCGCCCGCCGGTTCGCCGAACTGTCCGGCGAGCACCATCGGCTGCTCCTCCATCGTCCGCTGGACGGCGATGATCTCATACACCTGCTTCGCCCGCTCTCCCAGGTCCTCCTCGTCCAGGTCCACCGAAGCGAACGCGACGGACTTCAGTCCGAGTTCGAACACGGCGAACGACATCGCCCGCCGCACCTTCCCCTTGCCGGTGGGGATGGGGAACACGTTGGACTGCAGCATCGGATAGAGGCAGAAGAGCGCGTTGCCGGAATCCCATCCCTGATAGTACCGCGCCTTGGCGAACGTGCCGCGCATGTCGAGCCGTTTCAGCAGCTCCATGTAGGCGTCGAACCCGGGCTTCGAATCGGTGGCCCGCTCGATCTGCTGCACCGCCACCACCTCCGCGCCGCTCTTCTTCACCCACTCCGCGAACGCGCGGACGTCGGTCTTGTCCTTCAGCCCGTGGCCGAGGTTGACGGTCAGCATGGTGAAGGAGGCCGTGATGGGAGCGGGCGCGGCGCCGGGGACCTCCGCAGCCGTCTCTTTCGACGGCGCGCAGGAGAACGCCGTGAACGCCGCCGCAATGGCGAACATGATGAGGGTGTTGTTCATGTCAGTTCAGACTGATTCCCGTGAGTTCCCGTCGCATCTCTTCCAGCCCCTGCGCCGCGGTCATCGGATGGTAGTCCAATGCTGCGCGCGCCTTGGCGATGGAGAACGACGTGTTGAGAGGCCGCACCGCCTTCTGCACAAGATCGGCGGAGCGCACTTTGGTGATGAGCGAAGCGTCGTATCCGAACACCCCGGCCGCAATGAGCGCGAACCCGTACCGGCTGAGCGGTTCCGGTCCGCTCACATGGAAGACGCCGGACGCCTCCCCGAGCGCCGCGGTCCGGACGGCCGCGGCGAGGTCCGTGACCGCCGTGGGATTGCAGATCTGGTCGTCGGCGCAGCGGATGACGGCGCCGCTCCGCAGCTGCCGGACCGCCCAGAGGCCGAAGTCGCTCTTCACGTTCACACCGACGCCGTACAGCAGCTGCGTCCGCAGGATGGCGTACGGAACGCCCCCTGCCAGCACGGCGTTCTCGCCGGCGAGCTTCGTCCTGCCGTAGTAGTTGACCGGATTCGGCCGGTCCCCTTCGCCGTAGCTCCCCGTCCGTCCGTCGAACACGTAGTCGGTGGAGAGATGGACCAGCTTCGCGCCGATGCGGCGCGCCGCCTCCACGAGATGCTCCACCGCGGTGACGTTCGCGCGCCAGGCGGACTCCCGTTCGGTCTCACAGGCGTCCACGTTGGACATCGCCGCGGCGTTGACGATGACGTCCGGCCGGTAGCTCGTCACGAGGCTCTTCACATCCCCGCGCACCTCAAGGTCCAGCTGCGTATAGTCCGCCATCATCCCCGAAAGGATGAACGACCGCTGCCGCGAGGTGTGCAGCACCTCCGTGCCCGGTGTGCGGTGGAACAGGAGCGCCAGATGTTGTCCCAGCAGTCCGTTGCTTCCGCAGACGAGCACCCGTTTCACGGCAGGTCCCGGACCGCCGTCAGTTCCGCATGCTTGGTGTCGAGAGGGAACCGCGTGCTGTACGATGCGACGGTGTGCGCGTACCGCGCCGCCGTGATAGGGTCCCGCTTCTTCGCCGCGGCGAACAGGAACGCCGCCCCGAAGATGTCGCCGCTGCCGACGGTGGAAACGGGAGCAGGGTTCGCGCCGTCGGTGATGTCGGTGCGGCGGAGGGTCTTGTGTTCGTCCTGGTACACGGTCACGCCGTCGCCTCCGCGGGTGATGATGAACGCCTTCACCATGAGCGGCATCATCTGTTTCGCGAAGGAGTTGTCGTCCCAATGCTCCATGGTGATGCCCTGCGCCTCCTCCTGGTTCATCTGCACGCTGTCGGTCATGAAGCACCAGCGGCGCCAGTCGCTCACCGCACGCCGGAACCGCGTACCGTCCGGGTTCACGCCGAGCGTGAGACAATGGAGGTCCAGATGGACGGGCACTTTACGGCTCCGCACCTCGAGCCGGATGCGGTCGAGGGTCTCGAGCGAGATGTCCTGCCCCGAGATCATGTTCACGTAGATGCCGTCGGCGGAGAGGAACTTCCGGATGCGGTCGAACGGGACGGGAGGGGCGATGTTCTCCACCCGTTCGCCGGGATGCGCCTCGTCGTACCGCACGATGCCGGACCCCTGTTCGAGCTCGAACAGTCCGGCGGTGTCGACGTTGCCGAAGGAGGCGAAGCGTTCGCTGAGCGCGGCGAGGTCCTCCCGGCCGGCGCCGAAGACCGGAACGACGGTGTCCCGTTCCCCCGCGAGCCGCGACAGCGCCGCGACGGCGTGATAGATGCCGCCGAAGAGCCGTTCTTCCGTCCCGTCCGTCCGGCGGATGACGTCGACGCAGAGATGTCCGATGAGCGTGAACTTCATTTCTTGTAGACGGCCGCCGGGTCGAAGACGATGTCGTTCGATTCCGTGAAGCCGTTCCCGCCGTCGGTCACCCGGCGGTAGAAACAGCTCCGGTGTCCGGTGTGACACGCCGCTCCCCCCACCTGGTCGACCTTCAGCAGCAGCACGTCGCTGTCGCAGTCCAGATGGACCGACTTCACGAGCTGCACGTTGCCCGATTCCTCCCCCTTGCGCCACAGCCGCTTCCGGGAGCGGCTCCAGTACACGGCGCGTCCGGTCCGCACGGTCTCTTCAAGGCTTTCGCGGTTCATCCATGCCATCATCAGCACGTCGCCGGTGTCATGGTCCTGCGCGATGGCGGGGATGAGGCCGTTCGCGTCGTACTGTACGGTGTCGAGAAGCGTCATACGGTTCCTACGATGCCGTCTCCGCCGGCGTGCGGATGACGATGGTGCGTTCCCGGAGATACTCCTTCGCCTGGGCGATGGTGTACTCGCGGAAATGGAAGATGGAGGCCGCCAGCACGGCGTCCGCGTCCGCGTCCGCGAACGCCCGGTAGAGATGCTCGAGCGTTCCGGCGCCGCCGCTGGCGATGACCGGAACGGAGACGGAGGAGCAGACCGCCTTCAGAAGGTCGATGTCGTACCCGTCCTTGGTGCCGTCGCGGTCCATGCTGGTGAGGAGGATCTCGCCGGCGCCGAGCGATTCCGCGCGCCGCGCCCACTCCACCGCGTCCAGCGGCGTGGCGGTGCGACCGCCGTGGGTGAAGACCGTCCACCGTCCCGGCCCCGTTCGTTTCGCGTCGATGGCGACCACGATGCACTGCGTGCCGAACCGCTCCGCGCCGCGCGTGATGAGCTCCGGCTCCTTCACCGCGGCGGAGTTGATGCTCACCTTGTCCGCGCCGCTGCGCAGCATCGTGCGCATGTCGTCCGTGGTGCGGATGCCTCCGCCGATGGTGAACGGGATGGAGACCGTTTCGGCGGTGCGGCGGACGACGTCCAGCATCGTGTCGCGTCCGTCGGAGGAGGCGGTGATGTCGAGGAAGATGAGCTCGTCCGCCCCTTCGGCATCGTAGAAGGCCGCCTGCTCCACCGGGTCCCCCGCGTCCACGAGTCCGACGAAGTTCGTCCCTTTGACCACGCGGCCGCGGTCCACGTCCAGACACGGTATGATGCGCTTCGCGAGCATGAGGCCGTCAGATGCGCCGGGTGGGACCGAGGTCGTCGAGTTCCCGTTCGTTCGCCCGCCAGAGCGCCTGGCAGGAGAAGCGGTTCTCGTACAGCGCCTTGCCGATGATGACCGAATCGACGCCGAACGGTTCGAGCTCCTGCAGGCGGACGAGGTCCTCGTACCCTGCGACGCCGCCGGAGGCGGTGATCCGGAGCCCGCTCTTCTGCGCGATGTGCTTCGTCGCCTCGAAGTTCGGACCGGTGAGCATGCCGTCGCGCGTGATGTCCGTATAGACGATGCGGCAGACGCCGAGCGCCTTCATGTTGAGCGCCAGTGACACCGCTTCGATGCCCGTGTTCTCCTGCCATCCCTTCGTCATCACCACGCCGTTCTTGGCATCGATGCCCACCACGATCTTGCGGGCGCCGAAGTCCTTGACGCAGCGCGCCACCAGGTCGGGGTCGTCGATGGCCGCGGTGCCGATGACGACGCGGTACAGTCCGAGCTCGAGCAGCTGTTTCACCTGGTCGTACGTCCGGATCCCCCCGCCGATCTGCACCGGAATATCGACGGCCTGGATCATCCGGCGGAGCGTATCAAGGTTCTTCATCCGCCCTTCGAACGCGCCGTCAAGGTCCACCACATGCAGCGTCTTCGCGTTCTCGCCGCGCCAGAGCACGGCCATCCGCACCGGATCGTCGGAGTAGATGGTCTCGGTGCCGGGTGCGCCCTGCACGAGCCGGACGCAGCGACCGTCCTTGATGTCGATGGCGGGGAGGATGAGGATCATGGTGTCGTCCTTCGCGCGGCGGTCACGCCAGCGCGGCAAAGTTCTTCAGCAGGCGCAGTCCGGCCGCCTGGCTCTTCTCCGGATGGAACTGGATGCCGACGATGTTCCCCCGCTGCACGACGGAGGTGAACCGTCCGGCGTACTCGGTCACCGCCACCGTCTCGGCGCCGCGGGGCCGGACGACGTACGAATGCACGAAGTACACGAAGCTCCCGGCCGGGACCCCCTCCGCCATCGCCGTCGGCGCGGTCCATTCCACCTGGTTCCATCCCATGTGCGGCACTTTCACCGACGTGGGGAACGCCGTCACGTCACCGGCGATGTAGTCCAGTCCCGCATGCTCGCCGTGTTCGCTGCTGCGCGTGAAGAGGAGCTGCATGCCGAGGCAGATGCCGAGCAGCGGACGGCCGGCGCGGACGTGACCGTCGAGCACGGAACGGAGTCCGAGCTCCTCGAGGTTCTTCATCGCGCTGCCGAACGCGCCGACGCCGGGGAGCACGAGCCGTTCCGCCGCGCGCAGACGGTCGGGGTCGTCCGAGATGAACGACGGCGCCCCCGCCTTCTCGAACGCCTTCTGCACCGAGCGGAGATTGTTCAGATGGTAGTCGACGATGCCGATCATGGACGCGGCGTCCTTCCCCCGGTCACAGGGTCCCCTTGGTGGAGAGGACACCTTTCACGCCGGGGTCGGCGGCGCACGCCTGGCGCATCGCGCGGGCGAACGCCTTGAACAGCGCCTCGATCTTATGATGGGTGTTCCGTCCGTAGAGCACTTCCAGGTGCACGTTGGCCTTCAGGTTGTCGGCGACGGACTGGAAGAAGTGCTCCACCATCTCGGTGGAGAGGTCCCCCACCTTCTTCCGGTTGAACTCCGCCCGGAACACCAGCGCGGAACGTCCGCTCAGGTCCACCACGCAGCGCGCGAGCGCTTCGTCCATCGGAACGTACGCCGCGCCGTACCGCGCGATCCCCTTCTTCTCACCGAGGGCCTGGGCGAACGCCCGTCCGAGCGCGATGCCGACATCCTCGGTGGTATGGTGGTCGTCCACATGCAGGTCCCCGCGGCACGAAACGGTGATATCGAACTGGCCGTGCTTGGCGGTCAGGTCCAGCATATGGTCGAGGAATCCGATGCCGGTCGACGCGGTGGAACGGCCTGTGCCGTCGATGGCGACGGTGACCGAGATGTCGGTCTCTTTCGTTGTTCGTTTGACGGTGGATGTGCGCATAAGAAAAAAATGGGACGCGAGTGACGTCCCTACTGCAAAATGCGTAAAATATCGGAGAGTTTCAAGGAACGCCCTCGGCATCGGCGGACCGGTTGCATTCCGGACGATTTCTTTCTACTATTATAACGACACGACGACAATCCCCCGAACCCCTCCGGGTCCGGACCACCGCCACCGCAGAACGACGGAATATCCCCATGAAAAAGGAAGATGTAACGGTCCTCATCGTCGACGATTCCGAGCACATCCGCGCCCTCTTCGCCGTGACGCTCAAGAAACTGGGCATCGGCACGGTCGTGATGGCCTCCAACGGCGAGGAAGGGGTCGAACAGTTCCAGAAGACGAACCCTTCCATCGTGTTCCTCGACAACCTGATGCCGAAAATGAACGGCCTCGAAGCGCTCAGCCGCATGCGCGAACTCCGCCCCGATGCGGTGGTGGTGATGCTCTCCGCCGTCACCTCCATCGAAGTGGTGAAGGAGGCGAAAGAGCGCGGGGCGAGCTTCTATCTGGTGAAACCGTACACGCAGGCGAAAGTGGTCGAGATCATCCAGAAGTTCCTCAACGTGGAGGGCCTGACGCCATGAAGTGTCCCGCCTGTTCCCAGGAAAGCCCGGACGGCGCCCGCTACTGCGCCGGTTGCGGCGCCAAGTTCGGCACCGCCGCGCCGCTGCCGGACCATTCCACCCTCCTCGCCCCTCCCGGCCACTTCTCCGACCACGAACTCGGGGTGCTGCTCGACATCAACCGGCGCTCCGTCGCCGGAGAGAGCAATGCATCGGTGACCCAGACCGACATCGACAAACTCTTCGGATGACCCATGATCAAAGATGAAGACATCCGCCTCGTCCGTCTGCTGATGACGAAGGGGCATCTGGACAAGACGCGCATCGAGAAGTTCCAGCGCGGCATGTCCGCCCCGGACGCGAAACCGAGCACCGACCTGCTCGTGGATACGCTCGGCGTGGACGAAGAGGCGGTGGCCGCCGCCATCGCGGAGGAATGCAACGTGCCGCTCCTCCGCCTGACCGAGTCGATGGTCTCGTTCTCGGACAAGCAGATGAAGGATTCGTTCCTCAAACGCTTCAACGCCCTCCCCATCATCCGCAGCGGCATCGAACTCACCGTCGCCTTCACCGCTCCGCCGTACAAGGACGCCGTCGAAGCGATGCGGAACGAGACCAAGGCCTTCATCGTTCCGGTCGTCGTCCCCCGCTCCGCGATGCTCTCCGTGCTCACGATGGGACTGGACAAGAAACTGGCGGAGTACCAGACACTCCCCTCCAAGTTCCCCCTCGAGACCATCGACCTGAAGAGCAAGCCGAAGGAGAAGGTCTACGAGATCTTCCACTCCGGCAAGATGCCCAACATCGACATCATCGTGGACGAGCTCGTGGTGCGCGGCATCAAGATGGGCGCCACGGACATCTACCTCGAACCGATGGAATCGGAACTTCGCGTGCGCTTCAGCGTGGACGGCGTGCTCGTCCACTACGCCTCGTTCCCCCGCGAGATGATCGAGACCGTCTGCAACGTGCTCCGTACGCGCGGCAGCCTGAAGCTCTTCGACAAGAAGAAGGCGCAGGACGGCCGCTACTCGCAGAACATCGGTCCGTTCCAGTTCGACTTCCGCGTCAACACCCTCCCCACCCTCGAAGGCGAACGGTACGCCATCCGTATCGTGCGGAAGGGACAGGGGATCATGGACATGCAGGAGCTCGGCTTTTCGGGCGAGAACCTGGCGCGCGTCCGCTCCCTCATCAACCGCCCGCGCGGCCTGATGATGATCGCCGGTCCCTCCGGCTCCGGCGTTAGCACCACCGCGTACGCCCTGCTGGCCGGTCTGCGCGACGCGCAGAAGAGCATCATGACCATCGAGAACCCGGTCGAGTTCCGTCTCAACTTCGCCAGTCAGGTCGAGATCGACCCCGAACAGAAGATGGACTATCCCACGTCGATGCGCGCGGTGCTCCGCCAGCATCCGGACGTCATCTTCGTCGGCAGCATCAACGAACCGGCCGCCGGACGGGCCGCCGCCGAAGCGACCCTCACCGGCAACATGGTCATCAGCACCGTGCTGGCGAGCGACGCCATGTCGGTCATCCCCCGCCTCGTCAGTTTCGACATCCCCCCGTCGTGGCTCGCCCCCATCATCAACGGCATCGTGTTCCAGCAGCTCGCGCGGCGGGTCTGCAAGTTCTGCAAGACCCCCTACAAACCGACCGAACACCAGCTCCACGCGGCCGGACTGAGCCAGCTGGGGGATGCGGTCACGCTCTTCAAGGGAAAGGGATGCGAGTACTGCGGCGGGGACGGCCACCTCGGCCGGATCGCCATCCACGAAGTGCTCATGGTGGACGAAGAACTGCGCGACCTCATCTACAAACAGGCCTCGCCGGTCGTCCTGCGCGAGACGGCGGCGCGGCGCGGTTTCGAATCGCTCCGGTTCGACGCCGCGAAGAAGCTGATGGCGGGGGTGATCTCGCTGGAAGAGTATCTACGGGTCATCGGCTGACGCTCCTGTCTCCGGACCGTACAACGAAACAGGACGCCGCGGCGTCCTGTTTCGTTGTCAAGCGGTGCACGGTCAGTTCTTCGGCTTCACATCGTCCGGATTGAGCTTGAACTTGAACGGAAGGACGATCCATGTCGACACCGGCTTGCCGTTCTTTCCCCCCGGCGTGAAGCGCCACTTCATCGCCGCTTCGATGCTCGCCTGGTTCAGCACTTCGGCGTCCGTCTGGATCACCTGCGCGTTCTTCACCTCCCCCTTCTCCGAAACGAGCATCTTTACGAACACCGTCCCTTCGATCCCTTTCTTACGGGCCTCTTCCGGATACTTCGGTGCGATGAACGGCTGGATGGGCGAGGGCTGTACGTCCACTTCTCCAGCCTCCTTCGTCCGTTCCGCCGACGCGAGTGTGAAGAAGGCGGTCACTTTCCCGCTCCCTCCTCCGATGTACAGATTGTTCATGACATGCGGCTCGTACGACGCGGCCTCGGCTTTGACCTGGTAGAACCCTTCGGGAATTCCGTCGATGCGGAACTGTCCGTCACGGCCGCTCTTCGCCGTGAACCCGGTACCCATGAGCGACACTGTGGCCGAGGCGATCGGAGCGCGGGTCTCGACGTCGATGACCGTGCCGATGACGGTGCCGGGCGAATCGCCGGCGGCCGGAAGAAGGGTGAACAACAGCAGGAGAGCGGTGAAGATGGATGCGGTACGTTTCATAGTGACCTCGTGATTATTGGGTACGGTACGATTCCGGCGTGTGCGGTTCGATGACATAGACGGCGGGAAGGGGCTGAGCGGCGGTGTACGCGGTGCGCACCGGCGGCGACGCTGCGGAGCCGCCGGTGAGCGATGCGACCGCCATCGTGGCGGCGACGATGAGAACGGCCGCCGCAGCGGCCGCGGGGTAGGACAGGCTCAGCCGGCGGACGACGGAACTCCGCTCCTCCCTCTCGGCGGCAAGCAGCGAACTCCGCAGCCGGAGCAGGGACGACAGCGTACCGCGGCATTCTCCGCAGGTGCCGAGATGGCGGAAGAGGTTCCGCGTCTCCTCTTCCGGCAGTTCGCCGTCGATGTACGCGCTGATGGATTCTTCTGGATGTTCATACTGCTTCATCGTCGTTCCTCCGATATCAATGACGTGAGCGCTCCGGCCATCGCCTTCCGCGCTTTGAACAACCGGGACTTCACGGACGGCACCGTCGTTCCGGTCACCGCGGCGATCTCGTCGTACGACAGCTGCTCGAACTCGCGCAGCACGATCACCTCCCGGAACGATGGATAGAGGGCGTCCAGCGCCGCCATCACCGCCGCGTTCCGGTCCTTCGCCGCCAGCGCTTCATCGGGTGGCGGACCGTTCCAGACCGTCTCCTCGTCCAGCGGTTCGCTCCTTCTCCGCCGCAGTTCGCCGAACGATTCGTTCCTCGCGACGGCGTACATCCAGCTCTTCACGGAACCGCTGCGCACCGGCGGCGCACTTCCCGCCTGCAGCTTCAGGAACGTGCTCTGCACCGCGTCCTCGGCGGAGTCGCGGTCCCGCAGCAGACGCAGACAGAACCGGAAGAGTCCCGGCCGGTGACGCCGGTACAGCTCCGCCAGGGCCGTGCGGTCCCCCGCGCGGTACTGTTCTGCCAGGATCGTATCGGATGCGATGTCGGTCATGGTAGGCCGGACGGCTCCCCCTTCTCTCCTATAAGATGGAGAAAAGGAGGAAAAGTTGCCCGGTGGGGGAAGGG
>WBUG01000087.1 GCA_008933835.1 Bacteroidota bacterium | reverse complement strand
AAAGCACCCCGTCGATAAACCCTCCGGAACGCACCACCCGCGCGATGAACGCGCGAAAGAGGGTGGAGAGGATTCGCGTACCCGGCGTCCCCGCCGCCGTCGAGGACGGGGAGACCGCGAACAGAGCGGCGAACCGAAGCCGGAGACGGCGGCGCCGGAAGAGCGTCCGGTCTCGTTCGAACCGTGGGACGATGCGAGCTTCAAGGTGCCGGTCGTGGACGGCAAGAGCCGCTTCCATGATTTCGGGCTTCCGAACCCGGTGATGCACGCCATCGCCGACCTCAACTTCCAGTACTGCACGCAGGTGCAGGCCGAGACCCTGCCGAAGTCCCTCGCCGGCGATGACGTCACCGCCCAGGCGCAGACCGGCACCGGCAAGACCGCCGCCTTCCTCATCACCATCTTCACCCACATCCTCAAGAACCCGCTGAAGGAACAGGCCAAAGGGACGCCGCGCGCGCTCATCCTGGCCCCGACGCGCGAACTGGTGATGCAGATCGAGAAGGACGCCCGCAGCATCGGCAAGTACACCGGCTGCAAGGTGCTGTCGCTCGTCGGCGGCATCGACTACAACAAGCAGATGGACAAGCTGAAGCACGAGACGGTGGACCTCATCGCCGCCACGCCGGGCCGTCTCATCGACTTCAAGAAGCAGAAGCTGGTGGACCTGAGCAAGGTCGAGATCCTCATCATCGACGAGGCGGACCGCATGCTCGACATGGGCTTCATCCCCGCCGTGCGGAGCATCGTGCTCAGCACGCCGCAGAAGTCGCACCGCCAGACGATGTTCTTCACCGCCACCATGAACTCCGAAGTGCGCCGGCTCGCCGAGAGCTGGACGCGGCAGGCCGTCGCGGTCACGGTGATGCCGGACGAGATCGCCGTCTCGTCCGTGGAGCAGATCACCTACATCGTGACGAAGGAGGAGAAGTTCACCCTCTTCTACAACGTGCTCATGCAGAAGCACCTGGAGCGGGTGCTGGTGTTCGTGAACCGCCGCGACGTCGCCCGCGACCTGCGCGACCGCCTGGAGGCGTACGGCATCACCTGCACGCTGCTCTCCGGCGACGTGGACCAGCGCCAGCGCATCAAGCGGCTCGAGAACTTCCGCGAGGGACACGTGCGGGTGCTGGTGGCGACGGACGTCGCCTCGCGCGGCATCCACGTGGAGGGGATCTCGCACGTGGTGAACTACAACATGCCGCAGGACCCCGAAGAGTTCGTCCACCGCATCGGCCGGACGGGCCGCGCGGGGGCCACGGGCATCGCCATCAGCTTCGCGGACGAGGAGGACTCGTACGAGATACCGCGGCTGGAGGAGTACATGAAGAAGAAGATGGAATGCGTCTATCCGGACGAGGCGCTGATGGCGCCGGCGCCGGAGGTCTTCCCGCGGCGGCGCTCTTCGCATGAAGGAGAGGAAGGGGCGGCACGCCGGGACGGCGGACGCCGCCGGAGCGGAGGAGGAGGCGGACGTCGCGGAGGACCGCGACGACGCTGAACGCTCGGCAGAGAACGACGAACCCCCGGAAACGGGGGTTTTTTATTTGTTCCGGACCATCATCACGGCACGAAAAAGCAGTATACACAGAACGACGTTCTGCAGGACGTGCCGCCAACCGATGGCATCGCTCATTGCGGACCCGTAACAGCCGCAATCAACGATGGTTCCACGGATGAGATTGAAACAGACCGCAATGGTGAACATGATGAGCGTACCGGCCAATGCCCTTGAAACGAACGTCACGCAGATGTTCAACACCAATGCGCCGCCGCCGATCAGTTCAATGAGAATGATAAGAATGGAGAAATGCACAAGGACAGCTGTCGGCAGCAGGTCATAATTCTTGACCGCTTGCACGAACTCCTCAAAAGAGACGATTTTAAGTATCGCGACCGACATGAAATACACCCCGATGCCCGTCGTAACTACCTTCGATAGTCTTCGATTCCACTGATCGCTCAACAACGGCATGGTCGCTCTTCCGCTATTCCGTGAAGGGTGAAGTGATGAGAGAGAGGAGGGCCTTTTGTAACATCGTCATCAACGTCCAGTTCACCGCCGCGCTCATCACCGAGATCGGGAGACGCATCTTCATGACCGCCTGAAATATCCGCGTCAAGACAACGACATACCACACCACGAAAATATCCACACCAGAGAAAAAAACGGGGGCGCCGCCTCCCGTCCACCGGAATAAATGACCGATGCTGAGGAATGACGGAATCTCGAATTGCCGTTGTGGCTGCGATATCACCAGCAGCATCCCGACCAATGAAGCGAGGATCTTTCCGGCGACAATGATCCACTGTGTCATGGCAGCGGCCGAGAGACAATATCGAAACGAAGGCCATTTGGGGCCACCGACAGATATTCGGCCGATGCTGTAGATGAAAGAGGCCGACAGGATCACCTTTACAGACAGTAAAATGGTTACAACGATACATATGCCTGCCACCCCCTGTGCGGAAAGGGAGATTGCATTGAAAAGCGCAGGGAGGAATACAATGAAGATCTGAGCGGCTGTCAATGTAAGAATCTGGATGGTCGTAGAGGGATTTCTTTGTAGAACCAGTAAGAAGAAGTTAGGATTTAAGAAACACGTAGAAAGTATTATCCGGAAAGTCGGTTTTTGTAGAGGCGCGGTATGTGGGAAAGGATACTTCAAGGAAGATGATATTTATATGGCTTCAGTATTTATGCCAAGTGCAGCCGTGTTTTATCAGGTTGTGTGGGTGACCCTTGTCGGTTTTTGCAATCCAACAACTATCACGCAATAAACAATCAACCGAGCGAACTATGGGTAAGGCTCTCACCATTGATCCCCGATAATATTAACTTTCTCGAGGAGTAAAATGAATGATAAGTGCTGATGCTGATGTCAATTTTAACATCTGAATATTCGAATGAGTGGTTTCCCAGTTCTTGAACTGTCCAAGGAACAGTATTGATTTTTCTTTCAGTGGCACTCCATAGCGCGCTGTGAATTTGGATGATAGTGTATCCAGTCTATCGTCGATATTATCATATTGTTTTTTTGTATTCGGATCTATTCCAAGATATGTCACAACTAACACACTCAACAGACTATCTTTCGCAGTAAAATTCAATCCTACCGCAACGACCTCGGCATATATTGTATCGATGTATGTAAGCTGAAATGTTTCTTCTTTAGGTTTTTTAATGAACTGACTGTTAGATTGATCCGACTTTATCAGTTGCTTGTTCGACAATCTCTGTTTAACAGTATTTACATGCTGTCTCCAACATAGGTACTCATATTCATATGTTGGTTTGTCCACAATCTGAGAGAATAGTACGGGTTGTAAAGGAAAAGCCATGAACAAGAGAATAATGATTCTCATATGACCTCCAATATTATTGTACCGCGCGGAACAGATTATTTCTGTCCGCGCAGTACAAATTAAAACTAGATCAAAGCATTTGCAGCGATACACCCTAAATACGCTGCGGCAGTAACAATAGCGCAGGCGAGCCATCCTGCGCCAAGCGCATAGCACGTCGATTGTATGTAAATCATGAGTGCTTCGCAATCAACGACTGCTTCCTTACCGCCGTACAACACGCTCAGCCCCTCGTCCGTCATCGGAGCTGAGTATTCCATCTGCGATGTTACGGGGAACAAGGCGCTTGTGATGAGCAGGGCGACCAATACGACGCGAGCGATCTGTTTCATATGATCTCCATAAATGGTTGAGAAGTTGATGGTAATGGTCACCCGCTTCCTGCGGTCCGTTCGTCGTCTGTGCATAACGAGCGGTATCGGGGACCGGCCAATATCGTGTGTCATGCGCAGCCGCTGAACCAGAAAGCGGGTTGTTACTTGTACGAAAATACTAACGTTTCGCCGCTCCAGATCTTTGAGAAGTCATCTTTCGTCATCCTGATCCTGCCGGTCGCCGGGTCGCGATAGTACACGGTCTCTCCGACGATCGAGTCGGCGACGACGAAATGATCGTTCATGACATACATCAGCGCGGGAAGGGGGCGTTCCGACAGAGCGTTAAACGACAGTTTCCATCCCTCGGTTTTGAGTCCTTTTGAAATAGCCGCCTCTTTCAGGGCCAGCATCGAAGAACCCGCATCCGTCATGCCGACCGAACGTTCGATCTCTTCGACCGAAGAAGGGATGCCGTAGTGATCGAATATCATTTTCAAAGCGCTCGGTCCGCAGTTGTTCCATTGTGATTGCAGCACGACACCATCGTTTCCCAGGCGTTCCCCATGACGCCCGGCCTTGTTCAGAAAAAGAGCGATGATGACCGATACGAACACGATGGTGCCGACAATGAATGCACGACGACCGACGTGTATCATGGGCGCTTCCCGCCGATGGAATCATCGTTCGCGGCACTGAAATGCGTCAGAAGCGAGAACAAATACTCCGCCGTATGCTTGCCGGGCCGGAATTGCCGTATACGTTGATGCTGATCGAGCAAATACAGCGTTGGGACGGCTCTTGTGCGGAATCGATCCATCACTGCGAAGGTCGAATCGATAACGACCGGTACTGTGATGTCATAAGAGTCGATGAACTGTTGCGTATCTTGCCTGCCGCTGACGGATAGCGCGATAAACCGTAATGAATCCTTGAAGAAAGGATAAACCTCGTTTAGGTTCGTCATTTCGCTTAGACAGTGAGGGCAGGTCACGGAGAAGACGACAAGAACAGTCCTGCGGTCTATCATTGCATTCAGTGATATTGCTTCACCCTTGAGGTTCGTAACGAGGAGCAATGGAAGCTTAGAATCCAACATAGGACCTTCTGTCACTCGCGGACCGGCAGATTGTAGATACCAGCCGAGAAGAACCGACACGAATGCAGACCCGCCCACGAAGAGGATGGTATTCCACCTCGTTTTCATTGAATATCTTTCATTCTCCGTGATTCGGTGTAAGAACCATCCCAAAAATGCAAACCACAGTCATTCCGACCCCGAGCGAGTCCAGACGCTTTTTGTCTGGACAAGTCGATGGGGAGGAATCTGAGCGTAGAGCAGCCTTCTCAGATTCCTCACTTCGCTGACGAGGGAGAAATACAAGGCTCGTTCGGAATGACAGAACCATTGGTGTTTTTGAGATAAGTTCTTGTAAAGATTGTCAACTTGAGCGTTCTATCACCGTGTGCGGATACCTCCCCGCCTTTAATATCGCATCGAAGGTATCGTCACATGAAACGGCGTCTTTGTGGGCCGTTCGTGCGATCGAGGCGAGGAAAAGTTCACCCGTGAGTAGATTCACTGGTATCGCATCGACACATGCTGTTGGTGCTGGTAAGCAGTTATAATGGTGAACAGAACGCCGGTAAGACCGAACGTATACGTTCCATCCGGACGCCGGGCGTGCGCGGGCGGGATCGGGGTGACGATGACGGGTGATGCTGAGGGCGAACTGGGCGGACGGAAGGATGAAGTGTTCGTTCCCTCCGTTGACCGCAATGTACAGCATTGCAGGAAAAAGTCAAGAGGAGGGAACACACTCCGGAAAAAATATCTTCCGTGTCAGGAGCGGCCGGCGGAGGGTTCACCACCGTGTTCCGCTTCCTTCGAGAAGATGGTGTACATCGCCGGAATGACGAAGAGGGTCAGGACGAGCGAGAAGAAGAGTCCGCCGATGACGACGATGCCCATCGACGTGCGGCTCTTCGCGCTCCCCCCGAGCGCCAGGGCGATGGGGAGGGCGCCGAGCATGGTGGCGAGGCTCGTCATGAGGATGGGACGGAACCGCGCCGCCGCGGCCACCGTCGCCGCTTCCATCAGTTTCAGCCCCTTCTCCTTCTGCTGGTTGGCGAACTCCACGATGAGGATGCCGTTCTTCGTCACCAGTCCCACCAGCATGATGATGCCGATCTGACTGAAGATGTTGAGCGTGCTGCCGGTGAGCCAGAGCGAGAGAAGCGCGCCGGCCAGCGCCAGCGGCACCGTGAGCATGATGGTGAACGGGTCGATGAAGCTCTCGAACTGCGCCGCCAGCACCAGGTAGATGAGCACCAGCGCCAGCAGGAAGGCGAACATCGTGTTGGAGGAGCTCTCCGCGAAGTCGCGCGAGGCGCCGGAGAGGGAGGTGGTGAACGACTCGTCCAGCACGGCCTTCGCGATGCGGTCCATCTCCGCGATGCCGTCGCCGATGGTGCGGCCGGGCGCCAGTCCGGCGGAGACCGTGGCGGACTTGAACCGGTTGAAGTGGTAGATCTGCGGCGGCGCGCTCTGCTCCTTCAGCATCACCAGATTGTCCAGCTGGATGAGCTGCCCGGCGGCGTTGCGGACGTGGAGCGACGTGAGGTCCAGCGGCTCGTCGCGGTCGGACCGGTTCACCTGGCCGATGACCTGGTACTGGAACCCGTTCATCTCGAAGTACGAGAAACGCTGGCCGCTGAAGGCGAGCTGCAGCGTCTGCGCGATGTCGATCACCGAGACCCCCAGACTGCGCGCGCGGTCGCGGTCGATGGTGATGTCCAGCTGCGGCTTGTTGAACTTCAGGTTCACGTCCGACCCCTGGAACACCGGGCTCTTCGCCACCTCGTCCATGAAGCGCGGCAGCGCCTGCCGGATGCGTTCGAAGCTCTGGTTCTGCAGCACGTACTGCACCGGGAACCCGGACCGGCCGGGACCGCCGCCGGCGGAGATGGTCTGCTCCTGGAACACGAACACGCGCGCTTCGGTGTAGGGACGGGTGAGCGCCGTGAGACGCTCGGCGATCTGCTGCTGGGAGCGCTTCCGCTCGGAGGGGTCCGAAAGACGCAGACGCACGAAACCGGAGTTCACCGCGCCGCCGCCGGAGAAACCGGGGGCGGTGACACTGAGGGAGAAGCGTTTCTCGGGGATGGAATCGTTCACCATCTCCACCACGCGGGACATGAAGGCGTCGGTGTACTCGAACGACGCCCCTTCCGGCGCGGTGATGGAGAGCCGCAGCATGCTCCGGTCGTCCAGCGGCGCCAGCTCGGACTGCAGCAGCGCGCCGCCGCCGGCGATGAGGCCGAGCGAGAGGGCGATGACCGCGGTGGCGAGCCAGCGGCGCCGCATGAACCAGGCGAGCGCCCGCTCGTACGAACCGTTCATCCGCTCGAAGTACGGCTCGGTCAGTTCGTAGAGACGGCTGTGCTTGTGCTTCTTCCGGATGAGCCGCGCGTTGAGCATGGGGGTGAGGGAGAGCGAAACGAAGGCGGAGATGAGCACCGCGGCGGCGATGACGATGCCGAACTCGCGGAAGAGCTGTCCCACGAACCCCTGCAGGAAGATGACCGGGAGGAACACCGCCGCCAGCGTGACGGAGGTGGAGATGACGGCGAAGAAGATCTCGCGCGACCCCTCGAGCGCCGCCTCCAGCGGCGGCAGCCCCTCCTCCACCTTCTTGAAGATGTTCTCCGTCACCACGATGCCGTCGTCCACCACCAGCCCGGTCGCCAGCACGATGGCCAGCAGCGTCAGCACGTTCACGGAGAAGCCGAGCAGGTACATGACGAAGAACGCCCCGATGAGCGAGACGGGGATGTCGATGAGGGGGCGCACCGCGATGATCCAGTCGCGGAAGAAGAGGTAGATGATGAGGATGACGAGCAGCACCGCGATGACGATGGTCTCCTGCACCTCGGCGATGGAGCGCTTGATGAAGAGGGTGTTGTCCAGCGCGATGTCCAGCGTCAGGTCCGCCGGCAGGTCCTTCCGGATCTGCTCCAGACGTCGGTAGAACTCGTCCGCGATCTCGATGTAGTTGCTGCCGGGCTGCGGTACCACGGCGATGCCCACCATCGGGACGCCGGACGATTTCAGGACGGTCTCCTCGTTCTCCGGCCCCAGATTCGCGAAGCCGATGTCGCTGATGCGGACGATGCGCGTGCCGTCGGACTTCACGATGAGGTCGTTGAAGTCCTCCGGCGTCCGCAGCCGACCCTTGGTGTTGACGATGAGCTCGGTCTGGTTGCCGGTGATCTTGCCGGAGGGGAGCTCCACGTTCTCGCGGGTGAGGGCGTTGCGCACGTCGAGCGGCGTCATGCCGTAGGCGGCCAGTTTGGCGGGGTCCATCCACACGCGCATGGCGTACCGCTTCTGTCCCCAGATCTGCGTGGTGCTCACGCCGGGGATGGTCTGCAGGTTCTGCGCGATGACGTTCTCGGCGTAGTCGCTCAGTTCCAGGTGGTTCCGCGTCCGGCTCTGCACGGTGAGCGAGATGATGGCGTCGGAGTTCGCGTCGCTCTTGGTCACCACCGGCGGCGCGTCGATGTCCTGCGGCAGCTGGCGCATGGCGCCGGAGACCTTGTCCCGCACGTCGTTGGCCGCCGCCTCCAGGTCCACGTCCAGCGTGAACTCCACCGTGATGCTGCTGACGTTCTGGCTGCTGGTGGACGAGATGTTGCGCACCCCCGCGATGCCGTTGATGGCCTTCTCCAGCGG
>WBUG01000131.1 GCA_008933835.1 Bacteroidota bacterium | reverse complement strand
ATTCAAACCGACCGGACGGTATACCGCCTCGTTCGATGCTTCACGGTTGTCGAGCGGGGTGTATGTCTACCGGTTGGTATCGGATAAATATTCTGCGGTGAAAAAGATGCTGATGCTCAAATGACGAAAGTCATTTGAGCAGAAGTCCCGCGTTGTGTGCGGGGATGTTCATAATGTAACAGCGGAGCATTCAATCACACAGTGAGGACCCCGTCCGCCGTCAAGGGACGGGGTTTCTCATTTCTTCCGGGAGGTGATAGGCTTGGTCACCTTCATCAGGCTCGGGGCGGGCGGGGTGACGAAATCGATCTTTTCGACCGCTTCGGGCGTGTCGTCGCTCTTGTTCGTGACCGGCCAGGCGACCATCTTCGCGGGGTCGTAGGGGAGGAGAAGGGTCTTCAGGAAATCCACGTCGTTCAAACTGCGGTCCAGCCAGGGGTCATAGTTGTTCTTGTCGAGGATGACCGGCATGCGGTCATGGATGTCCGCCACGAGCGCGTTGGCCTGCGTGGTGATAATGGTGTACGTAGGGAACTCGCTGCCGTCGGGTTTCTTCCATACGGAGAAGAGCCCCGCCATCATGAAGGGGGAGCGGTCCTTCATCCCGATGAACATCTTCTGCTTCAGTTCCGATTCTTTCGTCTTCCCTTTCACCTCCGTCTGCACCGTGTACCGCTTCCATTCAAAGAAACCGTCCGCCGGCACCAGGCAGCGCGCCGACTTCAAATACGGCGCATAGAGCCTGCTGGTGTGGAGCGTTTCCGACCGGGCGTTGAAGGTGGAGAACTCCGTCTTTCCGTCCTTGCTCCAGTGCGGCACCAGTCCCCACCGCATCAGCAGCACCTGCGTCCGGCCCTCGCGCTGCGCCACCACCGGCATCAGGTTCGTGGGACGCGCATCGTAGCGGGGGAGGACGTCGAACTCCTTCCCCTCGTTCCGCCACGTCTGCAGCTGCGCCGAGACGGCGAAGATGATGGAACCGTTGATGAGGACGTAGCGGCCGCACATGGGGTCATTTCTTCTTTTTGAACTCTTCGCGCAGGTGCCGGTAGAGGAGGTATCCCGTCCCCGCCACCTGAACGGAACCGAGGATGGTGTTCATGGTCTTATACTGTTCCTGACGCTGCAGGTACAGCTTCCACGGCGCGGCGAGGTCGATCGGTTTCGAGGAGGGGTCCATCAATTCGGGAGTATAATACCCCCAGCGGTTGAGGGAGCCGGGATTCGTAGTCGGGGCGGAGGTGCGGAGCGGTCCGAGCAGCGAGGGCTGTTCCTTCAGGAACTCCGGCACGCGGGGACGGAGCAGGTCCACCAGCGGCGGGCGGACGGCGGCGGAATCCTGCGCCGGCAGCGTACCGGCGAACACGGGCATGAGAAGAACGGATATGAGGGTGAGCGGGCGCTTCACTCCGGTATAGTAAGACTCTCATGCGTGGAATGCAAGAGGTGGAGAGGGGCCTGCCATCCTTCGGCTTCGCTCAGGATGGCAAGGCCCTATCTTTTTAAGAAGGGAAATACTGGATTGGATGCAAGAAGAGTTGAGTCACCGTCCATCTTTCGGCTTCGCTCAGGATGGCCGGGCTAATCTTTTATAAAAGGGATGTACTGGACTGGATGCAAGAAGAAGAGTGTTCCCGGCCATCCTTCGGCTCCGCTCAGGATGGCCGGGCCCTATCCTTTTAA
>WBUG01000130.1 GCA_008933835.1 Bacteroidota bacterium | reverse complement strand
ACCTCGGCGCGTACGGGAGCAACGATACGCCGAACTCCCCCGGCTCCTACGCGAACCGGACCGAACCGGTGAACGCGACCATCACGCACGACGAGCAGTCGCTCATCTTCGAGATGACCCAGTTCCAGGGGGTGGGGGTGTCCGAGGCGGTGCAGCGCGACAAACTGTACGGCGCGATGCCGTTCCTCTCGCTCGGCATCCCGATGCTGTGGATGGGTCAGGAGTTCAGCGCTCCGCGCGGCTGGGCGAACGACGGTCTGAAGCTCAGCTACCGTCCGCTCGACTGGGACTGGCTGCTGGTGCAGCGGGGCATCGACCACTTCAAATGGTACCGCACCCTCGTCAACCACCGGCTGAAGAATCCGGCGCTCTACCAGGGGGAACTGCGCAAGCTGTACCTCTTCGACAACGCCAAGTGCCTCGCCTGGGGCTTCGTGGACACCGTGACGAACTCGAAGGTGATGGCGGTGGCGAACTTCCATCCGTTCAACCAGACGCCGGCGAACGTTCCGTGGCTCGGTGACGGCACCTGGTACGACATCTTTGACCAGAGCACGATGACGGTCACCGGGAACTCCGTCCCGAGCTTCCCCCTGGCACCGTTCACCATCAAGGTCTATTCGAACAAGCCCGATTCGGCGTACGGCATCCTGTCGGCCGGTCCGGAGCGGCCGACCGCCCCGGCGGGTTTCGAACTGTCGCAGAACTATCCGAATCCGTTCAATCCCGTGACCACCATCGCGTTCCAGGTGCCGGCGACCGGAACCGTCTCACTGTCGGTGTACGACATCCTCGGCAAGAAGGTCGCATCGCTCGCGGACGGGGTGTTCTCCGCGGGACGGCATGAAGTGCGGTTCGATGCATCGCGTCTCTCGAGCGGCGTCTACTTCTACCGCCTGACGGCAGGCGCCCGCACGGCGGTGAAACGGATGAGCGTGGTGAAATGATGAGGTCCGCCGTATCGGTCCTGCTGACGCTCCTCCTGCCGCCGGTGCTGCTGACGCAGCCGCAGCCGGTCTCCGGCGGAGTATTGTTCGAATACAAGGGAAATAAATCGTATGTTTCGGTCGTCGGCGATTTCAACGGCTGGAGCAAGGACGAACATCCCCTGCAGCGCGATCCGTCCGGCGTCTTCCGCCGGGTCGTTCCGGTCACGCCGGGCGTGTACCAGTACAAGTTCTACGCGGACGGAGAGTACCTGCTCGACGAACGCAATCCCGGCACCATCCAGAACTACAACAACTCCAGCGTGAACTCCGTCTTCACGCTGCGGGACGACAACACCGTCCTCTTCCGAGGCTATGAACCAACCCCTCAGGGCGTTATGAACGATTCCTATCCCCAGAGCGGCGGCACGCTCTATCTCAATCTCATCTGGCACCAGCATCAGCCGCTCTACCTCGATCCCGGCACGGACCAGCTCCAGGGACCGTGGGTCCGGACCCATGCCACGAAGGATTACTATGACATGGCGTCCATTCTCGAGCGGTATCCGGAGGTCCACTATAACGTGAACCTCACCTCGTCGATGCTCTTCCAGCTGCAGCGGTACTACGTGGAGCGACTGAAACCGTTCGTGGACACGAAGAAGAACCGGGTGGACGCGAAGAAGTTCCTCGCCGCGTGGGAAGGGAAGACCGACCCGTGGATCGACCTCGCGCTGAAGCCGACGAAGGGGTTCGGCGAGAAGGAACTGC
>WBUG01000129.1 GCA_008933835.1 Bacteroidota bacterium | reverse complement strand
ACCTCGGCGCGTACGGGAGCAACGATACGCCGAACTCCCCCGGCTCCTACGCGAACCGGACCGAACCGGTGAACGCGACCATCACGCACGACGAGCAGTCGCTCATCTTCGAGATGACCCAGTTCCAAGGGGTGGGGGTGTCCGAGGCGGTGCAGCGCGACAAACTGTACGGCGCGATGCCGTTCCTCTCGCTCGGCATCCCGATGCTGTGGATGGGGCAGGAGTTCAGCGCGCCGCGCGGCTGGGCGAACGACGGACTGAAGCTCAGCTACCGGCCCCTCGACTGGGACTGGCTGCTGGTGCAGCGCGGCATCGACCACTTCAAATGGTACCGCACGCTCGTCAACCACCGGCTGAAGAATCCGGCGCTCTACCAGGGGGAACTGCGCAAGCTGTACCGCTTCGACAACGCCAAGTGCCTCGCCTGGGGGTTCGTGGACACGGTGACGAACTCGAAGGTGATGGCGGTGGCGAACTTCCATCCGTTCAATCAGACGCCGTCCAACGTCCCGTGGCTCGGCGATGGCACCTGGTACGACATCTTCGACCAGAGCACGATGACGGTCACCGGGAACTCCGTCCCGAGCTTCCCCCTGGCACCGTTCACCATCAAGGTCTATTCGAACAAACCCGATTCGGCGTACGGCATCATGTCGGCCGGTCCGGAGCGGCCGACCGCCCCGGCGGGATTCGGACTGTCACAGAACTATCCGAATCCGTTCAATCCCGTGACCACCATCGTGTTCGAGGTGCCGGTCTCCGGAGCGGTCTCGTTGTCGGTGTACGACATCCTCGGCAAGAAGGTCGCTTCGCTCGCGGAGGGGGTGTTCTCCGCGGGACGGCATGAAGTGCGGTTCGATGCGTCGCGACTCTCCACCGGCGTCTATTTCTACCGTCTCACGGCCGGCGCCCGCACCGCAGTGAAACGGATGAGCGTGGTGAAATGATGAGCTCCACCGCCCGACTCCTGCTGGCCCTCCTCCTGCCGCCGGCGCTCCTGTCGCAGCCGCAATCGGTCTCCGGCGGAGTATTGTTCGAATACAAGGGAAATAAATCGTATGTTTCGGTCGTCGGCGATTTCAACGGCTGGAGCAAGGACGAACATCCCCTGCTGCGCGACCCGGCAGGAGTCTTTCGGCGGGTCGTTCCGGTGACGCCGGGCGTGTATCAGTATAAGTTCTACGCGGACGGAGAGTACCTGCTCGACGAACGCAATCCCGGCACCATCCAGAACTACAACAACTCCAGCGTGAACTCCGTCTTCACGCTGCAAGACGACAACACCATCCTCTTCCGAGGCTATGAACCAACCCCTCAGGGCGTTATGAACGATTCCTATCCCCAGAGCGGCGGCACGCTCTACCTCAATCTCATCTGGCATCAGCACCAGCCGCTCTACCTCGATCCCGGCACGGACCAGCTCCAGGGTCCGTGGGTCCGGACCCACGCCACGAAGGATTACTATGACATGGCGTCGGTCCTCGAGCGGTATCCGGACGTGCATTATAACGTGAACCTCACCTCATCGATGCTCTTCCAGCTGCAGCGGTACTACGTGGAACGTCTCAAGCCGTTCGTGGACACGAAGAAGAACCGGGTGGACGCGAAGAAGTTCCTCGCCGCGTGGGAAGGGAAGACCGACCCGTGGATCGACCTCGCGCTGAAGCCGACGAAGGGGTTCGGCGAGAAGGAACTGC
>WBUG01000086.1 GCA_008933835.1 Bacteroidota bacterium | reverse complement strand
ATGTAACATCCAGTAACAGACTCGTTCATTGGCTATGGCGTGTCGGTACGTATACAGGCTCATGGTAAACCTCCCTGAGCCGTATACTAAGGCTATTTTTCTATACCCAGAAAGTGATTCATTCCCTATTTTTTTTCCCGTCATTATCGAGAAGGAACTTATATGGAAATGTATGATACTGTTGATCCACCAAAATAAAACCAATATGATCATCCGAACTGTCTCTTGCCTTCCATGCTGTTGCAGTATGGGTATGTCCGCCAGTACCATGTACATACATATTATGTACGATTACTTCATGCCCGTCAAGTGGTACACCGCCTCTAGAGGCCATAATCTCCATCAAGAGCATGTTGTCCGGTTTTAATAACTTTTCATTGCTCTCTTTGTCATAGCTGATCAGCGGAGCAACAACGGCAGGGATGTTATTCACCGTGCGGATTCTAATTGATTTCTCCTTAATGTTCACTGCTTTTTGCCCTGAGGTGTTTGGGTCCCCTGCCACGTGCGCATGAATTGTCACATTGGCGGCTGTCGTATGATTTTTAAATATTCCCGCGAATTGCGGCAATACGGATGGAGTCGTCGAATAGACCAATTCGAACGCTGCAGGCGGGGTCTTGAGGGTGTCGTCGCCGACGATGAATGTGGCGTAGTCGACCTCTCCCGAAAGAGCCACGGTGATGCGGGTGCCCTCCTTTATCGCGTAATCACTGTTCACGATCGTCTTTCCGATGACGTACATCGGCGTGCTCTCCGTGAACGCAATGTCATCCGTTCCGAGAACGATCTCCAGATGATGCAGACCCAGGATCCTGAAGCCGGCGTCGGGATCGCACGTTCCCGGAGGGAGCAGCCGTGCAGCGGGCCGCGTGTCTGGCTTCGCCTTCCTCGTTGAAGGGGTCCCGCGGGCCGTCGTCCGTTCCTCCGCCGCTTCATATCCCCGGATGGTGACCTCGCCGAGGGAACCGTGGAAACTGGTGTCCGGCACGAAGCGGAGAGGGATGGCCGTGCTTTCGAAGACGTCGGCGGTATCGCCCGCCGGATTCATCAGCGTGCCGTACCCTTGTCCGCTGATGATCCCCACCGTGAAGAGCGTGTTCGGCGGATAGCTTGTGATGCCGCCGTACTTCAGTTTCTTTTTCACATCCACCGTGACGATCGTCGCCGTATCGTTGTTCAGGATCTCCTCCTGGCTCATCACCACGAGCGGACAGTGCTCCTTCAGCCGCAGGTGGATGAGCGCCGAACCGCTGCCGCTGCCGTTCTCGTCGTCGATCACCGCGCGGGGAAGGATGTACAGTTCATCGGGAGTGCCGGCGGGATAGAACGCATACGCCGATGCCGAGGCGGGGATGATGAGACTGTCCTTTTGAGCGTCATAGAAATCCGCGGCACGGAAGAACGTCGGCGTCTGCCAGGCGATGACCGGCGTCGCGGGATAGCATGGGCTCCCCGACGTGTGCGTTTCGGTGACGGAGAACGAGGGGGTATCGGCGGCCGACACGACGAAGGGGCCGGCGGACGAAAGGGCGTTGTGCGCCTCGACGGCAAGCGTGATGGTGGGGGGCGGAGGCGTGTCGTTCATACGCGTGACGATGAGTCCCGCCTGGTAATGCAGTCCGCAGCCGCCGCACGGCACGCTGCCGTAGTGGAACCAGATCTCTTTCCGTACGATATCACCCGGCATCTCGTCCACGTCGCGTATCTCGACGGAGGGAATGTTCGCGTCCGCCTGACAGCTTCCAAGTTGCACCGTCAGTGCTGCGGCGTAACCGGGTACGATGGAGGAGTACTGTCCGCTCCAGGCGACGGGGCAGTCGAGCACGCTCGTCGTGATGCTGTCGGCGGTGACGGTGATTCGTGGTCTCGGAAATTTGACGGCACTGTAGTCGATGGTCCATTCGGTGTTGACGCAGGTCGCAGGGGGAAGAGCGGCGGCGGACGATGACGAGCGTTGATGCTTCAAGACGCTCGGTGCGATGATCAGCGAATCCCGGATGATCACCTGTGCTTCAAGGGGGGGGGGGGAGAAGTGCGAGCCAAAGGACCGTGCTCATGAACGCTGATAATCCCGTTGTGCTTTTCACGTCAGCATCCTTTCATGCGTCGGATGGTTGGATAGTGTGTGCTATCGGATGATGCCGCTTCCATGTACCGCCGGCACCTTCCCATCTCCTTCTATCCAAAAAAGTACGATTTCGGACATGACGTGAAAAATAAATATTCACATTGCATACAATCCGGTCCGGTTTACCGTTGTATTCATCGAAATTCAGAGGGTCGAAGCGGCCGAACCGGACGACACCGTCGTATTTCCCTGCTTGTGAGCGGAATGTTCGCCGTCTCGTTGGTCGGTATACACGGTACGATGTACATGGTCGCAACCGCTGTTCGATGTCCGTTGGCTCTTCTCGATTGGCGCAACACGTTCACGGCGGCAGCTGCGACAGCAGATACTCCGTATTGTACCGCAGCAGCGCGTATGCTTCGCTCGTCAGCGCACCGCTGCTGTCCTGGTTCAGTTCCGTCAGGATCTGCGCGATCGTATCACGGGCGCCGCGGATGTCGTTCGCCTGGATCCGCGCCCGAGTCTGCGTGAATCGGGTCAGGTACCGGTCGCGATCTTCGTCGGTAGCAATCCATTGGAACGATCTGGAGCGTACGGTAAAACTCAACAACGTATCACACCACGCCGTATTCGTGTATGCAATAGGGGGTGATGATGGACCGATGGTCCAACCATGAAAATTGATGATCGACCGAATAGAATCGACAACTTTCAACGGTGTTGGAGCATGATTCGAATCATCGAGAGCATAAAAATGTCGATGCAAATCTATCCAAGGCAATACGGTCAGGTGGCGAATTCCGGGTAAACCTTTGCTTGTTAGCTCAATCCCTGAAAACTCCTCTCCAGGTTTCACATGGTCCTCAAGGACTGAAATATACGCCGCCATATCATTTGATACTCCAAAATCCCATCGACGCGTGGGTAATCTGGCCGGCGATGTGGCAATCACCGAGTTCCCATAGTACTGATATTCATCGATGAACCTATTGCGATGATACTCCCTGTAAAATCGAAGACCAACGGTATCCGGCTGCATCATGGCCTTCGATTTGGAGATATCGATGCACATGATCCAAATACTTCCGGCGTTGTTAATATGGTTAACACCATCATATGCATATGTGAATACTCGTGACTGGGGTGAGTATCCTGCTGTGCAATGAAGATCAACGTGGTATAAATATGGATAGTAGCTGTTAATAGTATCTGATTGGAGTGGCGGCAGCTGCGACAGCAGATACTCCGTATTGTACCGCAGCAGAGCGTACGCTTCGCTCGTCAGTGCGCCGCTGCTGTCCTGGTTCAGCTCCGTCAGGATCTGCGCGATCGTATCACGGGCGCCGCGGATGTCGTTGGACTGTATCCTTGTGCGGAGATGGGTGAAGTGCGATAGATACTTGTTCAACGTTCCGTCCGCCGGTATCCAGAGCAACTCGCGGGATTGCTGCGAGAAACTCCGGAGCGTATCGCACCACCGCAGCGGTTCGAACTGCGCCGGCGGAAGTATGGGACCGACCGTGCGGCTGCGGAAGTTCACCATATCCTTGATGGAATCTTGATATTCAAATCCCTGCCATTGATGTACGGTATCGTCCATCGAATAGAAATACAGGCGGTCCTCAAAATACGGTACGAAGACGATCGTGCGAATTCCCGGCAATCCCTTGCTCTGCAATTCGAGTCCGGTGAAGTACGAGCCCGGAGAGACTGTTTCGTTCGGCGCACCCATATGCAGCTGCATTCCCCATCCGCACCCAACGTACCATCCTCTGCTCGGCAACACCGATGCTGAAATAGCAACCGTACTGTTACTATAATTATTGAAGTCATCACGGAATGATTCTTCATTAAATGGACGAAAGAACTTCAACCCCACCGTATCATTCAGAATCGAAGTTGACGGACGCGAAATGTCCATTCTCATATTCCATAATTTTCCTTTATTGGAAGCGGGATTGTCTCCCCGGTATGCATACGAGTAGATTTTTGAAGTTGCTGAGTATTCGACACGGCATTGTAGAGTGAATGAATAGAGATACGGATAATCGGTGCTGATAGAATCTCCGGCCGCAGCGATGGGCATCGCGGCCGGTGTGTTCAGCATCGGCAGAAGCATCGTCATACAACCGAACAGTATGCTGGTCATGGTCGTTGTTCCGTCTGTTGTCGAGGTGGTCCTAAAGAACTAATGGTACGGTGCGGGCGGATGATGTTCCATACCGACCGAACCGTTGTGAGACCTTGCTTCCTTCTTCTATCCAAAAATAGGTCGAATCGGACACACTTCTGAAAATATATTTTCATAAATCATACTTTCCGCTCCGTTTTCACCTTCCCATTTTCTCAAATCCGAATTCGGTCATTCCTATCCTCAATAAAGGCGGAGGAAAAGAGGCGGACATTCGCGGAATTTTTGAGCGCCGGTCCATAGCACGGTTTTTGTTGCTGGTTGGAGCGTCCGCCCACTCTCTGGCGGACCTGTCACGCACCAGCACCGGAACGAACACATGTCCACACCCCGCATCAGGATCCGCACCGGCAACCAGATGGTGGCCGAAGGCGCGCTGCACGCCGGCTGTCTCTTCTTCGCCGGCTACCCCATCACCCCCGCGTCGGGCATCTACAAGTCGATGATCGAGGAACTGCCGAAACGAAACGGCGTCGCCATCAGCTCGCCGGACGAGATCTCGGCCCTCGCCTACTGCGTCGGCGCGTCGGCGCGCGGCGCGAAGGCGATGACCGCCACATCGGGACCCGGCTGGTCCCTCATGGTCGAAACGGTGCAGTACGCCCTCATGACCGAACTCCCCGTCGTCATCGCCGTGGTGCAGCGGCTCGGCCCCAGCACCGGCGGCGCCACACAGGGAGCGCAGGGGGACGTGCTGCTGACCGAGTACTGCACCTCGGGCGCCTACACCATCCCCGTCTTCGCCCCGAGCACCGCGGCGGAATGCTTCGAGGTCACCACCCTCGCCACCTACTGGGCGGAGGAGCTCCGCACGCCGGTGGTGGTGCTGTCGGACAAGGAGATCGGCATGATGTCCGAGGATGTGAACATCGACGCGCTTCATGCCTGGCCGGTGCATCAACGGAAGAGCGTCCCCGCCGGCGAGAACGGCGCCTACAAGACGTACGACTTCGCCTCCCCGGCGGACGTCCCCCTCTTCGCCCCCGTCGGCGGGGAGCACAAGACCACCATCACCGGCTCGGCGCACGACAAGCGGGGCGCGCTGCAGAAGAACTCGCCGGAGACCATCGCCGTGCTGCGTCACCTGCAGGAGAAGGTGACCGCGCGCGCGGAGGAGATGGCGTACGTGAAGACGGACGACGACCCCGGCGCCGACACGCTCGTCGTGAGCTTCGGCATCACCGCCCGCACCGCGAAAGAGGCGGCGGCGCAGGCACGGGCGAAGGGACGGCGCGTGCGGCTCGTGAACGTCATCTCCCTCTTCCCCGTCCCCGAAACGCTCCTCACGGCGGCGGCGGAAGGATGCTCGCGCGTGCTCGTGGCGGAGGAGAACATGACCGGCCAGTACCGCTCCGTCATCCGGCATCTCTTCCCGGGCAAGAGCGTGGAGGGCATCAACGGCTTCGGCGCGATGATCACGCCGGACGCCATTCTGGAAAGGATCATGGCATGAGCACCGTTCAGCAGACCACCTTCCTCCGCGAGTCTGTCGCCTTCCCGTTCTGCAAGGGTTGCGGCCACCACCACTACGTGCACAACCTGGACCGCGCGTTCGCCGCCCTGCAGCTCGACCCGCAGAAGGCGTGCATCGTCAGCGACATCGGCTGCATCGGCATCCTCGACGCCCTCTTCGCCACGCCGCACACCTTCCACACCACCCACGGCCGCTCCACCGCCTTCGCCACCGGCGTGGAACTGGCGGACGGCATCCTGCACGACTCGAAACTGAAGTCGGTCGTCGTCATCGGCGACGGCGGCGCCACCATCGGCCTGCTCCACGTGGTGAACGCCGCATTGATGAACGTCGACGTGACCGTGCTCGTGGCCAACAACATGCTCTACGGCATGACCGGCGGACAGAACTCCGGCTTCTCCCCCCTCGAGTTCGTCACCCCCACCACGCCGGAAGGGAACATCGTCCCCCCCATGGACATCTGCGCCATGGTGAAGAGCTGCGGCGCGGAGTACGTCACGCGCGTCTCGGCCACGGACAAGAACCTCGCCGGCGTCATCGCGGACGCCATCGCCCATCCCGGCTTCGCGCTCGTCGAGATCGTGGAGCTCTGCACCGAGTTCGCCATCGGCAGGAACAAGATCGACGGCAAGGTGATCCAGTCCATGTCCTCCGGCTACGAACCGGCCCTATTGCCGACAACGTTCGCCCGGAAGGAGTTCTGCGAAGAGTATAAAGAGAAGGTGCTCGGACGTCCCGCGAAGACGAAGGACGACACCATCACGCAGAAGTACATCTCCTCCCTCCGCGGCGCCAAACGGTGGGTCATCGCCGGCACCGCCGGCGAGAAGGTGCAGCTCTCCAGCTACCTGCTGATGCGCGCCGGCATCCTCTGCGGTCTGCACGCCACGCAGAAGAACGACAACCCGGTGACGCAGGGCTCGGGCTTCTCCCTCTCCGAAGTGGTGATGAGCAGCGGCGACATCCACTACACCGGCATCACCGTGCCGGACGCGGTCATCATCGCCTCCGCCGAGGGACTGAAGGAGGTGACGGTGAACGGCACGTTCGCCCGCTGCGCCCCCTCCACCGTCATCGTGATGGAGGACTCGCTGCCGGAACTGCAGAGCCCCGCCCGCGTGTACCGCGTGCCGATGCGCTCCCTCTGCACCCCGCTCCGCGCCACCACCAGCGCCGCCGCCGCGCTGCTGGCCCGTGAGAACCTCCTCCCCCGCGAAGCGATGGCGGAGTCCATCCGCCTGCACGTAGGGGAGAAGGCGGCGCTGTACGAACAGGACATCGAAAAACTCCTGCCGCTCCTGGCATAACCCGAGGAACCCATGCGCACCGCCGAAGAATTCGCCTCCGTCACCCAGATGCTCGAGACCCTCATCGCGCGCGAGAGCGACCAGATCGCCCTCTACGAACGCGCCGCGAAGCAGGTCGGCGACAGTCTGGTGAAACCGCTCCTCCTCTCCATCGCGCAGGAGAAGCGCGGACACCGCGACCTGCTGGAGAAGGAACGGGAGGAACTGAACGAACAGTTCTCGCTGGACGAGGCCATCGTCTGACCCGCCGTCCGCCGCACTTGCCCCCGAACGGGGGAGTTCGTACCTTGCGCTCCGGTCACCACGGAGGCGTATGAGAGACCATCTGGAGTGGAAGGTCATCGCGGCGTGCTCGTCCGCCGGGATCGTCATGGGAGCGCTCTCCCTGTTCGGCCTCACCGGCGGCATCGAACTCGTGCTCTGGACCGCCGTCGCCCTGGTGTCGGCGTTCGCCGTGGCGCGGCGCACCTCCGCCCGCCTCTTCCTCCACGGTCTGCTCATCGGCCTTCTCTGCGGCGCCGGCAACGCCGCCGTGCAGGTCCTCTTGTTCGGCCTGTACGTGGAGCACAACCCCGCGGCCGCCGCGGAGCTCCGGCACTTCTCCGGCACCCTCACCCCGCAGCTCTTCCTGCTGCTCACCGCCGTGCCGGTGGGGACGGTGTACGGCGCGGTCATCGGTTCCCTCAGCGCCGCCGCGGCGCGCTTCCATCACCCCAAGTGACGGCGGATACAGGCGGCGCGGTGACGGAGCGGTACATTGTTCCCCTTGGGGCGCATTTCCACCACATCCGTGTGAGACGTTCATGAAACGCTGGTCCATCCTCGCGGCGCTGCTGCCGTTCCTCCTCCTCTCGTGCGACAAGGAGAATCCCGTCGCCATCACCGACGGCTCCGTGTACGCCGAGCTCACCGCGCGGTACGACAAGACGACCAACCGCACCTCCGGCACCGCGTACTTCTGGGACGGCTCCAAGACCGGCCGGCGCGTCATCTTCAACGGCGGCGCGCGTCTCCTCTTCGTGGACCTGCCGATGGACTACCAGCCGACCGACTATTCGTACGTGAAGGAACTGGAGGGCTACCGCTCCGCCCCGTCGTTCTCCTTCACGGACATCAACGAGAAGACCTTCGTCAACTCCATCTCCCTCAACATCGTGGACTTTCCGCTGACGCAGAAGCTCGACACCATCGACAGCGCGCTCCCCCTCACCGTGGCGTGGAGCGGCGTGCCGCTGCAGAACGGCGAGAACGTCACGTTGCGCATCGAGACCGCCAGCGCCAAACAGGACGCCGCCGGCAGCACCAGCGTCACCTTCCCCGCCGCCTCGTTCGTCCCCATCGCCGCGCTCAAAGGGACCACCGTGAAGCTCTCCATCGAACGCTTCAAAGTGCTCCCCCTCTCGCAGGACCTCGGCGGCGGCGGCATCTTCACCTCCCAGTACATCGCCCAGTCCAAACAGGTCTATTTAAAATAGCGACGCCGGAATCACTCCCGGCGTTTCATCAACGTACTCTCGAAATATTGTTCTTAATTCTTCATTGCTGGATTCTACAAGGAAGTGCAACGCAGTTGATCGAAGACTTCCTTCGGTGTTCGATAATGTAAAACTTTTCTTGGTGTGTTGTTGAGTTTCCGTTCCAATCGTTTCACGTCAGCATCAGAGACA
>WBUG01000128.1 GCA_008933835.1 Bacteroidota bacterium | reverse complement strand
CGAATCCATTCAACCCTGCGACCACCATCAGCTATTCGCTCCCAGCGGCGGGATTCGTTTCGCTGAAGGTGTACGACATTTTGGGAAAAGAAGTGGCTGTGCTGGTCCACGAGACGCAGAACGCCGGCGCGAACAAGGCCTCCTTCGACGCGTCGCAGCTGCCGAGCGGTATCTACTTCGCCCGGCTCAGCAGCGGCAGCTTCAACAGCGTCATCAAGATGACGTTGATGAAGTAAGTCCGGTCTCCTGACCGGACTCACACAAAGACGCAAAGACACAAAAAGGCACAAAGAACGGTGGGGAATCATATCCCACCGTTCTGCGCATCCGGAAGAGTCGCTGAAAAGCGAAACACATAGGCACAGAGGGACGGAGAAGAGACATAGAACGGTGGGGGAAGGTCGAACAGCCGTTCTGCACACGTACAAGTGCGCACCAACGAGAAGTGCCCGATATTCGCCCTGCAGTGTGCGATCCGGTCTATAGCGCTTCTTTGTCTCGAACTCCATATCCGACAATCTCGTCTTGAATGAGAACATTTTAGTACCGGTCCGCTTGAAATAAGGGGACGGAAGAGGTACGTTCCACCATACGATTGAACAACACGCGGCGGGTCCTGATGATCCGGAGCGGAGCGGTTCGTGGCGGAGGTCTCCGGCATCGCGTGGGCGAAGACGGGGGCCTTCGCGTTCCTCCCCGTCTTCGAAGGACGTTCTCTTTCACACCATCCTTCGGAGGAAATATGAGATCCTTCACCGCTTGTTTCATCCTTCTTGCGGTTTTTCTTCCCGCATCGCTCACCGCCCAAACGGGATACTCGATCGCCCTCGACGGCGACGGCGACTATGTCGAAATACCCAGCGACGAAGTCCATCGCATCACCGCGGCGGTGACGGTGGAGGCGTGGATCAAGCCGACACAGAATCTGGCGTATGCCGGTATCGCGAACTCTGTTTGGCACACCGGTCTGCAGCGAAGCGGGTATGGACTGCTGATGGGGGGATCGTCGGGCATGACGCAGTACGTGTACTTCGTCGTCGCCAACACCGCCGGCGACATCACCTACCTCTCTGGAACCATCCCCGCCTTGAACGTTTGGACGCATGTCGCCGGGACATATGACGGGGCGAACATCACGCTGTACGTGAACGGCGAAGTGGCCGCCACACAGGCGATGAGCGGCGACATCGATTATGACTATTACAACGAGTTCCGCATCGGACGCTACTTCGACGACGGAGAAGAAGTGTACGATTACACGGGGTACATCGACGAAGTGCGCATCTGGAACACGGCGCGGACACAGGAACAGTTACAGCAGAACGACAGTCTGAACCTCGTCGGTAATGAGAGCGGTCTGGCGGGGTATTATCCGTTGAACGCCGGAGCCGGTACGGTCATCGACGACGCCACTGTCAATGATAATGACGGCGTTCTGAACGGCTCCGGCACATGGTCCGGTGACATCGCCATGCCGGCCGAACTCACCTCCTTCACCGCCGTTGCGAAGGGACGCGGCGTAGAACTGGCGTGGAAGACGGCGAGCGAGCTGAACAATAAAGGCTTCGAGATACAACGGAAGGAATTGAATCATCGGAACATCGGTTCATTGAATCAATCAACCGATGAATCAATGAATCAATGGCACGATATCGGTTTTATTGCCGGTCATGGTACCACCAACGCTCCGCAGTCCTACAC
>WBUG01000010.1 GCA_008933835.1 Bacteroidota bacterium | reverse complement strand
CCGTTCGCAGGAAGAACGGCTCCGGATTCTATCATGCTTTGAAGAGCGAGAACATCCGTTTCATCGCCCCCTTCTCCATCTCGCCGATGGCCTCCATCTCGCCGGCGTCGAGCCAGATGCCTTCGCAGTGGAAGCATTTGTCCACCTTGATCCCCTTGTAGTCGATCTCGCGCAGCTCCATGCCGCACTTGGGGCAGTGCATGTGATGGAGCTCTTTCAGCCGCCTCTTCTCCTCCTCGGCCACCTGTTTCTTCCGCTCCTCTTCGCGCTTCTTCCGCTGTTCCAGTTCGAGACGGAGGAAATACTCCTCCTCTTTATCGCTCGGCATGACGGGCATACGGTGTCCTTCAGTTATGATGGTGAAGAGAACTCATCTTAAAAACAAATCTCACGCAAAGGCGCTACTTCATTTTCGATTATATTCACATCCTCGGCGTTCTTTGCGTCTTTGCGCGAGTATGTTTAATAGTTTCTGGTCCGATGTTCCAGTATACGACAGGAACAACAATTGTGCAATAGATGGTTCCGCGCAGCGGATCAGTATGGCCGTCCCTTCATATTCACTGCACCGCGTAGAACGTCGGCTGCCAATTGCCGAACAGGTCGTTGCACGACACGAGGATCTGCATGAGATTGGTCGTGTCCACCGAGACGTCGCACTGCGTGTCCGCGGAGGTGATCTGGTAGTTCTTCTGCGACGAGAATCCGTTGTAGTTGAACTGGAGGATGACCTGTTTCGCGATGAGCCGCGACGCATCGATGGGGGCGCCGTTCAGCATCCGCCAGCGCCAATGGACCCGCGTGATGGTGTTCCCTTCCATTTCATACCATAGATGAGCGGCGACGATGTAGTTCTCCACCTGCAGCGGCGAGGCGATGGTGAACTCGACGCGCCGTCCCCCGGCGTAGTCGATGGCGTACGCGCCTCCGAGGAACGAACTCCACGCCGTGTTCTGCAGCACCCAGTGATACTGTTTGAGGTCGTTCGTGTTCGCCTCGTGGCAGGGGAACACCTTACCGTCCGGCGCCCACAGCATGGGGACGGGGGGCACGACCGGTGTCTCCCCATCACTGAAATTGAAGTGGAAAACGTTTTGTTTCGGCAACGGAGCGGTGGGACCGGGTTCCGCCGTCATCGCGGTGCCGCCGTCGAAATCGGAACCGAACCGCATCCAGTACTTCCGCGGAGAAAGCAAGTCGATGACGCCGTCGCGGTCCATGTCCAGATTGCGAAGGATGGCGTTGAAGAACGCGGACTGCAGCCGGTATGCCGCCCGTTCCTCGGCGGACATCGCCGCTTCCCCTCCGGCGTCGATGGGATTGTGCTGCGGCGTGCCGGTGCCGGCGGTGATGGTGATATCCTTCAGGTTGAGGAGCGTGACGCCTTCTCCCACGAGCGTGAGGGGGAGCGCGTCGATGCCGGCGGCGAGCGAGAGCACGCCGATGACGGAATCCGCCGCGCTCAGGAAGACGAGACCGCATGGTTTCCGTTCCACGTTCATCGAAAAGGAGCCGTCCGTACCGATCAGGGCGATGTCCGCATTGCCGAAGTCGCGGACGACGAGCACCTTCGCCGCCGTCGCGGCTCCGCCGGCGCGCGCCAGCGAGGAGGATGCGACGCGTCCCTTGAGCGTGATCCGGTCATCGGGATTCACGCCGACGGCGTCGGTGTGATGGTCGCAGCCGGTGAGGTGGAAGATGAAGAGGAGAGAGAGAAGAGCGAAAGGGTTCTTTTTCATGGGAGGAATCCTCCGGGGTTGCTCCAATGTACGGAACAATCGGATGAGAGACAGCCGCCGCCGAAAGAATCGCGACGACGGAACCTCATCGAGGATTCAGAACGAAGTCACGGATAGTGAACAGTGTAAACCGGACAATCGGAGTCGATTGTCATTGTATTCATGCGACAAGGGTGAAAAGAATTCTTGACCATGCGAAGGATGCGGAGGCTCGGGCACAGATATGCTATTGAAAATGAACGGATATGGCAGGTACAAATATTGTGTACCTTTCTCCACTGCCGTTCCATTTCTGCAATCAATCAGTTCATCCATCGTCATCGGGGGATACGACATGAATCGTACCAGTGTTCTCTTCCGTAGCATCGCGACTGCAGCCCTTCTTCTCCTCACGTTCAACTCCTGTGAAAAGCTCGACGAACTCACCGGCGGAACCAAGCCGGGGAAGATCTCCGGCGTGGTGCGAGACAGCATCTCGAACCTCGGTCTTGCCGGCGTCGCCGTAACGACCCTTCCTCCCACCGTGTCCGCCTCGACGGACGCGGACGGTGTCTTCCTGCTCGACGCCGTCGACAAAGGGGAGTATGTGATCCGGTTCGCGAAAGATGCGTACGTGCAGAAGTCGATGGATGTCAGCGTTGCGGCGGACAAGAACACCGTGCTGCAGGTGGTGCTCGCTCCGGCCGAGCTGCCGACCGGTTCCATCCAGGGTACGGTCGTCAGCAGCGCCGATTCGCGCCCCATACCCGGAGCATCGGTCACGACCGTTCCGGCCACCGTCACGGTGGTGACCGACACGGCGGGGGTCTTCACCATCACCCAGGTGCCCGTGCGGTCGTACACGGTGAACGCGACCGCTTCCGGCTACCAGGCCGGCACGGCGAACGTGCAGGTCACCGCCGGCGCGGCCGCGTCCGTCACCGTGACGATGGCGCCCGTGCAGGGGGGACAGACCGGCACCATCAAGGGGACGGTCACCCACTCGGTCACCGGTGCGCCGGTCGCCGATGCGGACGTGACGACGCAGCCCGCCTCCTCCTCCGCGAAGACCGATGCGAACGGGAACTACCAGCTGAACAACGTTCCCGCCGGAACGTACTCGGTGAACGTTTCCAAGAGCGGTTTCAGCGCCGCGTCCTTCACGCCGGTCACGCTCGCTGCCGGCGGGACGCAGACGGTGAATCTGGCGCTCATCCCCGCGGCCGCGGGTACCGGCAGTCTCAAAGTGACGGTGGTCGTTTCGGCGCCGACGGGACAGATCCCGCTGCCGACCATCAAGGTCTTCCTGACCCCGGGCACCCGTTCGGCGGAGACCGATTCGTCCGGTCAAGCCTTCTTCACCGCGCTGCCGTACGGCCAGTACACCGTCCGCTGCGAACATCCGGCCATCGTCACGGCGGAACAGTCCGTGACCATATCGTCGCCGGACCAGCTCTCCGTCACGGTCGTCGTCACACCGGCCGCGGTGAAGACCGGCACGCTGCAGGGGACCGTGCGGGATGCGAACACGAAGGCGCCCGTCGCCGGAGCGACGGTGACGTTCCATGACGACGGAGGCCGGACGGTGACGACGAACGCCGCGGGAGTGTACACCGCCGCCGACCTGCCGGTGGGCCATCATTCCGTGACCGTCTCGGTGCCGGCGGGCACGTACGCGACGCAGACCAAGGGGGCCGACGTCGCAGAATCGCAGACCGCCACGCTCGATTTCGATCTGCAGCCCGTTTCGTTGACGACCGTCATCTCCGGAAAGGTGCTGAACGCGCTGAAGCTTCCGGTCGACGGCGTGCTGGTGGAACTGTCGAACCCTCCGCTCTCGGCGATGACGGACGCGGCGGGAATCTTCACGCTGAAGGGGAACATCCCCGCCGGACTGTATCAGCTCAAGCTGACGAAATCGGGCTACGACGCCGCTTCCGCGATGGCCACTGTCGGCCGGCTCGGCGACACGGTCTGGATCGGCGAGGTGCCCATGAGCGGATCGGGCGGGCCGGGACTGACCACCATCAGCGGTACGGCGGTCTCCATCGTCTCGATGAAGGGGGTCGCCAACACGACGGTCACGACGGTGCCGGCGACGTCGACGGTCTCCACCGGGTCCAACGGGTCGTTCAGCATTCCCAACGTCACCCCGGGCACGTACGGCATCAATCTGTCGCACGCGAAGTACATCGACTACCGGGTGGACGGGATGGCCTTCCCGCTTTCGTACGCGCTGAGCGTGTACATGTTCTACGGAAAGTACACCGCATCGCAGACCGCGTTCTATCCGATGGTGGCGACGTGGCAGGAGTGGAACAAGACCTATTGGGGTTCCGGCGGTCCGCTGCAGGACTACGGCTCCGCCGCCGCCGTCAACCGTTTCGGCAATGATGCGCACGCCCGCCGGCTGTCCGGTGCGCAGTATATGATGACGACTCCCTTCATGGATTCGGCCGGCGCGACCGCACCGGTGATGGTGTCGTTCTGGACGAAACTGGAGCCGGGTCTCTCCGCCCTGACGCCGCTCGCCGCCTGGTCGAACTCCGCCGGTGCGGCCGGATGGTTCGTCGCGGCGGACAATGAGGCCGGGAAGCTGAAGCTGCAGATCGTCGTGAACAACACGGGAGGGACCTCCACGTCGTTCGACGCGGTCTACGAGAACGACATTCTCGGGAAGTGGATCATGGTGACGGCGGGATTCCGGCAGGTGTCGCCGGGGAACTATCAGGCGGTGCTGTACCTGAACGGCGCGAAGAAACTGGAGCAGACGATGGCGCTCCCGAACGCCAATCTCGCCGCGAACCAGCTGGTGCTCGGACGGGCACGGCGCGGAAGCGAAGGATTCCAATATCTGAACGGCATCATCGACGATGTGCGGCTGTTCCGGTCGTTCCTGACCGGAGCGAACATCGAAGACCTGTTCCTGGAGGAATGACGGCGGCTTCCGTCCTCTCCGTGCTGTGCGGCATCACAGCAGGAAGAGGAATCCCCCGGCGACGATGAGAAGGGCTCCGGCGACGCGGATGCCGGTGCGGGGTTCCCGAAAGAGACGCCCTCCCGCGGCGGCGGCCATGATGACCGACGTGCGTTTGACGGAGAGCACCAGCGCCGCCGGGGCGTACCGCATCGCGTCGTACTCGGTGTACCGGTATCCGATGGTGAGGAGCGCGGTCAGCGCGATCATCCAGCGCAGCGGCGCGGGAACGGATGCGAAGGATGGGAAGGGGACGCGACGGACGAGCATCATTCCGGCGAAGATGACCGCCGCACACAGGTGCTGCCAGAAGAGGAGCGAGAGGGGATGCAGCGCCCGCTGCGTGAGCAGGTACCGGTCCGTGACCGATGTGAGGGCGTAGATGACCAGCGCGGCGCCGACGTAGCGGAGGCCTTTGGACATCGACGGCGCCGGACGTCCCGCCGCGCGCGTCCGTTCCACCGACGCGGCGCCGGTCACGATGAGGGCCATCGCCGCCCATTCGCTGCCGCTGAGCCGCTCGCCGATGGCCCCCCAGGCGATGAGCGCCGTGAGCGCCGGTGTCACCGCCAGCAGCGGCAGCGCCGCGCTGATGTCCGCGTGCTTCAGGGCGGACATCACGCACCAGAACGCCGCCGCCTGCATCACGCTCTTCGCGAGCACCACCCATACCGCATCGTTCGGCACGGCGGCGGCGCCGGACAGGAGCGGAAGCGACAGCAGAGCCACGGCGGCGGTGAGAGCGAAACAGAACGGCGCGGTGTCGAGCGTCGCGAGCGCCTTCTTCTGTGTCAACGCGGCACCGGCCGAGAGAACGGCCGAGAGCGATGCGGTCACGATCCAATCCATCCTGTCGTTCCCTTCCTACCTCGTCACCATCATGGTGACATAGATGTTCCGACCCGGTTCGTTCCTGTTCATCCCCCGTACGGTCGATAAATGGTTCCGGAAGAGCCGGTCCCCGAAGTTCTTGATGCCCCCTCCGACGGTGACCGAGGTTCCGGCCATGTCGAACGGGGCGGAGAGGAACCGGAGCCCCGCTTCGGCGTATCCGCCGGTGGGCGATTCTCCGGCGCCGGTCCGCCGCTGGTCCGCCGCGGCGCTGAGGTCCAGCGACACCGTCACCGCTTCCGGCGCTCTCCATTCCACGGTCATTCCGGCGGTGAGCGGCGGCATCATCGGCAGGTCCGTACCGCCGGAGCGGTCTTCACCCCGCACGCATGCGGCACGCAGATGAAGGAGCAGACCGCGCGTGAGCGACACTGATGCGGCCAGTTCGTACCCGTAGAGGAATGCGGAACCGATGTTCGTCTTCACTTGTGCCGGCGCGCCGTTGAACGTCCCCGGCACTTCGGTGATGAGGTCCCGCAGGCTCGTATGGAACAGTTCCGCGGAGAACGCGCTCCGGAGACCGGTCCATCGCACGGCGGCGTTCACCATCCCGCTCCGCTCGGGCCGCAACGCGGGATTTCCGGCGCGCACCGGACCGCCGAGCTGAATGTACTGAAAACGTTCCTCAAGTGTCGCCGCCCGGTACGCCGTCGAATAGAGGAGCGAACAATCCCATCCTTCCGCCGGTGAGTGCCGCACCCCCGCCATCGCGCTCCAGGCCGTACTCTGTTCCGTTCCGGCGGGCCAGACCGGCACGGCGATGAAGTCCAGCGGAAAACCGTCGGACCCGCGCACGACCGACAGCGGCGTCGAGACGGCGTCGTTCCGGACCATGATGCGGTCCGCGCGGACGCCTGCCGTGAGCACCGAACGGAGCGATGGAACGTCCCATTCGTCGCTGAGGAAGGCGCCGATACTGGCGAAGCGGGAATCGGGAAGGGGCGCTTCGGTGGTCACCGTTCCGTTTGCCGCGTAGCGCTCGCGCCGGCTCACGAGCCGCCGCTCCCATGCCTCCACGCCGGCGGAGACCGCATGACCCTCCGCCGGACGCAGCCGCGCTTCGGCGGAGGCCGCGTAGGTCTCATGCTCCGCATGCGGCGTGAGCGTGACGGCGGGGGACTGCACGATGCGCACGTTGCGAAGGATGGACTGCCGGGAGATCCGAACGCTCAGGGAGTGGAGCACGGGAGCGACGTCCGTGACCGTGTACTCCCCCCGCACCAGCGAGCGGCGGGTGAACGGGAACTCCGCCGTTGCGGCGGACGCGATGGCGCTTCCGCCCGGTATCCCGATGTCATGACCCTGCATTTCCTGCACGAGCAGGTCCACCGTCTGCCGCTCTCCCAACCGCGCTCCGCCGGAGAGGGAGAATCCTCCGTCCGTGAACCGTGAGTTCGGTACGGTCCCGGCGGCGGTGCGGTAGTCGTCCGCCGTGCGGTAGAGCGCGCTGACGCGGAACCGCGCGCCGGCGTTGGAGCCTTCCGCAGCGGCGTGGAGCGTGCGTGCGTCGTTCACATCCGCGGCGCCGATGACCGCTTCGAACCGGGCGGCCGGTTCTTCGGTGAAGGGTGCTCTCCGGACGATGCAGTTGACCGCACCGCCGGAGGAGGCGGTACCGTTCATCACCGAACCGGGACCCTTCACCACTTCGATGCGCTCCAGGTCGTACGGGTCGACCATGGAAAGGACTCCGGCGATGTCCGTCGCCGCTTCAAGCCGGACATCGTCCACCGCGAGCACGGTGTTGGAACGCGAGAGCCCGCGGATGGAGGGCGCGGCGGACCAGGGGCCGTCGGACGCCGCGGAGATCCCCGGTACCGCCGACAGGCGTTCCATGGGACCGCCCGATGGGTCGGACGCGGCGTCGTTCCCCGGGACGACGGCGGAGGGAACGGCGGAACGCCGGACCGGCTGCGTGCCGCGGGTGCTCCGCACGATGACGTCCGGCATCGTCACGGCGGAAGGGGTCAGCGGGATGAGGAGGGAGGTCGCTTCCGAACAGCGGAACTCCCCTTCGAAGCGGGCGAAGGCGATGTGGGAGACCGTGATGACCCGGAGCCCCTCCGTGAGGGTTGCGAAGGAGAAGCGGCCCGTGCTGTCGGTCCGGACGGACGGAACGCCGGGCGTTTCGACCCTCGCTCCCGCCACCGGAGTGCCGGTGGAGGCGTCAACGACCCGGCCGGTGATGCCGCCCTGCAGGAGGGCAGTGAACATCACCGTGAAGGTCAACGTTCGTAGCAGAGTGAAGCGTGTCATGGAAGTAATCGGGAAGGGTGAAGGCGGACGGCGGAAGAGGCGGTGTTCCGGCCTATCTCTTCCGGGCGCCGACGATGACCGCCGGCTCGTCGCTGGGGACCTTCTCGGTCTCGGCCTGCGCCATGGCGAGGATCTGGTCCTTGTTCACGAGCCCTGTCAGGTCGATGACGCGCCCGGAGGCGATGAGGAAGATGTCCGGCAGCAGGCCGCCGGCGTCGCCGTACTGCGTGAACTCGTCGATGAGCGCGCGGATGGCGCCCCCCGCCATGCCGACCGTGGAGGTCCGCACCTCGCCGTCGGCGAGCTGCAGACGGACGATCCCTTCTTCGTCGATGACCCGCAGGGGATGGAGGGTGCGGCGGGAGAGACCGAAGAACCGTGACACGTGCCGCTCACCGCGGAACACGTGCAGCACCCCCGCGCGCGCGCAGAGCTCGGCGGAGGGGACCTCCATGGACGCGCGCACGATGGCGGCGAGCTCGGCGCTCCCCTTCACGGCGGAGCGGACGTCCCGCGTGCGCAGCTCGGACGAGCCGGTCGCCACGGCGGTGACCCGTTTGGTCTGCCGGTCCACGTCGATGGTCACGTCGATGGTCTCGGGAATGGCCCCCATCCGCTGCACCCGCTCCATCGCCTCCTTGCGGAGCAGGAGCAGGTCCTGGTCCGTGGGATTGATGATGGTCCGTTCGATGGTGTCCCGGATGATGCCGAGCGCGATGCCGATGGCGGAGATGACCTCCGCGTTCTCCGCGATGGTGTACCGCATCCCCATCGCCTTCGCGGTGGAGGGGACGATGGCCTCCGCGCCCCCGCCGCCGCCGACGAGCGTCAGCAGCGAACGGTCCAGACGGTACTCGTCGATGATCGCCTCGACCACCTCCTTCGCCTTCGCCGCGCAGATCCCCTGCATCTCCGACGCCAGGCCCTCCGCCGTGGTCCCGATCTCCTTCGCCAGCCAGTCGAAGATGCGGTGCACGAGGTCCGACGACGCCTTGCTGTAGCCCGTGGCGATGCCGAGCACGTTCACCGCGCCGGTGGGGGTGACGGCGACGGTCGGCGTGTCGCCGTCGAGGGCGACGCCGACGTAATCGGCGGGATCCCCCTCGCGCGGCCGGATGTACTTCAGGGTGAACGAACGGACGGCGGGCGCCTCATGCTCCTTGAAGAAGGTCGCGTACTTCAGCCCCGCGATGTGCGCGCTGCGCGGTCCCACGTCCACCACCTTCCCGTCGCGGAGCCGCAGCATCGAGCCCCCCGCCACGCCGATGGTCCGCACGTCGAGCGTCCGGACGAAGAGCCGGTTCCCGCCGATCTCCGCCGTGCGGATGACCGGTTTGCCGTTCTTGATGACCGAGATGTCGGTGCTGGTGCCGCCCACCTCGAGGAAGATGCCGTCCGAGATGCGGATGTACATCAGCGCGGCGGCCACGCCCGCGGCGGGGCCGGAGAGCATCGTGAGGATGGGACGCCGGCGCATCTCGTTGATGTCCATGATGCCGCCGTCGCTCCGCATCACCATCAGCGGCGCGTTGATGCCCGAGTTCCGCACCGCTTCTTCGGTCATGTCCGCCGTCTCGAGCATCTTCGGCATCATGCTCGCGTTGATGACCGCGGTGCGGGTGCGGATGCGGAGGCCGTAGAGCTGCGAGATGTCCGACGCCGCCGTGGCGAGGATGCCCATCTCCTGCGCCGTGTGCGCGACGCGCCGCTCGTTGGCGGGATGGTCCACCCCGAACGCCTCGCTCGCCACGATGACGTGCGCCCCTTCGTTCACCAGCTCCTTGACGGTGCGCGAGATGACCGCGTCGGAGAGGGGACCGGAGGTGTCCAGGAAACGGTGGAAGGTCCGGGCGAACTTCCCCGGCGCCAGTTCGATGCGGTCCGTGTTCGTCTCATGCCTCGCCCGCCGGCCTTCGAGCCCTTTGCCCATCCCGATGATGCCGACCGGTGCGACGTCCCCCTCCAGCAGCGCGTTCGTCGCCTGCGTGGTGCTGTGGGCGATGAGGAGCACCTCCTCCGGCGCGATGCCGGCCGAATCCAGCAGCGAACGCATGGACTGGACGACCCCCAGCGCCACCCCTTCCCGGGCGTGGTGGGTGGTGGGGACGACCCCTTTCCCGACGATCTCGTACCGCTCCACGTCCACCGCCACCGCGTGGGTGAACGTGCCGCCGACATCGATGCCGATCTTGATCTTTCTGGCCATGGATTCCATTGTGATGGGAAAAAGGTAGGCAATTATGCCCCGTGGTTCAAGGTGTTCCGGAGGGGTGCCGTCGGCTGAACGGGGCGGGGGATTGAATACGGCGTCAATTTTGCTTATGATACGGCTGGTCAGGCCGGATGGACCGGCCGGGGGGACGCGGCGTTTCACGTCACCATACATTTCCCGGACAGGACCGTGAAAAAAACCGATGAGGACATGAAGACCATCCTCGTGGTCGAAGACCACAAGGATATCGCCATGCTGGTCGAGAAACGGCTCTCGAAGACGTTCGCCGTGGAGCTGGCGTTCAACGGCGAAGAGGCGTCCGAGAAGCTGGAGGCGAACGAGTACGACCTCGTCATCCTCGACCTCTCCCTGCCGAAGAAATCGGGCTTCGACGTGCTGAAGGACCTCCGCAAGCGTTCGTCGCTCCCGCCGGTGCTCATCCTCTCCGGCCTCAACGCGGTGGACGACAAGGTGAAGGGTCTCAAACTCGGCGCGGACGACTACCTCGCCAAGCCGTTCGACATGAAGGAACTGATGGCGCGCATCGACGCACTGCTCCGCCGCGTGCCGGCGCAGGCCGAAGTGGTGAAACTGGACATTGCGGACCTGACGATGGACCTCGTGGCGCGCAAAGTGGTGCGCGGCGGGAAGGAGATCGAACTGAGCCCGAAGGAGTTCTCGCTGCTCGAGTACCTGATGCGCAACAAGACGAAGATCGTGTCGCGTAAACAGATCGCCGAGGACGTGTGGGGACATCACTTCGACGCCGGCACCAACTTCGTGGACGTCTACATCAACTACCTCCGCAATTCCATCGACAAGGCGTACGACAAGAAGCTCATCCACACCGTGTACGGCCAGGGATTCGTGCTGAAGGAAGAGTGAACCGGCGCCCGCCCGGCCGGCGCGTTCCCCATTGCCACACCGTGCCACGGCACCGTGTGGCAATGTCGTTTTCCACCGTTCCGTGACCGCACCATGACGCCGTCCGACATCCGTGACATCCGCCGTTCGCTCCTCCGGTGGTACGCCGTGCACCGGCGTCCATTTCCGTGGAGGCGCACGCGCGATCCGTACCGCATCCTGCTCTCCGAAACGATGCTGCAGCAGACGCAGGCGTCCCGCGCCGCGGAGCATTTCCGCCGCTGGCTCCGCCGGTTCCCCACCGTCGCGCACGTCGCCCGCGCGCCGCAGTCCGACGTGCTCCGCGCCTGGTCCGGTCTCGGATACAATTCGCGCGCGCTCCGCTTCCATGCGCTGGCGCGCATCGTCGCATCCCGCAGACCCGTCCGTTTCCCCTCAACACCGGAAGCGCTTCGCGAACTTCCCGGCGTCGGCCGCTACACGGCGCACGCGGTGGCCTGCTTCGCGTTCGGCGCCGCGGTGCCGGTGGTGGACGTGAACGTGCGGCGCATCGTCTCGCGCCTGACGCGCCGTCCGGACCGGACCGGCGCGTACGTGCCGGAAGAGGAGGCGTGGCGCATCGCGGAGCGGCTGCTGCCGCCCCGCCGCGCGTACGACTGGAACCAGGCGCTGATGGACCTCGGGGCGACCGTCTGCAACGCGCGGCGTCCCCGCTGCGGCGCCTGTCCGCTCGCCCGCCGCTGCCCCTCGGCGTTCTCTCCGCGACTGGCGGAACCGGTGAAACGGACGGCGAAGCGCGAACCGATGTGGCGCGGCGTACCGCGCCGCCTCCACCGCGGCCGTCTGCTCACATTCCTGCACGGCGGTCCCGCCTCCGCGCCGCAGCTCGCGGCGGGGCTGTGGAACGACGCGGCGCAGAAGGACGTCGAATGGGTGGAGGGACTGCTCGGACGGATGTGCGCGGAAGGGCTGCTGCGGAAGGAACGGACACTCTACCGGGTGGCGTGAGATGCCGTACCGACACCTTGATGAGCTGCACCGGGAGTTCGCCGCGAAACGGTCCGCCGTCCGGGCGCGGCTCGCCGACTTCCGCCGCGTGCCGGAGGAACGCTACTTCTATGAATTGCTCTACTGCCTGATGACGCCGCAATCCTCCGCCGTCAACGCCGGAAAGGCGCAGCGGCGTTTCGAGGAGCTGCGGTACCGGGACCGGGACGCGGACCCGCTGCCGGTCCTCTTCGACAAGACACATTACATCCGGTTCCACCGGACGAAGGCGCTCCGCATCGCGGAGATGAAGGAGCGATACCACCTCATCGCCCCGGTGGTGAGCGGACCGTTGCCGGCGGCCGAAAAACGGGAATGGCTCGTGCGGAACGTGAAGGGGATGAGCATGAAGGAGGCGACGCACTTCCTCCGCAACGTGGGACGCAACGACGGACTCGCCATCCTCGACCGGCACATCCTCCGGAACCTGCGGCGTCACGGTGTCGTCCGTTCCCGCCGCGCTGACGCCGAAACGCTACCGCGCCGTCGAACGGGCGTTCCTCCGGTTCAGCCGCGCGGTCGGCATCACGACGGACGAACTCGACCTGCTCTTCTGGAGCCGCGAAGCGGGGGAGATCCTGAAATAGGTTGTCTCGTCCGCAAAATCGCCGTACATTAAGGGAAAATAAGGGAATCCATGGCACAGCAGAACTCGTTCGACATCGTCTCCGAAGTGAACATGCAGGAGGTGGACAACGCCCTGAACCAGGCGCGGAAGGAGGTCCTCACGCGGTACGACTTCAAGGACACCAAGACCACCATCGAATTCAACGACAAGGAGAAGGTCGTCACCGTCACGTCGGACGACGAGTTCCGGCTGAAAGCGGTCATCGACGTCCTCCAGAACAAGTTCGTGAAGCGGGGCATCCACCTCAAGTCGCTGAAGTACGGCGCCGTGGAACCGGCGACGCAGGGAATGGCCCGGCAGAAGATCACGCTCCAGGTGGGCATCGACAAGGAGAACGCGAAGAAGATCGTGGCGATGATCAAGGAGACGAAGATACGGGTGCAGGCGCAGATCATGGACGACCAGGTGCGCGTCACGGGGAAGGACCGCGACGACCTCCAATCCGTCATCGCCATGCTGCGCGGCGCGGACCTGCCGGTGCCGGTCCAGTTCACCAACTACCGGTCATGACCCTCCCGCTCCGTCCGTCATACCGTCTTCTGGTCCTCCTGTTCGCCGCTGCCGCACTGCTCCCGGCCCAGACCGCCGTGCCGCTCGCCGGCAGCGTCCGTATCGTCTCCGGAACCCAGTCCGCCGACGTACGCACCGCCACGCTCGGCGTACGCCGGTTCGTCGCGCTGCCGGACGTCGCCGCCATGCTCTCGCTGCGCTATGCGGAGAACGCCACCCTCCGCAAAGCGGAGCTCCGCCTCGACAGCGCCATCCTCAAGTTCACCGCGGACAATCCGTTCGTCATGCAGATGAACCCGGCCACCCGCCGGTACAAGGTCTATCAGCTCTCCCATCCGGTGCTCGTCCTTGACGGCGTCACGTACGCCTCTTCGGCCGAACTCATCGCCCTCCTCAACACGCTCAGCGCCGCACGGCTGGTCATCGAAGACCGTCCCGCGCCCCCGCCCTCCGTCGAACCCGCGGTGACCGGGGTGGAGGTGGAGGAGAAGAAGAACGGAACGCTCGTCCGCATCCGTCTCAGCGCGCCGGTGCCGGACCCGAGCCGCGTCCAGTCCGGCGACTGGATCTACGTCACGCTCCCCGCCGCGACGGGGGACACGCTGGCGCTCGACTCCTCCTTTACGGCGGGACCGGTGCGGCGCGTGAAGCCGGTGATGACGGAGACCGCTCTGCAGCTGAGCATCAACCTGCGCGGACGCATCGCCGCCTCCGAACTGGTGCAGGACCAGACCAGCGACGACCTGCTCCTCACGCTCGTGCCGCCGGCGCCGGAGGAGAAGCGGCCCGTGAACGCCGACTCGGTCCGCCGCGTGCAGGCGGCCGAACGGTCGCGCCTCGAAACGGCGCGGCAGATCAAGGCGCAGAAGAACAAATGGAAACTGGACGTGGTGGTGATCGACCCCGGACACGGCGGCCATGATCCCGGAGCGCTCGGTGTCATCGGCACGCGGGAGAAGGACGTCACTCTCGGCGTCGCGCTGAAACTGGGGAGCCTCATCCACAAGTACATGCCCGGCGTGAAGACGGTGTACACCCGCTCCACGGACCGGTTCGTCGAACTGTTCAAGCGGGGACAGATCGCCAACGAGGCGGGGGGGAAGCTCTTCATCAGCATCCACTGCAATTCCACCGAACGGAAACCCTCCAGCGCCGCCGGATTCGAGATCTACCTGCTCCGGCCCGGCAAGACCGAGGACGCCATCCGCATCGCCGAGAAGGAGAACGAGGTGGTGAAGCTGGAGAAGGACTACGAGGACCGCTACCAGAAACTGAACGAGGAGAACTTCATCATCCTCACCATGGCGCAGAGCGCGTACGTGAAGCAGAGCGAACGCTTCGCCGAGCTGCTGGAAGAGACGATGAGCGCGGGGATGGAGGGACAGCGTCAGCCGGTCCGGCAGGCGGGGTTCTACGTGCTGGTCGGCGCCTCCATGCCGAACGTGCTCGTCGAGACCGGATACCTCTCCAACCCGAAGGAGGAGAAGTTCCTCCGCAGTCCCTCCGGTCAGCAGAAGATCGCCGAGGCTATCCTGAAGGCGCTCCAGCGGTTCAAAGTGGAGTACGAAGAGAACATCGACTGACCAGCGCCGCATCCCTCCGCGCTCCATGGTCCGCCGTCCGGTTGTTTCCGCGGCGGACTTTTCGTATCTAGGAGAGAGTCATCACAATGCAAGGACACCGCATGCCGACGAAGAAGCGCTCCTTCGCCACCCGCGCCATCCACGGAAAGAAGCTCCACCCGTTCAAGGGGGCGGTGACGCTCCCCATCCACCAGACCTCGACGTACCGTTTCGCCGATTCGCAGGACGCCGTCCGGTACGCGAAGGGGGACCCCTCCGTGTACGTCTACTCCCGCTACCATAATCCCAGCGTGGAGGATGTGGAGCAGAAGCTGGCGCTGATGAACGACGCGGACGATGCGGTGCTCTTCGCCTCCGGCATGGCGGCCATCAGCACGGCGGTGCTCTCGCTGGTGAAGGCGGGGGACGAGATCGTCAGCACGCCGACGCTGTACGGCGGGACGTACCGGTTCTTCCGCGACGTGCTGCCGCTCTACGGCGTCACCGTGCGGTACGCGGAGGCGGAGGACCTCTCGAGCATCGAAGCGCTCGTGTCGGAGCGGACGAAGCTCTTCTACTGCGAATCGCCGACCAATCCCACCGTCGGCATCGTGGACCTCGCCGCCGCCCTGAAGCACGTCCGCGCCGCCGGCCGGAAGCGCGGCGTCCGCATCCATGCGATGGTGGACAACACCTTCGCCACCTGCCTGTTCCAGTCCCCGCTCGCGATGGGGTACGATTCCGTGGTGGAGAGCGCCACCAAGTACATCGGCGGGCACAGCGACCTGCTCGCCGGCGCCGCGGTCGGACCCGCACCGTTCATCAAGGGGGTTCGTCACCTCGCCAAGTACCTCGGCGGCACCCCGGACCCGTTCGCGGCGTTCCTGATCGGGCGGAGTCTCAAGACCTTCGAACTGCGCGTCCGCATGCAGACGGACAACGCTCTGGCGCTCGCGAAGCGTCTCGAGCGGCACCCCAAGGTGCTGCGCGTGCTCTATCCCGGACTGGCGTCCCATCCCGGACACGCCGTCGCGAAGCGGCAGATGAGCGGATTCGGGGCGATGGTGCTGATGGAGGTGAAGGGGGGAGTGAAGGGGGCGGTGCGGCTGTGCGACGCGCTGAACGTGGCGGTGAACGCGATGTCGCTCGGCGGGGTCGAGACGCTGGTGAGCATCCCGGTCTACTCGAGCCATGTGAACATGAGCGCGGCGGAGCTGAAGCGGCACGGCGTGACGCCGGGGATGGTCCGCATCTCCGTGGGCGCCGAGGGGATCGGCGACCTCATCGCGGACTTCGAACAGGCGCTGCGGAAGGTGTGACCGGGATCTACTGCTTCTTGCGGCTCTTGAACACCTGCTTGATGGCGCGGCCGAGCTGCTTCTCCTTCGCCTTCCGCTCCTGCTGCTTTCGGATGTCGCTCCGCGCTGCGACGTACTCCGCTTCCTTCTTCAGCTTCAGGTAGCTGTCGTACCGCTCCGGTGCCACGTCGCCGCTCTCCACCCCCGCCCGGACGGCGCATCCCGGCTCATGCGTGTGCGTGCAGTCCGTGAACCGGCACGACGATGACCGCTCCGCGATCTCCGGAAACACCTCCTCTAGGCTCCCCGACACGCTCCACAGTCCCAGCTCCCGCATCCCCGGCGTATCGATGACGAACCCGCCCCCCTCCAGCGGCAGCAGCTGCCGGCGCGTGGTAGTGTGCCGTCCCTTCGAATCCTCCTCGCGCACTTCGAAGGTCTCCAGCACGTCGGCCCCGATGAGACGGTTGATGAGGGTCGATTTGCCGACCCCGGAGGAGCCGACGAAGCAGACCGTGGTCTCCGCATCGATGAGCGTGCGTATCTCGCCGACGTGGTCCAGCGTCTTGGCGCTGTAGGCGATGATGTGCACGCCGGGGGAGACGGCGGTCACCTCGGCGATGCGTACGGCGAGCTCGTCCGCACCGATGAGGTCCGCTTTGCTGAGCAGCACCACCGGACGGGCGCCGCTCTCGGTGGCGACCACCAGGAAGCGTTCGAGCCGGCGGAGGTTGTAGCTGTTGTCGAGGGACTGGACGATGAAGACGAGGTCCACGTTCGCGGCGATGAGCTGCTCGTCGAACTCCTTGCCGGAGGTCTTGCGGGAGATGACGGTGCGCCGCGGCAGGATGTGGTGGATGATGGCGCTGGAGCCTTCGAAATGCTGCACGGCCACCCAGTCGCCCACCGCCGGAAAATCGCGCCGGTGCTCGGCGGAGTACATCAAGCGTCCGGTCACCTCCGCCGGCACGACGGCCCCGTCCAGCAGCACGGAGTAGAGCTCCTTATGCTCCGCCGCCACACGGGCGATGCGGAAACCCTGCCGGCGGAACTCCTCCGCAGCCTGTTCTCGGTCATTCATTGAACGGTCACCATGGGATCATCATCGAGGAAAAAGATCGATGCATCATCATCGATGCGGCGGACCGGCGCATCGCTTCTGCGCCCGGTAATGCTGTCAACAGTTCACAGCTGCCTGTCGATGGATGTCTTACAATATCAATAGAATAGATCCCCGTTGTCTTTGAGACAAGGGGGATCATCCACAGCGTACGGTCGCCGGCGACGAACGGCCGGTCAGCCCCGCTCACGGTTCCGCCCGCTCTTCCGCGATCACCGCCGTCGCTTCGATCTCGATGAGGAACTCCGGAGAGATGAGTTTCGAGACCTCCACCATGGTGGTGCAGGGACGGATGGTGCGGAAGACCTCCGCGTGCGCGCGGCCGTACTCCTGCCACTTGGAGATGTCCGTCACGAACATCCGGGTGCGGGTCACGTCCTTCAGCGCGGCGCCGGCCTGGTGCAGGATGCGGTCGATCTTCTGCAGGATGAACTTCGTCTGCTGGTAGTGGTCGTGCCGTCCGGCCACGTGACCGTGTTCGTCCACCGCCACGGTGCCGGTCACTTCCACGGTGTTGCCCACCCGCACCGCGCGGGAGTAGCCGACGAGCTCTTCCCACTTCGCGCCGGAGGCGAAGGTCGTTCGGTTATTGGCCATGGAGCGCCTCCATCTGTGTGAGCAGTGCGGACGGTTCCGACGCGTGCACGAGATGACGCCGCGTGGCGGGGCGGATGAATCCGGAGGCCGCCGCGTGGTCCGTGTACGCGATGATGCCGTCGTAGAATCCGTTCGTGTTGAGGATGCCGGACGGTTTGCGGTGTACGCCGAGGTTCACGAACGCCATCATCTCGAACAGTTCGTCCATCGTGCCGACGCCGCCGGGGAGAACGATGAAGCCGTCAGAACGCTCCATGAGCTTCGCCTTGCGTTCCTGCATCGAACCGACGACGATGAGTTCGCTGATGTCACGCCGCGCCGCTTCCTTTTCCACGAGCAGACCTGGGATGATGCCGACGACCTTGCCGCCGTGCTCCAGGGCGGCGGAAGCGACCGCTCCCATCATGCCGTGGGAACCGCCGCCGTACACGAGCGTGATGTTCCGTTCTGCCAGAAGCCGGCCCGTCTGCACCGCCGCTTCGATGAATGCGGGATGAGAGCCGCTGCTGGAACCGCAAAAGACGCCGATCGATTTCATGGTGGTAATATACGGCATTTTCTGCTTCCGTATCCCATCGACCGGATACGATAACATCCGATGCCCCTTGTGTGAATTTCTATTTTGATAAAAACAAAGAAATCAGTATATTTGTGAACGAATCTACGTTTTTCGTCATGCACCCGTAGTTCGAAAACGGCCTGCGAGCGATGTTTGCGAGCAGCAGCCGTTTTCAGAATCCCGATGCCGTTCATCGGGACTCAACAGATAAATGCACCCGTAGCTCAACTGGATAGAGCACCAGCCTACGAAGCTGGGGGTTACAGGTTCGACTCCTGTCGGGTGTACAAGAAGGCCCTGAGAAATCAGGGCCTTTTTCATTTTAAAAGATGTCACGCAAAGGCGCAAAGAACGAAAGGGATTAATGACTCGGAAATCGTGGTGACATCAGCGGAATCAACGGCACCAGCCTACGACGCGGAAGATGCCTGAAGGGTTCCGGAGCCTTGCTGGTTGCCGGAGGCGACGTCCCGCCGTGGAGATGTTACATTAGGCGGGGGACTCCGAATCCCCCGAAGTCAGACCCTATCGTTTTCGTTGTGGTCTGACGCAGGGGGATGTCGGGTGTACAAGAAGGCCCTGAGAAATCAGGGCCTTTTTTCATTTTAAAAGATGTCACGCAAAGGCGCAAAGAACGAAAGGGACTAATGACTCGGAAATCGTGGTGACATCAGCGGAATCAACGGCACCAGCCTACGACGCGGAAGATGCCTGGAGGGTTCCGGAGCCTTGCTGGTTGCCGGAGGCGACGTCCCGCCGTGGAGATGTTACATTAGGCGGGAGACTCCGAATCCCCCGAAGTCAGACCCTGCCGTTTTCGTTGTGGTCTGACGCAGGGGGATGTCGGGTGTACAAGAAGGCCCTGAGAAATCAGGGCCTTCTTCATGTTAAAAGATGTCACGCAAAGGCGCAAAGAACGAAAGTGACTAAAGACTCGGAAGTCGCGGTGACATCAGCAGAGACAACGGCACCAGCCTACGACGCGGAAGATGCTCGGAGGGTTCCGGAGCCTTGCTGGTTGCCGGAGGCGACTGACCTGTCCCCCCCCCCAAGCCGGTCCAATTTGATATATTGGATCGACAAGCAAGGGATCCCGCCTTGGCGCGAAAGAATCACACCGCAGAACAGATCATCGCAAACCTCCACGAAGCTGAAGTCCTCTAAGAACCGGGAAGTCCTTGGGGGAACGGATCCATCGAATCGTTCAATGGTAAACTCGGAGATGAGTTGCTCACTGGAGAGGTCTTTGATACATTGACCGCGGCAAGGGTTGTTACGGAGAGATGGAGGAGGTTTTACAACCAAATACGAGAATACCGGATGAGTTCGGGTGGGGACTTAAAAAAGAGCATCACACAAAGACACAAAGGAAGAGATGGAAACGAAGACTCGGATGAAGTGCTATCATCTGTTTCTTTATTTTAAACCGTATCGGAAATATTGAAGAGATGTCACCTTTATTATAGACTATCAATCTCCGAAGCACATTCTCATTCCATGCACTATGATGTGAAACAGGCGCATGTTCGTTATCAGTGACATACTGCATAATAATTCCAACATCATTGTGGAGACGGCGTCCGGCTGTCGGTGGCAGCGGCACGCCATGTTGCGCACCATGGAATCATCCTTGCTTATCGACTAATGAAGAGGTACAATGAACGCCTTGATGTGACCATCGGTATCGTTCATAGACCACCGTTGCTTCCGGCCGGTGACCGGAGAAGGCAACCACGACACGGGCGTTTCGTTCAGCGGAACGCCCGCTTCATTTTAAACACTACAAGTTTATCTGAATTCATCTCCCGCACCGGACGGTGACATCGCCGGAAGCACATTCCATAGGAGGAAACGCCATGCAGATCCATCTCTATATGTTATGCAACCGCTGCGAAGCGCTCGTCGCCTCGCACCTGGAACCGGAAGCGTTCGGACGCTACATGGCGGTCGGGACGCAGAAGAACACCCGGGGCAACGTGCTCTTCTTCGAGATCGACCGCGCCGCTCTTCGCGGCGGGTTCTTCCGGCTGGACGACATCGAACAGCGCTGCGTTCCGCACCCCGACGGCAGTCCGAAGCGGAGCAAGTACATCAGCATCTACCGCGTGCTCGAGCATATCGACCTCGGCGCGTTCGGTCCGCTCTACCTCGTGACGGCGGACGGCCGGGTACTGGCGCTGCAGGCGGACGGTTACACGGCGAAGGAGGAACCGGGGGTGAACCTGTACGACGAGCTCTGTCCCGTCTCGCCGATGGTCGTCTCGGCCCTCGCTCCATCGAAGTTCGCGACGTTCCTCACCGACCCCGCGAACCCCATCTCCGTTCCGCGCATCTTCTTCGCGGACATGCTGCTGGACCGCGACGAAACCGGCCGCCTCGCCGGATATCTGCCGTACGCCGATCCGATGCACATCATCGACTGCGTGAAGGAGCTGGAGCAGGGCTCCGGCAAACCCTCCAAGACCGTCTCGCGTTCTCCGCGCGTCCACGGGTTCTTCCGGACCATCCGGCGCGGTTTCTTCATCGGCGACCAGACCGGCATCAGGCACTATCCCTTCCCGGAACGGCGGGAACTGGAAGTGAACCACGCCAAATGGTGGCGCTCGGCCACGGAATCTCTCTCTTAACCGCACTTCATTCAACCATGACGGAACGATCCCTATGAAATATTTCAACCGGATGTTCAAACTCACCGCCGCTGCCCGGCGGCGATACCTGATGCTGATGATGCTCCTCTTTGGAGCGGCGTACTTCTGGCAGCCGGGTTTCGGCCAGGACCGGACGCCTCCGGCGCACGCCTCCGCTGAGGGAGCGCACTTCGTGCCGTTCCCCATGTTCGCGGAGAACACCACCTTCGCGCCGCTGGAGGTCGCCATGCTGTTCGTCGTCCTCCTCATCGCCGTCGCGGGGCTCATCTATGCCGCCCTGCTGGCGTCGCAGGTGCTGAAGGCGGACCAGGGGACGGCGAAGATGCGGGAGATCGCCTCGGCCGTTCGCGAGGGTTCGAACGCGTACCTCGGGGCGCAGTTCCGGAAGATCGGTCCGCTCATCCTTCTGCTCACGCTCCTCCTGCTCCTCACGTACTCCGGCACCGTCGATGCGTTCCGGTGGGGGCGCGCGGCGTCGTTCTTCGTCGGCGCGCTCTTCAGCTGGACGGTGGGCTTCGTCGGGATGCGGCTGGCGACCACCGGTAATCTTCGCGTGGCGGCCGCCGCGACGCGCAGCTACGGCGAAGCGATGCAGCTCGGCTACCGCACCGGCACCGTCACCGGCATGCTGACGGACGGGCTCGGACTGCTCGGCGGAACGGTCATCTTCATCATCTTCGGGGAGCAGGCGTACGAAGCGCTGCTCGGCTTCGGGTTCGGCGGAACGCTGCTCGCGCTCTTCATGCGCGTGGGAGGGGGCATCTACACCAAGGCGGCGGACGTCGGCGCCGATCTCGTCGGCAAGATCGAACAGGACATCCCGGAGGACGACCCGCGCAACGCTGCGACCATCGCGGACAACGTGGGGGACAATGTGGGGGACTGCGCCGGAATGTCCGCCGACATCTTCGAGAGCTACGAGGTGACCATGGTCGCCGCGATGATCCTCGGCATGGCCAGCTTCGGGCACATCGGCGTCATCTTCCCGCTGCTCGTCCGGGGGATCGGCGTGCTGGGCTCCATCGTCTCGACCTACTCCGTGAAGGCGGGGAAGGAGGACACGTCCGACACCGCCCTGCACAGCGTGCACCGCGGATTCTGGATCGGTTCCGCCATCAGCGTGACGGGGTTCATCGTGCTCGGCTTCCTGTACCTCCGCTTTCCCGGCGTGCTGAAGGAGGCGCCGGCGGAGTTCTGGGCGATGGATCCGACAGCACCGGCGTTCTGGGCGAACTTCGGCGTGCCGGGCCTCGACATGCGTCCCGCCATCGCCTGCTTCATCGGCGTGCTGCTCGCCATCGTGCTGAACAAGGTGACGAGCTACTACACGCACACCGGTCATGCACCGGTGCGGTCGCTGGCGCGGGCGTGCCAGACCGGCCACGCCACGAACATCATCCAGGGGTTCGCGGTCGGCTACGAGAGCACCGTCGTCACCATCCTGGTCATCGCCGTCACCATCCTGCTGACGGTGCTCGTGTTCGCGGGAACGCCCCCCCTCTTCGTCGCCTACGGCGTCGCCATGGTCGGCATCGGCATGCTGACGCTGACCGGCAACACCATTTCGATGGACGTGTTCGGTCCCGTGGCGGACAACGCCAACGGCATCGGCGAGATGGGGTACGAGCCGGAGGAGATGGAGCGGCGGGAGGCGGGCAGCTACAAGCGGGCGCGGCAGATCCTGGCGGACCTCGACGCGGTCGGCAACACCACCAAGGCGGAGACGAAGGGGATCGCCATCGGTTCCGCCGTCATCGCCGCGGTCTCCCTCTTCTCCAGTTTCATCGCCGTCATCGCCGTCGGCAGCGAGGACAAGATCGACCAGATGACCATCCTGCAGTACGTGACGGAAGCGGGACGGCTCACCATCGCCGACCCGGTCGTCTTCATCGGCTTCCTCATCGGCGGCGCGGTGCCGTTCCTCTTCAGCAGCATGCTCATCCGTGCGGTGGGGCGCGCCGCGTTCGACATCGTGAACGAATGCCGCGTCCAGTTCCGTGACCCGCAGATCTGGGACGGCACGAAGAAGCCGGACTACGGCCGCGTGGTGGACATCTGCACCAACACCGCGCAGAAGGAGCTGATCGGTCCCGGCGTGCTCGCCATGATGGCGCCGGTGTGCGTCGGTTTCCTGCTCGGTCCGTACGCGCTCGGCGGATTCCTGGCGGGGATGATCCTGGTGGGACAGCTCATCGCCGTCTTCATGTCCAACGCCGGCGGCGCATGGGACAACGCGAAGAAGATGATCGAGGACGGCATCTACGGCGGCAAAGGCTCCGAGGCGCACAAAGCGGCGGTCACGGGGGATACGGTGGGCGACCCGCTGAAGGACACCGCCGGACCGGCGGTGAATCCGCTCATCAAGGTGATGAACATGGTGAGCCTGCTGACGCTCGGGCTGGTGCTGCGCTACAACCTTATCGACCCCTCCGTCGGCGAGCATTCGGCGCGGCTGGTCGGACTGGCGGTCGCCCTGCTCTGCGCGTTCTCCATCGCGTGGGCCGTCTGGCAGAGCAAGCGCGAGACCCCGGCGATGGCGCAGGACCGCGCGATGCCGTGACGGGGCCGGAGGCGGAGCGGACAGGATTGATAATGAGGATGTTTTGTTTTACCATGAAGCACGGAGGAGAAGCACAATGATCCCTCCGGCATGAACAGCATCCTCACCATGCATCCGATACGAACCCGGTCCGCTCTATGAAGTTCATCGTTCCGCTGTTGTTCGTCACGATCACCGCCTCCGCACAGGAACCGTTCCGGAGCTCCTGGGGGAGGGACGGCATCATCTTTGGTGCCGGCGTCGCGACGGCATTCGCTGCGTCCGCCCTGGATGATACGCTCCGTCCGCTCACGCGGGAGGTCGTCGCGGGACTGGACCGTTCCGCGGTGAACCGGTTCGACCGGAGCGCGACGTACAACTACTCCGAAGCGAGCGCAACGGCCAGCGACTGGCTCGTCGGCATCACCATCGGCGCACCGCTCGTGCTGCTGGCGGACGCCGACGTGCGGAAGGGGTGGGGGACGTTCACGCTGATGTACCTCGAGACCATGACGTACGCCGCCTTCGTCCCATCATTCGCCAAAGGACCGGTGCTCCGGTACCGGCCGCTCGTCTACAATCCCGACGTTCCGTTCGAGGTGAAGGAGCGAAGCGACCCTTCGCGTTCGTTCTTCTCCGGTCACACCACGTTCGCGTTCGCGTCGGCGGTCTTTCTGGCGGCCGTCTACGACCGTCATCACCGGGGGAGCCGTTCCGTACCGTACGTGTGGACGGGAGCGCTCCTCTCCGCCGGCGGAGTGGGCTATCTGCGGTACGATGCGGGGGCGCACTATCCCACCGATGTGCTCGTTGGCGCCGTCGCCGGCACCGCTATCGGACTCGCCATCCCGTACCTCCACCGCAATGACGAGAACTCCTTCACGGCCGCTTCCGGCGGTCCCGCCCCTGTGCCGCCGATCCTCACCATCTCCTATCCGTTCTGACCATCGCTATGGAGTACATGCTGAACCGGACGTCGTGCGACGCCAAGAATCGTCCATCATGACCCGATGCTCGGCGTTGCGCTCTGTGAATCCTGAATCCTATGTCAATATCATCTTTGTCGTGTCATAGCTAGACACTTCTGACCGCTCCGACACGCCCTGACCGCTCAAAACCCCTTCGAGCTTGGGTAGATTGTAGAATCTACAATCTACCCCTATCTCAAACCGGGCAAAATCCTTAAAAATCGCCGTTATTCTCCGGCACCCCCGTTGCTCTTAAACGGCACAGCGAGTTCAATTCAATGACGGGGGAAGTCATGAATCAATCGGCAACGACCGCAAAGGTCATTTCCATCCTGCAGAACGAACCTCAGATCCAGTCCGAGGAATCGTTATCCAACTATTCGTTCTACCGTTCTGAACGGGTCACGACGGACCTGCTGGAGATGGTGTGGGACCACACGCACGACGGCATGCTGCTGACCGACAGTGACGGGACCATCGTCGCGGTGAACGAAGCGTTCTGCGCGATGTCCGGCATGAACGAACCGGACCTGGTGAACCTTCCCTTCATCGTCTTCCTCCACCACACCATCGACCGCGGACTCGTGATGGAGGAGTACAAACGCCAGGTGAAGGAACGCTCGCTCACGCAGCGGTACGAGACGGAGCTCCATTTCTCCGGCGGACGCCGGATGGACGCGGAGGTGATCACCTCCGTGCTGGTGGATTCGGCGGACGAGGTGTTCGTGCTGACCGAGTACCGCGACATCGGCGAGCGGAAACGGTGGGACGAATCGCTGCGCCGGAGCGAGAACCAGTACCGCGCGCTGTTCCAGAACTCGGTGCTGCCGCTCTACACCTCCAGCGTGGAAGGGAAGCTGACGAACGCCAACACCGCCATGATGCGTCTGCTGGACTACGATACGGTGGACGAGCTGCTGTCGCTGGACCTTGCGCGCGACGTGTACCTCCATGCGGACCAGCGGAAGAGGTTCTACGAGGACCTGCGCTCCGGCCGTCTGTCCGGTCCCGTGGAACTGATGCTCAAGAAACGGAACGGCGCCGTCATCGTGGTGCTCGCGCACACGCGCACGCTGCGCGACGCGACCGGCGCGGTGTCGGGATTCGAAGGGGCGCTGGAGGACATCACGGAACGGAAGGAGATGGAGCAGCAGATCCAGGCGACCATCCGCAGTCTCGAAGCGACGAAGGAGGAACTGACGCGGTCCAACGCGCAGAAGGACAAGCTGCTGGCGGTCATCGCGCACGACCTGCGGTCCCCGTTCGGCTCCATCCTCGGTTTCTGCGACCTGCTGAAGAACGATTTCCAGTCCCTCACGGACAAGGAGAAGCTCGAATACATCGGTTTCATCAACGATGCGGCGCAGCAGCAGCTCGCGCTGGTCAACTCACTGCTCGATTGGTCCAAGCTTGAGACCGGCCGTGTGCGGGTGAACCCGGCGCCGGTGAACGTGCGGACCGTCGCCGGCGAGGTGGTCTCGGCGCTGCTGGGTCTGGCGCACCGTCACAAGGTCACGCTCCGCTCCGCCGTGCCGGAGGGCACCACGGTCACGGCGGACGAGGCGCTCTTCCGTCAGCTGCTGATGAACCTGACGGGGAACGCGCTGAAGTTCACCCCGGCCGGCGGCACCGTGGAGCTGGGCGTGGCCATCGACACCTCCTCCGGCACCGTGCTGACGGTGACCGACACCGGCACCGGCATCCCGGCGGAAGACCTGCCGAAGCTCTTCAAAGTGGAGGAGAAGTACACCCGTGAAGGGCTCCACGGCGAGGCGGGGACGGGGCTCGGACTGCCGATGTGCGCCGAGATCATGAAGCAGCACAACGGCACCATCGAAGTGCGCTCCGGAGCGGGGGAGGGGACCGAGTTCCGCCTCACCTTCCCGAAGACCTCCGCTCCCTGCTGCGGCACCGTGCTCATCGTGGACGACCAGCAGGGGAACCGGCTCATCCTCTCCCGGTTCATGAAACGCCTCTCGCCGGACGCGCGCATCCTCTTCGCCGCGACAGGGGCCGAAGCGCTCGCGTACATCGAATCCGACGCGCCCGACCTGCTGCTCACCGACCTGAATATGCCGGGCATGGACGGGCTGGAGCTCATCGAGCGCATGCGCGGCCTGGAAAAGACGAAACGGACGCCGGCCATCCTCATCTCCGGCGCCGATCATGATATCCGCAACCGGCTCGACCAACGGACCGTCTTCCTGCAGAAACCGATGCAGTTCGACCTCCTGCGGCGGACGGTGGAACAGTTCCGCAACACCCCATAACCGCACCTCCCCTCCTCATACTCGCTGAAGGTCCTTTCTCCCCCGGAAGGACCTTTTTTATTTGTCCTCCGGAAGAAGTAAAAATTTTCAAATTGGATGTCGTGAGAAGCGTGCAACCGTTTTCTCACCTCCCGTTCTCTGATAATTTCACTTTTTCAATCATTCAATCCCTCAATCATCAGATCATACAATTGATTCAGTTGTTGATTATCAAATTCTCTTCACACATCGATAACACTCCGCTAACACATCCATAACGTCTTTTCGCCATCTTTGCGGCACAGAACGGAGAAGGAAGGACCATGGAGCAGATACGGCAGCGGATCATCGGGTGGGACGAGAGCGCCATCCTGCGCATCATCGCGCGGAGGGGGAAGGGTCTGACGCGGCTGATGCGCTTCGTGACGAAGGCGGGGGACGGATATCTGTGGGCCATGCTGAGCGCGGCGCTGTTCTTCGTGACCGACGCAGGCTCCGATTGGCTGCTCACCGGACTTCTCGCGTTCGCGATCGAACTCTCCCTCTACAAGACCATCAAGCAGCTCACCACCCGAAAGCGTCCCTGCCACGCCATGCCCGGCATTCAGAATCTGGTGGAGCCTCCGGACGAGTTCAGCTTCCCCTCCGGGCACACAGCGGCCGCGACCGTGGCAGCGCTCCTGTTTAGCGCCGCGCTCCCCGCGCTGGCGCCGGTGATGGCGGCCCTGGCACTGCTCATCGGCGTTTCCCGCGTCTATCTGGGGGTCCACTACCCGAGCGACGTGCTGATGGGCGTCGTTCTGGGCTCTTCTTCCTACGCCCTGGCCTCCTTCCTGGTGTGATCCCCGGCGCTTCCGCGCGGCATTTGCCTTCCTGACAACATCTCGCTATCTTGACGACAGTTGTCGCCCAACAACCATCGTCACACCATGACCAAAGCCCTCTCGGCGATCAAGGAGTTCATCCTCCGCTATCCCGCCATCCTGGCGTCGTACTTCATCTACGGCTACTACTTCATCACCACGATGGACTTCTACATCCGGTTCAAGAACCGGCATTTCGGGGCGACCGACGCGCTGCGGCATTTCGACACGCTCTTCTGGATGTGGCTGCTGGCGTACGCGATGGTGAAGGTGATCGAGCTGCGCGAGCGGCTCCACGCCAAGGAGCGTGAGATGCTGGAGAAGTCGCACGACATCGCCCTGAAGGAGACGCAGATCCGGACGCTGCACGAGGTCATCCTGACGCTGAAACACGAGATCAACAATCCCCTCGCCATCATCCTCGGCTACACGCGCCTGCTGCGCAAGTCCGCCTCGGACAAGGAATCGCAGAAGCGGCTCGACGAGATCGAGAACGCGTCGCAGCGCATCAACCACGCCCTCAAGGAGTTCTCCGCCGCGCAGGTGTACGAGACGGTGGACTCGCCGGTCGGTCCTCTTGTGGGACTGCACCCTCACACCCCGGAGAAGAAGTAGCATGACCCCGCACGAACGATGGATGGCGCTCGCCCTGCGCGAGGCCGAACGGGCGTACGATGCGGACGAAGTGCCGGTGGGAGCGGTCGTAGTGCACGGCGGGAGCGTCATCGCGAAGGGGTACAACCAGGTGGAGACGATGCGGGACCCGACCGCGCACGCGGAGATGATCGCGTTGACCGCGGCGGCGGCGCATCTGGAGAGCAAGTTCCTGAAGGAGTGCGTATTGTATGTGACGATGGAGCCGTGTCCGATGTGCGCCGGCGCCATCGTGCTGTCGCGCATCCCCACCGTCGTCTTCGGCTGCTATGATCCGAAGATGGGGGCGAGCGGAAGCGTCATGAACATCACCGAGAACCAGAAGCTGAACCACCGGGTGCATGTCATCGGGGGAGTGCTGGACCAGGAGTGTGGGATGCTGCTGAAGGAGTTCTTCGGGAAGAAACGAAAGGAGCGGTGAACAATCAACAATCAACGATGAACAATTAACAAAGAAATTTGTTCATTGATGATTGTTCATTGATCATTGTTCATTGTCGTGAGCTTCTCCGCCCGGTCCGCCAGCCGTAATGCCTCGAGCATCTCGTCGATATCCCCGTCAATGAAACGGTCCAGACTGTAGAGCGTCAGTCCGATGCGGTGGTCGGTGACGCGGTTCTGCGGGAAATTGTAGGTGCGCACTTTATCGCTCCGGTCGCCGGAGCCGACCATGGATTTTCGAGCCTGCGCCTGCGCGTTCACCTGTTCGTTGAGCTTGATCTCGTAGAGCTTGGAGCGGAGCATCTTCATCGCCCGTTCGCGGTTCTGGAGCTGCGAGCGTTCCTGCTGGCACGCCACGACGATGCCGGTGGGACGGTGGGTGATGCGCACGGCGGTCTCGACCTTGTTCACGTTCTGTCCCCCCTTGCCGCCGGAGCGGTAGGTGTCGATGTCCAGGTCCGCGGGGTTGATGCTCACCTCTTCCACGTCCTCCACCTGCGGCAGCACCGCCACCGTGGCGGCGGAGGTATGGACCCGTCCCTGCGCCTCGGTCTCGGGGACCCGCTGCACGCGGTGTCCGCCGCTCTCGAACTTGAGGGTGCCGTACACGTCCTCGCCGTCGATGCTGATGGTGACCTCCTTGAATCCCCCCTTGTCGGTCTCGTTCCAGTCCAGCGTGTCGACCTTCCACTTCTTCCGTTCCGCGAAACGGACGTACATGCGGTAGAGGTCCGCCGCGAAGAGGGCCGCCTCTTCGCCGCCGGTGCCGCCGCGGATCTCGACGATGACGTTCCGGTCGTCGTTCGGGTCCTTGGGGAGGAGGAGCTGCTTCACCTCTTCCTCCATCGCCGCCAGTTTGGGCTGCAGTTCGCCGATCTCCGCCAGCGCCATCTCCTTCAGTTCCGGATCTCCCCCCGCGTTCAGCACGGCGCGGCTCCCCTCGATGTCGTTGTGGAGCTTCAGGTAGATGTCCGAGGCCTTCACGATGGACTCCAGTTCCCGGAACTCGCGTCCCAGCTCGCGGCTGCGCGGCTGATTGGCGATGACCTCGGGCGTGGCGAGGAGCTCCTGCACCTCCGCATGGCGGCGCTTGATGGAGAGGAGTTTTTCGACGAGAGAACTCATAGTGCAGTGACGAGTGATTGGTCCATCGGTTCATTGATTGATTGTATCATTGAATCAACGAACCAATGAACCAATGAACCGATCTATTTTCCTTCCCTTACGCTTCTTCCCGGCCGAGCGCGGCCTTGAGCGCGGCGAGGGAGACCTCCATCATCGCTTCGTCCGGTTCCTGCGTGGTGATGGTCTGCAGCCAGAGGCCGGGCGCGACGAACCATTTGCCGGCGGCGGAGGCGCTGTGTTTGGCGGAGAACTTGAGCGCCTCATAGCCGATGCCGCCGAGCACGGGGATGAAGGGGATGTGCGTCAGCAGCCGGACCGGGAGCGTCAGTTCGCCGAGCAGCGAGAGGAGGATGGTGTCCATCACGCTGAAGACGAGGATGGCGATGAGCATCACCTGCAGCACGAAGCTGGTGCCGCAGCGGGGGTGGAAGCGCGTGTACGTGATGGCGTCCCGCACGGTGAGCGGAGCGTTCTGTTCGAAGGCGAAGACCGCCTTGTGCTCCGCGCCGTGGTAGCGGAAGAGCCGGTGCACGTCCTTCATCTTCGAGATGCCGTAGAGGTACGCCAGCAGGATGGCGATGCGGATGGCGCCCGCGAGCAGGTTGAACGCGAGGGGACGCTGTTCCACGTCGAAGAGCTGCGTCGCCGCGAAGAGGGGGAGGAAGAAGAAGATGCCGATGCCGAGCGCCAGGGAGAAGAGGAGGGTCATGGTAAGGGCGAACGAGGTCTGCGCCTTCCGTTCCTTCTTCGGCCCGTCCGGGTTCTTCGCCGCCTCTTCGTCCTCCATCGCGATCTCGGCGGAATAATTGAGCGTGCTGATGCCGATGTACATCATCTCGAGCAGTCCCACCGCCCCCCGCACCACCGGTTTGTTGAGCGCGGGATACCGTTCGATGACGGAGCGGAACGGCTGTTTCTTCACCACGATCTCGCCGTTGGCGCGGCGCACCGCGGTGGCGATCATCCCCTTCGCCCGCATCATCACCCCTTCGATGACCGCCTGTCCGCCGACCTGAATGGGGGCGTTGGGATCGAACTTCTGTTCTTCTGCCATCATTGTCCGTATTCGTTCGTGAACGCGAGAGAATTGTCCGGTAATATACGGAAAACAGGGGTGATTTCCGATGTCCGGCACGGACCGAACATTGACATTCCTCCGCGGGCGCAGTACCTTACCGGTGTCAGCGCCCGTTGACAGCGCACCCACAACGTCTGAGCGTGCCATGAAGCGCACACTGTTCGTCCTGTTCCTCCTTCTTCTCGTCAACTCCTCCGACGCCGCCAACAAGCACCGCGAACGGACCCGCACCGATTTCGACACCAAACGATTGTTCCGGACAGATGTGCCCGTGCCTTCGGTGCAGAATGTCCGTCCGTTTCGTTCAGCACCGAACGTCACACCCGCCGACGGGATCATCATCGGTGTCAGCGACTTCGACGAAGGGATCACCGCGGGATTCGGGCGACGAATCGTGCGATACGACGGCACGAATCAGATGCACATGACCTTTCTGGAGCGGGACCTCTCCCTGCCGTCGCCCGGGAACCGTGCGGTCGCGAAGTACGTACGATGGAGCGCTGACGGATCGATGGTCACCGGATACCCGCACCCGCGCACGCTGGGAGGGACCGGACACGCGGGCATCGACGTCATCACCGGCGGCGGCGGGGAGGGGATCGCCATCATGACCTACGTCGCCGGCGGAAAGACCTACTTGGCTATCGACGATGGTCCCGGACTCGGGCACTTCACGGAAACGGAACTGCCGGCCCTCTTCTCTCACCGTTCTGTCAGCGATCCGCAGGTCACCTACGACCCGTCGAGGATCGACATCCTCTTCACCGCCAACATCGGTCAGAACGATCTCCTCGTCGCACGGTCGTCCGATTTCGGTTCGTCATGGGTGGGCATCGATAGCCTGCGCCGACACCTTCCGCACAGCGGATTCGATATCGTGGGTGCGTCGCCTCTCCTGGTCGGCGCTGACGGCGCGTACTACCGGCCTGCCGCTCTGACCGGCGCCGGTTCGCTCCCGCCGCTCGGCACGGCACACCCGGACAGCGCTGACCGCATCGGGTATTTCACATCGACGGACAAAGGGGCGAACTGGACATGGACCACGCTCGGTGTGGACGGCGAGCCGCTCGGGGTCGCTCCCAATGACACGGTCCACGTGCTCTTTGAGAACTTCGCTCAGTACGCCGCGGCGGTGGACGAGAAGGTGTACCCCGGTGCCAAGAGCTCACTGCATCTGGTCGTCAACGGATACTGCCTCAAGGTCCTGGACAGTTCACGCGTTTCGAACCGCTTCTATACCCTGTACCGCGGTCCACAATCGTGGCAATGGACCATCATTTCGGACCGGACCCGCGGCGCCTCTTCCGAATACGATTCAAGTTATTATCGGTACAGCGGGAACGGTATCGGCAACGCCTATCCGGCCATCTCGATCAAAGGGCGGACAAAAGCCGCCTTCTGGTCCGAACCGGTCTTCGTGAACGGCCGGTTGGACACGGCCGGCGGAAGGATCCGGTATGCTCTGCAGGCGGCCGATATGATGAATCAGTACGGTACGGATGTGCAACGGTACTCTACACGGTATATGGATGCCCTCTTCCCATTCGCCGCGCCGCCGGACAGTACATTCACGCCGACGGTGCCGTTCCTCTATCTGCTCGACACGGCGCGAGGCTCGTCGGCAGCAGGGGAAGGAGCGCCGCGACCGGCGATGTGGGTCTTTCGAACCGTTGCGGTACCAAAGCGTGAAGCGGAGAATGGCGGATTGACCGTCTCTGTGTTCATCTACTCGTGGGCGGACTCCGGAGGGAGCATTGAACCGAACGGATTCGTCACCAGTACGAATCTCGTGACGAAAACGTACACCATCACGCCCGCGGAGGGATACAAGACCGATTCGGTCGTCGTGAACCGGACGAACATCGGGCCGGTGAGCTCCTACGCATTCATCCAACCGGAATGCGATCAGACCATTCGAGCGTACTTCTCTCCGGCGGTTTCGGGGATCGATGCGGAGGGGAGCCTTCCGCGGGCGATGTCGCTGCGGAACAACCGTCCGAATCCCTTCAATCCCTCGACCGTCATCCCGTACGACGTGTCGGCGGCGGCCGATGTCTCCATCGACGTGTACGACATCCTGGGCCGGCGTGTCGCATCCCTCGTGAACGAGCGCCGCGGTCCGGGACGGTATGAAGCGCGATTCGACGGCAGCCGGCTCTCCAGCGGTGTCTATTATTGTACGATGCGGGCCGGGGCGTACTCGGCGGTGAAGAAGTTGATGCTGGTGAAGTGAGCGGAGCGGCCGGTCCGGGTCAGAACTCGAAGCGGACGCCGGTGGTCATGCGGAAACCGGTGTAGTACGCGCCGGGATCGGAGAGTTCGCCGCCGATGCGGCCGGAGGAGTCCATCCAGCGGAGGTTGCGGTCGTTGAAGAGGTTGCGGATGTCGGCGTAGACGACCATGCGGACCGCGTCGTCGTACGGCACCGTGGCGCTCACCTTCAGGTCCAGCGCCGAATAGTTCTCCATCCGCCGGTTGTTCGGGACGAAGAGCAGCGTCGAATCGAGCGGCGTGAAGCCGTCCCGCGACGGAAAGTACGTGTAGGGGCGCGCGGTGTTGAAGTTGTAGAACGCCTGCACCTCCACGCCGTACGGCAGGGAGAGGGAGGCGGAGACCTTCACCGTGTGACGCTGGTCCCAGCTCAGGTAGAAGAGGGAGGTGTAGGGGGTGATGCCGTACTGGGCGAGGTTGAGCCCCTGCGTCGCGTTCTCGCTCAGACCCTGCGCCAGCATGAAGGTGTACGACAGCTCGCCGTTGAGCACCTCACCGCCGCTCTTCTTCAGCCGCGCTTCGAGCCCCTCCGCCTGTGCGCTCGGGTTGTTCACGAACTCCGCGAACCCGTAATCCCCCGCCGCCTTGCTGTCGCTCGGAATGAACGTCTTGCTGTCCACCTGGTTCTCCGTCTCCTTCCGGAAGTAGAGCAGCGTCGCGGTGAGCTCGTCCGTGACCGCCTGCCGCACGCTCACCTCCCACGCCCGTGTCTTCTCCGGTTTCAGGTCCGGATTCCCCACCACGGCGCTGACGCCGCGCTGCTGCGCCACCACGTCGAGGCCCGAGTAGAGGTAGTCGAAGAGCGGGAACTGGACGTAGTGTCCGTAGTTCAGGAAGATGCTGCCCGATTCGCCGTACGGCATGGAGATGCCGAAGCGGGGGGAGAACTCGACCTTCATGCGGGCGGGGACCTCCCCTTTGTAGGCGGAGGTGTACTCGTTGTCCGACACGGGGATGAGTTCGATGGCGGGACGGGAGGCGCGGGGATCGAGGAAGTCCACCCGGCCGCCGACGTTGACGATCATGCCGCTGGACTTCACCTCGAACTTGTCCTGCACGAAGAAGGAGCCGGAGTACGGCCGGTAGGTGTAGGCGGTGCTGAAGTTGAGGGGCGGTTCGGTGACGAGCGGTTTCCCGAAGTACGATTTCTGCGGCTCGTACTTCACGATGTCCGCCGACAGGCCGTAGAGGAAGAGCTCTCCGCCGGTCTTGAAGAGGTGTCCGCCGTCGAACTGCGTGGAGAGGTCGGACTTGACGAGCGTGACGCTCTGCGACGTGCGGCTCCACAGGTTGCGCGCGCCGGAGACGATGTACTGGAGGAAGAGGTCGTACTGGTAGATGTCCGTCGGATCGATGCCGGAGCGGGCGCCGGTGCCGACGGCGTTGTCGGTCACCGAGTGGCTCACGCGCGTGGTGAGCACCGTCGTGGGATCGAACAGGTGCGTCAGCACGAGCGCCCCGCGGTACGAGGTGCGGTCCCGCGGCGGGAGGCCGGCGAGATTGAAGCGCCAGCTGAACTCGTAGTCCCGCGTGTCCATCTGCGAATACAGGAGCTGCGCCGACAGGCGGGTGGAGGGGGAGTGGATGTAGTCCAGCTTGCCGAAGGAGCTCAGGGAGTGTTCGATGTCGTCCGGCATGGTGCGCGCGAAGTCCTGCCACCAGCGCGAACCGGTGCGCCGCCAGGTGAGCGTGGCGTAGTACGAAAGCATGCCGCCGATGACCGGTCCCCCCGCGGAACCCTCCAGCAGCGCGGTCTTGTTCGACGCGGTGCCGCCGTGCAGGTCGTCCGTGGCGCCGTGGAGCATGAACTGGTGCGTGGAAGGGGCGGATTTGGTCACGACATTGATGACGCCGGAGAGGGCGTTGCCGTACTCCGCCTCGAACCCGCCGGTCTGGATGGTGAGCTCGGCGATGGAGGAGGTGGGGAGTTCGGCGTTCATGCCGCCGCTCATCATGTCCTGCATCGGCATGCCGTCCACCAGGTACATCACCTCGGTGGTCTTGCCGCCGCGCACGTTCCCTTCGAGCGTGGTGCCGGCCTGCAGGCGCACCGCCTCCTGGAACTGCGCGACGGGGAGGAGCATGATCTCGTCCGACGACACGCGCTGGAGCGTGCCGGTCTGTTCCGCCTGGATCTGCGTCCGCTGCGCGCTCACCACGATCTCGCGCATCTCGACCGCGGCGACCTCCATCGCGAAGTTCTGCGTGACGGTCCGGTCCGCCGCAACGGTGATGTTCTGCACCGTGTACCCCGCGTAGCCGAGCAGTTCCGCGCGGAGCGTGTACGTGCCGGGAGCGAGGCCGCCGATGCGGTACCGGCCCTCCGCGTCGGACACCGTTCCGGCCGCCGTGCCGGTGATGATGACACTGGCGCCGACGAGCGGTTCTTTCGTTGCGCGGTCGCGCACGGTCCCTTCGATGCGCCCGCTGTTCTGGGCGGCGAGGAGGGAGCTCAACAGGAGGAGCGGTATGATGATGCGAACGGACATGCCGTGATGGTCTGGACGGTGAATGATGCCCCGGCCGCTCACAGAGCGACGGTGAGGCCGAACGAATGACTGCCGGTGAACGTCCGGGAGTACCGGAACGCGTAATCGAACGATGCCTCGATGCCGTCGGCGGGCGTGAGGCGCACCCCCGCGCCGGCGGCGTAGGGGTAGGTGAACATGTCGGCCCCGAACGCGTCGCGGCGCACATCACCGTGCAGGTCGGCGCTGCCGCGGAGGAAGAGCCGGTCGGCGAACGAGTATTCGAGCGCCGCGATGTACTGGTCCGTATCGAACGAATTGCTCTGCACCTTCCCCATGAGCCGCAGCCGGCCGGCGTCGTCGAACCGGAGGTCGTACGTCGCACCGATCTGGATGGTGGTGGGAAGGGGGAACGGCGCGATGACGGTGCGGTTGGGGTAGAGCGTGTTCGGCTCGTTGAGCGATTCGCCGTCGAAGCGCATGTCGTCGCCGATGTTCTGGATGACGAATCCGATCTCGAGCCCCTCCACCCCGGTGCGGTACTGCAGTCCGGCGTCGAACGCCAGACCGACGGCGGAGGCCTCCAGCACCCGTTCGGTGACGAGCTTCACCGTCACGCCGAGCGAGATCATGTCGGTGAACCGTCGTCCGTAGGCGATACCGTAGGTCACGAACGAAGGAGTGTACGTGTCGCCCGTTCCGTACGGCCGGTCCACCGTCGTGACCGGAATGGCGCCGACCTGCAGGGAACGCACCAGCAGACCGACGGTGCCCGCTTCGCCGAACGAGACCGTCGCTCCGGCGGCGATGTTGGCGATATCGTACAGATGTGTCTGGTGGAAGAAGAGCGCTTCGAATGGACGCGCGGTCCGGACGATTCCGGCCGGGTTCCAGAAGAGCGCCTCGGCCCCCGCAACGTCCGCCGCCGCACTGCCGCCGAGCGCCGTCGCGCGTCCGCCGACCGGTACGAGCAGTTCCTGCGCGCCCGCGGTACCCCGCTTTCCGCCGGTGGCGGAGTGGAGCGTGCCGGTGAGCGCGAGGCCCAACATCAAGGTCGATATAAAAGAGGAACGAAACACGAATCGGTGGAAATCACAAATTACAAAGTACAAATCACAGAATGTGAAAATCACAAAGCACGGTATCGCTACGAGGTTGCAGCAGCAAGGCACAGAAGAGCCGAAATCCTGCACCCACATTCTTCATTTTTAATTCTTAATTTTTAATTTTCTCAGTACGCATTCAGCCGTTCGTCGGGATACAGCACCATCAGTTTCAGTACGGTGGTGCCGATGCCGGGAGAGTCGATATGGATAAGATAGAGTCCGCTCGCCACTTTGATCCCTTCGTCGTTCCGGAGGTCCCAGTCCGAGAAGCCGGACGAGGCGCTGAGATGTTCGAAGGTGCGGACGAGCCGGCCGCTCAGGGCGTAAATGCGGATGCGGCTCGGCGCCGGAAGTCCGGTGAGGCGTACGAAGCGCTTGGAGGGGGAACTCTCGAGCGCGTGGCCTCCCATGTACGGGTTCGGAAAGACGGTGATGCGTTCCATCGCCCGCTGTTCCTTCGCGAGTGCGGCGCTGCCGACGGTGCCCGGTGAGGACGAGAAGCGGTACGTCTGTCCGTCCTTCAGCGGATAGTTCGGCGTGATGCGGAAGATGTCCCCCTCCTGCGCGGTACGGAACCGCTCCTTCGTGAGGGTGGTGTCGTTCCGGGAGGAGAGGAGGTACATCACGTCGAACGAATCGGGATGGAAGAAGAGGTTGAACGAGGTCGCGTTGTACGGCGCCTGCGGAGCGTCCGTGTACGGCGACGAGAACACGAAGAGGATCTCACCGCCGCCCCCCGCCGCGGAGGTGGGATCCCACCGGCCGTTCACGCTGCCGCGGCCGAGATACCGTCCCGAGGAGGAGGTGAGACTGTCGTTCGTTTCGACGAATCCCGCCGCCAGCTGCCGCGGAACGGGGTCGCCGTCCAGCGAATCCACTTCCCACACGGTGAAGGGGACATCCACCATCTCCTGGTACACGTAGCCGGAGCCGCGCCTCAGGATGTACGGGACGAAGGAGGTGTCCTTCGGCGGATCGTTGAAGGGGAATCCCCGGACCTTGTCAACGTACCGGTACGCTTTCTGGGTCAGCGAGGAACTGAACCGGAGCTCGACACGCCGGAGCTGGTCCGCTTTCACCTTCGTGCCGCCGCGGCCGATGTAGTTGGTGACCTGGGGATACACCAGACCGTTCTGAAAAGCGTCCATGATGAGCGTGGGGGAGGCGCCGGTGAGCCACCGGTTCCCCTCCGGAAGGTACTCCCATCCGCGGGGTGTCTGCTGATCGCGGCGCACGCCGACGGCGGGACGGCGGAGCCGAAGCGTGAAGCCGTCGATGACGGGGGAGGATTCACCGTTGACGGTGCGCAGTCCGGTGAGCACCGCGGCGCCGGAGGCTTCGTTCACCGCGTCCCAGGTGACGGTGTCGTTCGAGACGTGGAGCGTGACGCGGTACGGGTTCCCCTTCAGCCGGAGCGGGTCCACCACCTCCACGATGAGCGCATCGTCGTGCACACGGTCATGCGGGATGCGCGTGAGCGGGGAGACGATGTCCGAACCGGGCGGGAGGCCGCCGGGAACGACGGTCGCCGGCCGGTCGCCGCTCTCGAGCACCATCGGACGGTTGTCGGAGCTCTCCCACAGCGCGCGGACCGAGAAGTGGTACGCGTGTCCGTCGGTGAGCGGAGCGTTGAGCAGGGTGTCGCGTGTGACGATGAGATGATGCTGCAGCCCGGCGTTCGGCAGGGTCTGGATGCCGCGCGAGGAGAGCGACGAGAACTCGGGCTGATACGTCTCTTCGGAGAGGATGACGACGTTGTCGTTCTTGTCCGCCGTGAAGATGCGGTGCCATGGTCCGTTCGCGGTCTCGCCCTGGTAGACGTTGTATCCCTGGAACCGGTATCCGTTCGGCAGGTCGCGTTCCGCGCCGCTGTTCCAGGTGAGGATGACGGTGCCGTTCATGGCCGAAGAGGTGACGGCCGGCTGCGGTACGGCGGTGGGGCTGAGCAGCGCCATGTAGGCGCTCCGCACGTACGACGCGAAGTGTTTAAGGATGGTCACGCTGTGGAACGGGTCCCTGCCCCGGCCGACGATGAAAGCGCCGACGACGGAGACGGAACCGCCCGGGGGGACGTCCACCGGACCGTGGGAGAGCATGGTCTCTCGGAAACCGGTGTTGACGTTCTCGTTGCGTTCGATCCATCCGGTATTGAGCCAGGGGTCGCCGCCGTACAGGAAGCGGGTCGGCCGTCCGGTCTGCGGATTGATGTACGGTCCGCCCGTGTACGGGTCCAACCCGGCGAGTCCGTCATAGAGACGCCGTTCATCGAACGGGAGTCCCTGCGGGAAGGTGGATGCGGCGGCGGCGCGGAGGTTGCGTGCACCCGTCACCGTCCGGCCGAAGTCGAACGCGGCGGAGCCGGGCGCGGGGACGACGGGACCCTGCAGCGCGACGACGCCGACGGCCGGGATACGGACGCCGTACGCGGTGGTGAGCGGTGAGCCGCTGTAGAGGTAGAGCAGTTCGCGGACAGAATCGGTGCCGGCGTACGTGCGCGTGTTGTTGATGCCGCCGGAGAAGTACTGTCCGGCGTAGAAGTCCTTCCAGAGCGTATCGCTGCGGTTGACGATGTCGTACTTCACGAAGAGGGCGTGCCGAAGGATGGGGTCGTCGTCGTACGCCCACATCGTCATACGGACCTCGGCCTTCAGCGGAACGCCGGCGAAGGCGGCTCCGCTCAGCGAATCGGCGTCGTTCCAGACGCACCAGGCGGTCTGGTCGCCGAGGAAGAGCGGCCGCCCGGCGGTATCGACCGGCGCGCCGAGCGCGGCCGGCCATTCGGCGTAATCCGTGCGGTATCCCTCCTTCACGGCGCTCTCCCGCATCGATTCCCAGTTCCGCGCGATGCGGTACACACGGTACCGTGTCGCGAAACTTTCCCGCGCGGTGTCGGGCCGGCCGTTGAGGAGGGGACCGGGGCTGTACTGGGAGACCGACGGTCCCTGATAAAATCCCCACGTACTGCGGGGCGATCCGTTCACGACGGCGCCGATCATCAGCTGCGCCTGCGGGAGGAGCGAGACGTTCGCGCCGGGGTTCGGGTAGTAGAAGTTCCGGACGCTGCCGTTGTTGTCGATGTACACGGCGACATCGTTGACGTTCAGCTCCGTGCAGTCGTACGGCGGCGGATGGCTGCAGGGCGGCTGTGCCACGGCGGCGGCGGTCAGGAGTATGAGCGATATGACGGTGCGGAGCGGACGCATCGGGTTCCCGCCGGTCACGGCGGATTGAGGACCTTTCCTTTGAAGTTGACGACGATGTCGTCCTCGGTCCGCGCTTCGGTGAACGAGAGGGAGCGGAGCAGTTTCACTTTCACCGTTCCGGCCAGCGCCATGGGGACGTGGATACGGTCGGATGCCGACTGGAGCGGACCGGTGAAGTACGACGGTCCGTCGGTGTACTTCATCTGGGTGAACGCCCACTCCGTCGTTGCGAGGCGGAAGTTCCAGTACACGCGGAGCCGGACGGTGTCGCCGGGATTGATGGTGAGCAGTCGGGTGGAGGGATCGTAGCCGCCGTCAAAGAAGGCGGTGTTCGAGAGCGGGAGCACCGCTGTGAGCTCGGGCTTCTCTCTCCACGCCAGTTCGAGCGTGCCGTCGATCTCCAGGTCGTCCTGAATGGTCTCCTCGTACCGGTTCACCAGCATGATCTCGTACCCGTGGGAGAGGGAGTTCATCGTGACGCGGACGAGGTTCGGATTGTTGTTGTCCTGCATGGTGTACCGCACGGTGTCCGAGACGGCGTTCAGCGGACGCACGGAGACGGAGAGGATGTCCGCGGGGGGCGCGTACGCCGGCAGCGATTCGTCGCACCCGCCGGCGAGGGCGAGCATAGCGGCGAGCAGACAAACGGCACGGCGGTGCGTCATGGATATACGTTCGTTCATGGGCAGGGAACGGCAGGCAGAACGGAGGTCAGGACCTGCGGTGGTTCAAGGAGAAGATACTGAAAAGAGGGGACAAAAACCGCGTTTCAGTACCCGGCGGCCAGTCCGTACCCGCGCGGATCCGTGGCGCCGTAGTAGAATCCGCGGACGCCGTCGATGACGATGCCTTCGGCGAGTCCCGACGTGCCGCGGCGCTCCTGCAGCCGGTGCCCCATCGCCTTCAGCTTCTCGATGGTGTCGAAGGAGAGCCCGCGCTTCTCATAGTAGGTGACGTCCGGCGTCCATTGGTGATGGATGCGCGGGGCGTCGATGGCCTGCTGGATGTTCATGTCGAAGTCGACGACGTTGCAGATCACCTGCATCACGGTGGTGATGATGGTGGTGCCGCCCGGCGTGCCGATGACCATGAAGGGCTTCCCCTCCTTCAGCACGATGGTGGGGGTCATGGAGGAGAGCATCCGCTTGTTGGGCTGGATCTCGTTGGCGATGTTGCCGACGGCGCCGAACATGTTCGGAACGCCCGGCTTGGCGGAGAAGTCGTCCATCTCGTTGTTGAGCAGGAATCCTGCCCCGTCCACCGCCACGGAGTTGCCGAAGCCGCCGTTGATAGTGGTGGTGACGCTCACGCAGTTGCCCCAGCGGTCCACGACCGAATAATGGGTCGTCTGTTCGCTCTCGCGGCGCGGCGGCGCGCCGTGCGACACCTCCGCGCTGGAGGAGGCCTTTGCCGTGTCGATGGTCGCACGGCGCTGCGCGGCGTACTCCTTGGAGATGAGCCCCGCCGCCGGCACGTCGTAGAACGCCGGATCGCCGAGGTGCTCGGCGCGGTCCGCGTACACGCGGCGCATCGCCTCGATGTAGCGGTGCAGCGTGGCGGCGGAGTTATGGCCGGAGGAGCGGAGGTCGTACCCTTCGAGGATGTTCAGCAGCTGCAGCAGCGCGATGCCGCCGGAACTGACCGGCGGCTGGGCGATGATCTCGTACCCGCGGTACGTGCCGCGCAGGGGCTCGCGCACGACGGCGTCGTAGTTCTTCAGGTCCTCATGCGAGATGAGCCCGCCGCCGCGCCGCATCTCCGCGACGATGAGGTCCGCCGTCTCGCCGGCGTAGAATCCGTCGCGCCCCCGGTCGATGATCCGCTTCAGGGTCTTCGCCAGGTCCTTCTGCGTCCACACCTCCCCTTCACGGTACGCGGAATCGCGGCTCACGAAGTACTTCGCACTTCCGGGGAAGCGGAGGAACGTACGCCGTTCCGAGTTGAGGTCCTCCGCCAGTTCCGGCAGGAGGGGGAACCCGTTCCGGGCGAGTTCGTAGGCGGGACCGATCACCTTCTTTCGGTCCATCGTGCCGAACTTCTCGAGACCGGTGAGCATTCCCGCCACCGCTCCCGGTACGCCGCAAGCGAGATGACCGACGGTGCTCAGCGAATCGAGGAACTTCCCGGAGGGGTCGAGGAACATGTCCCGGTGCGCCTTCCCCGGCGCCTTCTCGCGGTAGTCGATGGCGAACGCCCGGCCGTCCGCGAACCGGATGTTCATGAACCCGCCGCCGCCGATGTTCCCCGCGGCGGGATACGTCACCGCCAGCGCGAACCCGACCGCCACCGCGGCGTCCATCGCGTTCCCACCCTGTTTCAGGATCTGCACGCCCGCCTGCGTCGCGAGCGGGTCGGCCGAGACCACCATGCCGTTCTTCGCTTTCACCGGTTTGCGTGACGCGGACTGGAGGGACGACGGTGCGGCGATGAAAAGGATGAGGAGGAGCAGCAGGGCGTTCTTCATGGGCGTTCGGAGGATAATAAAAAGCCCCGTCGTACGACGGGGCCGTGATGTGGCGCTGATTGTTCTAGAACGGAAGGTCGTCATCCTTGGGTGCATCGGACGACGTATGCGAGGGTTCGGACATCGAACTCCCCGCGGAACCGCGGCCGGAACCTCCGCCGCTGTCCAGCATGATCATCTGGTCAGCGACGATCTCCGTCATGTACCGCTTGACGCCATCCTTCTCGTAGGAGCGGGTCTGCAGCTTCCCTTCGATGTAGACCTTCTTCCCTTTTTTCAGGTATTCACCGACGATCTCGGCTAATTTACGCCATGCGACAACGTTGTGCCATTCGGTTTTTTCCTGCTGGTTTCCCTCCTGGTCCTTCCAGGATTCGCTGGTGGCGACGGAAAACGTGGCAACGGCGACTCCGCTGGGCGTGTACTTCAATTCGGGGTCTTTTCCCAGATTTCCGATCAATTGAACCTTGTTTAAACTACGCGACATAAGACCTCCATGAGTGGATCTGTGGATTGCGCTGAAAACATACGACAAAGCCCACAGAGAATCAAGTCACCGCCGTTCGTGGGAAAAGGGGGGACCTTTTTCTATATTAGACGCATCATACCCAGGACGCCGGGAAACCTTGCCCGGCGTGCCGATGTTCGATACTACGAGATACGCACCCTGCAACTCCCTCTCTATAATAGACACTTATGCGCACCATCATCCGTTCGTTCGCACTCTCCCTGTTCCTGCTCGTTTCGTCCGCACCGGCGCAGGAGGCCGTACCGGTCACCATCGCGCTGCCGGAAAAACAACCGACGGTAGCGGCGGGAGAATCGTTCCGTACTCTGCTGACGGTCACCATCGTCAAACCGTGGCACATCAATTCGCACCGGCCGCATGACGAGGTCCTCATCCCCTCCAGGGTCACTGTCTCGGGAGATGGGTTCGGAGCCGCCACCATCCAGTATCCCGAACCGCGGGACATGATGTTCGGTTTCTCGGACCAGCCGGTCTCGGTGTTCGACGGCGTCATTGAGATACCGCTCATCATCAAGAGCGAACGCTCACTGTCGCCGGGGAAGCATCCGCTGACCGTCACGTTCGAGTACCAGGCGTGTAATGACATCACCTGTCTTGCACCGACGAAAGTCTCCGCGGCGATGACCGTCACGGTCACCTCCGCAGGCGACGGCATCGCCGTGACGCCGGCGCCGAACCCTGAACCGTCCGCCGCGGCCGATTCCACTGGCGATAAGGCGGCACCGGTGCTGGAGCAGTACGCCGGCGCGCCGGAGAAGAAGGACACGCTCACGGCGACGCTGGAGGAGAGCGGGCTCGGCGTCGCGCTGCTCCTCATCTTCCTCGGCGGACTGGCGCTCAACCTGACGCCGTGCGTCTATCCCCTCATCCCCATCACCATCGGGTACTTCGGCGGCCAGAGCGAAGGGAAGACGAGCCGGCTCTTCCTTCTCGGACTGCTCTACATGCTCGGCTTGGCGCTCACCTACTCGGTCATCGGCGTCGCCACATCGCTCAGCGGCGCGCTCTTCGGCGCGCTGCTGCAGAACGTGTACGTCATCATCGGCATCGCCGCGCTCTTCGTGGTGCTGGCGCTGAGCCAGTTCGGCGTCTACGAATTCAATCTTCCGGGTTCGTGGATGGCGGCGGCCGGCGGGGCGCGGGGCGGGATGTTCGGAGCGTTCTTCATGGGACTCACCATGGGCGTCGTCGCGGCGCCGTGCATCGGTCCCTTCGTCATCGGACTCGTGACCGTGGTGGCGGCAGCAGGGGACCCGCTGCTCGGCTTCCTGATGTTCTTCGTGCTCGCCGTGGGACTCGGTCTGCCGTACCTCTTCCTGGCGCTCTTCTCCGGCAAGATCAGGAACCTGCCCCGTTCCGGCGAGTGGATGGAAGGGGTGAAGCACGTCTTCGGGTTCGTCATGCTCGGCATGGCGCTGTACTTCCTCGGTCCCGTGCTTCCCGCGCCGTTCGATACGGCGGCGCTGCCGGTCTTCGGCATCGTCGCGTCGCTCATCCTGCTCCTTGCGGACCGGAAGGGGAACGGCGTGACGGGATTCCGGGCGGTGAAGACCGTGCTCTCATTGCTCGTCATCGGCGTGTCGGTCTTCGCGCTGATGCCGGAGGAGAAGCGCGCGCCCGAATGGCGTCCGTTCACCGGAGCGGCGTACGACGCGTCGCTCGCCGCGAAGGAGCCGATGATCGTCGACTTTTACGCGGACTGGTGCATCCCCTGCAAGGAACTCGACGCCATGACCTTCTCTGATGCGGAGGTCATCGCGGCGTCGAAACGTTTCACGATGTACAAGGCGGACCTCACACGCTCCGGCGAACCCGAGACGGAGGCGCTGGCGAAGCGCTTCGGCATCAAAGGGGTCCCGACCATGCTCGTCATCGCCGCCGACGGCGCCGAGAAAGCGCGCATCACCGGATTCGTGGATGCGAAGACCTTTTTGCGGACGATGAACGACGCCGTCTCACCGTGAACGGACGTGCTGCCGGTCCGCGCCGGACCGGCAACGACCTTGTTCGACATGGGTGACCATCCCCGTTTCACCCGAAAAAAAGACTTGACAGGGTGAAAAGGGGAGACGTTTCATGGAAATTCCCGGTTGATTTCACTTGAACATTTCCTATATTGCTCGTGTTGAACTTACAGCTCACCACTACAACCCACGCTCCATATTAAACGATCACATCCCCAATCACCAAGAGGAGTCATCATGAAAAAAGAGATACGTCTCTTCTCTCTTCTGTTGACGGGTTTGCTGCTGCTCAGCTCGATGACGTACGGTCAGAGCGTCCTGCCGAAGGTATGGCTGGACACGTCCGGTACGTTCATCGGCGGAGTTGCCGCAGGTCCGCAATGGTTCAAGCGTCCCGCCGGCGGAGGCACCGGTGACCGCGTCCGCGGCATGGCGTTCAACCCCGCGACGGGTCACGTCCTGGTCGCCACGCGCGACTCGGCGTTCAACTGCATCATGATCCTCGACGGCGCGAACGGCGACACGCTCGGCCGTCTCGATATGACCGGCATCACCGGCGGCGTGTTCCCGTTCAACCGCGTCGCGGTGAGCACGGACGGCCGTATCTATACCGCGAACCTGCAGACGACCGTGACCAAGGCCGCCCCGGTGAAGATCTACACCTGGGCGAACGAAGCGGCCGCTCCGGTGCTCGTGTATAACGATTCACTGCTCGGTCCCCGTATCGGCGATGCGCTGCATGCCATTGGTTCGGGGCAGGAGACGTTTCTCTACATCTCCGGTAACGCCACTCCGGGTCCGGTGCACATATTCCAGCGTTCCGCCGACACGCTCGTGCTGCGGCGGTCGTTCGTGCCGACCGGCTGGGCCGCCGGCGTGCTGGGCTTCGGCCCGGTCTCGAACACCCTCGGCGATATGTGGCTGAACACGGCGGGCAAGCCGGCGATCAAGTACGATACGCTCGGTAATCCGCTCGACACCGTCTCGACCGGCATCGTGTCGAGCGGCGCCTCGACCACGCATTACTTCGAGTTCGGCGGCCGGAAGTTCCTCGCGATGTACTCCGGCAACACGACGCCGTCCATCTTCCGCGTCGTCGACATCACGAACGGCGGCGCCCAGGCGTACGTCGTCGGCGTCACGGCGAATCTCGGTTCCGTCACCAACACGAACGGAACGGGCGAAGTGTTCTACAACAGTGCCGACACGACCCTCATCGCGCTCGCGACGAACAACGGCGTCGGCAAGTTCAGCGTTCCGCTGGCCGCTCCGGTGGTCACGTACAACAACCGCGCTCCGTTCGTCCCGCTCGCGGGCGAACCGGACACGGTGAACCTGAACATCCTGAGCCTGAAGCCGGTCTCGTCCGGTTCGCTGACCTACTACGGCTCCGCCACGGCGGTGAGCGATGCGCTCGGCACCGACTCCGCGACCGTCGCGCTGTCGCAGGTCTCCGGCCGCATCTACCGCGGCATCATCCCCGGCACGGTCAACCGTGACGGACGGCGTGTGAACTTCAAGGCCTCGGTCACCGACGGTGCCGGCCTGAGTTTCGCCTCCGCCATCCTGAGCGGGTACTATGCCGGTCTGACGAAGCTGGCGTACACGAACGGTCCGCGTGACGTGGACACGCTCGGCGTGCTCAAGTTCAAGGGGTACGGCATCCGCGCCCGCGGCGAGGTCATCGTGGAGGATTCCATCTTCCAGGTGACGAACAATGAGATCGTGGTGCAGGACAGTCTCGGCGGCGTGACCGTCTTCGTCGCTCCGGCGGCGTTCGACGTGAAACGCGGCAACGTGTATGAGATCACCGGCACGACGGACAATCCGACCGGCGGCGGCAGCAAGTTCCAGTTCGTGAACCCCGGCGTCACGTTCACCGACCTCGGTCCCTCGCCGAAACCGGTGAAACCGCGCGTGGCCACCATCAAGCAGCTGCTGCAGAACGGCGAGCTGTGGGAGAACTCTCTCGTTGAAGTCCGCAACGTGACCAAGTCGGTCAGTTCCCCCGCATGGCCTGCACTCGGCGCGAGCGTGAACATGCTCTTCACCGACGCGAGCGGCGATTCCATCACGATGCGCATCGACGGCGACACCAACATCGACGGCATCCCGGAACCGGCGTATCCGATCACCATCGTCGGCGTGGCGGGTCAGTTCGACAACACCTCGCCGTTCACGAGCGGCTACCAGTGGCTGCCGCGCGACACGAACGACATCAAGCCGATGGTCGTTCCGCCGTCGCTGCCGCTGACCTTCGAGACCCCGAACACCGCGTACAACTGGACCGGCTTCAGCGGCGGCCAGGTCGAGGTCATGCCCAATCCCGTCTCCGGCGGCATCAACACCACTCCGATGGTGGCCCGCATGGTGAAGGGGACCGGCGACCCGTGGGCCGGTGCGTACATGGACCTCGCCGGACCGGTGGACTTCTCGATGACGAAGAAGTTCCGCGCCAAGGTCTACATGCCGAAGGTCGGTGCGAAGATGCTCCTGAAGTTCGAGAACAAGGCGAACGGCGGCATCAACAAGGAGGTCGACGTCACGGCGACCACCGCCAACGCGTGGGAAGAGCTGACGTGGGACTTCACCGGCATCGACGAGACCAAGGTGTATGACCGCGTCACCGTCATCTTCGACCTCGGCACCTCCGGCGACGGCGGCGCCAACTTCACCTACTACTTCGACGACGTGCGGCCGTACTTCCCGCCGATCGTGCGCGAAATGGTCACCGTGAAGAACTCGAAGATCGAAGCCGCCATCACGAACGTCGGTCACGTGGGCGCGCTCGATGCGTACCAGGACGGCGTCGGCTTCAAGATGAACGGTGCGGACCGGCTCTATGAGGGTTCGCTCATCATCGGCAACGCGAAGGACCGCGTTCCGAACGCCGCGCGCTTCCAGGCGGCCCCGAGCTGGAACCCCGGTTTCCGTCACCGCGCCCCATTGATGGTGGAGAAGTCCGGTTCGAAGATCGAGACCGAGACGATGTTCGACGACTCGATGTACGCGAACCCGCTCGGCATCCTTGTGCATCAAAACACGTCGCTCGACACGGCGGCGGGCAAGGACGGCTTCCTGCTGATGGGCTTCGATGTCATGAACACGACCGCGTCGGCCATCAACAACCTGCGGGTCGGGTCGTTCTTCGACTTCGACATGACCTCGGCGGGGGACGCTGACCGCGGAGGCATCCTGAAGGATTCCACCAACCAGATCGCGGGGGTGAACGGCGGAGCGCCGTTCAAGATCCACGTCGCGTACATCTACAACGGCACCAACTACGCCGGCGTGGTTCCGCTCACCCAGACGGTGTTCGCGGGCGGCCGCATCGCGGTCGGTCCGAACGAGGTGTACAGCGGCCGTATGGTGGACAGCAACAAGTACACGTACATCTCCACCTTCCGTGCATCGGATGAGTACGGCGACGGCGGTTCGGCCAACGATATGAGCATCTTCAGCTCGGTCGGACCGTACAACCTCGCGGCGGGTGACACCGTCACGGCCGGTATCGGTCTGGTGGTCGGCAACTCGCTGCAGGAACTGCTGAACAACGCCCGTGCGGCGCAGAAGGAAGCCGTTACCACGTACGGCGTCACGCTGCAGGTCCTGACCGGCGTGGGCGGCGGTGAATCGGCCATCCCGACCGCGTTCGCGCTGGAGCAGAACTATCCGAACCCGTTCAATCCGTCCACCACCATCCGCTTCGCCCTGCCGAACGATGCGAGCGTGAAGCTGACGGTGTACGACATCCTCGGCCGCGAAGTGCGGTCGCTCGTCAACACGGACATGAACGCCGGATTCCATCAGGTCGTGTGGAACGGCCGTAACAACAACGGCAGCACCGTCGCCTCGGGCGTCTATATCTACCGGGTCGAAGCGGGCTCGTTCATCTCGACCAAGAAGATGATGCTGATGAAGTAAGCGCGGCTTCCGCCGTGCGCGTCACCAGGGCCCCCGGAAACGGGGGCCTTGCGTTTTTTAAAGGTCCGAATCATTAGAAATGGAAGGGTCGGCTTGCTTATCAGACCTTTCATTGCTACTTTTTCAAGGCATGTCCCGCGCACGGACGTGCCGTCGACGGACCACCACCACACGGGCAGCTGACCATGTTCCAAACGGACGACTCCTCCAATTCCACGCTCACGGTCCTGTTCGTCGACGACACACCGGACAACCTCGAACTCCTCGGTTTCGCCCTCAAGAAGAAGCCCATCGTCATGCTCCGCGCCGCGAGCGGACCGGAGTGTCTCGTCATCGCCGAACGGGACCAGCCGGACGTCATCGTGCTGGACATCCAGATGCCGGGCATGGACGGGTTCGAGACGCTGCGCCGTCTCCGGGCGAACCACCGCACCGAGAAGATCCCCGTCATCTTCCTCACCGCCGCCAAGAGCGATCCCCAGAGCATCTCCGAGGGGATCCTCCTCGGCGCCGAAGAGTACCTCACGAAACCCATCGAGGTGGACGAACTGATGGCGCGCATCCGCTCCATCTTCCGCGTCTCCACCATGCAGCGGGAGCTCGAACGGGTGAAGGCGCAGTTCACCGCCATGCTCGTGCACGACCTGCGCAATCCGCTCACCGTCATCAAAGCCAGCATCGAGGACATGGTGCAGCATCACACCAAGAACGCGTCGCTCGACCGCGACAGCCTCGGCGTGCTGAACACCATCTCGCAGTCCACCCGCGGCATCCTCGACCTCGTGAACGACCTGCTCGACCTGTCGAAGTACCAGGCGGGACAGATGCAGCTGGACAAGCGGACCCTCACCATCCACGAGGTGGTGGAAGGGTCGCTCAACCTCATCGGTCTGCAGTACAAGCGCAAAGGCATCGAGCTCGCGCTCTACATCCCGGCGGACCTGCCGAAGATCAAGGGGGACCTGGGGAAGCTGGAGCAGGTGATGAACAACCTCCTCTCCAACGCCCTGAAGTTCACCCCGCCCGGCGGACGCGTCTCCATCGAGATCAAAGGGAACGCGGATCCCGACCCGACGGAACTGCTCGTCTCCGTCACCGACACCGGCATCGGCATTCCGTCGGAGGAACTCCCGATCCTCTTCGACCATTTCCGGCAGGCGTCGACCGCCAAGAAGACGGCCGAGAAGGGGACGGGACTCGGGCTCGCCATCTGCAAGCTCATCGTCCAGGCGCACGGCGGTTCCATCGCCGCCCAGAGCGAGGTCAACCGCGGCACCACCATCTCGTTCACGCTCCCGGTCGGGTGACCGTTCCGTTTCCTTCCTTGCTTCGCTTTTTTCCTTCCCGTATATTGATGGGGTTTATCACAGGTTCTCCATAATCGCGGCCCGCTATGCTCAATTATGTCTGGATCTCCCTGCTCCTGATCGGCATCTTCACCGCGGCGGGACGGGACATCGCCGATGAGGTGACCAATCCGTACCGCAACGGCGTCCCGCACAATGCCCGCATCGAACACTCCTCCCGCTCCGCATCCCTGCATCCGACCTACGACGGCGTTCTGCTCATCCCCGCATCGGACTTCGCCGCGTTCTACGGCGTCGCACAGGGTTCGGACGTTCGCCAGCCCGTGACCGTCACGACGCTCGCCTCCGGCGCGATGCGGCTCGAGGCGCCGGTGGGGGACGCCACGCCGGGATTCTGGAAGGAGATGGCGAAGGCGGCGGGAGGGAAGGAGAAGCTCGAGGGGAGCGTCACGGCGTTCGATCCCGCGACGGGGAACGTCACCGTCGTGATGGAACGCGTCTCGTTCGTCAAGATCCGGGCGGTGACCAAAGCGGCCATCGAGTACGCGGACGTCGCCGTCACCATCTCGCTCGGCCTCATCGGCGTGATGGCGCTCTGGCTCGGCATCATGAAGGTGGGAGAGGCGGCCGGTCTGCTGGAGGCGCTCACGCGCCTGATGACGCCGGTGACCAAGCGGCTCTTCCCGGACGTCCCGCCGAACCATCCCGCGGTCGGCGCGATGATCATGAACATCGCCGCGAACATGCTCGGTCTCAACAACGCCGCCACGCCGCTCGGCCTGAAGGCGATGGAGGAGCTGAACAAGCTGAGCCCGAAGGCCGGCACCGCCACCAACGCGATGTGCACCTTCCTCGTCATCAACACCGGCGGTCTGGTGCTCATCCCCGCCACCGCCATCGCCATCCGCGCGGGGGTCGGCTCGGCGGACCCCGGCATCATCATCGGCACCTCCATCTTCGGCGCGGGCTGCGCCACGGCGGCGGGACTGGTGGCGGTGAAGCTGCTGCAGCGGCTGCCGCGGTACAAGAAGGAACTGGAGCCGGACCCGGCGCCGGAAGGGAAGGAGGCGTAACATGGCCGAACTCTTCCGTTCCGTCATCAATGTGATGTCCGCCGCGGCCATCCCCCTGTTCATCCTGGTCTTCCTCGGATGGGGGCTCGTCAAGAAGGTGAAGGTGTACGAGGTGTTCGTGGAGGGGGCGAAGGACGGGTTCAACACCGCCGTCCGCATCATCCCGTACCTCGTCGCCATGCTCTTCGCCATCGGCATCTTCCGCGCGAGCGGGGCGATGGACGTCGTGGTGGCGCTCCTCTCCCCGGTCACGAACCTCATCGGCATGCCGGCCGAGACCCTTCCGCTGGCGCTGCTGCGCCCCCTCTCGGGCAGCGGTTCAATGGGGCTCATGACCGAACTGATGAAGGTGCACGGCCCCGATTCGTTCATCGGCGTGCTCGCCTCCACCATGTACGGCAGCAGCGAGACCACCTTCTACATCCTGGCGGTGTACTTCGGTTCCGTCGGCATCAAGAACACGCGGCACGCGCTCCCCGCCGGCCTCATCGCCGACCTCTTCGGCATGCTCGGCGCGGTGTTCATCGTCCGCATCCTCTTCGGAGTCTGACATGAGATCCCTCATCATCGCTCTCCTCATCGGCGTCACGTTCCTCTCCGCGCAGAAGGCCCCGTCCAAGGCCGCCGCCGCATCCTCCACCTCCGGCGTCATGACCGGCGGCATGGGCATGACGTGGATCGACGGCGAAGCGTACTACCTCGTCAACATCGCGCCGGAACTGGCGTTCGGGAAGTTCGGGGTGGGACTGGACCTGAACCTGCACATCAGCAGCAAGGATCAGAAGATCCGCAAGGAGGATTTCGACGAGACGTACGACTACCTGCGCATCGTCCGGTACCTTCGGTACGGGTCCAAGGGGGACCAGATCTACGTCCGGCTCGGCATGCTCGACTACGCGCGGCTCGGTCACGGTTCCATCGTCTATAATTACAAGAACAGCCCGAGCGTCGACGCCCGTCGCCTCGGCGCGGAGCTCGACCTGGACTTCGGCAAATGGGGCTTCGAATCGGTGTACGGCGACTTCGGCGCCGCGGGACTGCTCGGCATGCGCGGCTACGTGCGTCCGCTCCAGTTCACGAAGGCCAACGCCATCCCCGTCATCAGCGCGCTGGAGGTGGGCGCGACGTTCGCCACGGACCTGCGCGATGACGCCGCCGATATCTACTACAATGCTGCCACCGCGCCACAGATGCCTCCGGTGGTGCCGCGACCGGAATCCGCCGGTTATCCTTTCGATTCCAAGCAGAACGCCGGCGGTCTCAGCATCATCGGTTTCGATCTGGGCCTGCCGCTCCTTCGTCTGCCGATCATCGACATGACGCTCTATTATGATTACGCGAAGATCCTCGATTTCGGCTCCGGCATGTCCGCCGGACTCGAAACGAACTTCTCCGGTTTCGGTCTGGTGAGGGTCTTCACACGGTTCGAGCGGCGCTTCGCGCAGACGGACCAGTACCTTCCGTCGTACTTCGACTCGTTCTACGAGCTCGAGCGATATTCTCTGGCCGTCGACACGACCGGGAAGGTCACGCAGTTCTCGACGAAGGCGCAGCTGCTGGCGAACACGAAGTCTCCCGGCCCCGGCTATTTCGGCAGCCTGACGGTGGACATCCTTGGTACTCTCCAGATCCAGGGGATGTACCAGCGGCTGGACAACGATCCGAAGAGCGGCGCGCTGCACCTCGGCGCGAACACCGGCGAGAAGATCCCGCTCGTCTCCCTCAGCGCCGGGTACGACAAGAGGAACATCACGAGCAACACCGACATGTTCACGCTCGACGACCGGTCGCTGCTCTACGCGGAGGTCGGCTACAAGCCGTATCCGTTCATGATCGTCTCGACGGTCTACACCTGGACCTTCGCACCGGAGAAGGACGCCGACGGCAACATCAGCGGATACAAACCGCAGAAACGCATCACGCCGAAGGTGAGCTTCGTCTTTCCGTTGTAAGGCGGACGCCGAACCGGTCATCATCGAATTCACTCTATCGCCGTTTGAATGCGTTCTATGAATCTCCTCAACTCGTTCGTCGTCCGGTCGTTGCCCTTCATCCCCAAGGCCGTCGTGGGGGCCGTCGCGTCGCGGTACATCGCCGGTGAAACGCTCTCGGACGCCGTCGCCACCGTTCGCCGACTGAACGGGGAGGGAGCGATGGCGACGGTGGACGTGCTCGGGGAGGACATCGTGACGCAGGACCAGGCGACCGACAGCATGTTCGGCAGTCTGGAAGTGCTGAAGGCGATCGCGAAGCATTCGCTCGATTCGAACCTCTCCGTCAAGCTCACCTCGCTGGGGCTGAAGATGGAGCGGCAGTTCTGCATCGGGAACCTGGACCAGATCGTCACGGCCGCCGCGAAGCAGAACAACTTCGTCCGCATCGACATGGAGGACCACACCTGCACGGACGGCACGCTCGAACTGTACCGCCACATGCGGAGCCGGCACGGCAACGTCGGCATCGTCATCCAGGCGTACCTGCACCGCAGCGAGGAGGATGTCCGGCGGCTGGCGGCGGAGGGGGCGAACGTGCGCCTCTGCAAGGGCATCTACAACGAGCCGCCGCAGGTCGCCATCAAGGACCGCGCTGGCATCCAGCGGAACTACCTCTTCCTGCTTCGCATCCTGCTCGACGCGGGATGCTACGTCGGCATCGCGACGCACGACGACGTGCTCATTGACGGCGCCAAGGCGCTGCTGGCCGAGCGGAAGGTCGACCGCTCCCGGTACGAGTTCCAGATGCTCCTCGGCGTGCGCGACGAGCGGCGCAAGCAGCTCCTCGCGGAGGGGCACCGCCTGCGGGTGTACGTTCCGTTCGGGAAGGACTGGTACGGCTACTCGACGCGCCGTCTGAAGGAGAACCCGCAGATGGCCGGGCACGTGTTCAAGGCGATGCTCGGCATCGGCCGCTGATCGTTCATCAACGCATCCATCATCCTTTCTTCACTTAACAGGAGACACCTATGGCAGAAGCACAATCCGGCGGCGGAAAGAAGTACGTTCCGTACGTCCCGGCGGCCACCGACATGAAGGAGTTCACGCTCCGCGCGGTGATCATCGGTCTGGTCATGTCCGTCATCCTCGGTGCGGCTAACGCGTACCTCGGACTGAAGGCCGGCATGACCATCGCCGCCACGTATCCCGCGGCGGTCATCGGCATGGCGATGCTGCGCGTGCTGCGCGGCTCCATCCTCGAAGAGAACATGACGCGGACCATCGGCTCCATCGGCGAGTCGGTGGCGGCGGGGGCCATCTTCACCATCCCCGCGTTCCTCATCTCCGGCGTCTGGACCGACCTCTCCGGCCACTACATCGAAGCGACCGCCATCATGATGGTGGGAGGCGTGATGGGCGTGCTCTTCGTGACGCTGCTGCGCCGCGTCATGGTGGAGGACGTCGAACTGCCGTTCCCCGAATCGGTGGCGGCGGGAGAGATCCACAAGGCGGGACAGCGCGGCGGCAGCGGCGCGGTCTACCTCTTCGTCGCCGGTCTCATCGGCGCCGTCATCCAGGCGTTCAAGCAGCTCAGCCTCTTCGCCGCGTCGTGGGAGAAGTTCATCCCCTTCGTGAAGGGTCCGGTGGAGCTCGGCAAGACCGGTACGTCGCTCAATGCGAGCGGCGGACTCGTCATCTCCACCCCGGGCGTCAGCCCCGCGTACATGGGTGTCGGGTACATCATCGGACCCCGCCTCGCGGCGCTCAATTTCGCCGGCGGTCTGCTGGCGTGGGGGCTCTTCGTGCCGCTGCTCCTGTTCTGGCTCGGACCGAGCCTTGAAGCGTCCCATCCCGAAGGGCTGACCGAGCATGACTGGCTCGGCCAGGCGCAGATGGTGTGGCGCTTCATCGTGCGCCCCATCGCCATCGGCGGCATGCTGATGAGCGCGGCGTACACGCTCTTCCGCATGCGCAAGAACCTCATCGGCGGCCTCAAGCGCTCCATCGGCGACGTCAAGAAAGCGGCGGCCGGAGGGGGCGAAACGAACCGCGTCGAGGCGGACCTGAGCATCGCGAAAGTGTTCGGCGGCATCGCCGTCGCGGCCGTGCTGACCTTCTTCCTCTATAATCACTTCGCGCAGGACGTCGCCGCCGCGCTGACCGCCACCGTCGTGATGGTCATCGCCGGCTTCTTCTTCGCCGCCGTCTCGGGCTACCTCGTCGGCATGATCGGCTCCTCCAACAATCCCATCAGCGGGCTCACCCTGTCGACGGTCATCGTCGCCGCGGTGCTGATGGTGGCGCTCGGCCAGACCGGCATCACCGGCGTGGCCGCGGTGCTCGGCGTCGCCGGCGTCATCTGCGTCTCGGCCGCGGTCGCGGGCGAGATGCTGCAGGACCTGAAGGTCGGTCACATCCTCGGCGGCACGCCGTGGAAGATGCAGATCGGCGACCTCATCGGCGTCGTCGTGGCGTCGCTCGTCATGATCTTCCCCATCATCGTGCTGCACCAGGCGGACATCAACACCGGCGGTACGGGCCTCGGCGGCCGCGCGCTGCCGGCACCGCAGGCGAGCCTCATGGCGCTCGTGTCGCAGGGCATCGTCGGCGGCCAGATGGCGTGGCCCCTCATCATCGTCGGCATCCTGATGGCCATCGGCTTCATCCTCGTGCAGGTGAAGAGCCCGATGCTCGTCTGCGTCGGCATGTACCTGCCGCTCGAGACGACCTTCGCCATCTTCGTCGGCGGTCTCATCAAGGGGATCGTGGACAAGGTGTCGGCCAAGCGGCAGTTCAACGAGGCGCAGAAGGTGCGCGTGGAGAACAACGGCACCCTCATTGCCGCCGGTCTCATCGCGGGCGAGGCGCTCGTCGGGCTCGTCTTCGCGGCGATGGCGTTCTGGGACGTCCAGACCCCGGCCATCTTCGAGAACCCGTCGTTCATCGGCAGTCTCGCGGTGTTCCTCATCGTCGGCTACGTCCTGGTCATGCTCCCGGTGAAGAACGCCGGCCGTCCGGACGAACCGGCGCCACCGAGCGCGATGATGTAAGGGAACGCCGCGCCCCGCGCGGACGTTCAACACTGAAAAGACCGATGTTCCGCCATGGTAGGACGAAGTTCGTGACGCGTCCTACCATGGCCGTTTTTGGCGGCCGTGCCGCCGTTCCGTCCATCGAACCGAAGGGTCCATCGTGCCGACCGCAACCGACCGACCGTACGAGAATCTCTGGGACCTCCGCCCGAAACGCGCCGCCGAATGGGAGCGCACCGGGGAGGGGAAGACCGTCATCCTCGTGCCGAAGTTCCGCCATCCGCTGCTCGCCCGCTGGGTGATGCCGTACCTCCGCAGGCCGTACTTCCGCATCAATCTGGACGATGTCGGAACGGCCATCTGGGAGCGGTGCGACGGCGCCACGACGGTCTCCTCCATCGCCGATGGTCTGCAGCAGCGCTTCGGCGCGGCGGTGGAACCGGTGGAGGGGCGCATCACGCATTTCCTCCGGCATCTGGAGCGGGGGGACCTCGTCACGTTCGACCGTTCCTGACTCCGATCCGAAACTCTTTCAATCATCAGCCAACAGAGGTGTCCAATGTCAGAAGCCATCACAGGGTTACAGCCGGCGCTCGTGTGGAAGTACTTCGCCGAGATCAGCCGCATCCCCCGTCCGTCCAAGCATGAGAAGCGCATCAGCGATTACATCATGGAGACGGCGAAGAAGCTCGGCCTCGAGGCCAAGCGCGACAAGTTCCTGAACGTCGTCGTGAAGAAGCCCGCCTCCGCGGGGCGCGAGCACGTACCGATGCTCTGCCTGCAGGGGCATGTGGACATGGTGCCGGAGAAGAACAAGGAGAAGGTGCACGACTTCCTGAAGGACCCCATCGAACTGGTGCGCAGCGGCAACTTCCTCATGGCCAACGGCACCACGCTCGGCGCGGACAACGGCATCGCCGTGGCGACGAACCTCGCCATCATGGAGGACCGCACGCTGCAGCACGGTCCGCTGGAGCTCCTCTTCACGGTGGACGAAGAGACCGGCCTCACCGGTGCGAACAACCTGAAGCCGGGATTCCTCGAGAGCAAGACCATGATGAACCTGGACAGCGAGGAGGAAGGGTCCGTGTACGTCGGCTGCTCCGGCGGACGGAACACCCACGGCACGTGGAAACTGGCGCTCGAGAACGCCCCGCGCGGCACCGTCGGCCTGAAGGTCGTCGTGAAGGGACTGAAAGGGGGGCATTCCGGGCTCGAGATCGACAAGGGGCGCGGGAACTCCATCAAGATCATCAACCGCGTCCTGACGGCGCTCGAAGCGGCCGGCGCGCGCCTCTCGCACATCGAGGGGGGGAACAAGAGCAACGCCATCCCGCGTGAGGCGGAGGCGGTGGTCTTCGTCCCGAAGAAGGATGTGAAGAAGGCCGGGAAGATCGTGGCGGAGTGGAACGCCACCGCGAAGGCGGAGCTCTCCTCCGTGGAACCGGACCTGCAGCTGCTCGTCGAACCGGTCGAGGTGAAGAAGCCGAAGGTGCTGAAGAAGGCGCAGCAGGCGGCGCTCTACCGCACCGTCGCGGCGCTGCCGCACGGCGTGCTCAAGATGAGCGCGGACATCCCCGGCCTCGTCGAGACCTCGACGAACGTCGCCATCATCCGCACCGAGAAGGGGAAGATCGAGCTCATCACCAGCCAGCGCAGTTCCGTCGCGTCGGAGATCCTCGAGGCGCTGCAGACGATGAACGCCATCTTCACGCTCGGCGGCGCGAAGGCCGTCCACACCGAAGGGTATCCGGGCTGGAAGCCGAACCTGCAGTCGAAGATCCTCATCACCGCCAAGGAGGCGTACAAGCGCCTGTACGGGCGTGAGCCGCACATCAAGGCCATCCACGCCGGACTGGAATGCGGCATCATCGGCGAGAAGTACCCGGGTATGGACATGATCTCGTTCGGTCCGACCCTCGAAGGGGTGCATTCGCCGGACGAGAAGATCCATATCGACACGGTGGAGAAGTTCTACGCCTTCACGCTGGAGATCCTTCGCAGCATGAACTGAACCCCGTTGCGGAGAGCGGTACCGGAAGGCGCGTCATGCTGACGCGCCTTTTTATTTCCCCCTCCGGAAAAAGGCTGTTTCCCTTACCCCAATTTCTTTATATTCTCCCTACCGTCATCCGATACGTCCGTCACCCAATGACCGTACCCATGGATTCCACCGCCGTCGAACGCCCGGCGCCTCCCCGCGCCTTCCGCTGGCTCGTCCTCGTCCTCATCTCGCTGGCGATGTTCGGCAACTACTATATCTACGACGCCGTCAGTCCGCTGGCGGACGTGCTGGTGCAGCAGCTCGGGTTCACCGATTCGGACATCGGTCTGCTCCAGGGCATCTACAGTCTGCCGAACATCGTCATGGTGCTCATCGGCGGGTTCATCATCGACCGGCTGGGGACGAAGAAGTCCACGTTCATCTTCGCCGCGCTCTGTCTGCTCGGCGCGGTCATCACGGTCTCGAGCGGCACGCTCGCCGTCATGGCGGCGGGGCGTCTCGTCTTCGGCCTGGGGGCGGAATCGCTCATCGTGGCGGTCACGACCGCCATCGCGAAATGGTTCAAGGGGAAGGAACTGAGCTTCGCCTTCGGCATCAATCTCACCATCGCGCGCCTCGGTTCCTTCGCCGCGCTCAACTCCCCGTCGTGGGCCTCTTCGTACTACGGCGACTGGCGCTCCGCGCTGATGATCTCGGTCGTCTTCGGCGTCGTCTGCGTCGCCGGTGCGGTGCTCTACTGGGTGCTCGAATCCGGGGCGGAGAAGAAGTACCGGATCGGCCAGGCGGGCGCCACGGACAAGGTGGTCTTCTCGGACATCTGGAAGTTCGGCGTCTCCTACTGGTACATCGTCGCGCTCTGCATCACCTTCTACTCGGCCATCTTCCCGTTCCAGACCTTCGCGGTGAAGTTCTTCATCGACGCCCACGGCACCTCGCGCGAGATGGGCGGCTTCCTCTCCAGCATGCTCACCCTCTTCGCGATGGTCGCCACGCCGCTCTTCGGTCTGCTGGTGGACAAGGTCGGCAAGCGGGCGCTCTTCATGATGTTCGGTTCATTGCTGCTCGTGCCGGTCTACCTGATGATGGCTTACACGCAGGTCTCTCTCTACGTCCCGATGGCGATGATGGGCATCGCGTTCTCGCTCATTCCCGGCATCATGTGGCCGGCGGTCAGCTACCTGGTGGACGAATCGAAGCTCGGCACCGCGTACGGTCTGATGACGCTCATCCAGAACATCGGACTGGCGGGATTCAACTTCCTCATCGGCTGGGCCAACGACGCCTCCGGCGCCAGCGCCGCGAATCCGGACGGTTACACGACCGGCATGTGGATCTTCTCGTCGCTCGGTCTCTTTGGTTTCCTCTTCGCGTATCTCCTCCGCCGTCGCGAGACCGGTCCGCACGCGCACGGGCTGGAAACGATCAAGGCGTGAGCTTGGTGGAGGTGAACGGTGGAGGGGAGATGTCGGTGAAGAGAGAGTGAATGGAGAAGGGGCATAAAAAGCTGTTGGTGTGGCAGGAAGCGATGGAACTGGTTATGGAATCGTACACCGTCGCCGATCTCCTGCCATCGGACGAACGGTATGGGTTGATGTCGCAGATGAAGCGTTCAGCCGTGTCGGTTCCGGCGAACATCGCCGAAGGGGCGGCCCGTCAGGGAGCGAAGGATTCGGTGCAGTTCTTCGTCATCGCCAGGTCCTCGTTGAGCGAATTGGACACACATCTCGAGATCGTTCGCCGCCGCCGTATGGTGCCGGAGGCATCTCTGGCGAGGATGCAGCAGAAGTTGGATACGGTGGACTCATTGCTCAGCGGTCTCATTCGATACCGCAGAAATACAACACGGTAAGCAAAGTCATAGAGAGCCATCTATCGTCTACCATCTACCATCTACCATCTACCATCTACCGTCCACCATCTACCATCTACCGTCTACCGACTACCATCTTCCATATACCATCGACATTCTCCCATGAACATCTCCTCTGCACTTCTCTCCGCCTCCACCATCGCCGTGCGTGACTGCATGGGCGCGAAGGTAGGGGAACGCATCCTGGTCGTCACCGACGAACCGCAGCGTCTGCTCGGTTACGCCCTGTGGCAGGCGGCCAAAGCGCTGGGACACGACGTTCTGCTCACCGAGATCCTCCCGAGGAAGTCCAACGGCGAAGAACCGCCGCCGGAAGTGGCGGAACTGATGAAGAAGTTCGACGTCGTCTTCTGTCCGACCTCGAAATCGCTGACGCACACCGATTCGCGCCGCGCCGCCAGCGCGCTCGGCGTCCGGATCGCCACGCTCCCCGGCGTGACGGAGGAGATCATGGTCCGCTGCATGAACGCGGACTACCACGCCATCGCCCGCCGCACGCACACGCTCTGCGCGATGCTGGAGAAGAGCTCCGCCGTGCGGGTCACCACGCCGCTTGGGACCGACATCACCATGCCCATCGCCGGCCGGACCGCCCACGCCAGCTCCGGACTCTTCCGCGAGAAGGGGCAGTCCGGCAATCTTCCCACCGGTGAGGCGTACCTCGCTCCGGTGGAAGGGGGCTCGAACGGCGTCATCGTCGTGGACGGATCGTTCGCGCAGGTCGGCCTGCTCTCGACCCCTATCCGCATCGTCGTCAAGGATGGATACGCTGCGGAGATCACCGGCGGACCGGAGGCGGAGCAGCTGAAACGTCTGCTCGAACCGCACGGAAAGGACGCGTACACCGTCGCAGAGTTCGGCATCGGCACCAACGATAAAGCGGTCATCACCGGCAAGATCATCGAGGACGAGAAGGTGATGGGGACCATCCATATCGCCTTCGGCGATAACAAGTCGATGGGGGGAACGGTTCGCGTCGCGAGCCATCTGGACGGTCTCGTCCGGCGACCGACGGTCTGGTTCGACGGAACGCTCATCATGAAGGACGGTGAGTTCACCGTCACGGTATGAACCGGCGGAGTGCACAACGACCATGACGGTACGGCAATGTCCCTCGACCTGCTGAACGCCGAATTCGCCGAGCTCGGCGGGCTCTTTCCGGACGCCGCGCTCCCGCCGAACTGCTCCTCCTTCATGCAGGGGGAGTACGTGCGGTACGAGTCCCGGACGCTGCTCGCCGCCTCGTTCCCCGTGCGGGAGGAGTATCTCAATCCCATGAAGGTGATGCAGGGAGGCTTCATCACCGCGGCGTTCGACAACGTGTTCGGACCCCTCAGCTACCTCGCGGCCCGTACCCCCTGCACCACGCTGGAACTGCATACGGTCTACATCCGGCCCATCGCGCCCGGAGACCGTCTCACCGTCACGGCGCGCATCGTCTCCCGCGGTGCGTCCGCTCTCCATCTCTCGGCGGAGGGGGTGAACGCGAAGGGAAAACTCACGGCAACGGCCACCGCCTCCATGGTGCCGCTGCGGATCACGCGACCATAAGAATGGAACGACCATGTTCAGAACGATGGAAGATTTTCACCTTCTCTGGGGTATCGAACGGACGCTGACCGAGCAGCTCTTCGGAGCGCTGACGGACGTGTCGCTCTCCGTGTCCGTGCACCCCGACGTGCGGACCCTCGGCCGGCTCGCGGGCCACATCGTCGAATCGGTGGAGGAGATGGGCTCGCATCTCGGCATCGGGCTGTCCCACGCCGGCGAACCGCTGGTGTGCACCACCGTCGCCTCCGCGCTCGAATCGTACCGACGGAACTGCGAACGCTTTGAAAGGGGACTGCGGGAGCACTGGACCGACGCGATGCTCTCCGGCGAGATACCGATGTACGGCGAACAGTGGAGCCGTTCGAAGACCCTCGCCGTCGTCCTCGCCCATCAGGCGCACCACCGCTCGCAGATGACCGTCGTGATGCGTCTGGCCGGAGTGTCGGTTCCGGGTCTCTACGGTCCCGCGAAACAGGAATGGGCCGCCATGGGCATGCCCGCGATGATCTGAACCCGTCACGACAACCACGAGAGGTCCGATGTCCGCACAGTCCGATTCCTCCCACTGGCGCATCCTCGGCGGTCTGCTCGCCGGCGCCGTCACCGGCATCGTCGTCAACCTGCTGGTCGCAGGGAATGACGGTGCGAAGGAGACGCTCAACCTCCTCATCGATACGGTGGCGCATCCCGTCGGACAGGTGTTCCTCCGGATGCTCTTCATCGTGGTCGTGCCGCTCGTCTTCGCCTCGCTCGCCAGCGGCGTCGCCAGTCTCGGCGACCTCACGAAGCTCGGAAAGCTGGGAGGACGGACCCTCGCGTTCTTCCTCGTCACCTCCGTCGTCGCCGCGACGGTGGGGCTCTTCCTGCTGAACGTCTTCCGCCCCGGCGACGGATTCGACGCGGGAGCGCGGGAGACCCTCATGCAAACGTTCGCCACGCAGACGACGGAGCTCCAGTCCCGCTCCGGTACGGCCGTCGCTCCCGGAGCGCTGGGAGTGGTGAACCAGCTGCTGGACATGTTCATTCCGCGGAACATCACCCGCGCCATCGTGGACATGCAGATGATCCCCCTCATCGTCTTCTCGCTGCTCCTCGGCAGCGCGCTGACGAAGGTGCAGGCGGAACGCCGGCAGGTGATGATGACGTGGCTGGACGCCCTCACCGAATCGATGACGATGATCGTCGGCTTCGCCATGAAGCTCGCCCCCGCGGCGGTCTTTTGCCTCATCTTCGCCGTCACCGCCCGGTTCGGTCTGGACCTGCTGCAGAAGCTCGGCCTCTATGTGGTGCTCATCCTGACAGGATACGCGTTCCAGCTCTTCGTCTTCTATCCGTTCCTTCTCAAGTTCGTCGCGAAGCGGGACCCGGTGCAGTACCTCCGTGACGCGATGCCCATCATGATCACCGCGTTCTCCCTCTCGTCGAGCAACGGAACGCTTCCGACCTCCATCCGCGTCTCCGAGACCGCGCTCGGCATCCGGCCGCGCGTCGCCTCGTTCGTCCTGCCGCTCGGCGCTACGATGAACATGAACGGCACCGCCCTCTTCGAAGGGGCCGTCGTCCTCTTCCTGGCGCAGGTGTTCGGCGTGGACCTGAGCATCGGTCAGCAGGTCCTGGTGGTCGCCCTGTGCGTCATCTCCGCGGTCGGCGTCTCGGGCGTTCCGGCCGGTTCGCTTCCATTGCTGATGATCGTCCTTGCCCAGGTGGGCGTGCCGCCGGACGGCATCGCCATCATCCTCGGCGTGGACCGCATCCTGGACATGGGCCGTACCGTCATCAACGTGATGGGGGACGTCGTGTGCGCGGGATACATCGAGACGGTGGAGCGGAGGGAGGACCTGGCGGCATCGTGAACGATCCGGAGACCTTCGTCATCCTCTTCACCGCGGCCCTCTTCGCCGGCTTCGTGGACGCCATCGCCGGCGGGGGAGGGCTCATCGCGCTGCCGGCGCTCCTCGCCGTGGGTGTGCCGCCGCAGATCGCGCTCGGTACGAACAAGTTCCAGGGGACCTTCGGCAGCATCACGGCGGCGGTGTACTACTGGCGGAAAGGCATCGTCGACCTCCGCAAGGCGCGGACCGGCATCCTCTTCACCTTCGCCGGGGCCGCGGCCGGCGCCTGGGCGGTGCAGCAGGTCAGTCCCGAATTCCTGAACACCCTCATCCCCCTGCTGCTGTTCTGCATCGCGGTCTACACCATCGTCACTCCCGCGCTCGGCCGCTCCGACGCTCCGCCGAAGATGGGCGTGACGCCGTTCTACGCCCTGTTCGGCGTTCTGCTGGGGTTCTATGACGGATTCTTCGGTCCCGGCGTCGGCTCGTTCTGGGCCATCGCGCTGATGGTGATGCTCGGCATGGAGATCCAGAAGGCGACCGGCTATACGAAGGTGATGAACTTCTCCAGCAACATCATCGCCATCGTCATCTTCATCGCCGGCGGTTCGGTCTGGTTCGTCCACGGTTTCGTCATGGCGGCCGGACAGGTCGTCGGCGCGCAGTTCGGCGCGCGCTGGGCGGTGAAGAAGGGAATCGCCATCATCAAACCGCTCTATATCACGGTCGTCCTCGCCACCGTGCTCAAACTTCTCTATAACCGTTTCTTCGTATGACGGTAACGTTCGCATAACGCCGGGATTCTATATTCACCCATGACCGCGCTCCTGCTCCTTCTCCTTTCTGTCTCTTCCGTGCTCCGTGACGGCGATGATGCGTTCCGCCGCTTCCGGTATACGGAGGCCATCGTACTGTACGAGTCGGCCCTCACCAGGAACTCCGATGCGTCGGGCGCCCATTGGAGACTGGCGCGGTGCTACATCACCATCGGCGACACGGTGCCTCGCGACCGCCGCGAACCGTACTACCGTGACGCGGAGCGGCATGCGAAGCTCTCCGTCGAGACCGATCCACTCAGTTCCGACGCGCAGACGTGGTACGCCATTGCGACCGGGTATGTGGCGATGTACGAAGGGGTCCGCGCGAAGGTGGCGCGGGCGAACGACATCAAACGCGCGCTCGACCGGGCGGTGGAGCTGGACCCGCGCAATGACGTCGCCCATTCCGTCCTCGGCACATTCTACCGCACGCTCGGAAAGGTCGGCTGGATGGAACGGCAGCTCGCGGACCTGCTGCTCGGCGGACTCCCTCCCGGCGGTTTCGCCGACGCGGAACGGTCTCTCCTAAAGGCTGTGGAGCTGGCGCCGGACATCATCCGGCACCGGTTCGAACTCGGTCAGCTGTACGTCGACATGGAGCGGCCGGACGATGCGAAGCGCGTCTTCACCGAAGCGCTCCGGTATCCTCCCGTGCTGGCGTCGGACCACGGCCGCATCGAACGCATGAAGCGGCGTCTCGCCGCTCCCCGCTGAACCTACCGCGGCTTCTTCCTTTCGCCGATTTGTCGTATATTGACCGGACACACGATTCGCAGGGACCATGCGCCGATTCCTTTTCATCATCACCCCCCTTATCCTTGTTCACGGCTCGCTCTTCGCCTGGGGTGGCGTGACGCACAAGTTCATCAACAAGAACGCCGTCACCCACCTGCCCCCCTCGATGTCCTCCTTGGCGGTCCAGGCGCCGTTCCTGGAAGCGCACGCCTCCGACCCGGACAACCGGGGCGGACTGCGCCATCTCGACACGAACTTCTACGGTGAGTACTGGCGCCATTTCCTCGACCTCGATAACTATCCGAACTACGCCAACCTGTCGTCCGATCTTTTCGGTCTCGTCTCGCTCCACGGCCGCGACGTCGTCCGGAAGAACGGCACCTCCTGGTGGGCCACGGTGTGGGTGATGGATTCGCTCACCGCACAGGTGAAGCGGGGGGACACGGCGCGGTACCAGACCGCATCGGACCTCGGTCATTACGTGGGGGACATGCATCAGCCCCTCCACGCCACGGGGAATTACGACGGGCAGTTCAGCGGCAATAAAGGAATCCACTCCCGGTATGAATC
>WBUG01000085.1 GCA_008933835.1 Bacteroidota bacterium | reverse complement strand
ATCTCGCCCCCCATGCCGCCTCCCGGACCGCCCCCCTGCGCGAAGCGTTCGCGCATCATCCGGCGGCGTTCCATCCGGGCCGAATCCTCCGCCGTGCGTGCGACGGCGGTGTCCTTCGGCATCTCGACGCGCTCCTCCGGCGGATTGTACCGCAGCGCCAGCGTCGGCACCCGCAGCACCCCTTCCTTCCGGGTGATGAGGATGGTAACGGTGGCGGTCATGCCGGGCATCAGTTTCAGTTCGTCGTTCGGCACGTCGATGATGACGGTGTAGTTCACCACGTTCTGTTCCACCTTCGGCGAGAGCCGCACCTGGCGCACCTTCCCTTTGAACGTCTGCTCCGGGTACGCGTCCACCGTGAAGGTGACCTCCTGTCCCACCTGCACCTTGCCGATGTCCGCCTCGTCCACGCTCGTCTGCACCTGCATCTTGGTCAGGTCGTTGGCGATGGTGAAGAGCGTCGGTGCGGAGAGGCTTGCGGCGACGGTCTGCCCCACGTCCACCGCGCGCGAGATGACGACGCCGTCGATGGGGGACTTGATGGTGGCGTAACGGAGATTGATCTTCGCCCTCTCGAGCTGCGCTTCGGTCTGCCGGTAGCTCGCTTCGGACGATTCGTAGTCGGTGAGGGCGGCGTCGAAGTCCGCCTGGGAGGCGAGGTTCTTCTCCATGAGAGTCTTCGACCGTTCGTACGCGCGCCGGCTCTTGTTGAGCTGCGCCTTCGCCCGCTGCAGGCTCGCCTCGGCGTCGCGCACGCTCGCTTCAAGGAAGGTCGGATCGATCTGCGCCACGATCTGCCCCTTCTTCACGTTGTCGTTGAAGTCCGCGTTGATGCGCGCGAGCGTCCCCGAGACCTGCGAACCGACCTGCACGGTGGTCACCGCGCTCAGCGTGCCGGTGGCGGTCACCACCACCTGCATGTCGCCGCGCGTCACCTTCTCGACGCGGAACTGCACGTCGTCCGCGGGGACGTCGAAGAGGAGGAAATACCAGCCGGCGGCTCCGAGGAGGAGGAGCCCGGGGAGGACGATGAAGAGGAGCTTCTTTTTCATTGGTACTGTTCGGATGTTCACACGATGTCAGACCGCTTGGACACCCTCCGCGCGGGCGAAGTTTAGCCAAGATACTGATATTGACAATATTATGCCGGGATTCGTTCCGGAAAACGGAAGGGGGCGGGAGAACCTCCCCGCCCCCGGTGGTGCGGCGTTACGGCCGGTTGTCGTAGGCGTCCGCGGCGCACAGAGCCGCCATGTTGACGATATCGGTGACCTCCGCGCCGGTCTGGAGCACGTGCACCGGTTTGGCCATCCCCATCAGGATGGGGCCGATGATCTCCGCTTCGCCGATGCGTCCCATCAATTTGTAGGCGACGTTGGCGGAGTTGAGGTCCGGGAAGACGAGCACGTTGGCGCTCCCCTTCAGGGTGCTGAAGCCGTAGTCCCGTTCCAGGATCTCCGGCGTCACGGCGGTATCGGCCTGCATCTCGCCGTCGATCATGATGTTCGGATGCTTCCGCTTCACGATGTCGACCGCGGCGCGCACCTTGTCCGTCAGCGGATGCTTCGTGCTGCCGAAGTTGCTGAACGAGAGCATGGCGATGCGCGGCTGCACGTCGGAGCGCTGCAGCATGGTCGCCGCATGCACCGCGATCTCGGCGAGGGTCTCGGCGTCGGGCTCGATGTTCACCGTGGTGTCCGCGAAGAAGTACGTCCCCTTCTTCGCGAGGACGGCGTACATGCCCGCCACGTGCTTCACCCCCTCCTTCATGCCGATGACCTGCAGGGCGGGACGGATGGTGTCGGCGTAGGTCGTGGTGAGACCGCCGATGACGCCGTCCGCGTACCCCATGTGCACCATCATCATCGAGAAGTAGAAGCGGAGGTTCATCGTCTTGTCCGCGTAGAAGCGGGTGACCCCCTTGCGCTGGCGCATCCGGTAGTACTCGTCGACGAACTTCTGACGGTCGCGGTACGTCTTCGGGTCGATGATCTCCACCTCGTTCTCGAAGTCGAGGTGGTTCTCCACGATGAGCTTCTCGATGCGCTCCTTGGCGCCGATGAGGATGGGCTTCACCAGCTGCTGGTCCACCAGGATCTGCACCGCGCGGAGGATCTTCACCTCGTCCCCTTCCGGGAAGACGATGCGCTGCGGCTTCTTCTTCGCCTTATGGAAGATGAAGTTCATGAACTGTTTGGAGCGGCCGAGGCGTTCCTCGAGCTGCTCGGCGTACTTCTCCCAGTCCGTGATGGGCTGCTTCGCCACGCCGGTCTCCACCGCCGCCTTCGCCACCGCGGGGGCCACCCAGCGGAGCACGCGCGGATCGAGCGGCTTCGGGATGATGTACTCCTTGCCGAAGCGGATGGGATCGCCGCCGTACGCCTTGATGACGGAATCGGGCACGTCCTCCTTCGCCAGCTGCGCCAGCGCGCGGGCGGCGGCGAGCTTCATCTCCTCGTTGATGGTGGTGGCGCGGACGTCCAGCGCCCCGCGGAAGATGAACGGGAAGCCGAGCACGTTGTTCACCTGGTTGGGATAGTCGGAGCGGCCGGTGGCCATGATGACGTCGTTGCGCACCGAGAAGACCTCCTCCGGCGTGATTTCCGGGTCCGGGTTCGCCATCGCGAAGATGATGGCCTTCGGCGCCATCAGCTTCACCATCTCTTTGGAGACCGAGTCCTTCACGGAGAGTCCGAAGAAGACGTCCGCGCCGGTCATCGCCTCCTCCAGCGTGCGGGCCGCCGTGTCGGCGGTGAACTCCTCCTTGTACTTGTTCATGTGCGCGGTGCGGCCCTTGTAGATGACCCCCTTCGTGTCGCACATGATGACGTTCTCCTTCTTCAGGCCGAGGAGCATGTGCAGCTTGCAGCACGCCATGGCCGAGGCGCCGGCGCCGTTGTACACCACCTTCACCTCGTCGATCTTCTTGCCGACGATCTCCAGCGCGTTGAGCAGGCCGGCCGCGGAGATGATGGCGGTGCCGTGCTGGTCGTCGTGGAACACCGGGATGTTCATCGTCCGGCGCAGTTCCTGCTCGATGTCGAAGCACTCAGGCGCCTTGATGTCCTCCAGGTTGATGCCGCCGAACGTCGGCTCGAGCATCTGCACGCACTTGATGACGTCCGCCGGGTCCTTCCCCCGCACTTCGATGTCGAACACGTCGATGTCGGCGAAGCGCTTGAAGAGGAGCGCCTTCCCCTCCATCACCGGTTTGCCCGCTTCGGGTCCGATGTCGCCGAGGCCGAGCACGGCGGTGCCGTTCGAGACGACGGCCACGAGGTTCCCCTTGGCCGTGTACTTGTAGACATCCTCCACGTTCTTCTCGATGGCCAGGCAGGGGACCGCCACGCCGGGGGTGTACGCCAGGGAGAGGTCGCGCTGGGTGGCGCACGGTTTGGTGAGGGAGATCTCCAGTTTTCCTTTGCGTCCCGAGCTGTGGTACTCGAGCGCGTCTTCGGGTCGAATCTTCATAGTGTCCTCGTAGGATGTGCCGCAGGGTGATGGTCGGAATGACGGGTGCGGTGTCGCGTGATGGGTCGAAGGTCGGTTCGTCGGTGCTGTTCGGGGGCGTCGGCGGGGAGCGGTATCAGCGGGATGACTGTCATACGGTTCGCTTATCGGATGGGAACGGTCATCCTCACTCTCCAGTCGTTGGTCCCCTGCAGGTTGGGGCTCACGTCGAAGCTGAACAGGGCGGCGTCGACGTACGCGTCCAGGATGTTGAGCGCGTAGGTGATGGCCATGTACCAGCCGAACATGTCCCGTTGCCGTTTGTGGAAGTCGCGCAGTTCCCGGAAGCGGGCGTTGCCCCGGGGAAGGGCGGCGGTGATGGAGGTGTCGTACTGCATGCGGTAGTCCCGGTACTGGTCGTCCTGGTTCCGGTAGACCGAGTAGAAGTAGTACCCGAGTCCCCACACCACGGGCGCCTTCCAGTACGATTCGTTGTAGATCTGGCCGGCGCCGGGCACCACCGCCGAGGCGAGCGTCGCGACGGTGGTCGACTTCGGCTCGCGCAGCGTCGTGTCCACAGGGGAGAGGGACGCGGCGATGAGCGAGTCCTCATTAAGGTTGAGAAAAGTGTCCTGAGAAGCAACGAAAAAAACGGGAGCAGGGATGGGCCGCTCGTACTTCAGCACGGTCTGCTGCGCCGACGCCGCGGAGAGGGCGGTCAGCAGAAGGACGGTCGGCAGCGCGGCGCGCATCAGATGACGAGCGCGACCACTTCGATCTCGACGAGCGCGTCCTTCGGGAGACGGGCCACCTCCACGGTGGAGCGGGCGGGGGCGGAGTCGCCGAAGTACTTCCCGTACACCTCGTTCATCGCGGCGAAGTCGTTGAAGTCCTTGAGGAACACGGTGGTCTTCACCACGTGCTTGAAGTCGGTGTGCGACGCCAGCAGGATGGCCTTCAGGTTCTCGCACACCTGCACCGTCTGTTCGGCGATGGTGGCGCCGACCATCGCGCCGCTCTTGGGGTCGAGCGCGATCTGTCCGGCGGTGAAGACGAGCTGTCCCTGCACCGCGACGGCCTGGTTGTACGGTCCGATGGGAAGGGGGGCCTTGTCGGTCTTGATGATGGTCTTCATGTCGTTCATCCTTCGAGCATGTCGATGAGCCGTTCGAGGTCATCGGCGTTGTAGTATTCGACGGCGATCTCGCCGCCGCCGCCGGAGTTCTTCCGGATGGTCACCTTGGTGCCGAACTTGTGCCGCAGACGCGTCTCGATGGGCTGGAATGCGGCGTCGCCCCGCATCGGCGTTCCCCCCTTCTCCGCGCCGCTCCCGGACCGGCGCGCCGTTCCCGCGTCCTTCCCCTTCACCGCCTCCTCCACCTTGCGGACGGACCAGCCGTCGTTGAGCACCTTCGCGTACAGTTTCAGCTGCGTCCGTTCGTCGCCGGCGCCGAGCAGCGCGCGCGCATGCCCCATGGAGAGCTTCCCCTCCCGCACGCCGGCCTGGATCCGTTCGGGGAGCCGGAGCAGCCGCAGGACGTTCGTGACGGTGGAGCGTTCCTTCCCCACCTTCTCCGCCACCTGGTCCTGCGTCAGCTTGCACTCGTCGATGAGCCGCTTGAACGAGAGCGCCACTTCGATGGGATTGAGGTCCTCGCGCTGCAGGTTCTCGATGAGGCCGAGTTCGAGCATCTCGGCATCGGTGTCCACCTTGATGACGAACGCGGGGATGGTCTTCAGCCCGAGCTCCTGCGACGCGCGGACGCGCCGCTCGCCGGAGATGAGCTCGATGGTGCCGGTGACGAGGCGCCGTACGGTGACGGGCTGGATGATGCCGTTCTGACGGATGGACTCCTTCAGTTCGTCGAGCGATTTCTGGTCGAAGTTCTGGCGCGGCTGGAACGGATTGGGCGAGATGCGCGCGATCTCCACCTCGACGATGGAGTTGGACTGTCCGGCCTCCTTCGGCAGCGGCGGGGCGGCGGCGGGTTCCGCATGGTCCGGGATGCGGGGGATGAGGGCGCTCAGGCCCTTGCCCAGCACCGATTTCGTTCGGGGGTCAGTCATAGGTCGCTCTGTGTTAGGCCGATGCCGCGCTGCGCTGCGACGCGTGGGAACGGGCGTTGTTCCTCAGGATCTCGTTCGCAAGGTCCATGTAGTTCTTGCTGCCGGAGGAGACGGCGTCGTACAGCAGGATGGGCTTGCCGAAACTGGGGGCTTCGCTCAGGCGGACGTTCCGCGAGACGATGATGGAGAAGACCTTCTCGCCGAAGTACTTCTTCACCTCGTCCACGATCTGGTTGGAGAGCCGGAGCCGCGAATCGAACATGGTCATCAGCACCCCCTCGATGTCGAGGGAGGGATTAAAGCTCTTCTTCACCATCGTGATGGTGTTCAGCAGCTGTCCCAGCCCCTCCAGCGCGTAGTACTCGCACTGCACGGGGATGAGGACGGAATCGGCGGCGGTGAGGGCGTTCAGCGTGATGAGGCTGAGGGACGGGGGGCAATCGATGATGACGTACTCGTACCGCTTCTTCACCGGCGCCAGGGCGTTCCGGAGCCTCTTCTCGCGCTCCGGTTCGCTCACCAGCTCCACCTCCAGCCCCACCATGTTGATGTGCGACGGGAGCAGGGAGAGGTACGGCATCGAGGTCTTCTGAATGGCGTCGTCCGCGGCGATGCTGCCGAAGATGACCTCGTAGGCGGTGCGGTCGAGGGCGCGGCTGTCGAATCCGACGCCGCTCGTGGCGTTGGACTGGGGGTCGATGTCAATGAGCAGCGTCTCGCGCTCCGCGGCGGCGAGCGAAGCGGCAAGGTTCACCGCCGTGGTGGTCTTGCCGACCCCCCCCTTCTGGTTCGCGATGGCGATGATCTTACCCATGTATTCCCTGTCCCGGCCCTTGAAACTGCCCGAAAAAACGTTATTTTATAATAGAGTATAGGAATATACTTCATTTCAAAAATGGAAGCAATCGGTTTGCTTTCCCTGACAAGGGCTTATGGAAAAGTACTTATTCATTGGTTTAGGCGGATTTCTCGGCAGTATCTCCCGATTCTGGCTCACCACGGTCATCCACCGGATCTGGGGAACGGGCTTCCCCTACGGCACCTTGGCGGTCAACGTCGCCGGGTGCTTCACCATCGGACTCCTCATCACCCTCTTCCAGGAACACTTCATCCAGAATCCCAACATCCGCCTCTTCCTCGTCATCGGCGTGCTGGGCGGGTTCACGACCTTTTCATCGTTCAGTCTCGATACGGTGGAACTGCTGAAGGCGGGACGGATGACATCGGCGGGGTGGAACGTGCTGTGGAGCGTGGCGGGATGCCTGACGGCGACGTGGCTCGGCATCATCGCCGGAGAAGGGCTGGTGTGATCAGATGAACCGCGGCGCCGGACCGAACCGGTGACCGCGCAGGAATTCCTCCGCCCCCATCCTCTTCCGTCCTTCCATCTGCAACTCACCGACCTCCAACCATCCGTCCGAAGCGCGGACGAGCAGCCGCTTTCCCTCCTCTCTATATAATACACCGGGGTCGACGGCGGGATCCGGCGGCGCAGCGGCGGGACGCAGGGAGAAGAGCTTCACCGTGCGGCCGTCGAGCGTTGTCCAGGCCGCGGGGTACGGCGACAGTCCGCGCACGAAATTGCGGAGGAGGGAGACGTTCCGGTTCCAATCGATGCGGCAGGTCTCTTTGAAGATCTTGGGAGCGGGGGTGGCGAGGGAATCGTCCTGCGGCAGCGGACGGACCGAACCGTCGGCGACGGCGCGGACCGACTCGAGCACCGCCGACGCACCGAGCGTCGAGAGGGCGTCATGCAGCGCGCCGGCGTCCATGTCCGGAGTCACCGCGAGGCGCTTCTGCAGGATGACGCTTCCGGTATCGACGGTCTCTTTCAGGAAGAAGGTGGTGACGCCGCTCTCGCTCTCGCCGTTGATGAGGGCCCAGTTGATGGGGGCCGCGCCGCGGTACTTCGGAAGGAGCGATGCGTGGAGATTGAACGAACCCTTGGACGGGATGGTGAAGACCTCTTTCGGAAGGATGCGGAAGGCGACGACGACGAAGAGGTCGGGAGCGAGGGAACGGAGCCGTTCAATGAACGCGGGGTCACGGAGCGACGCGGGCTGCAGCACCGGTATGCCGCGGTCGAGCGCGCACTGTTTCACGGGGGTGACGCTCACCTGCTGTCCGCGGCCGCGCGGCTTGTCCGGCGCGGTGACCACGGCGGCGACGCCGAAGCCGTGGTCGAGCAGCGTGACGAGGCTCGGCACGGCGAAGTCGGGTGTCCCCATGAAGACGATGGTCATCGGTCCGCCGCGGATGTGGAGGTGGTGGGATCGGTCTAGCGTTTCTTCTTCTTGGGGACGTTCACGACCACTTCGTAGGACGTTTCGACCTCCCCTTTCGCGATCTTCGTGAGCCGACTCTTCAGCAGTGTCCGTTTCGCCGCGCTGAGGTGGTCGATGAAGAGCACGCCGTTGAGATGGTCGATCTCATGCTGGAGCACGCGCGCCATCAGTCCGTCGGCCTCCATCTCGCGCTCCTTCATGTTGATGTCGTTGTACCGCAGCACGATGCGCTCCGGCCGCTTCACGGTCTCGCGCAGGTCCGGAATGCTCAGGCATCCCTCGTCGTACTCGCTCTCCCCCTCCTCGTCCACGATCTCAGGATTGATGACCACCAGCGGCTGCGTCCCTTTGCCCGCCTCCATCTCGGAGATGTCCACCACCAGGATCTGCTTCAGCTCCCCCACCTGATTGGCGGCGAGACCGATGCCGTTCGACTCGTGCATCGTCTCGAACATCGCCTTGATGAGCTTCAATTCCTCGTTCGAGACCTCCTCGACGGGTTTCGCCTTCTTCTTGAGGATGTCGTTGCCGTACAGATAGACAGGTAGTGTGGACATGGAATGCTCTGAGGAAAACTAATGGGATTGGTTCATTGGTTCATCGGTTGATTGATACAATGATGCAATGTATCAATGAACCGATCCACTTACTGTCCGATAATCCTTCTCGCTCCCGTGTACCGTTTCTTGTAATAGGAGGAATACATGGAGGAAAGGGTCACGCCGAAACTCACGCTCGCGTGGGCGAACATGTCGTCCCCGATGTAGATGCCGACGTGGGACGGGTTCTTGCCGGTGGTGTTGAAGAAGAGCAGGTCGCCGAACTTCAGCTCTTCGGACGCTACCGGCGTGCCGAGCGCCATCTGCTCCTCCGTCGTCCGGGGGAGTTCCATCCCCGCGCTCTCGCGGAACATCTGCATGGTGAAGCCTGAACAGTCCGTGCCGGACTTCGACTCCCCGCCGTACTCGTACGGCGTTCCCATCCAGGTGAGGATGAGGTCCATCATCTTCTGCTTCTCGAATCCGGCGGGGGCGGAGGCGTTCTCCTTCGGGGGGACGGCTGGCGCGGGAGCCGCGGCGCGCGGGGCGGCGGAAGGGGTGCTGAAGCGCTGCTGCAC
>WBUG01000127.1 GCA_008933835.1 Bacteroidota bacterium | reverse complement strand
CTTCCCCGTCGACGCGTCCACCGAAATCCCGTTCGGACCGTTCAGCTTCGTCGCTCCGTTCCCCGTCGTCTTCGTCACATAATCCGTCTGGCCCAACACACCGGACGCCGACGGATTGTTGCTGAGCTGCGGATAGAGCCATTGGACGCATAAAAAGAACGCCGCAACGGCAAGAGTACGAATGCGATGTCGTGTTTGCATGGTATCCTCGTCTATAATAGAGATGGTACGGATGGAAGGGTTGTCTGATTCAGGAACCGCAGGATTGACGGACGATGAGTTCAAAACCGACCATCATGCGTTCGGTCCGGTGCTTCTGTTTGTCGCGGACGGCCGCGACGATGCGCTTCATCGCCGTCTCGCCGAAAAGATGCAGGTCCACCCGGATGGTGGTGAGCGGCGGTTTGGCATATTGACTCATGGGAATGTCGTCGAATCCGACCACGGCGATGTCACGGGGGACGGAGAGCCCCTGTTCGGCGATCGCCTCCATCGCTCCGACGGCCATCGCGTCGTTCGACACGAACAGTGCGGTCGGCCGTTCGCCGGAAGCGAGGAGTTCCGCCGCCGCCGTTCTGCCGGAGGGGATGGTGTACGCCCCGGCCGCCACGCGCATCATCGTGCCGAGTCCGTGCGTTTCCATCGCCGTCCGGTATCCCTCATAGCGCTGCCGTGCATCGTAGCTGTTCTCCAATCCTTTGATGATGGCGATGCGACGGTGGCCGAGACGGATGAGGTGATGGACCGCGACGAAGGCCCCTTCCGCGTTATTGATGTTCACCGTGTCGAACGAGGGATGCTGCTCGGGGGAATTGAGGAGGACGACGGGGATATCGGCAGGAATGAGATCGCGAAGTTCGGGACCGATGACGAGCGGCGACATCACCACCAATCCGTCCACCCGTCCCGCCATCGCACGGATGGACTTCTCGAACTTCGCGCGGACGTTCTTCGAACTCGAGATGATGATGTCGAAGTCGTCGTTCGCCGCGACCATGTCCATTCCCCGCAGCACTTCGGAGAAATATTCACCAAAGACGCCAGGAAGGATCAAGCCGATGGTGCGGGTCTCGCTCTTGGTGAGACTGCGGGCCGCCTGGTTCGGACTGTACCGCAGCTCCTTTGCAGAGAGCAGTACCTTCTGCCGGGTCGGTTCATCGACGAAAGCTGTATTATTGAAGACGCGCGATACGGTGGAAATTGAAACACCGGCGTTGCGCGCGACATCTTTTATGGTTTTTCCCATGAAAACGTTTTCTTAGGCGATGAAAACGTTTTCATTATAAGAATGAGATTGAATAAAGGCAAGTAAAAAATATTCTTTATCAGACTCTCTAAAAAAGAAGACCATTTTCCCGTCAAAATGGACATTATTGTTGAATGTATTCGATGATATACACCACCCCTGCTGCACCATCCCCACCCAGGCGGTCGGTCGCAGTCGATGCATGTCCGCCGCCGCCACCTGAGCCATACGCCGTCCCAGAGCTTCCGGCAGAATTACTTCCACTTTCTGCACCACCACCTCCAAAGTAGGAACTCCCTCCGTATCCGCCTCTGCCGTTGTTCGTGCTGAAAATGATACCGCGGCCGCCGGGACCGCCGCTAATGTTCAGATCGCCGCCGCTCCCTATTCCACCAGCCCCGCCGGCACAGTTCACTCCAACGGTCGTCGAGTTGATCGTCGCCCCGACATCACCGCCGCTCGCGGACATCAGTCCCCCGAACGATGAGGAGT
>WBUG01000084.1 GCA_008933835.1 Bacteroidota bacterium | reverse complement strand
GGCGGGGTGCAAAAAACGCACTTGAAAAGCTCGTGTCCTAACTATCTCTATCTAAAACAGCAAATCCTGCGGTCAGCAGGATTTGTTGTTGAGTACTCCCGACGGGAATCGAACCCGTGTCGCAAGCCCCGCTGAATGCAACGACAAGGCGGGGTGCAAAAAACGCACTTGAAAAGCTCGTGTCCTAACTATCTCTATCTAAAACAGCAAATCCTGCGGTCAGCAGGATTTGTTGTTGAGTACTCCCGACGGGAATCGAACCCGTGTCGCAAGCTTGAAAAGCTCGTGTCCTAACCCCTAGACGACGGGAGCATGGAATTGTGGAACTGTGGAACTGTGGAACTGATGCTTAGAATGCGTGCTGAAGAGTGTTCGGCTCATCATACCCGGTTCTTCCGCGCGGTGGTGTATGATGCTGTGAAGATCGCGGTCAATTCCGATGCTTCTTTCGCGATCACGTCGTAGACCGCTCGCTCGATGTATCCCTTCCTGAACAACAGTTCGAGCCAGTACTGCGTTTCATCCGCCTCTTCTTGAACGTCATGCATCTTCGAAACGAATTCCGCATGCGAACGGGCTCGGCACGCCGCCCGATAGTTGGCCCCCACAGACGCCGCTGAGCGGATGATCTGTCGCGCCATCACGTCCGCCGACCGTGTGACCGGCAATGCATCCGCCAAGTTTATGACGGCGATCGCCTGCTCCTTCGCCCGATCGATCAACTGTTGTGACCGCTGCTGTTTCTCCATGACACCTCCTTCCATGTTGAAGAAGCACCATGGCCGTTTCTCACGTTCGAAACAGTAACGACCCGCGAAATCCCTCAGCAGATACCTTCACCTGCAATTTCGCACTAACACATTTGCAGAAACCGGAAACTGCAACTTCCCATTCTCCATCCGCTCAACTTCATCGATTCCCAATTTCCACACTTCTACATTTCTGCAATTTTTGGGGTGACCAGTGGGATTTGAACCCACGACCTCCAGGGCCACAACCTGGCGTTCTAACCAACTGAACTATGGCCACCATGGAAAAGAACTATTGCTGTTGATGACTATCCCGCAATCGCTTCGCTCTGCGGGACGCTCACAATGTCTACCGCTCACAAAAACCGTTCGCGGGACATTGTGGCGCTATGGCCACCATAAGATGAAAAACCACGCAAAATGCGTGGCGAACAGCGTATAAATATACAAAAAATTTGGATTTCAGGCAAGGAGCACGGCGGAGGTATTCACGGCAACGCCTGATAACGGAAGTTCCTGAAACGGACGGTGCCGCTCCCGGCAGCATAAAGGGCCGGCCGGAGTGACAGGAAATCATAGGCGACATTATGGTGATATCCCGACACCTCCATCTGTGTACCGAACTTCACCCATGTGCCCCCGTCCGTGCTGTAATGAAGGGTCAGGATGTGCCGGTCGTTCGTGAGGCGAAGATGCAGCCGCCGCCGGACGCCGGACGGTTTGGGAATCGCCCGTTCGGTGCCGTACCGGTGAAGCACGAATCCGGTATCGTTGAACCCAAGCCCGGCATACAACCGCTTACTATAGAAGAGCAATAGTCCCCCCTGCGCCCCGCTGTCGATCTCCGCCTCCACCTCGCAGCGGTACGCCTTCTCCCCCGGCGTGACGGTGAACGGCGAACAGTCCGCCGGTGACCGGCCCCGTCCCTGCATCCGCAGCGTCCCTCCGCCGCAGACGATGCGGCCGCTGTCGGCGCCGTTCCCCTGGTAGAAGCTCCACTGCGGTCCCGGCTGCGGTGCGGAGAAATCGTCCGAGAGCCTCATGCCATGCGGTACGGCACGGCCGTTCACCGGCATCGGCAGCGGAGCGGAGACGTCCGCCCCCGCCCGGACGAACCATCCGTCGGCGGTCCACCGCATCGGCTCGAGCAGCGTCTGCCGGCCGAGGGTCCAATATCCGTTCTCGTACGCATGGTACATCGCGTACCATCCGCCGGTCGGACCTTCCACAGGCGTGGCATGTCCCTTGGACCACCAGCGCTCGTCGCGCGACACGGTCCGGATGAGCGGATTGTACGGCGAATGCTCCCACGGTCCATGGATGGACCGCGAACGGGAGGAGATGACCATGTGTCCCGTCGGCGGACCGGCGGTCCCCCCCACGGCCGTGATGAGATGGAAGTATTCGCCGTGCCGCAGCAGCTTCGGACCTTCCAGCGAGTAGCTCTCGACATCCCATGCTTCGGGATACTTCCATCCTTCGTACACTTTTTCCAGCGGACCGTTCGTCGCAAGCCCGTCGTCCGTCAGACGGACCCGCCATCCGTCGTTGAAGAAGAGGTACCGAGCCCCGTCCTCACCGACGATGTGTCCCGGATCGATGAGCGGCACCTTCAGGTCCGTCGGAGCGCTCCATGGTCCGCGGATGTCGTCCGCCCAGACGACGTGCGTGGAACGGTATGACGGTGTGCGGGCCGGAAAGTAGATGTAGTATCGGCCGTTATGCCGGATGAGGTCCGGCGCCCACACACTGCCGAGGAATGCGGTGAGCGCCGGTCCGATGGGCTGCCAGTTGACGAGGTCGCGCGAACGCCACAGGGTGAGACCGGGATACTGGTCCATGGAGGAGAACGTCATATAGTATTCGTCATTCACCTTCAGCACGGAAGGGTCGGGATGGTCACCGGCGAGCACCGGATTCAGGAACGTCCCGTCGCCCCGGTCCGGCATGTGCTGACCTTCCGAGCGCGGGGTCAGCCCCGTTTGGGCAACGGCGCCGGTACAAACGACAGCGAAGAGGAGGAGAGCGCGAGAGAGGATGACGCGCACGGCGTTCACGGACGCTTCCGGAATCGGTCGAGCATGCGGCCCAGCGCTGAGTCCCAGTATCCCCACGTATGCGCGCCGGGCGATTCGTGCAGTTCGAACGCCGCCCCTTTGATCCGAAGGATGCCGGCAAGCGTTCCCGCCTGCAGCGGTATTTCCGGGATACCGTCCTGGGAACCGACGGCGATGTACAGGTACGGCAGCGTTGCGGCGTCGGCCCGCTCGGCGAGGCGGAAGAGGTCGTTCCGCTCCCAGACCGGAGAACGTTTCGCACCGAACGCCGCACGAACGCTCGCATTGGATGCGGCGGAACGCCGTGCGACGATGGCCGAGTCCTCGAGCCCCGCCGGGAATTGGATGGAGGGGCTCAATCCCGCCGCGAAACCGAAGAGCTGCGGATAGGTGACGCCGAACTTCAGCGCGCCGAACCCTCCCATCGACAGTCCCGCGACGGAACGGTACGCGCGTTCCGGGCGGGTCCGGTACCGGGCGTCGACCGCTGGGATGAGTTCGGTGATGAACATCGTTTCGATGCGGCCGGACGGGCCGGTCACGGCATCGGTGTACCAGCTGTTGCCGGCGTCCGGACAGATGATGAGGAGCGGAACGGAAGCGGCGTATTCGACCAGCCGTGTGGAGCGGTGCCAGGAGGTGTGGTCGCCGTTGAATCCGTGGAGCAGGTAGAGGACGCCGTACCGTTCCTCGCCGTGATGGTACCCGTCCGGGAAGAGCACCGTGTACCGTTCGTACCGGCCGAGCGCCGGAGAGAAGAGACTGTCCTCCCTCACCGTGACCTGCGCCGCCGCCGGTGCGGTGATCATCAATGCGATGAGGATGATGTTCCGGACCATCCTACCGCTCCTCCGCATTGTCCGGTGACCACCGTGCCGCCCAGACGCGGTGACGCTCCAGGACCTCTTCCGGTTCGTAACCGTACCATTTATAGCCGGTCCTCCGCTCCCGTTCCACCTCGGCCAGCGAATAGACGATGCGTCCGTCCCGCCGGCAGAAGAGAGGCCGGTCGGTCCCCAATTCGTACAGCCTCGTCCAGATGCGGGGAGCGGCGGAGTCGGGGACGGCGATGCGGTCATCATCGGCGGCGTGGTACATGAACTGTTCGTGCTCCCGCTGCACGGTGACGACGCGGACGCCGCGGATGGCGATGCGCCGGTACCATGCGGCCGCGCCGTTCACCGCCGCGATGATGCGCGGGTCCGGGTCGGGACGCGACATCAGCCAGAGGACGATCTCGGCGCTTTCCATGCTGCAGAGGGAGCGGGGTTCAAAGGTGCGGGCATCCTGCGGCGTAAGATCGTCGCGGTCATGCTGCTGACCCCATGCGGTCAGCGTTCCCTCCTGCACCACCTGGCAGCGGAGGATGCAGTCCACCGCGCGGCTGAAGGCGGCGTTCACCCGGGTGCGGAGCTCCGCACCGATGAAACCGTACTCCTCTTTCCCGTCCGCGATGTCCGCCAGCACCCGCACCACCCCCATCATCGCGCCGTCATTGAAGGTGATGTGCTTCCGGTACCCGGCGGTGTCGGGATGGAACTGCGGGAAACCTCCGTTGGGATATTGAGCGGAGAGGATGAACCCGACGCCGCGCTCGACGGCGGCTCGGTACCGTTCGTCCGGATGCAGCCGGTTCGCCTGCGCGAGGTACGCGATGTGCGAATGGGTGGCGCCGTTGTCGAAGGTGGTGAGCGATATGTCATCCTTCGCGGACACGATGACCGCCCGCTGTTCCGGAGAGAGGACGGCGGCCATATCGTAGTTCTTCGGCCAGCCGCCGTTGCTCTTCTGGAAGAGGAGGACGTTCTCGGCGATGTCGCGAACGTCCCGCGCGCCGTACACGGGATGGTCCGGCAGCGGCGTGATGAGCTTCGGCACTTCGTCCGTGATGGCGTACCAATGCCGGGCGCTGTCCCCGAACGGCGCCAGATCGACGGCGGTGCCGAAGCCGGGGATGACCGAGCAGGCGGTCAGCAGGAACGGAAGCGATGCGGCGGCGATGCGGTTCATCGTGCGGGATCGTACCTCTTGATGACGAGATATTTCAGTTCCGCCGTCCCGGCGTTGCGGATGCCGTGGTCGGAACCGGAGGGACAGTACAGACTGGTGAGGGGACCGACCGTCCGTTTTGCGCCGTTCAGGAAGAATTCCGCCGTGCCTTCGATGACGAAGAAGAACTCGTCCTCCGTGTGACGGTGCGGAGCGTGCGTCGCTTCGCCCGGACGGACGACGCTCAGCTTCAGCGTCCGGCCGTCCAGGAACGCCTTGTCCGCGAACCAGTATTGATACCCCGCCTTCGTCGATTCCACCGCGGACGGCGCGAAGGTGTTGACGCATTCGTCGATGCTCTTCATCGTCGGCTGGGCCGCTGCCAGACGGACGGCGGCCATCGAGAGAAGAAGAAGCCGTTTCACAATAGTTCCGTCGTCGGCACGGCGTCCATGTCGTCGAACGCCTGGTTCTCTCCGCCCATCGCCCAGACGAAAGAATAGTTCGTGGTTCCGGCGCCGCAGTGGACGGACCAGCTGGGCGAGATGACCGCCTGCCGGTCCCGGACGATGATGTTGCGGGTCTGCTGCGGCTCGCCCATCAAGTGCACGACCAAGGCCTCCGGCCGAAGGTCGAAGTACATGTACACTTCCGAACGGCGGATGTGCGTATGGGACGGCATGGTGTTCCAGACGCTCCCCGGTTCGAGCTCGGTCATCCCCATCACCAGCTGGCAGCTGCGGATGCCGTTCACATGGATGTACTTATAGATGGTCCGCTTGTTCGCCGTGGCGGTGTCGCCGAGACGCGCCGGTTCCGCGTCCGCGTACCGCGCGAGGGCGGTGGGATACTCCTTGTGCGCCGGATAGCTCACGAGGTAGAACGCGGCCTCCCCACCGGCGGCGGACGCGAAGAGGACCTCCCGCGCGCCGCGGCCGATGTAGAGCACATCCTTCTTCCGGAGCTCGTACACCGTTCCGTCCACGGTCACCGTGCCCGGCGCTCCGACGTTGATGATGCCCGCCTCGCGGCGTTCGAAGAAGTGGTCCGCGGACATCTCCTTGCGGCTCGCTTTCAGAGCGAGAGGCGCCGCGCCCGGCATGATGCCGCCGAGGATGACCCGGTCGGCGTCCGAATATTCGAGAACGATCGTTCCCGGGACGAAGAGTGTTTCGAGCAGAAAACGGGAGCGGAGCTCTTCGGTGGTCATGCGCCGTGCTCCGTCGGCGGCGGGTGTGTTCCGTACATTCATCGCTGCTTCTTTCGTAGGTGTCGGTTCATCGTTGGACCCGGCCGCCGGCATCGCCGCGCACCAGCGCGTCGACCTCCGCGGCCGAGCAGAATTTGAGATCACGGGGATTCGTGCGGTTCGGACATGCCGCAGCCGAAACGGACGCCGTACCGCTGCGCCCGGATGAAACGCCGGTGCCACGGCGTGGAGAGCCGGAGCATGATCTCGCCGAACGTGACGACCGGACGCATCACGGTCTCACCGCGCCATCCAGCCGCCGTCGACCACGAGCACGTGTCCGTTCACGTAGTCCGATGCCGGCGAGGCGAGGAAGACCGCCGCACCCGCGAGGTCCTGCGGCGTTCCCCAGCGTCCGGCCGGGATGCGTTCCACGATGGCCTTCTCGCGCACCGCATCCTCGCGGAGCGCCTTCGTGTTGTTGGTGGCCATGTAGCCGGGGGCGATGGCGTTGACGTTGATGCCGAACTTCGCCCATTCGTTGGCGAGCGCCTTGGTGATCTGCGCGACCGCCCCCTTGCTCGCGGCGTAGGAGGGGACGCGGATGCCTCCCTGGAAGGCGAGGAGCGATGCCGTGCTGATGATCTTGCCGTACTTCCGTTTCATCATGTCCTTCGCCGCCTCCTGCGCGAGGAAGAAGACCGTCTTCGAGTTCAGCGTCATCACGTCGTCCCAGTCCTTCTCCGTGAAGTCGATGGCGTCGGTGCGCCGGATGATGCCGGCGTTGTTCACGAGGATGTCGACCGCGCCGAACGCCTTCACCGCGGCGGCGATGACGGCGGGGATGGACTCCATCTTCATCAGGTCCGCCACCACCGTCACGGCCCGCCCCCCCGCGCCGCGGATGAGCGTTTCGGTCTCGGCGCTTTCCACGTAGTCCACCAGCACCACGTTCGCCCCGGCGGCGGCGAGTCCCACGGCCATCCCCTGGCCGAGTCCGGTGCTGCCGCCCGTCACCACTGCGGTGCGTCCGGCGAGGGAAAAGAGGGATGGTGCGCTCATGATGCGAGTCCTTTCTTGGCGTTCATGACGTTGGCGTACATTGCAGCGGCGCGGGCGGTGAGTTCCGCGTACCGTTCCTGGTCGATGAGCTGTTTGTTCAGCAGGTCCGTGCCGATGCCGACCGCGACCGCGCCGGCGGCGATCCATTCACCGGCGTTGTCGACGGAGACGCCGCCGGTGGGCATCAGTCTGATCTTCGGGAAGGGACCGGAGAGGTCCTTGAAGTACTTCGGTCCGAGCGACGTCGCCGGGAAGACTTTCACGACGTCGGCGCCGGCGTTCCAGGCGGTGAAGATCTCCGTCGGCGTGTAGCAGCCCGGCATGCAGGCGATGCCGTGCTTCCGGCAGAGGGCGATGACCTCCAGGTTCAGCACCGGTGAGACGACGAACCGAGCACCGGCCGCGATGACCTGTTCGGCCATATCGGGCGAGGTGACGGTGCCGGCGCCGATGAGGACGTCGGCCGGCATCGACGACGAAAGCGAGCGGATGATCTCCACCGCACCGGGCACGGTCATGGTGATCTCGATGCATTTCACACCGCCGGCGCGAACCGCCTCGATGACCTTGGCGAGCTTGGCGGTGTCGGTCATGCGGATGACGGCGACGACGCCGTCCTCAGCGATCTTCGAAAGGACTTCTTCTTTTGTCATGGATATCGATTCGTTAACGTGAAGAGACGGTGACGATGAGCGGGTGGCGCAGACGCCGTGATGCCGATGCGAGCAGGGAGGACCATTCCGCCGCGGAGGTGATGCCGCCCCGGCGGCTCCATGCCGCACCCGAAAGGTACGAGATGCTCCTGCCGAATTCCACCGGCATGGTGATGAGCACCTGCGTCGAATCCTCGCGGAGCGTGCCCGACGCCGGAAGCACTACGCCCGTTCCGAGGAAACCGTTGACCGAGTCCGCGTTCGTCGGTCCCCACAACGCAAGCACGCCGTCGGAAGGAACGGCCGCGGGAACGGTGTTCGCCCGTTTCACCAGTCCGGCCGCGAGCTCCGCAGCGAAGGAGGCGTTCGAGACGTACCGTTCGTCGATACGGTTCAGCTGGGAGCCGGCGTCCAGCGTGATGCGTTTCACCAGCGTGAAGCGGTGCGTGTCGATGACGGCGTCCGTATAGTAGAGTTCGAAGGAGACCCGGAGCGGACCGTTGCCGATGACGCGGTGATGGTCGAACAGTCCCGGCTGAACGAGCCTCCCGTTATAGAGCAGGCCGGCGCTCCCCGCGCCGAGGGAACGGCCGACGGAGAAGAAATCAGCCCCCTCTCCCCTATCCTGATGATATGTGTCCTTTCCCGGCAGACTCCCTTCGCTCTCTTTGTACCATTTCGCCACGACGGGATACGCCACCCGTTTCGTCCAGACATCGATGCCGTTGTCCACGTTCCCCGCAAGGACGGAACCGTACACACGGAACGCGATCCGGTCGTTCTCCCAGCCGATGTCCTGCCGAGGAAGGACGTACCGTACATCCACCGGCGAGGGGTGCTCTCTGCGCGGACCGGGGCGAAGCGAGTACGATCTCTTCCCGCGGGGTGCGATGCGTGCGGGGAAGATGATCTCATCGTCGATGCCGTCGGCGTCGTTGTCGATGCTCTGCGAAACGAGAGCGGTCCTGCCGTCCATGACCTCGAGCGTAACGCCCTTCCATTCCGGCCGCAGGTGACGAATGGCGCCGAGGTCCACAGAGACGATCTCCCCGTTCCGTTCGATGTCCAGCGGATTCCGAACGGTGACCGTCACATCCTTCGGCTGCGCGGCGAGGATGAACGGAAGGACGAAGAAGAGCGTACGAAGCGAAGTCATCGTTTGATCCTCGCACTTCCTCCGGCGGCCACGTGGTTGAGCTCCTCCAGCGTGATCATGCTCGAGTCTCCCCGCGTCGTCATCAGCATCGCACCGTGCGCCACACCGTAGTTCACGCACTCCTGCGCGCTCTTCCCGTTCAGGAACCCATATGTGAAGCCCGATGCAAATCCATCGCCGCCCCCCACCCGGTCCTCGATCTCCAGGGCCGGCATCGACAACCCGTCGTAGAACACCCCGTCCGCCCACATGATGGCCGACCAGTCGTTCACTCCCGCCGAACGCACCCCGCGCAGCGTCGTCCCCACCACCTTCACGTTCGGGAAGTCCTTCACCACCTTCGTCACCATCCCCTTGAACGCCCTCGTGTCGATCTCCCCCTTCTCCACGTCCACCCCCTCCACCTCATACCCCAGCACCTTCTGGAAGTCCTCCTCGTTCCCGATCAGACAGTCGATGTACGGCACCAGCGGACGGGTCGTCTCGATGGCCTCCTTGCTGCTCCAAAGCTTCGAACGGAAGTTCAGGTCGTACGAGACGACCGTCCCCGCTTCGTGCGCCGCCTTCACCGCTTCGGCCACCACCAGGCGGGTCGATTCCGAGAGCGCCGAGAAGATGCCGCCGGTGTGGAACCAGCGCACCCCCTTCTTCCCGAACAGTTCCTTCCAATCGACCTCCCCCGGCTTGATGCCGGCCGTGGCCGAGTATGCGCGGTCATACAGCGTCACCGAGGCTCGCGGACCGAACCCCACCTCGGTGAAGTTCAG
>WBUG01000083.1 GCA_008933835.1 Bacteroidota bacterium | reverse complement strand
CCCGTCGGGATGGTGGAGATGGTGCGTCCCCGCACCCCCCGCGCCTCCCTCCGGGAACGGATGCCGGACGTGCAGGTGGTCGGCGACTCCGCCTTCTACGTCGAACTCCCGGCGGACAACGATGCGATGCGCGTCTTCCGCCGCCTCCCCAGCGGAGAGTTCCGGTTCGAGATGGTGGACACGGCCCGGCAATCGCCGCGCATGAAGATCATGTTCCGCTCCACTCCCGGGCGTCAGCAGTTCGAGGCGAAGATGCGGGAGATGCGTCAGCGCGAACAGGAACTCATCGACCTCGACTCGCTGCTGCGCGAGAGCGAACGCACCGAACCGTCCGCCCCCCGGCCCGGCTCGTTCGAGCTCTGAGCTTCCGTCTCTGTCCTTTTCACGACCCGGCATTGCCGGGTTTTTTTATCCCCGGCCGTTGCGGTTGTTCGGCGTGTTGCCGATATTCTCCGGACGGAGGAACCGATGCCAAAACGAATTCTCACGCTGTTCTCTGCTCTTCTTCTCATCCTTATCACTGCCGCTCCACTGTCGGCACAGATGTACCGAACAGTGCATGAGCGTGCGGTGGTGGCCGACACGCACAACGACGTCCTGCTCCGGGCGATGACGGGAGAGGACCTTTCCGTTGCGACCACGAACGGACATTCGGACCTTGTTCGCTTGAAGCAGGGGGGAGTGGATGTACAGTTCTTCTCCGTGTGGTGCGGCGATGAGTACGGACATGGCCGGGCGTATCGCCGGGCCAACGCCATGATCGACACGCTCGGAGCGCTCATCGCGCGGAGCGGCGGCCGTGCTCACCTGGTGCGGAACGCTCGCGAACTGGACGGCGCACTGGCGAAGGGACGACTGGCGGCGCTGATCGGCGTGGAAGGAGGGCACATGATCGAGGACGATCCCTCCAAACTCGACAGCCTGGCCGCCCGGGGAATGCGGTATCTCACCCTGACGTGGAACAACAGCACGACCTGGGCGACTTCAGCGGCGGACGAGGAGGAGAAGGGTGATTCGCTGCCGTTCCAGGGATTGACCGACCTCGGGAGGGAGATCGTGAAGCGGATGAACCGTCTGGGAGTGATGGTGGACCTTTCGCACACCGGAGAGCGGACGTTCTGGGACGTCCTGGCGGTGACGACCAAGCCGGTCCTGGTCTCCCATTCCTCGGTCTATTCCATCTGTCCCAACCGCCGGAACCTGAAGGATGAGCAGATCAAGGCGGTGGCGAAGAACGGCGGGGTCATTTGTGTGAACTTCTATGCCGGCTTCATCGACAGCGCATATGAAGGACGGGTGCGGGAGATCCGCCGGGGGAACCGAGCACTGGTCGATTCGGTCCGCAGGAGCACCGGCGACCGGTGGAGGGCTGAGACGGTCATCGATTCATTGCTGGCCCCCGCGTACGAATCGATCCGGCCGCCATTGTCACTTCTCATAGACCACATCGAGTACATCGCGAAGATGGCGGGAGTGGACCATGTCGGACTTGGGAGCGATTTCGACGGTATCGAGTCGCTGCCGAAGGAGATGGACGACGTGACGTTCCTGCCGAACATCGCCCGCGAACTGCTGAAGAGGGGGTACACGGATGGGGAGGTGGCGAAGATCCTCGGGGGGAACGTGGTGCGGGTGTTCCGGGCGAACGCCCCGATATAAAGCAAAACCCCGCCGAAGCGGGGTTTTGAAGTGCGGTCACATATCCTCTTCCGTCCTCTGGTTCCGGCGGATCGCTTTTACAAGCTTCATCCGCTTTTTGACCGAGGGCTTCGTGAAGAATGTCCGTTTCTTGAACTCTTTCAACACGCCCGAACGCTCATATTTCTTTTTGAAGCGTTTGATCGCGCGGTCGATCGATTCATTCTCGTTGACTACGACGCCTACCAAGTACGTCACCTCCTTTGATTTTCAGGCTGTTGTTGTGTTTATGGTTCAATCGGCCAGCTGCAGGTTCTCAATCAACCGCTTCGGCCCGTTCTTTTCGAATTCCACCCAGATGGCGTTCCCGCCGCTGGAGGTCTTTTCCTTCGACTTCACCTTCCCCATGTCGTCCCAATCGAGGTGGTAGATGGCGGCGCCGATGTCATAGACCTTTTCCGGCGAATAATCGATGCATTCGTCGCGGTTGATCTTGATGACGTTGTCCTTCTTCTTCTGCTGAACGGACGAATCGATCATCATGCTGTGATGACAACGGGTGCAGCGGTACCACACCTTGTTCTCCGCTCCGACCACCGCACCGATGATCTCCATCTTCGTCTCTTTACCGCACGTGCCGCATTGCTGCGTGGAGTACTTCGTTTTACTCATGCAAACATTCCCTTCATCGCCGCGGAACGCTCCGCGGTGATCGTGAACGGCTCAACGGTGAATTCTCGGTTGAACGATCGTATACCATTGTAAAATACGCAAAAAACACATAGTGAGTCAAGGCATTTTTGTGCTCTTGAGGGATGCCGGGCGCTGCGGGCGATGCTCGCGTTCATTGATTTTCTTCGCGTTGTTCGCTATATTGCAGAGCATTCCTCCTGTCCCCCGGGAGGTCGGCAACTCTGGTATGGCGCCTACGGGCTGGTAGTTTGTGCGAAAGAGGGCTTGTCCCTCTTTCTTTATTCTTGCTCATAAATAGAGGAATTCATGGCTGACAAACAATACGACGTGGTCGTCATCGGCGGAGGTCCGGGCGGCTACGTGGCGGGAATCCGTGCCGGTCAATTAGGATTAAAGACTCTGGTTATCGAAAAGGATAAATTAGGAGGGATTTGTCTGAACTGGGGATGCATCCCCACCAAGGCGCTCATCAAGAATGCGGAGGTGCTCACCACCTTCAAACATGCCGCCGACTTCGGTTTCAGCGTCGACAATCTGACCGCGGACTTCTCCAAGGCCGTGAAGCGGAGCCGCGACATCTCCCTGAAGAGCTCCAAGGGGATCGAGTTCCTTTTCAAGAAGAACAAGGTGGACCATCTCTACGCGACGGCGAAGATCGCCGGGAAGGGGGCGGTGGAGGTGGACCAGCAGGGGAAGAAGGAGCGCATCGCGGCGAAGCACATCATCATCGCCACCGGGGCGCGCCCGCGGATCCTGCCGAACATCCCGGTGGACCGGAAACAGGTCATCACCAGTACCGAAGCGATGGTGCTGCCGGAGGTGCCGAAGCGGATGGTCATCATCGGTTCCGGCGCGATCGGCTCCGAGTTCGCCTATATCTACAATGCGTACGGCTCGAAGGTGACCATCATCGAGATGCTGGACAGTCTGCTCCCCATCGAGGACCGCGAGATCACGAAGATCCTCCGCCGGAACTTCGAAAAGTCCGGCATCGAGGTGTACACGGACACGAAGGTGGAGAGCGTGACGCCGGGGAAGGAAGCGACCGTGAAGATCGCGACCAAGGACGGCGTGAAGGAGATCAAGGCGGACATCGTGCTGAGCGCCATCGGCGTGCAGGGGAACATCGAGGACCTGGGCCTGGAAGCGCTCGGCGTGAAGACCGACCGGTCGTTCATCAAGGTCGACGGCGCGCTGCGGACGAACGTGGAGGGGATCTACGCCATCGGCGACGTGGCGGGTCCGCCCTGCCTCGCGCACAAGGCGTCGCACGAGGGGATCGTGTGCGTCGAGACCATCGCCGGCAAGCATCCGCACGCGGTGGACTACGAGAACATTCCGGGCTGCACGTACTGCCAGCCGCAGGTGGCGAGCGTGGGGATGACGGAGGAGAAGGCGCGCGCCGCCGGGAAAGAGGTGAAGATCGGGCGCTATCCGTTCCGTTCGCACGGGAAGGCGCTCGCGCTCAACGAGACCGAAGGCATGGTGAAGCTCATCTTCGACGCGAAGTACGGCGAACTGCTCGGCGCGCATATCATCGGACCGGAAGCGACCGAGATGATCGCGGAACTGGTGACGGCCCGTACGCTCGAAACGACCGCGGAGCAGCTCTTCAACACCATCCATGCGCATCCGACGCTGACCGAGGGGATCGCCGAGGCGGCGCTCGACGCGTACGGACGGGCGCTGCACATCTGACGGATGGCGACCGGTCCGGAACTCATCGTGGTGGAGCTCGGCCGCACCCGGTACGCGGAGGCGTGGGAACTGCAGCGCCGCGTGTTCCAGGCGCGGCAGGAGGGACGCATCGGCGATACGCTGCTGCTGACCGAGCACGAGCACGTCTACACGCTGGGCAAGGGGGCCGACGAGAACCACCTGCTGGCGAAGGACGAAGAACTGTCGTTGCGCGGCGTAGAGGTCTTCCGCATCGACCGCGGCGGCGACATCACGTACCACGGCCCGGGACAGCTCGTCGGCTATCCCATCCTGGACCTGACCGGACACTATCAGGACATCCACCGCTACCTGCGGGAGATGGAATCGGTCATCATCGACACCCTGGCGGAGTACGGCGTCGAGGGGGGGCGGGAGCCCGAGTTCACCGGCGTGTGGTCGGGGGGCGAGAAGGTCGCGGCCATCGGCGTGAAGGTGAGCCGCTGGGTGACGATGCACGGATTCGCCCTGAACGTCTCCACCGACCTGTCCTATTTCGACCGCATCATTCCGTGCGGCATCTTCCATAAAGGCGTGACCTCGCTGCAGAACATTCTCGGCCGCGAGTGTGTTCTCTCCGATGTCCAGGCGCGACTCGTGCGCCACTTCTCCGAACGGTTCCGGAGGAAGGTCAAACAGACCTCCCCGGACGAACTCAAGACCCTGCTTCGGCACCCCGAAGCGCTGATCGAGGAGCACCGGTGATGGCCCCCAAACGAACCGCGGCGGTGAAGGACCTTCCCCCGTCCGCCGCATCCAACGGTACGATGAAGTACGAGAAGACCCCGTTCCGCGAGATCCTGACGGACGCGCAGCTCATCGCGGCGTACCGCACCATGCTGCTCGCGCGCGCCATCGACGAGAAAGAGATGATCCTCCTGAAGCAGGGGAAGATCCTGTTCCACATCAGCGGTCCCGGACACGAAGCGGTGCAGACCGCCATGGCGATGGCGATGCGGCCGGCCTATGACTGGGCCTATCCGTACTACCGCGACCTCGCGTTCTCGCTCGCCTTCGGTTCCACCGCGAAAGGGATCCTCTGCGAGAACATGCACCGCACCGAGGGACCGAGCTCGCACGGACGGCAGATGCCGTCGCACTACGGCGACAAGTCGCTCCGCATCGTCGGCCAATCCTCTCCCACCGGCACGCAGTACCTGCAGGCGGTGGGGACCGCGATGGGTTCGGTGAAGGAAGGGAACGACGAAGTGACCTACGTGTCGTCGGGGGAAGGGGCGACGAGCGAAGGGGAGTTCTGGGAGGCGGTGAACTGGGCGGCGCGGGAGAAGTTCCCGGTCATCTTCATGGTGCAGAACAACGGGTACGCCATCTCGGTGCCGGTGCAGGAACAGATCGCCGGAGGGTCCCTCTACCGGCTGATGGACGGATATCCGAACATGAAGAAGTTCGCGGTGGACGGCACGGACTTCGTCGAATCGTACAAGGCGGCGAAGGAGGCGGTGGAACACTGCCGGTCCGGCCAGGGTCCCGCGTTCATTGAAGCGTCGTGCGTCCGTCTCTTCCCGCACTCGTCGTCCGATGATCCGAAGAAGTACCGGCCGGTCGGGGAGATCGAAGAGGACAAGAAGCGCGACCCGCTCCCGAAGTTCGAACGGTTCCTGGTGGAGCAGCGCGTTCTCACGCTGAAGCAGGTCGAAGCGCTACGCGCCGAGGTCCGCACCGAAGTGGAAGCGGCGGCGGAGTACGCCGAAGCGGCACCGAGCCCGACGGCGGACACGGTGGAGCGGAACCTTTTCTCTCCCGTCATCGCCGTACCGAAGGAGGGCTTTGAAGAGCCGGTCCATACCGGCGGCAGCATCGTGATGGTGGACGCCATCAATCACGCGCTGCACGAGGAGATGAAGCGCAATCCGAAGATGCTCGTGTACGGCGAGGATGTGGCGGACGGGAAGGGGGGGGTCTTCACCGCGACGAAAGGGCTGACGAACGTGTTCGGCGGCGAGCGCTGTTTCAACTCTCCGCTGGCCGAGGCCTCCATCGTCGGAACGGCCATCGGTCTGGCGGTGCGGGGGTTCAAACCGGTGGTGGAGATCCAGTTCGGCGACTACATCTGGCCCGCGTTCATGCAGATCAAGGACGAGCTGGTGCATATGCGATACCGCACGGACGGCGACTGGAGCTGTCCGGTGGTCATCCGCGTGGCGGTCGGCGGTTACATCCGCGGCGGCCTCTACCATAGTCAGAGCATCGAAGGGCTCTTCGCCCATATCCCCGGTCTGTGGATCGCGTTCCCGTCCAACGCCGCGGACGCCAAAGGGCTCCTGAAGACCGCCATCCGGGAGGACAATCCGGTCCTCTTCTGCGAACATAAAGGGCTCTACCGGCAGCAGTTCGCCGCATCCCCCGAACCGGGCGATGAGTACTGTCTTCCCTTCGGCGTGGCGAAGGTGCGGCGGGAGGGAAGCGACATCACCATCGTGACGTGGGGATTCATGGTGCAGCGTTCCATCGAAGCGGCCCGCAAGATGGAAGAGCACGGCGTGAGCTGCGAAGTGATCGACCTGCGCACCATCTGTCCGTGGGACCGCGAAGCGGTCTTCCGGTCGGTCCGGAAGACGGGGAAGGTGCTCATCGTGCACGAGGACAATAAGACCGGCGGATTCGGCGCTGAGATCGGGACACAGATCGCCGAAGAGTGTTTCCACCACCTGGACGCCCCGCTGCAGCGCGTCGCCGCGCTGGACACTCCCATCGCGTTCGCGCCCGCGTTGGAGACGTCCATCCTGCCGCAGGAACATCACATCACCGCTGCGCTGGAGCGGCTGGCAGCATTCTGAACGACACTATGGCATCGAAGACCACATCCTCAAAGAGCTCCGCACCGGAAGCGATGTATCGGCTCACGAACGAGCAGTACCTCGACCTCTACTATTATATGCGGCTCACCCGCGAGTTCGAAGAGACCATCCTCAAGCTGTACCGTCAGGGGAAGATCGTCGGGGGAGCCTACACCGGGAACGGCAACGAAGCGACCGCCGTCGGCAGCGCCTTCGCACTCGAAAAGCACGATTATCTCTTCCCGATGCACCGCGACATGGGTGCCCATCTGGTGAAGGGTCAGACGCTCCGGAACCTGATGCTCCAGCATCTCGCGCGGGGGAACTCGCTCTCCAAGGGACGCGACGGCACCGGCCATTACGCCGATCCGCCGCTGCGCATCTACGGCAACATCAGCCACCTCGGCGCCATGGTGCCGATGGCGTGCGGCGTGGCGCTCGCCTCCAAACTGCGGCGCGAAGGCTCCGTGGTCCTCACGTACATCGGGGACGGCGGCAGCAACGTCGGGGACATCCACGAAGCGCTCGCGATGGCGTCGGTGCAGCGGCTCCCGCTGGTGCTCATCATCGAGAACAACCAGTTCGCGTACTCCACCCCCGTCGCCAAACAGAAGGCGATGGAGAAATACTCGGACCGTGCGATGGGGTACGGCATGCCCGGCTTCACCATCGACGGGACCGACATCGAGGAGGTCTACCAGGTCTGCAAACAGGCGGTGGAACGCGCCCGCCGCGGCGTCGGTCCGACCCTCATCGAATCGGTCACGATGCGGATGCACGGTCACTCCGCGCATGACGGCGCCGACTACGTCCCCAAGGAACTGCTGGCGGAGTGGAGGAAGAAGGACCCGGTGGAGCGCATCGAGCGGACGCTCATCGAACGGAAGGTGCTGACACCGTCCGTGAAGGCGCAGTACGAGGAGAAGATCCAGGCGACGCTGGACGACGCCGTCCGGTTCGCGGTGGAGAGCCCGTATCCTCCGGGCGAAGAGGCGGTCGTCGGCGTGTACGCCGAGTGACCGGTTTCCATCACCATTAACGACAGAACTTCGTGGCACTCCTGACATACATCGAAGCGATCTCCAAAGGACTCTGGGAAGAGATGGAGCGGGACGAATCGGTCATCCTGCTCGGCGAAGACATCGGCAAGTTCGGCGGCGCATTCAAGGTGACCAAAGGATTCCTCGACCGGTTCGGCGAGGAACGTGTCATCGACACCGTGCTGGCCGAGACCGCCATCCTCGGCGCCGCCACCGGCGCGGCCGTGGTGGGGATGCGCCCCGTCGCCGAGATGCAGTTCGCCGATTTCGTGACGACCGGGTTCTCCCAGCTCGTCAACAACACCGCCTCCATCCATTACCGCTGGCACATTCCGTGTCCGATGGTGGTCCGGCTCCCGAGCGGCGCCGGCATCCATGGGGGACCGTTCCACTCCCGCAACCCCGAAGCGTGGTTCTTCCATCAGCCCGGCTTCAAGATCGTGGCTCCGTCGTTCCCGCACGATGCCAAGGGGCTCATCAAGGCCGCCGTCCGCGACAACAATCCGGTGATCTACCTGGAGCATAAACGGCTCTACCGCCACGTCAAAGGAGAGGTGCCCGATACCGATTACACCATCGAGATCGGCAAGGGGGTCGTGCGGCGCGAAGGGAACGACCTGAGCATCATCACGTACGGTGCGACGGTACATCAGGCGCTGGAGACCGCCGACGCGATGGCGAAGGAGGGGGTGAGCGTGGAGGTGGTGGACCTGCTGTCGCTGATGCCGCTGGACACCGAGCTCATCCTCGCCAGCGTGCGGAAGACCGGCAAGGCGCTCATCGTGCACGAAGACAATCTCACCGGCGGCATCGGCGGCGAGATCGCCGCCATCATCAGCGAGAAGGCGTTCGAGCATCTCGACGCGCCGGTCCGCCGGCTCGGCGCGCTGGACATCCCCACGCCGTACAGTCCGCCGCTGGAGGAATTCTTCCTCCCGAACGCGAAGAAACTGACCGCCGCCGCCCGGGAACTGGCGGCGTACTAACGGAACCGTACACACAACGCAGGACACCATGGCATTGATCGACGTAGTGATGCCCCAGATGGGCGAGAGCATCGCCGAGGGGACCATCTCCAAATGGCACAAGAAGGTCGGTGAACGCATCGGCAAGGATGAGACCCTGCTCGAGATCAGCACGGACAAGGTCGACTCCGAGATCCCGTCGCCCGCCGCCGGTGTCATCGCGGAATTGCTGTTCCAGGAAACGACCACCGTCGCGGTGCACACGGTCATCGCCCGCATCAACACCGATGTCAATGCGGCCGTCGCTCCCGTTCCGGCGGCCCCCTCTCCGGCGGTGTCGGCACCGGCACATGCCGCTGCACCGGCGGCACCGGTCCCGGTGACGGGAGGGGCTGTCGTGGACGTCATCATGCCGCAGATGGGAGAGAGCATCGCCGAAGGGACGATCACGAAATGGCATAAGAAGACGGGGGAGCGTATCGGCAAGGACGAGACGCTACTGGAGATCAGCACGGACAAGGTCGACTCCGAGATCCCGTCCCCGGCCTCCGGCGTCATCACCGAACTCCTCTTCCCGGAACAGACGACCGTCGCAGTGCACACCGTCATCGCCCGTATCGCCACCGGCGCGACAGCATCGGCTGCGCCGGCGGTCCCGGCGACTCCCGCACCTGCTCCGTCCGCCGTCCCCGCCGTCGCCCCGGCGGCGCCGGTGCAGCATGCCGCTCCGGCGCCGGCTTCCGCGTTCCGTTCGGACCGGTTCTACTCTCCGCTCGTGCTCAACATCGCGCGCACCGAAGGGATCGCGATGCAGGAGCTCGAATCGATCCCCGGCACCGGCGCCAACGGCCGGGTGAGCAAAAAGGACATTCTCTCGTACGTGGAGCAGCGCCGCAGCGGACGTGTCGCGCCCGCTGCCCC
>WBUG01000009.1 GCA_008933835.1 Bacteroidota bacterium | reverse complement strand
TAATAGTAGGTCGTTCCGTTCGTCACGGCGGAGTCGGTGAACGATGCGGCGGTGACCGGCAGCCGTGAAGCCAGCAGTGTCGCGTTCGACGCTGAGAACACCTCTTCCGTGCTCCGGTAGAGGTCCACGCCGGAGACGTACCCGTCCGTGATGCTCCAGGCGACGTACACCCGGCCGTTCGCGCCGGCGCCGTACAACGCTGAGACCGCGAACGATGGGTCGGACGGCGTGCTGCCGATGTCCTTCGTGCATCCGGACATCGCGGCGGCGGTGATGATGACGGCGAGGAGGGTGTTCTTCATTTTCCCTTCGTTTTATTGGCGTTTCGTCAATATAGGCAAACACCGGCGGGAAAACAAAGATTGCTGTTTCCGCCATTTCCGAGTATCTTGTCGCACCCGGAAGCAAACATCTTCCGCAACACGTACATCCATCCTCCCACAAGAGGTTCCTATGGTGATCACCAACAAGACGGTCCTCGTACTCGGCGGCTGGGGACTCGTCGGCTCGGCCATCTGCCGCCGCCTCATGGAAGAATCCCCCAAGAAGATCATCCTCACCTCCCTCAAAGAATCCGAAGCGAAGGACGCCTGCGAGCAGATGCGGAAGGAGTATCCCTCCGCCGGCCGTTCGTTCTTCGTGCCGTGGTGGGGGAATATCTTCGTGCGCAACGAGTTCAAGGACCTGGCCCGGGAGGAGATCCTGTCCGACCCCGTGAAGCGGAACAAGTTCATCGACGACATCATCGACGAGCTCACCCCCGCGGTGCTGGAACGCTCGGCCCTGTACCAGGTCATCGATACCTACCGTCCGGACGTCGTCATCGACTGCATCAACTCCGCCACCGCCATCGCGTACCAGGACATCTTCCAGAGCTCCCGCGACGTGATGCTGGCGCTCCGGAGAGAGGGTGCCGACGTGCGCGACGCCGTGGAACGACTGCTCGCCACGCAGTACACGCCGCAGCTCATCCGCCACGTCCAGATCTTCTACCGGTCAATGCACCTTGCGAAGACCGCCATCTACGTGAAGATCGGCACGAGCGGCACCGGCGGCATGGGCCTCAACATCCCGTACACGCACAGCGAAGAGAAACCGTCGCGCGTGCTGCTGAGCAAATCCGCCGTCGCGGGTGCGCACACCCTCCTCCTCTTCCTCATGGGCCGCACCCCCGACGCCCCCATCACCAAAGAGGTGAAACCGACCGGCGCCATCGCCTGGAAGCGCATCGCCTACGGCGAGGTCGCGAAGCGGGGCCGTCCCATCGACCTGGTGGACCGGACGCCGGAGAACGGCGTGGAGCTGAAAGGAAAGTTCCCCATCCGGATGAAGGACGGGAAGACCGTCTCGACGGGACGGAAGCTCCGCTCGGTGTTCATCGACACCGGCGAGAACGGCATCTTCTCCCGCGGCGAGTTCGAAGCGATCGCCACGCCGGGCCAGATGGAGTTCGTGACGCCGGAAGAGATCGCCGATTCGGTGGTCTATGAGATCAAAGGGGGCAACACCGGGCACGACATCATCAACGCGCTGGACAACGCCACGCTCTCCCCCACCTACCGCGCCGGTTTCATGTTCCAGGGGGCGCTGGAGAAGATGAAACAGCTCGAGAAACAGCACGGGGTGGACAGCGTCGCGTTCGAGATGCTCGGTCCGCCGCGCCTCTCCAAGCTCCTCTTCGAGGCGTACCTGCTCAAGCGCATCTACACCACGGTGAACGCCGTGATGAAGGCACCGGCCAAGGCCATCTCCGAAAAGCTCACGGCGCTCGTCCGGAAGGACACGGAGCTCCGTTCGCACATCATCTCCATCGGCATACCCATCCTGATGCCCGATGGGAAGACACTGCTGCGCGGGGACGAGGTGAAGATCCCGCCGTACCGCGGCGTGAACGAGCTTCCGCTCACCGCCGATTCCCTCGAGGATTGGGCGCACGCCGGATGGATCGACCTGCGTCCCACCAATATGGACGCCTGGAAGGCGCGCCTCTCCATCATCCGCAAAGAGGTGGAGGCCGCCACGGCCGGCGACACCAGCTCCCGCAACTTCCGCACCATGGAGTACTGGGGAAACTTCGACGAGATCGACGAAGGAAAGATCGTCGGCTGGATCTTCACGGAAGAGGAGAAGGGAAAACGGATGAAGTCCTGACACACCGCAGGTCCCTCCCCCGCGGGACCTGCTCGTTCATTGATGACTGTTCATTGTTCATTGTTCACTGTTCCTTTTCACCAGACATGAGGACCCCATGAAACACCTGCGTTCTGTCACGATACTGCTGTTGGCGATGTTCACGCTTTCCCTTGCGGACGAAGGGATGTGGACGTTCGACAATCCCCCCCGCAAGCAGCTCAAAGAGAAGTACGGATTCGACGTCACGGACCAGTGGCTCGAGCATGTCCGCCTCGCCTCCGTCCGTTTCAACGACGGCGGCTCCGGTTCGTTCGTCTCGCCGAACGGCCTGGTCATGACCAATCACCATGTCGGCTCGGGACAGCTGCAGAAGATGTCCACCCCCGAAACGGACTACCTCAAGACCGGCTTCGTCGCCAAGACGTACGCGGACGAGGTGAAGTGCGTCGACCTGGAACTGAACGTGTTGATGGAGATGGAGAACATCACGGACAAGGTGATGGAAGCGGCGAAGGGGAAGACCGGCCAGGAGGCCGTCGTCGCACGCCGGACGCTCACTGCCCAGCTCACGAAGGAGAGCGAAGCGAAGACCGGACTGCGCTGCGACATCGTCTCGCTCTACAACGGCGCCGAGTACTGGATGTACCGCTACAAGAAGTTCACCGACATCCGTCTGGTGATGGCCCCCGAGAAACAGATCGCCTTCTTCGGCGGCGACCCGGACAACTTCACCTATCCGCGGTACGACCTGGACATGTGTTTCTTCCGGGTCTATGAGAACGGCAAACCGTACGCGCATCCGCACTTCTTCAAGTGGAACTCCGGCGGCGCCGCCAATGAAGAGCTCGTCTTCGTCTCCGGACACCCCGGCTCCACCAACCGCCAGCAGACCTACAGCCAGATCGTGTTCGCCCGCGACTACGCCTATCCCGCCCGGCTCCGCACCATCAAGCGCACGCTCGACGTGCTGAAGCGGTACGCCGCCACGGGCGACGAACAGCGCCGCAGGGCGGACGGAAGCATCTTCGGTCAGGAGAACGCGCAAAAGGCGCTCACCGGCGAGTACCAGGGACTGCTCGACGCGAAACTGATGGCCAAAAAAGCGGCCGAGGACAATGACCTGCGCTCGAAGGTGAACGCGAACCCCGAGTGGAAGAAACAGTACGGCTGGGCATGGGATTCCATCGACGCCGCCTACGCGCGCAACACTGCCCGCTTCAAGGAGCTCACCTACCGCGGCACGTATGGTTCCCTCGCCTCGCGCGCTCTGGTCATCGCCCGGTACGCCGCCGAAAGCGTCAAACCGAACGCCGAACGCCAGCCGCAGTACCAGGATGCGATGCTGAACCGCACGCTCGAGATGCTCTACTCCCCCGCCCCCGTCTATCCGGACATGGAGGAAGTGCTCCTGGCCGAGCGGCTGAAGGAAGGGGTCGAAGTGCTCGGTGCCGCCGATCCGTGGATCGCCGCCGTGCTCGACGGCCGGACACCGGACGAAGCGGCGAAGCATCTCGTCACCGGCACGAAACTGGCGGACGTCGCGTTCCGCAAGTCCCTCATCGAAGGGGGCGCGAAGGCCATCACCGAATCGGCCGACCCGATGATCGTCATGGCGCGCCGCATCGCCTCCATCGGCGACGAGATGCGCATGTGGCAGGAGAAGAACGTCACCGGGTCGCTCTCGGCCGCGAGCGAGGCCATCGGCAAGGCTCGCTTCGCCGTCTACGGCAAGGAACTTCCGCCGGACGCCAACTTCACCCTGCGCCTCTCCTACGGCAGCGTGAAGGGATATCCGATGAACGGCACCATCGCGCCGCCGTACACCACGCTGTACGGACTGTACGACCGTTCCGCCAGCTTCGACAATGCGGGGGACTTCGCACTGCCGAACCGGTTCCATGAACGCATCGGCGCTCTGAAGCTGAGCACGCGGGTCAACTTCGTCACCACCAACGACATCATCGGCGGAAATTCCGGTTCGCCGGTCATCAACCGGAACGCCGAGGTCGTCGGCCTCATCTTCGACGGCAACATCGAGAGCCTCCCCGGCCGTTTCATGTACTCCGAGGAGAAGAACCGCGCCGTGGCGGTGCACACCGCCTTCATGACCGAAGCGCTCCGCTCGCTCTACGACGCCGGTCACATCGCCGACGAGATCGAAGGCGTCGTCGCAAAGCCCGAGCCCCCCAAAGCTCCGGCGCCGAAACCGGCTCCGAAGAAGAAGAAATAACCGTCCGCGTTCGACCGGACCGGCACCCCGCTGCGCCTCACGGCCGGCGGGGTGTTCTGTTTACTTCCCGTCCGAATTTCTCTATTTTATCCCCATGCACCGTCTCACCCTCCTCGCCGCATTCCTCCTCCTTCCCGCCGCCGCGGCGGGACAGGAGTTCAATGTCATGCTCCGGCTGGACTACGCCTCCACCGACGCGCTGCTGGAGTTCCTCGACGGCCGCGTCGCGAACGTCCACCGCGTGGCCGCATTGCGCGGCAACCAGATCGCTGCGGCCACCAGCGCGCTGCTGGCTCGGAAACCGTACTCGCCGGAAGACTTCGCGCGGGAGTTGGAGCGGCTCCGCAGCGGTTCCGGTGCCGGCACGGACGCGTACGGCCTGAAGGAAACGGCCATGTTCCGCGAACAGATCCGGGCGTTGCTGCAGGAGGTGAAACGGCGGCAGCTGGACCGGCGGGTCGTGGCGACCATCGCCCCCTTCTTCCCCCGGAGCGCCCGCATCACCACCTCCATCCCGGTCTACTTTGTGGCGCTCGGCAACGAGAACGCGGCGGCGTTCGTCCGACGCATCGCCTGGCGCGGCGACACGCCGGTGTTCGTCGGGGACGACGAAGGAGAGCTCACCATCGTGGTCAACCTGACCCGCTCCGTGCAGTACATCCGGGAACTACCGGTCCAGTTCGTCGACATGCTCAGCACGCTGGCGCACGAGACGTTCCACGCGGCGTTCGGCGTCTATCAGTCCGGTTCCCCGGTGTGGCGCTCGCTGCAGCAGCGCCCGGAACCGCACTGGACCCTCGCCGGACTGGCGCAGAACGAAGGAGTGGCGTACCTCATTTCGGTGCAGCAGCGCACCGGAGCGCACCTCTCGGAGCAGCAGCTCGCGGCCGCCCGACGGGCGGTGACGGAACTGAACCGGGCGATGAAGGAGCTCCTCTCCCCTGGCCTCACCGCCGCGCGGGTACGGGAGCTCATCATGAACTCGAACCTGTCGGGATCGTACGAAGGGAATTACGGGGCGACGGCGGGACTGCTGATGGCGTACGCCATCGATGCGAAAGCGGGGCGGGACGTGCTCACGGAGACCCTTGCGAACGGTCCCGGTGACTTCTTCGTGCAGTATCAGCGGCTCACGGAACGGTACGGAGAACTGCCGGCGTTCGATCCGGAGGTCATCTCCGCGCTGCAGCGGTAGAGAGCGTCCGGAGATGTCCCACCGGCGTCGTGCAGGCGCGGGGGTGAAAACGAACGACCCCGTCGGCAGCGCCTGACGGGGTCGCGGGGAACGGAAGGCGTTCGGTCATTCGTACCGGAGAGCTTCGATGGGGTCCAGGTTCGCCGCCTTCCAGGCGGGATAGACGCCGAAGACGATGCCGATGAACGAGCAGAAGATGAGCGCCGTGATGTTCATCTGCAGCGCCGTGAAGTCGAGGATGGGGGTCTGCAGGATGGCGACCTCGTTGTTCCACGGCAGGATGGGGGGCGCGCTCATGAGGAGCGCCACCACATTGCCGAGCATGGAACCGGTGATGATGCCGATGACGCCGCCGATCTGACTGAAGACCACGGACTCCGTGAGGAACTGCGTCAGCACGTTCGACTTCGTGGCGCCGAGGGACTTGCGGACGCCGATCTCCTTCGTCCGTTCGGTGACCGAAACGAGCATGATGTTCATGATGCCCACCCCCGCAGCGATGAGCGCGATGCAGGCGATGCCGAGCGTGCCGATCTTGATCATGAAGGTCATGTCGTTGAAGGTCGAGATCATCGTCTCATTGGAGAAGAACTCGAAGTCGTCCGGTTCTCCCGGCGGCACCTGCCGGATGACCCGCATGACGCTGCGCGAATGCTCGAGCACGTCGTTGTAGGTGTCCTGGTCCTTCGCGGTCACCATGATGTTGATGGAGCGTTCCCGTCCATAGAGCGACAGGTGGGTCGAGATAGGGATGACGACGAAGTTCCCCTGGTTCCCGCCGAGCACCGCGCCTTTGGGAGCGATGGTGCCGATGACCCGGAACTGCTGCCCGTCCACCCGGATGAGCTCGCCGACGGGATTCCCGGTCGGGAAGAGCAGTTTCCGGATTCCGTCCCCGAGCACCGCCACGCGGTCGGCGGACTGTTCCTCCTGCCGGTTGAAGGAGCGGCCGTCGGCGATGTTCCAGTTGTTGGTGGCCAGACCGTCCACCGATTCCCCCATCACGCTGACGTTGGGATTCGATTTGATCTTCTTGTAGCCGACCACCTTCCCGCCCGCCCAGATCTCGAGCCCGACGTACTTCGCCATACCGCTCAGCTTGTTCGCGAACTGCTCCCCCTGCTCGTACGTGATGTCCTTCCGGTTGCGGAACCGGCGCCGGTCGTTGTCGTTGAAGCTCATCGCCGGGAACTTCTGGATCTGGAAGGTGTTCGAGCCCAGTTCGCTCAGTCCGCTCTCGATGGCGTTCTGCAGCACCCCCATCGCCGTCATGACGCCGATGATGGAGAAGACCCCCACGCCGATGCCGAGGAGCGTCAGCGTGGAACGGAGCTTGTTCGCTTTCACGGCCGTGAAGGCCATCTGGATGCTTTCCTGTACCTGCATGCGTCGCTCCCTTTATTCGTACCGCAGTGCGTCGACGGGGTCCATCTTGGACGCCCGGTTCGCCGGGAGGAACCCGGAGACGACCCCCACCAGCAGCGAGATGAACATGGCGATGGCCACCACCGACAGCGGCATGGAGGTGGGGAGGATCTGGTCCACCAGCAGACTGAGCGGGTAGGCGATGACGATGCCGATGATGCCGCCGAGCAGCGACAGGATGGCCGATTCGATGAGGAACTGGAAGAGGATGGTGGAACGCTTGGCGCCGATGGCCTTCCGGATGCCGATCTCCTTCGTCCGCTCCGTCACCGACACGAACATGATGTTCATGATGCCGATGGCGCCGACGAAGAGCGACAGGGCGGTAATGAACAGTCCGATGCCCGCCACCACGCCGCCGATGGCGTTGAAGGTCTGGATGAACATCTCCTGCTGGTTGATGGCGAAGTCGTCCTCCGCACCGGGCTTCACGCCTCGCACCTTCCGCAGGATGCCGCGGAGCTCCTCCTTCGTGTTGTCGAGGTCGTTGATGTCCGCCGCCTTCACGTGCAGTTCCACGCCGCGGCGGTGGTTGCTGTACTTCTGCAGGAACTGGGTGATGGGGATGATGGCCCGGTCGTCCATGTTCATGCCGAGGAAGCTCCCCTGCTTGGTCATGACCCCCACCACACGGAAGGTATGCGAACCGATCTTGACGTTCTTGCCGAGGGGGGTCTCGCTGGGGAAGAGCTTCTCCGCCACGGTGTAGCCGAGCACCGCCACCGGACGGTCGCCGTTCGATTCGGCCTGCGAGAAGAAGCGGCCGGCCTCCACTCCGACGCCGGCGGTCTGCACGTACTGTTCGTTCGCGCCGATGACGATGATGCCGTCCGCGCTGATGCTGCGGTACTTGATGGGAACGCGGGTGCCGGCGGCGGGGGTGAGGGCCGCCACCTGCGTCGCCTGTTCCCGCACGGCGCGGTACTGCTTCAGGTCGAGGTTCTTCCGGTTCCGGTACTTCCACCAGTTGTCCCCGCCGTCGAACCAGGGGAACTTCTGCACGTACAGCACGTCCGCGCCGATCTTCGAGACCGTGTCGTTGAACGCGCGGCTCAATCCCTCGATGGCGGTCCCCATCAGCGTCACCGACACGATGCCGATGACGATGCCGAGCGTGGTGAGCACGGAGCGCATCTTGTTCGCACGGATGGCCTGGAACGAGATGGCGAGCCCCTCCTTGATCTCATAGCCCCAGTCGGTCAGTCTCATGGTTCCGTTCCGTCATTGATGATCGTTCGTTGCCGTACCGCTCCGTCACGCATGCACGCCCGGGAGGATGCGGTGCTCCACCGGTCCGTCGTGCTCCACCTCGCCGTCGCGGACCCGGATGACGCGGTGCGCATGGCGGGCGATGTCCTCTTCGTGCGTGACGAGGATGATGGTGTTCCCCTGCGCGTGGAGTTCGTTGAACAAGCCCATGATCTCCACGCCGGTCTTCGAATCCAGGTTCCCCGTCGGTTCGTCCGCCAGGATGATGGAGGGGTTCGTGACGAGCGCCCGGGCGATGGCCACGCGCTGGCGCTGGCCGCCGGAGAGTTCGTTCGGCTTGTGGTGCATGCGGTCCTCCAGCTTCACGTGCTGCAGCGCTTCCGCCGCCAGCCGCTTGCGGTCGGTCTTCTTCATGCCGGCGTAGATGAGCGGCAGCTCCACATTGTGGAGCGCGTCGGACCGGGCCAGCAGGTTGAACGTCTGGAACACGAACCCGATCTCCCGGTTGCGGATCTTCGCCAGTTCGTTGTCGTTCATGTCGCTCACGTTCACACCGTTGAACTCGTAGAGGCCGGACGACGGGGTGTCCAGGCATCCGATGATGTTCATCAGGGTCGACTTGCCGGAACCGGAGGGTCCCATGATCGCCACGTACTCGTTCTTGTTGATGTTGAGCGTGACGTCGACGAGCGCGTGGACCTCGACCGATCCCATGACGTAGGTCTTCTTGATGTTCTGGATGCGGATGACAGGCTGCATAGGTCAGAGTTCCTTTATTTTTTTCTCCGCGGTCTCCGCCCGCCGGGTGTTCTGCTCCAGCGTGAGGAACCATTGATACGTCTCTTTGGCCTTCTGCTTCATGTTCTTCTTTTCGTAGCACCCGGCGAGGGCGAACACCGAGGGACTGAACGTCCGGTCCACCGCCAGCGCCTGCAGGTACCGCTCGATGGCCTGGTCGTACTTCTCCTGCGCCGCCAGCACGTCTCCCATGCTGTCGTACGCGTCGGGGTTCTTCGGTTCGAGCGCGATGTACCGCTCCATGTTCGACGACGCTTCGGCGTACCGTTTGCGGTTCAGGTTCAGGTAGCCGAGCTGTTTATGCCCCGCCCCCTTCTCCGGCGCCGCGGCGATGGCCCCCTTCATCTCCCCTTCGGCCCGGGCGGTGTCCTTCTTGCGGAGGAAGTACGAGGCGCGCATCAGTTTGCCGCGCATCGGTTCCAGCCGCTCCACCGCGTCCGCCTGCTCCATCGCCTTCTCGTCGCTCCCCCCCATGATGCCGGGAGCCATCAGGTAATAACTGAAGAGCGCGGCCCGCGCTTCGATGTTCTTCGGGTCGAGCTCGGAAGCGCGCAGGAAGGCGTTCTTGATCTTCGGCGCCAGGAAACCCTGCGAGATGACGTTCGCGGTCATCGCCTGCTGTCCGAGGATCTGTCCGCGCAGCAGATGGTACTTGGCGGCGTTCTCGTTGAGATCGATCGCTTCGTCCACCTCGTCCTCCGCCGCGTCGAGGTCCTTCCCCATCATCAGAGCGATGGCGTGGAAGTACCGGGCCTCGGCGTCCTTCCCGTTCCGGGCGACCGCGGAATCGAAGAAACGTTCGGCGTCGGCGAACTTTCGCTGTTCGATCAGCTTGATGCCGGTGCTGTCCGACTGAGCGGCGGCGCCCGCTGCCAGCAGCAGGAGCGCCGTCACCGTCCGGAATCCCGTCCGGCTCATTTGCCTTCGGCGGGCTTGTTCATCGCGAAGCGCTTGGCCTGGTTGTCCACCCGCACCACCGCACCGTCCTCGAGGTCGCGGTTGATGGCCTTGTAGCTGCCGCTCACCACCTCGGCCGACTCCTTCGCACCGTCCCGCAGTTCCACATATCCTTCGTCGTTGATGCCGCGCTTCACCGGAACCATCTTCGCCTTGCCGTCCTCGACCACGAAGATGCACTCGATGGACTTCTCGTTCGTGGCGATGCCGGGCGATTCGCCCTCTTCCGGTTTCTTGGCGCCCTCTTCACCCTTCGCCTTCGGAGCGCGGGTGGTGACGCTCTGGATGGGGACCGCCAGTACGTCGCGCCGGGTCTCCGTTTCGATGTCCGCGGTCATGGACATGCCGGGCCGGAGCGCGACCTTCTCGTTGAAGACGCGGATCTTCACCTGGAAGTTGGTCACTTCGTCCTGCGTGCCGAGGCCTTTCGATGTGGCGGTGTTCGCGATCTCGTACACGACGCCGTTGAACTTCTGGTCGGGGAACGCATCGATGACGATGCGCGATGTGTCGCCGATCGAGATGGTGACGATGTCGTTCTCGCCGACATCGACGCGCGCCTCCATCGCCGTGAGGTCCGCCACGGTCATGATGTGCGTCCCCTGCGTGAAGCTCGAGCCGCTGACGCGTTCGCCGAGCTCCATCAGCAGCTGCGACACGGTCCCGTTCATCGGCGCGTAGATGGCGGTCTTGGCGAGGCTCTCGCGTGCGTCGCGCAGCGACGCTTCGGCCTGCCGCACGCCGGCCTGGGCCGACTCGTACTGCGACTTGGCGGTGTTCATCGAGGTCTTCGCGGTGATGAACTCCTGCTCGGAGAGCAGCGTCTTCGCATAGAGCTCCTGCGCCCGCTTGAACTCCGATTCCACCTTCTCCAGGTTCGCCTTCTGCAGGTTGAGCGAGGCGCGTGCGGAGGAGAGTCCGGCCTCGGCGCGGTCCACCTGCGCCTGGTACTGGTCCGGCTTGATGCGGACGAGCAGGTCCCCCTTGCGGACCTTGTCCCCCTCCTTCACCGGCAGCGCCGTGATCTCGCCGCTCACTTCCGCGTTGATCTTGACCATGGTCTCCGGCTGGATCTTCCCGGACGCGTTCACGATCTGCGTGATCGTGCGCTTTCCGATGGCCTCCGTCTGCACGGAGACGACGTTCTCCTTCTTCCCGCCGAGGATGACCACCAGCACCAGTGCGATGCCGATGACCCCGATGAGCGCAAGGATGATGATCTTCTTCTTGTTCTTCTTGCCGTTGGCCATGATGCTGTGCTCCGTTCTATGGTGTGATTAGTACTTGTCGCGTCCTGCCGCGATCCGGAACTGCTGCTTCGCGTACAGGAAGTCGTAGGCGGACGAGACCTTCGTGCTCAGCGCCGACGTGTAGTTGGCGTTGGCGATGAGCAGGTCGAGCAGCGTGTTCGCGCCGAGGTTGTACCGCTCTTCGGCGATGCGGCGGTCCTCTTCGGCGGAGCGGACGTTCTTCAGCGAGACGTCGTACCGTTTCCGCGCGGTCTCGAGGTCCAGCAGCGCCGAGCGGATGTCCATCTGCACCTTCCGCTTCGCCTGTTCAAGGTTCTGTTCGGCGAGCTCGAAGCCGAGCCGGCTCGTCTGCACCGCGTTGCTCGTCTGGAACCCGCTGAAGATGGGGATGCGCACGCTCAGGGCGACGTCCCAGGACGAGGAATTCTTGAAGTCCGAGAATCCCGAGGTGCCGGCCATGAAATATCCGAGGCCACCGTCGATGGAGAGCGAGGGATAGTGCCCCAGCTTCGCGATGGTGAGCGAGTTGGAGGCGGCGTCGCGCGACAGAAGGGATGACTGGTAGTCCGGTCGGCTGGCCAGCGCGTTCTCCACGATGGCGGTGTAGTCGTACGATTCGTTCTGGTAGACGCTGTCCATCCGCGCGACCTCCTGCATCACCCCATCGTCGTCGAACTCGTACTGCTGCGTCACGTCGAGCGAGAGCAGGTAGAGCAAATCGAGCTTGGAGTTGTCGAAGGCGTTCTGCGCATTGATGAGCGACAGTTCGTCGTTCGCGGTCTGCACCTGCTGCCGGTACAGGTCCGCCTTGGCGACAGCGCCGACTCGGTTGGACTCTTCGATGCGCGACAGCTGCTGCTTGCTGCGGGTCAGATTGTCCTCGCTCACCTTGAGCAGTTGCTTGTTGCGCAGGACGGCGAGGTAGAACTGCTGCACCGACAAGGCGATGTTCTGCCGGCTCTGCTGGAAGTTGTACTCCTCGGCACCGGCAAGGTTCTTCGCCCGGTCGATGCTGGAGAAGTTGCTCAGACCGTTGGAGAGCGACAGCCGCGCGTTCAGCGATGCGACCGTGCTGCCACCGGCGGAGACGCCTGAGGGGATGAGCGGCGTCGCTTCGAAGCTCCGTCCGTCGCGGCTCCACGTCCCGGCGGCGTACACGTTCGGCAGCAGCTGGCCGTACTCGGCCAGGACGCCGGAACGGCGGATCTCCATGGAGTTCTTCGCGCTGATGACACTGATGTTCTTTTCGAGAGCCGTGGCGATGGCTTGCTGGAGGGAGAGTTTCTGCTGTGCGGCGACCGGCACCTGTAGAACGATGAAAAACAGGGCGATTACGAGGGATCTCTTCATCTTTTTCTCCGGAATAGAGAGATAAACTGAATAGTGAACGGTATTATAGTGCAAAAGTTGCGGGAAATGCCCGACAACATCGGCGGATCACGGCTTTTCCTCGGCGGAATACCGGGCGATGATGTCGTCCTTGACGCTCAGGAGGTACTCGAGAGCCGGATCGTGCTCATTGGGGATGCGCCCGTCGAGAATGGCCTCCTCGATGGCCGCCTTCAGTTCTCCGACGAGCTTCCCGGCAGGAAGACCGCACACCCGCATGATCTCGTCCCCGCGAACGGGGGGCTGGAATGCCCGCATCCGGTCCTTCTCCTCCACCTCCTTCATCTTCTGATAGACGACGTCGTAGTTCTCGAAATAGCGCCGGACGAGCTTGGGATTCTTGGAGGTGATGTCGGCCCGGCAGAGGGTCATCAGATCGTCGGCGACCTCTCCCGCTTCGAAGAGGATCCGCCGGACCGCGGAATCGGTGACCAGTTCGTCCACGAGCTGCATGGGACGCTGGTGCAGCCGCACGAGCTTCTCCACGTACGGAACGTGCTCCATCGGAAGTTTGAAGCGGCGGAAGATGTGCTTCACCATCCGCGCGCCGATCTCTTCGTGGCCGTGGAAGGTCCAGCCCGTCCCTTCGACAAACTTCTTCGTCTTCGGTTTAGCGATGTCGTGGAGCAGCGCGGCGAACCGGAGGTACACGTTCTCGGTCATGCCGGCGATGTTGTCCACCACCTGGCACGTGTGCAGGAAGACGTCCTTATGGTGGTAGTCCTTCCGCTGGTCGATGCCGGCCATCTCGGCCGCTTCGGGAAAGATGATGTGCAGGATGCCGGTGTCGTACATGAGCCGCAGGCCGACCGACGGCTTCGGGCTCGCGAGCACCTTCATGAACTCGTCGGTGATGCGCTCGCGCGAGATGATGGCGAGGCGCTCCTTCATCGCCGGAATGGCGGCGAGGGTCGCCCCGTGGATGGTGAACCCCTTCTGCGCGGCGAACCGGACCGCGCGCATGATGCGGAGCGGGTCGTCGTCGAACGTGGCGAGCGGGTCGAGCGGCGTCCGGATGAGTCCGGCGGCGAGGTCCGCGCGGCCGTCGAACGGATCGGCGAGCGCGCCCCAGCTCTTCGCGTTGAGGGACATCGCCATCGCGTTGATGGTGAAGTCGCGCCGCGAGAGGTCGTCGTGCAGCGTGCCGGCGCCGACCTCCGGTTTGCGGGAGTCGCGCCGGTAGCTCTCCTTCCGCGTGCCGACGAACTCGAGCTTGACGGGGTCCACATGGAGCATGGCGGTGCCGAACTTCTCGAACACCACCACGTTCACCCGGCCCATCCGTTCCGCCACCGCGCGCGCGAACGCCACGCCGTCCCCCACCACCGCCACGTCGATGTCGTTGACGGTGATGCCGAGGAGCAGGTCGCGGACGAAACCGCCGACGACGTACGCCTCCGTGCCGGTCTCGTCCGCAACGGCGCCGACGACGGAAAGGACGGGATGCCGGAGTTCGGGTGTCATGGGGCGACGGCTCCGAGATTCTGGACCTGAATCTTCTTCATGATGCGCTGCGCCACGTCCAGCGCGTGCCGGCCGTCCTCGCCGTTCACCACCGGACGGGAACCGGTCCGCACCGCGTTCACGAACGACTCGAGCTCATAGTGCAGCGCGTTCACCTTCTTCATCTCCGGCTGTTCGTAGATGATGGAGCGCTTGTTCTTCCCCTCGCCGATCTGGCCGAGCAGCATGGTGGACCAGAGGCTCCCCTCCCCCTCCTTGCCGAGCCGGAACACGTCGGCGCTCCCCTGCTGGAAGTCGATGCCGATGTAGGCGTTGTGCTGGAACATCCGCATCTTCCGCATCTTCTTCTGCGAGATGCGGCTGGCGGTGACGTTCGCCACGCAGCCGTTGGCGAACTGCAGCCGCGCGTTGGCGATGTCCGGCGTGTCCGAGACCACCGCCACGCCGCTGGCATCGATCTGCGTCACGGGCGAGCCGACGAGACTGAGGATGATGTCGATGTCGTGGATCATCAGGTCCAGCACCACGGCGACGTCCGTGCCGCGCGGATTGAACTGCGCCAGCCGGTGCGACTCGATGAACATCGGCGCCAGCTGGTACGATTCCAGCGAGAGGATGGCGGGATTGAACCGCTCGATGTGCCCCACCTGGATGAGCACCTTCCGTTCGGCCGCGATGCGGATGAGCTCGTCCGCCTCCTCCACCGTGGAGGTGATGGGTTTCTCGATGAGCACGTGCCGTCCCGCCGACAGCGCGGTCCGGGCGACGTCGAAATGCGTGGTGGTGACGGTGGCGATGCTCACCGCCTCGGTCTCGGCGAGCAGCGCCTCGACCGAGTCGAACGCCTTCACCTTGTACGAGGCGGCGGCCGCCTTCCGCTTCTCTTCATTGACGTCGTAGACGCCGACGAACCGCGCGGAAGGGATGTCCGCATACATCTTCGCATGCAGCGAGCCGAGGTGACCGACGCCGATGACGCCGACAGCGATGGGTTTCATAGGTATCCTTTTTTTCCAGTGGAATCCGGCACGGACGGAACGCCTTGAGGGAACCAGCCCGGTGACGGTGCTTCGTACACCGGCAGGCCCGGTTTCGTTTCCGGGATGTTCACCGACTGCCGCGCGCTTCCGCCGGGACCCCGTCCGCGGACCAGCGCCACGACGCGGTCCACTCCGCCGAACCGCCGGTCGCGGTAATAGACCGCCACGGTGTAACGGTTGACCGTACGGAAATCGTTCCCTTCCAGCGCCGTCCAGTCCTGCCCGCTCACGCCCCCCTGCCCGTCGTCCCGGCCGAGCACGTACTGATAATCATAGACGCCGCGCCGGAGCCAGAGACGGAAGACGAAAAGCCCGGTGACGGAATCGCGCGTCATCTTGTACGCCGGCAGCGCCTTCCATTGACTGAAGGGTCCGACGACGTAGATGTTCTTCGCCGGTGCTTCCGCGAGCCGGAGGCGGAACTCCGTTTCGAGGTACTCCGAGTTCGCACCGGTGAACGGCCGGAGTTTCGCCGCACCGTTGGCGTCCGGCCTTGACTGCCGTCGGAACCGCGAGACGTCGGGACCGCCGACGGGGACCGCGACGGCGCCGTTGGGATAGCGCGTCACGTCGGAGAGGTCCAGTTTCCGGTACTCGTTCCCGATGGGCATGTTCCGGAGGATGAATCGCTTGCCCGGCCGGTACGGAGCATCGACGTACGCGTCCGCCGCGGGACGGTCGGTGTCGATGCGGAACGGCTGCGTGAGCCGCCAGTTCTGGATGATGTCGGCACCGGAGAGCCACTGATGGTCGATGGCGAGCGGATCGTCCGCACGGTACAGTTCCGGCGCGCTGAGCATGAGGTCGAAATGGTTCGCTTCGTCCAGCGGCGGTTCCGCATCGGTGCGGTACCGGTTCGAAACGGAACCGCTCACGGAGAGGGTGTTCTCCGCGACGATGCATTCCCCCCGGGCCACCACAACGCCGCCGGCGTCGCGGTCCACGATCTCCACGATGTAGTTACCGGAGTGGCGGAACCGGACCTGGTTCAGGGAGTTCGGGAAGGAGTTCCGGTACCGGAACGTATAGGTGAACACCCCCTGCGGCGCCGGAGCGTACAGCAGATTGTCCGCCGACATCGCCGCGGGATCGTTCACGAAGAGATTGTCGTCCGGCACCCAGTCCCGTGACGCGTGGCGGAAGACGATGCGGAGGTTCGGCGCCCGTTCCGCGGTGACGTCGAACTCGACGGTGACCGTCTCGTCCATGCCGATGACCGGGGGACGGTACTCGTCGTTCGCGGCGAAGAGGCGCAGACCGATGATGTCCGTGCCCTGCGGCGCGGAGAGGAGAAGCAGGGCGGCGATGATGAGCGCCATGGTGCTTCCTTACGGGTACAGCATGCGCAGCCACGCATCGAACTCGTCGATGCTGTGAAAATGATGGTCCGACGGGAGGCGCTGCACCTCCTCCTTCGCATACGAGTCCCATAGTACGGAGGCGATGTCGGTCCCGCTCTCCCGGGCGGCGGCGAAGTCGGCGACGGCGTCCCCCACCATCAGCGTCTCTTCCGGCCGCAGCGCGAAGCGTCCGAGGATCTTCCGGATGCCGTCCCCGGACGGTTTGTACTCGTCGACGTCGTCTCCGGTCACGGTCACGTCGAAGTACCGCCCGATGCCGAACGCGTCGAGCGTGATGTCGGTGGTGCGGCGTCCCTTGCCGGTGAAGAGCCCGATGATGACGCCGTGGCGCTTCAGCCGTTCGAGCACACCAGTCATCCCCGGAAAGATCTCCGCGAGGCGCGCGTGCTCGTTCCGGTAGAACGCGTAGTACTCCTCCATCGCCGGCGCGAGCCGTTCCGGCCCGATCATCGCCCGTACGGCCCCCTCTTCCGGCGGACCGAAGAAGGCGATGACCTCCGCGGGGGTGAGGGTCCGGTCCAGGTACTTGGCCGCGACGTGGTTGAACGAATCGAAGATGAGCCGGTTCGTCCTTGTGACGGTGCCGTCCATGTCGAAGATGATGCAGGTGTAGCGTTTCATGCCGTCGAAAAATACAAAGGCGTCACGGTGCTCGTCGCATGCCGATGACGCCTTGATGTTGACCGTGGAGCAACGGATGCCGGTGCGTCCCCGTTACGCGATGGTGACGTCCTTGGACAGGTAGACGTCCTGGATGGCGTTCAGGATCTTGACGCCGTCGGCCATCGGTTTCTGGAACGCCTTGCGGCCGGAGATGAGGCCCATGCCGCCGGCGCGCTTGTTGATGACCGCCGTCTTCACCGCATCGGCCAGGTCGTTCGCCCCGGAGGCGCCGCCGGAGTTGATGAGGCCGGCGCGGCCCATGTAGCAGTTCGCCACCTGGTAGCGGGTGAGGTCGATGGGATGGTCGCTGGAGAGCTTCTCGTAGACGAGCTTGTCGATCTTACCGTAGCTCGAGCCGCTCATGTTCAGCGCGGTGTAGCCGCCGTTGTTCTCCGGCAGTTTCTGCTTGATGATGTCCGCCTCGATGGTGACGCCGAGGTGGTTGGCCTGGCCGGTGAGGTCCGCCGACACGTGGTAGTCCTTCTCCTTCGTCTTGAAGGCGTTGTTGCGCGTGTAGCACCACAGGATGGTCCCCATGCCGAGCTCGTGCGCCTGCTGGAACATCTGGCTCACCTCCCAGATCTGGCGGCGCGATTCCGGCGAACCGAAGTACACGGTGGCGCCCACCGCCACGCAACCCATGTCCCACGCCTGCTTGATGGAGGCGAAGAGGGACTGGTCGTACGTGTTGGGATACGACATGAACTCGTTGTGGTTGAACTTGAGGATGAACGGGATGCGGTGCGCGTACTTCCGCGCGACGGAGCCGAGCACGCCGAGCGTGGAGGCGACGCCGTTGCCCCCCCCCTCGATGGCGAGCTTCACGATGTTCTCGCCGTCGAAGTAGATGGGGTTCTTGGCGAAGGAGGCGCCCCCCGAGTGTTCGATGCCCTGGTCCACCGGCAGGATGGAGAGGTAGCCGGTGTTCGCGAGGCGGCCCGTGCCGAAGAGCTGCTGCAGGCTCTTCAGGACCGGGGTCGGACGGTCGGTCTGGACGAAGACGTCACCGACGAACGTCGGCGAGGGGACGTGGATGGATTCCTTCGGAATGGTGGTGCAGGTGTGCTCGAGCAGGCTCTTCGCTTCGGCGCCGAGCAGTTCGGGAATGTTGACGGCCATGGGTTCGTTCCTTATTTCGCTATCAGTTTTTTGTACGCGTCGACGTCCAGAAGCCGGGCGGCCTCGTCGGACTTCGACAGTTTGACCTTGATCATCCAGCCCCGTTCGTACGGTTCCTTGTTCACGAGCTCGGGGGAATCCTGAATCTCTTTGTTCACCTCCACCACTTCGCCCGACACGGGCGCGTAGAGGTCCGACACCGCTTTCACCGCCTCCACCGTGCCGAACGACTGTCCGAACTCGACCGTCGCTCCGACGGCCGGCAGCTCGACGAACACCACATCGCCGAGCTCGCCCTGGGCGTACTCGGTGATGCCGACGGTGCCGACGCCGCCTTCGAGGCGGATCCATTCATGGTCCTTGGTGTACTTCAACTCGCTGGGGAAGTTCATACGGAGGTCCTTGTCTGCGGTCGGCGGCCGGACATCGTTCGGCCGGCCGCGCGGTTAGTCTTTGAATTCGAACGTTTCGATGAATTTGGTGTCGAAGTGACCGCTGCGGAAGCGGTCGCTCTTCATCACCTTCTTGTGGAACGGGATGGTGGTCTGCACGCCTTCGATGATGACCTCGTCCAGCGCGCTGTACATCTTGTCGATGGCCTCCTGCCGCGTGGGGGCGTGCACGATGAGCTTGCCGATCATCGAGTCGTAGAACGGCGGGATCATGTAGTCCGCGTACACGTGCGAATCGATGCGGATGCCGTTGCCGCCGGGGAAGTGCAGGCTGGTGACCTTGCCGGGCGACGGACGGAAATCGTGGTTCGGGTCCTCGGCGTTCAGCCGGCACTCGATGGCGTGTCCGCTCATGCGCACCTTCTTCACGGAGAGGCGCTTGCCGTTGGCGATGTTGATCTGCTCCTTCACCAGGTCCACCCCCGTCACCATCTCGGTGACGCAGTGCTCCACCTGGATGCGGGTGTTCATCTCCATGAAGTAGAAATTGCGGTGCTTGTCCAGCAGGAACTCGATGGTGCCGGCGCCGAGGTACTTCACGCTCTTGGCTCCCTTCACCGCCGCGCCGCCGATGGCCTCGCGCAGTTCATCGTCCACCGCCGGCGACGGGGATTCTTCGATGAGCTTCTGGTGGCGGCGCTGCACGGAACAATCGCGTTCGCCGAGATGGATGACGGTGCCGAACGCGTCGCCGAGCAGCTGGATCTCGATGTGGCGCGGTTCCTCGAGGTACTTCTCGATGTACACGCCGCCGTTGCCGAAGGCCGCTTCGGCCTCGGTGCTGGCGGTGTTGAACGCCTTCTCCACCTCGTCCAGGTCGCGCACGATGCGCATACCGCGTCCGCCGCCCCCCGCCGTCGCTTTGATGATGACCGGAACGCCGATCTCCTTCGCGATGCGCTTCGCTTCGGCGACGTCCTTGATGATGCCGTCGCTTCCCGGCACCACCGGCACGCCGGCCTTGCGCATCGTATCCTTCGCGAACGCTTTGTCCCCCATCGCCGTGATCATCTCGGGCGTCGGCCCGATGAACGTGATGCCGGAGGTGAGGCAGATGTCCGCGAAGTGCGCGTTCTCGGCGAGGAAACCGTAGCCGGGATGGATGGCGTCCGCGCCGGTCACTTCGGCGGCGGCCATGATGCGGGGGATGTTGAGGTAGCTCTCTTTGCTGGGGGGCGGTCCGATGCAGATGGCCTCGTCCGCGAACCGGACGTGCAGCGAGTACCGGTCCGCTTCCGAATAGACCGCCACCGTCCTGATGCCCAGTTCACGGCAGGCGCGGATGATGCGCAGAGCGATCTCTCCGCGGTTGGCTATGAGGACTTTCTTGGTCACGCAGGGGCTCCGGGGTTCGGTGGGACGGTCACGGTTCGACGAGGAAGAGCACCTGTCCGTACTCGACCGGTTTTCCGTTCTCGACGTTCACCTTCACGATGGTGCCGGCGATGTCGCTCTCGATCTCGTTCATCAGCTTCATCGCTTCGACGATGCACAGTACGCTGCCCGGCTTCACCTTTGAACCGATGTCCACGTACGGAGCGGCGTCGGGAGAGGGGGATTTGTAGAAGGTCCCGACGATGGGGGACTTGATCTCGTGGTACTTCTTCGTATCGGCAGCGGGAGCGGCGGGCTTCGGCTCGGACGGCGCGGCGGCGGACGGCGCGGGCATCATCACCTGATGCTGGATGGGCGCCAGGTATCCCTGACCCTGCGGGGCCGGAGACTTCGTGATGCGGATCTTCTGCCCCTTCTCCTCCACCTCGATCTCGTTCACGTTGCTCTTCTCCACCAGTTCGAGGAGCTGCTTGACGTACTTGAGGTCCATTGATTCTCCGTGATGATGGATGATTGGGCGTTACTGCTTCACCCGTTCCTGGTACTGGCCGGTCCGCACGTCGACTTTGATGAGGTCCCCCTCGTTGATGAACAGCGGAACGTTGACCATCGCCCCCGTCTCCACCTTCGCCGGCTTCACGGCACCCGTGGCGGTGTCCCCCTTCACGCCGGGGACCGTCTCGACCACCTTCAGGTTCACGTTGAACGGCAGGTCGGCACCCACAACGAGCGGACCGTCGAACATCAGCTCCACCACCTCACCCTCCTTCAGGTACTTCGCACCGTCCCCCAGCACCACGTCATCCACCGGGATCTGGTCGTACGTCTCGGAATCCATGAAATTGTAGCTCTGTCCGTCATGGTAGACGTAGGAATACTTCTTGCGTTCCACACGAACCAGTTCGATCTCTTCGCCGGAGCGGAAGCGCGTTTCAGTGATCTTGCCGCTCTTCACGCTGCGCATCTTCACCTGATAGAAGGCCCGGAGATTCCCGGGTGTACGGTGCTGATGCTCCTCCACCATGTGGAGATCGTTGTTGAAACGGATGAAGATTCCATTTTTCAGATCTGCGGTTGTTGCCATACGGTAACAAAAATCCTTTACTTTTAATGAAAATTGGTAGATTTTATCACAGAAAAGTGCCTCAATATACCGAGAACACGATACATAATCAAGGAACATTTGATGCTCAGAGCGCCGTTCGCCCCCGGATTCCGTTCGTTTTTCGCATTTCATTCCGCCCGGGACCGATTCCTTCTCGTCATGGTGATGCTGATGTTGGGCGGTTGTACCACCGAACCGAAAAAGCCGTACGATGACGCTCTTGTCAATACCTATGTCGAACTGACATGGATGTATGAGAAGGAGAAAATGCTCCACCGTGTGACGGACTCACTCTATCAAGTGAAGGTGGACAGTTTCTTTCGGGCGAGGTCGTACGATCAGAAGACGTTCAAGAGCGTTGTAGAGGAACTTTCGAAATATCCCGACGCGTGGCAGAGGTTCATGCAGGAAGTGACCGGCACGCTGGACAGCGTCCGTACGGCGGACGAACGGCGGCGCGCGGCGGACACGACGTCCGCCCGCTGAACCGCGGCCGCTCAGCCGGCGGTCACTTCCCCCATCACAAAGGGACGTTCTTTCTGTTTCCGCAGCACCGTCAGCGCCGCATCGGCATCCTTCTTCGCCGTGACCACGATGAGCCCGACACCGAGATTGAACGTGCGGGTCATGTCGTACTCCGGAACGCCCCCCGCGGTCTGGATAAGGTCGTAGATGAAGGGCCGCTGCCAGGCGAACCAATCGATCTTCAGTGACAATCCCTTCGGCACGATGCGCATCGTGTTCCCGACGATGCCGCCGCCGGTGATGTGCGACATCCCCTTCACCAGGCCCCGGGCGGTGAGGCTGCGGATGGGCTTCAGATAGGAACGGTGCACCGCCAGCAGCGCGTCGCCCAGGGTCCCGTTCAGTCCGTCGAACCGCTTCCGGAGCGGGAAGCGGGGCAGCAGGACCCGCCGAGCGAGCGAATATCCGTTCGTATGCAGCCCGTCGGACGGTAACCCGATGAGCACGTCCCCCTTCCGGATGGACCGCCCGTTGACGATCTTCGATCTCTCGACCACTCCCACGATGGTCCCGGCGATGTCGAACTCCCCCGGCGGATAGAACCCGGGCATCTCCGCCGTCTCTCCCCCGATGATGGAACAGCCGTTCTCCCGGCATGCCGCCGCGAATCCGCCGATGACCTCCGCCGCGACGGAGGGCGCGAGCTTGCCGGTCGCGAAGTAGTCCATGAAATAGAGCGGTTCGGCCCCGCAGACGGCGATGTCGTTCACACAATGGTTGACCAGGTCCCGTCCGACCGTATCGTACCGCTTCATCGCGAAGGCGACCTTCAGTTTCGTGCCGACGCCGTCCACGCTCGAAACGAGCACGGGACGTTTGTACCGCGGGAACGAGGCGTCATAGAACGCGCCGAACATGCCGATGTCCGTCAGCACGTTGCGGTTGAAGGTGGAACGGACGCTCTTCTTGATGCGGCGGACGACCTCTTCGCCGGCATCGATATCGACTCCGGATCGCTTGTAGGTGACGGACACGGCGGGACCTTTCGGAATGGTGACGCGTGAATTTACTCAAAAATGCCTGAGTTTCATAGTTATTTCAATTGTCGGCGAGTTTTTCTATATTCCTCTATTATGAAGCACGCGACATTCACCGACGGTTCCTCCCCCATCCCCCTCAACACCCTCTTCTGTGTCGGACAGAACTACGCCGAGCATGCGAAGGAGATGGGAAGCACGGTAGCCGACACGCCGGTCATCTTTTTCAAACCGGTGAACGCCGTCGTCACCGACGGCGCTCCCGTCATCATCCCCGCCATCACGACCTCGCTCCATCATGAAGTGGAACTGACGGTGCTCATCGGCACCGGCGGGCGTGACATTCCTCGCAGCAGCGCACTGTCGCACGTCGCCGGGTACGGTGTCGGTCTGGACATGACGATGCGCGACGTGCAGAGCGCGGCGAAGAAGGCGGGAATGCCCTGGGCGACCGCGAAGGGGTTCCACACCTCCGCCCCCCTCTCCCCGTTCGTCCCCGCGGCACGTGTCCCCGATCCGCAGGCGCTGGAGATCTCGCTCGCCGTGAACGGCGCTCTCCGGCAGCGGACGAGCACCGCGACGATGAACTTCTCCGTGGCCGTGCTCATCGAATATCTTTCGTCGGTCTTCTCGCTCGAATCGGGCGACGTCATCTACACCGGAACGCCGGAAGGGGTCGCCGCCGTCACGGCGGGGGACGAACTCGCCGCCGAACTGCACGGCCTCGTCTCCATCACGCACCGCATCGTTGCGAGGTGACCGGCACGATGCACGGACTCCTGCACGACATCGGCATTGCGGTGCTCGCCGCCACCATCGTGGGGTACATCACCCACCGCCTCCGTCAGCCCATCATCCTCGGCTATCTGCTGGCCGGCGCGCTCATCGGTCCCTCCATCGGTTTCCGGTTCATCACGGACCCCGAGAGCATCGAGGTCATCTCCGAACTCGGCCTCATCCTGCTGCTCTTCATCATCGGCCTGGAACTGAACCCCGCCAAGGTCATCGCCTCCGGCCGGCCGCTCATCGTCGCGGGGGTCGGACAGTTCGTTCTCTCGGTGCTCATCGGCGTTCCGTTCTTCGCGCTGCTGGGATACTCGGCCTCCGGCGCCTCTCTGGAAGGGCTCTACCTCGCCCTGCTCACCGCGCTGAGCAGCACCGCCATCGTGGTGAAGGCGCTGTACGACAAGTTCGAGGCGGACACCATCGCGGGACGGCTGACGCTCGGCGTCCTCATCCTGCAGGACGTGTGGGCCATCCTCTTGCTGACGCTCCAGCCGAACTTCGCGAGTCCGGAACTGCTCTCCGTCGTGACAGCGCTCCTGAAGGCGGCGCTGCTGCTCGGCGCGGGATTCGTCGTCAGCAAGTACGGCCTGAGCCGCATCTTCGGCAGCGTGGCCGGTTCCCCGGAACTGGTGGTGCTCATCTCGGTCGGCTGGTGCGCACTCGTGGCGGGCGCCGCGGGGATGCTCGGATTGTCCAAAGAGATGGGGGCGCTCGTCGCCGGCGTCTCGGTCTCGTCGTTCCCCTACAGCGTGCACGTCACCGCCAAGACGCTGCCGTTGCGCGATTTCTTCCTGACGCTCTTTTTCATCTCCATCGGCATGAAGATGGCGGTGCCGGACGCCGCGATGGCGGCGTCGGGAAGCGTCATCGTCCTCTTCATCATCGTCTCGCGCTTCGCCACCGTGGTGCCGCTGCTGCGCCTCACCGGCGTCGGCCGCCGGTCCGCCTGGGTGACGGCGCTGAACCTTGCGCAGCTCTCGGAGTTCTCCCTCGTCATCGCGGCGCTCGGCGTCGGGTACGGCCACATCGGCGAAGGGCTCGTATCGGTCCTCGTCTTCGCGATGGCGCTCGCCTCGGTCCTCTCGTCGTACGCCATCAAGTACAACCACGAACTGCACGCCGCCTGGACCCGGCTCCTCTTCACCCTCGGCGTCCGCGTCACGGCCGAACCGGCGGACGGCGAGAACGGGCGGGACGGGTACGCGGTGGTGCTGCTCGGGTTCCACCGGGCGGCGCGCGCCCTCGTGCAGCGCATCGAGGAGCACAACGCGGTCATGCTCTCGAAGGTGCTCGTCATCGATTTCAATACGGAGCTCATCCGCGAGGTCCGCTCCCGCGGCATGGGTGGGGTGTTCGGCGACATCAGCAGCATCGACACGCTCCACCATGCGCATGTGGACGGCGCGCGCATGGTGCTCTCCACCATCCCCGATTACCTGCTGAAAGGGACCACCAACGCCCAGCTGGTGCGTTCCTGCCGCATGCTCGCGCCCGGCGCCGTCATCGTCGCCACGGCGGACACCACCGCGCAGGCGGAACTGCTGCGCGAACTGGGTGCCGACGAGATCGTCTTCCCCTACGAGATGGTGGGAGACGTGCTGCTGCAGATCGTCAACAAGAACCACGGCTGAGCCGACAACAACCAACGCACGACCATGTCCGAACTCGCGAAACAGTACAACGCCCAGGAGGTGGAAGACCGCCTCTACCGCTGGTGGGAATCCTCCGGGATGTTCCACGCCACGATCAATCCCGACAAGACCCCGTACACCATCGTCATCCCTCCGCCGAACATCACCGGCATCCTGCACATGGGGCACATCCTCAACAACACGCTGCAGGACGTCTTCATCCGCTGGAACCGCATGACGGGACGCGAGGCGTGCTGGATCCCGGGAACGGACCACGCGGGCATCGCCACCCAGCACGTGGTGGAGAAGGCGCTGCTGAAGGAAGGGGTGAAACGGAAGGAGCTGGGTCGCGAGAAGTTCCTGGAGCGGGTGTGGGAATGGCGCACGCAGTACGGCGGCACCATCAACCGGCAGCTCCGCACGCTCGGCGTGTCGTGCGACTGGGAACGGGAGCGCTTCACGATGGACGAGGGACTCTCCAACGCCGTGAAGGAGGTCTTCGTCCGGCTGCACGAGAAGGGGCTCGTCTACCGCGGGAAGTACATCGTCAACTGGTGTCCCAAGGACCACACCGCGCTGAGCGACGACGAGGTGAACCATACCGACAGCAACGGCCACCTCTGGCACATCCGGTACCCCGTCGAGGGGACGGACGAGCACATCGTGGTCGCGACGACGCGGCCGGAGACGATGCTCGGCGACACCGCGGTGGCGGTGAACCCGAAGGACGAACGGTACACGCATCTCATCGGGAAGAACGTCCTGCTCCCCGTTGCGCAGCGGAGCATCCCCATCATCGCCGACGACTTCGTCGACACGGCGTTCGGCACCGGCGCAGTGAAGGTGACCCCGGCGCACGATCCGAACGACTACCAGATGGGGATCCGGCACAACCTGCAGCAGCTCATCGTGATGGACACTTCGGCACGGATGAACAACAATGTGCCGCCGAAGTACCACGGCATGGACCGGTACGAGTGCCGCCGCGAACTGCTGCGCGACCTGGAGCGCTCCGGCCACCTGCTCAAGACCGAGGACCACGTCCACGCCGTCGGACACTGCTACCGGTGCGATACGGTCATCGAACCGTACCTCTCGGACCAGTGGTTCGTCCGGATGAAGCCCCTCGCCGAACCGGCGCTGAAAGCGGTGCAGGACGGCCGCATCGCCTTCCATCCGGAACGCTTCACCAAGATCTATGAACACTGGATGACCAACATCCGCGACTGGTGCATCTCCCGCCAGCTGTGGTGGGGACACCGCATCCCGGCATGGTACTGCGTCGGCGCGGAGCATTCCACCATCGACTGCAAGGAGCCCATCGTTTCGCGGACCGCGCCCGAGCGCTGCCCGCATTGCGGTTCCACCGAACTGCGGCAGGACGGCGACGTGCTGGACACCTGGTTCAGCTCCTGGCTCTGGCCCTTCTCTGTCCACGGGTGGCCGGAGGAGACCGACGACCTGAAGTACTTCTATCCGACCGACACGCTCGTCACCGCGCCGGACATCATCTTCTTCTGGGTGGCGCGCATGATCATGGCGGGGCTCGAGTTCCGCGGCGAGGTCCCGTTCCGGAACGTCTACTTCACCAGTCTCATCCGCGACGCGCAGGGACGCAAGATGAGCAAGTCCCTCGGCAACTCCCCCGACCCGCTGGACGTCATCGCCACGTACGGCGCGGACGCGCTCCGCTTCACCGTGCTCTTCATCGCGCCGGTGGGACAGGACGTGCTCTACGAGAACGAGAAGGTGGAGATCGGACGGAACTTCGCGAACAAGGTGTGGAACGCCGGCCGCTTCCTGATGATGAACCGCGACCAGATCCCCGCCGGCGACGGTCTCCCCATCGCCGCCGCGGCGCCGACGGAGCTGGCGGACCGCTGGATCCTCTCCCGCTTCAACACCACCGCGCGCGACATCGCCGCCGCGATGGACCAGCTGCGGGTGAACGACGCCGTGAAGCTCATCTACGAGTTCCTCTGGAAGGACTTCTGCGACTGGTACGTCGAGTTCGTGAAGCAGCGCATCCAGGAGACCTCCGACGACTCCCTGAAGCGCGCCCTCCTCAACCGCGCCCTCTCCATCTACGAGGAGACGCTGAAGCTCCTCCATCCGTTCATGCCGTTCGTGACGGAGGAGATCTATCAGCACCTCGGCGACCGCCGGAACAGCGAATCCATCATGCGCGCCGCGGCGCCGAACGCGGACCTCTCCCTGATCGACCCGGTGGCGGAGCGCGAGATGGACTTCCTGCAGGAGGTCATCGCGGCGGTACGGCAGATCCGCAGCGAGATGAACATCCCCCCCTCCCGCGGCATCGACTTCGCGGCGAGTTGCAACGACTACGACCGGCTGAACCTACTCGAACAGCAGCGCCCCTCGCTGGTGAAGTTCCTGAAGCTCGATTCGATGAACGCCGGCATGGCGCTCCCGAAACCGGGATACTCCGCGAGCGCCGTGGTGAAAGGCCAGGAGATCTTCATCCCGCTCAAGGGCATCATCGACACCACGGTGGAACGGGAACGGCTGCAGAAGGAGATCGACCGGCTCACCGGACAGCTCAACGGCGTGAACGCCAAACTGACGAACGAGAAGTTCGTCGGCAAGGCGCCGGCGGACGTCATCGAGAAGGAACGGTCCAAGCAGAAGAACTTCGAGGAGACCATCGCGAAGCTGCGCAACAACCTGGAGCAACTGGTTGACTGAGGTCCGCGCGACACCGGAGCACGGCCGGTCCGCCGGCCGTGCTTTTTTATTGCCGCTGCTGCAGCGTCCCGGTGCCATGCTCTTTGAAACGTCGCGGGCGGATTCGGACGGGGCGCGCACGCTCTTCTTTCATTCCCCTCTGGAAACGCTGACCGCGACAGAGCCCGGCGAACTCCCCGGCCTCTTCGAGCGGATGGAACGCCGCCGTGCGGAAGGACGGTGGGCGGCCGGTTTCATCGCGTACGAGTGCGGATACCATCTGGACGACGTCCTGCCGCATCCCCCCGCCGCTGCCGGAACGCCGCTGGCCCGGTTCGGCATCTTCGAAGCGCCGACGGCGTTCGGGGCGGTCACGGACGACGAGGTGCCCGAGAGCACGGAGAGTCCCGTCCGCAACCTGCAGATCTCCATCGGCGCCGAAGCGTACCATCACGCCGTCGAACGCATCCGGCGGTACATCGCGGAGGGGGACGCCTATCAGGTGAACTTCACCGATGCTGTGACGTTCGGTACCGATGCATCCCCGGAGGAACTGTACGTTCATCTTCGCCGGCGGCAGCGGGTCCCCTATGCGGCGTTCCTCAATCTCGGGGAGAGGCACATCCTCTCCTTCTCACCCGAACTCTTCTTCCGGACCGCGGGACGGACCATTACCTGCCGGCCGATGAAGGGGACGGCCCCCCGCGGAGCGGACCTGGACGGGGACCGGCGCAACGCCGAGTGGCTCCGGACGGACGAGAAGAACCGGAGCGAGAACCTGATGATCGTGGACCTGCTCCGCAACGACCTCGGCCGCATCTGCGTGCCGGGAAGCGTCGCCGTTCCCGCGATGTTCTCCGTCGAGACGTACGATTCCGTACTGCAGATGACCTCCACCGTGACCGGGACGCTCCGGCCGGAGGTCCGTCTGTTCGACATCGTCCGCGCCCTCTTCCCTTGCGGCTCGGTCACCGGCGCACCGAAGATCCGGGCGATGCAGATCATCCGCGAACTTGAACGGCATGAGCGGGGCGTGTACTGCGGTGCGGTGGGGTTCATCTCACCGGAAGGAGACGCGGTCTTCAACGTCCCCATCCGGACCGTCGAACTCTCCGGCGGCAACGGACGGATGGGTGTCGGCAGCGGCATCGTGTTCGACTCCGACCCGGTTCGGGAGTACGACGAATGCCTGTTGAAGGCGTCGTTCCTCACCCGCGCCGTACCGGACCATTCCCTCATCGAGACGATGCTGTGGGAGAACGGATTTCCGCTCCTTGACCTGCATCTGGACCGGCTGCGCTCTTCCGCGGAATACTTCGGCATTCCGATGGACGAAGGGACCGTTCGCGCGGCATTGAAGAACGAAGCCCTTCAGCATCCTCCGGGAACGAGGCGGCGGTTCCGGCTGCTGCTCCGTCGGGACGGGCGGTACGACATCGAATCATCGGAACTGGCCGAAAGAACAGTGCGGCCGGTGATGCGACTGGCACCGGAACGCATCCGCTCCACCGATCCTTCACGCCGGCACAAGACGACCGACCGGGAGGTGTACGACCGGTATGCACGGACGGCGGCGGAGGAAGGTATCCTGGAATATCTGTTCCTGAACGAACGGGGCGAAGCGGCGGAAGGGTCCATCCACTCTCTATTTATAGAGACAGGGACCGGACTGCTCACCCCTCCGTTGGAGAGCGGCGCCCTGCCGGGAGTGTACCGCCGATACGTGCTCGAGACCGACCCGCGGGCGAAGGAAGCGGTCATCACATTGGACGATGTCCGGAACGCGAACGAGTTGTTCCTGTGCAACGCGCTGCGCGGCATGCGGCGGGTAACATTCAGCGAGGAGTGAACTGGAGAAGGAGACCATGACGATGATGCGGTGCGTGTTCCTTTGTGCAGTGACGACGGCAGTGCTGTACGGTCAGTCATCCTATAACGTGACGTTCTACGGCTCCATCGATCCGTACACCGGCGGAGCGAACGGCGCGGACTACTCCGAAGTGTGGGGCTGGACCGATACCGTGTCCGGGAAAGAGTACGCGTTCATCGGCACGTCCAAAGGGACCTCCGTCGTGGACATCTCGTCGCTTCCGCTGAAGGAAACGGCCCTCCTTCCTGGCCCGCCTTCCGGCTACAATTACCATGAGTTCCGGACGTTCGGTCACCATCTCTACGTCGGCGCCGAAGGGACCGACCCGGCCAAACGTCCCGGCATCCAGATCCACGACCTGAGCACGCTCCCCGATTCTGTCACGTTCGTGAAGACGTACACGTGGAAGGACACCACGACGTCCGTCCAATCGTACCTCCGCGCCCACACGCTCACCATCGACGGACACTTCCTCTATGCGAACGGCGGTGATTTCGGCGGCACGCGCATCATGGACGTTTCGGACCCGGTGAATCCGCGGCAGGTCGGTTCCTACGGCAAAGGAAGCACGCCGTACGTGCACGACGCATACGTCCGCAACGACACGCTCTACGCCGCCGCCATCAATGCCGGACGACTCGACATCGTGGACCTCACCGTGAAGGGACACTATACGCAGAACACCGCATCGAAGGTCGTCAGCATGGTGCCGACCGTACCCGAAGGACGGACGCATCAGGTCTGGCTGAGCGACGACGGTCGGACGATGTTCGTCGCCACCGAAGCCCCCTCCGCGACCATCACGAACCCGTACAAGCTGCACATCTACGACATCACGAACCGGAACGCTCCGGTCGAGATCGCATCGTGGGTCTCGTCCGCGACCGCCAGCATCCACAACGTGTTCGTGAAGGGGAACTTCCTGTACATCGCGTACTACGGGGACGGGTTCCGCGTCCTCGACGTTTCGAACCCGGCGAATCCCATCGAGGTGGCGTTCTACGACACGTACCCCGGACCGCGGAAGAGCGGAGACCACCCGGTGTTCCACGGCGCCTGGGGCGTGTATCCGTACTTCCCGTCGGGCAAGGTCGCCGTGTCGGACATGAACACCGGCCTGTACGTCTTGACGGTGAACGAAAAGCCCGGCGGCTCCGTCGTCGGCATCGTGCGCGATGCGCTGACGAACGCCCCCCTCTCCGGCGTGACGGTGACGGTGCTGGAGACCGGACGGATCCAGACGACGACCGCGACCGGCATCTACCGCTACGGCACCGCGGCGGGAACGCATTCCGTCCTCTTCGCGAAGAGCGGATACACCGCGGACACCCTCAGCATCGTCACGAAGGCGGGGACGACCGACACGGTGTACGTCCTGCTCGCCCCGTCGGTGACCCATGCCGGCGGGAGCGACATCCCGCTCCCCGGCTCGTTCCATCTCGAACAGAACATGCCGAATCCGTTCAATCCATCCACAACCATCGGCTATACGCTGGCCGCCGCGCAGTTCGTCGACCTGTCGGTGTACGACCTGCTCGGACGCCGCATTGCGACACTGGTGCAGGCGCAGCGCCCTGCGGGACGGCACGTCGAAACGTTCAGCGCCGCTTCCATCCCATCCGGCGTCTATCTGTACACGCTCACCGCCGGTCCTTACACACGAACCCGAAAGATGGTCGTCACACGATGAAACCAATCATCCTGTTCCTCCTCATTATCACCGCCTTGTTCTCCGCCGCGGCACAGCCGCGCTACAGCCAGGTGCGCATCCCGGTCCGTTCCGCGGAGGAGTTCCGGCGTCTCACCGCACTCGGCGTCGCTACGGACCATTTCAGCGGTAAGATCGGTACGGCGGTCGATGTGTTCGTCAGCGGCGACGAGGCGGAAGCGCTCCGTGCGAACGGTATCCCGTACACTGTTCTCATCCCCGACTGGGAACGGCACTATGCGGCTCGCCGTTCGTCCGCTCTCCCGGTCTCGTCCTCCCTCCCGTCCGGTGCGCCGACGTACTTCCGCTACGGGTCGATGGGGGGATTCCTCCGGTATCAGGAGATGGTGCAGCAGATCGATTCGATGCATCTGCTCTTTCCCGCCCTCGCCGCGGCGAAGGATTCCATCGGCATCACCATCGAAGGCCGTCCCATCTACGCGGTGAAGATCTCCGACGGCGTCGGGACCCACGAGCCCGGAGAGCCGGAAGTGCTCTACACGTCGCTGCATCACGCGCGGGAGCCGCAGAGCATGATGACCGTCATCTATTTCATGTGGTGGCTGCTGGAGAACTACGGCACCGATCCGGTCGCCACATACCTGGTGGAGAACCGACAGATGTGGTTCATCCCCGCGGTGAACCCGGACGGCGTCCTCTATAATGAAGCGACCAATCCGGAGGGAGGCGGTATGCACCGGAAGAACCGGAGGGACGTCGGCACGTCCAACAAGGGAGTGGACCTGAACCGGAACTACGGTCCCCACTTCATGTGGGACTATCCGAATCCGCTCGGCTCCAGCACCACGCCGAACAACGACTCCTACCGCGGCACGGACCCGTTCTCCGAGCCGGAGACGCAGGCGGTTCGCCGGTTCATCGAACAACGGAACATCCGCACCTGTTTCAACTACCATACCTACGGCAACTACCTCATCTATCCCTGGGGATACCGTTCTGGTGAGAGCGATGATTCAATACTGTACCGGTACTGGGCGTACGAGATGACCGGCGGAAGCCGGTACACCACCGGCACCGATCTGGAGACGGTGCAGTATTCGACCCGGGGAAACTCGGACGATTACATGTACAGCGATTCCGGAAAGGTGCCGACCTTCGCCTTCACCCCCGAGGTCGGCGCGACCGGCTTCTGGCCGACGAAGGCCGAGATCTATCCCCTCGCGGAAGAGAACGTGCACCAGAACGTCCTCCTCGCGTACACCGCGGGCGCGTTTCCGTCGTTCCGTGACTTCACGGCGGAGCAATCCGCGCCCGGCGTCACCGCGCTCGCGGTCAAGGTCCGCAACATCGGACTGCAGCGCTCCGGCGTGTGGAATCTCTCCGCCGCCCCGCTCCCCGGAGGAGCGCCGGTGCAGCGGACGCTCGGCGCCGTTCCTTCCATGGCGGAATCGACCGTCGTCTTCCTCATTCCTTCCGTTCCGGAGGGACCCCGCGCCGTCGTCGTGCAGGCCTCGGACTCCGCCGGCATCCTGAAGAGCGACACGCTGCGGTTCTACAGCGGCACGGGAACGGTGCTCTTCCATGACAGCGCGGCCACCACCGCGATGTGGAACACCGGAAGCGGTTGGGGCGTCGCGACGGAGACGTCGAACGGGAACACGTATTTCACCGACAGTCCCGCCGGCGACTATGCGCCGAACGCGAACAACGCACTCACCCTGACGACACCGCTCGATCTCACAGCGTTCGGTTCGGCGGAACTCACCTTCCGGACGGTATGGGAGGTGGAATCGACGTGGGATTTCGCCATCGTCGAAGCCTCGTCCAACGGCGGAATCTCGTGGTCACCGCTCCGCACCACGTCCGCAAGGCGCGGCTCGGCACGGGACGGCAGCATGCAGCCGGCGACACTCCACGGGTATGACGGATACACACCCGGCATGACATGGCTGGAGCAGCGCGCCGACCTTTCCTTCTTCGCCGGGAAACCGATGAAGCTCCGTTTCCGTCTCCTGTCGGACGGCGCCATCGAGCACGACGGATGGAGCGTCGACGACATCCGCATCACCGGCCATGCCGCATCACCTCAATCGGCCGAGCCAGCATCCGCTCCGGCGTCGTTCACACTGGCGCAGAACCACCCGAATCCGTTCAATCCCTCCACGGTCATCTCGTTCACGCTTCCGCACGCCGGACACACCTCTCTCCGTGTCTACACGCCCTTAGGACAGGAGGCGGCGGTCATCACGGACGGGTTCCTAACCGCCGGCCCCCATTCGTTGATTTTCGACGCCCGGCAGTTGTCATCGGGGGTATATTTTTATAGATTAACGTCAGGACCGCTCACTTCCACGAGGAAAATGACTCTGCTGCGATGACCACTGACGAGAAGAATACTCTGTTCCGGCTCAGCCCCGTCGTCGACCAGGTCGGCGTCGAGGAGCGTGCGGCACGATTCACGGCCCGAAGCATCAAGAAAGGGTCGAAGATGCAGGCGCTGACGCTCACCCTGAGCATGATCGACCTGACGACGCTGGAGGGGAAGGACACCCCGGGAAAGGTGACGCAGATGTGCTATAAGGCGGCGCATCTGTGCGACCATCTGCCGGACCTGCCGACCGTCGCGGCGGTCTGCGTCTATCCGAACCATGTCCGCACGGCAAAGAAGGCGCTGACGGGAACCGGGATCCGGGTCGCCTCTGTCGCCACTTCCTTCCCCAGCGGCAACGCTTCCCTCGATGTCCGGCTCTCCGACACCCGCTTCGCGGTGTCGGAAGGGGCGGACGAGATCGACATGGTGATCTCCCGGGGCGAGTTCCTCAACGGCAACTACGCGTACGTGTTCGACGAGATCGCGGCGGTGAAGGAGGCGTGCGGTTCTGCGCGGCTGAAGGTCATCCTCGAGACCGGTGAGCTCTCCACCCTGGACAACGTCCGGCGCGCCAGTGACATCGCCATCGCCGCCGGCGCCGATTTCATCAAGACCTCCACGGGCAAGGTGCAGCCTGCCGCCACGATGCCGGTCACTCTCGTCATGCTGCAGGCCATCAAGGACCATTACCACCGCACCGGACGGATGGTCGGCATGAAGCCGGCCGGCGGCATCTCCACCGCGAAGGTCGCCATCCACTACCTCGTGATGCTGCACGAGACCCTCGGCGCGGCGTGGATGAGCAACGAATGGTTCCGCTTCGGCGCGAGCAGTCTGGCGAACGACGTGCTGCTGCAGATCGGGAAGGAACGGCGCGGCGCCTACCAGAGCAAGGACTATTTCTCGAACGACTAACCACCACGGTCGGACGGACCCTTCCGCGGGTCCGGTCCCCCAAGGACGACGATGAAAGCACAGGACACAACGGACGGCGCCGCGGCGCTCTCCTTCTTCTCCGGCTGGACCTACGCTCCGGCGCCGGAGAGCAGCGACCACATCCGGCTGCAGGACCGGTACGGACTCTTCATCAACGGCGCGTTCGTTCCGCCGAAGAGCGGACGGCACTACGTCACGGTGAATCCAGCGACCGAAGGAGCCCTGGCGGAGGTCGCCGACGCGGGAGAGAAGGACGTCGACGCCGCGGTCTCCGCGGCGAAGCGGGCCTATGAACGGACCTGGAGCCGGACCCCGGCGAAGGAGCGGGCGAAATACATCTACCGCATCGCGCGCATCATCCAGGAACGCGCCAGGGAGTTTGCCGTCATCGAGAGCATGGACGGCGGCAAACCGATCCGCGAATCGCGGGACGTGGACATTCCCCTGGCGGCGAACCATTTCTTCTACTACGCCGGCTGGGCGGACAAACTGCCGTACGCCTTTCCGAACCGTTCCCCCCGTCCGCTCGGCGTCGCCGGACAGATCATCCCCTGGAACTTCCCGCTGCTCATGGCCGCCTGGAAGATCGCCCCGGCCCTCGCCGCCGGGAACACGGTGGTGCTCAAGCCGGCGGAGACCACTCCGCTCACCGCGCTCAAACTGGCCGAGGTCATCCGCGACAGCGGACTGCCGGACGGCGTCGTCAACATCCTGACCGGTTTCGGAAAGACCGGCGCGGCGCTCGTGGCGCATCCGCACGTGAACAAGATCGCCTTCACCGGTTCCACCGATGTCGGGAAGCTCATCCAGAAGGCGGTGGCCGGAACGGCGAAGAAGGTGACGCTGGAACTCGGCGGAAAGGCCGCGAACATCGTCTTCGAAGACGCCGCCATCGACCAGGCGGTGGAAGGGATCGTGAACGGCATCTTCTTCAATCAGGGACATGTCTGCTGCGCCGGTTCGCGCCTGCTCGTCCAGGAAGGGGTCGCGGACGCCGTCATCCGCAAGCTGAAGGAGCGGATGGAGACCCTCATCGTGGGGGACCCGCTGGACAAGAACACCGACATCGGCGCCATCAACTCGAAGGAACAGCTCGAGAAGATATCGTCCTACATCGCCATCGGCGTGAACGAAGGGGCGGAACTGCACCAATCCTCCGCCACCCTCCCCTCCAAAGGCTGGTTCTGCAAGCCGACCCTCTTCCTCCATACGTCGCAGTCGCACCGCCTCGTGCAGGAGGAGATCTTCGGTCCGGTGCTCGCCGTGCAGACCTTCCGCACGGTGGAAGAGGCCATCGAGAAGGCGAACAACATCCCGTACGGCCTCTCCGCGGGCGTTTGGACCGACAAAGGCTCGAAGATCTTCAACATGACGTCCAAGATGCGCGCCGGCGTCGTGTGGGCGAACACGTACAATAAGTTCGATCCGACCTCCCCCTTCGGCGGTTATAAGGAGAGCGGTTTCGGCCGCGAAGGAGGACTGCACGGACTCCTCCCCTACGTACACTTGTGAACCATCCACCGGCAACGACCATGACACGCATCGAAGTTCTGAAGACCTACAAGATCTACATCGGCGGACAGTTCCCCCGCACGGAGAGCGGACGGTACTATCCGCTCAAGGACCGCCGGGGAACCGTCATCGCGGACGTCTGCCTCTCCTCCCGGAAAGACTTCCGGAACGCGGTCGTCGCCGCCCGGAGCGCATTCGCCGGCTGGTCCGGACGGGCCGCCTTCAACCGGGGCCAGATCCTCTACCGCATCGCGGAGATGATGGAGGGACGGAAGGAGCAGTTCGTCGAAGAGATGGTGCGGACGGGGATGACGCCGGCCGCGGCGAAGAAGGAGGTCGCGGCGGCGGTGGACCGGATGGTGTACTACAGCGGATGGTGCGACAAGTATCAGCAGCTCTTCGGCACCGTCAATCCGGTCGCCACGCCGCACTTCAACTTCTCCGTGCCGGAACCGACGGGCGTCGTCTCCATCATCGCGCCCGAAGAGAGTCCCCTGCTCGGTCTCGTCTCGGTGATCGCCCCGTGCATCGCCGGCGGGAACAGCTGCGTGGTGCTCGCCTCGCGGTCGCGTCCCCTCTCCGCGGTCACCTTCGCCGAAGTGCTGGCCACGTCGGACCTCCCCGGCGGCGTGGTGAACATCCTCACCGGCGACAGCGCCGAACTGCACACCCACTTCTCCAGTCACATGGACGTGAACGCCGTGGTGTACTGCCGAACCGACCGCGGCGAGGAACGGACCATCCGCGAGAACGCCGCGCTGAACGTGAAGCGGCCCTTCACCTGGGTCATGAAGTGGGAGAAGCCGGAGGCGGAGCATCCGTACCTCATCATGGACCTGCAGGAGGTCAAGACCACATGGCACCCCATTGAACAGATCGGAGCGTCCGGTGGGAAATATTAGGTCCTTCATCCTTGCCGCTCTGCTGTGCCTGCTCGGCGCTGCAGCCTCCGGCTGTTCTTCCGCCGAGATGACGTCGGAGGACGAATACATGACCGAGACGACCGAACCGGAGATGGCCGAGGCCGAAGCGGTTCCTGAGACGTCGGCTCCGTCCGTCTCCGCCGCCGATGCACCGGCCGATTCGGTGCGGCCCGCACGTTCCAACGCCCCGCACCGGTTCGATGTCCAGGCCGACACGCTCACCGCCGTCGCACGGAAACGGGAGAAACAGCCCGTCACCACGCCGGCGGCGACCCGCACCCCGGCGCCGCAGCGCTTCTATACCGTTCAGGTCGGCGCCTTCCGGCTCCGCGGCAATGCGGACCGGAACGAACAGCTGCTGCGGAAGCACTTCTCGCAGCCGGTCATCCGGTTCTCGTCGGAACGGCTGAAGATGGAGCGGCTCTGCATCGGACATTTCACCTCCTTTCGGGAGGCGACGGCGTTCATGGCCGCCGTGAAAGGGAAGTTCCCGAAGGAGTTCGGACAAGCGTGGATCGCGGAGCTGGTGCGATGAGGAGCGGAAGGATGGCGCGATGGACCGTGGTGTGCGTGCTCTGGTGCGCGGCCGCCGTGCAGGCGCAGGACACCGTCTTTGTGCAGCCCCGGACGGAACGGCTGAGCACGTTCGAGCGGTCGTTCCGGCCGTCGTTCTACGACACCGAAGTGTATCTGTACAAACGGACCGATTCGTCGAAGACGTTCGGGCGGGGCATCGACCGGCTCACCGTCGCGGCGCCCGAGACGCTGCAGGGATACCGCGTACAGCTGGTCGCCACGAACAACTACGACGAAGCGGTCACCGTCCGCAACGACCTCCTCGCCCGATTTCCCGCCTCATGGTTCTACACGGTGTACGAAGTGCCCGCCTACAAGATCCGGGTGGGCGATTTCGTCAGCCGCGCCGAAGCGAAAGGGACCCTCGAACAGTTCCGCGGGGAAGGGTTCAAGAACGCCTGGATCGTTCCGGACCGGGTGATCAGGAACCAGCCTCCCAAACCGCCGGCTCCCCAGCCCATCGACAGCACCGCCGCAGCGGTGCCCATGGAGCCGTAAGCCTCACTCCCGCAGGAAGACACCGTCCACCGGCCACCGGGCCCTCACACGCACCGTATCCTTTCCGATGATGAACCGTTCCCCGCGTTCGTGCGGATACAGCCGTCCCGCATCATGGGTTCCGTTGCCGTTCCGGTCGTCGAACATCCGCAGCGCGTACCGACCCTCGGGCATCATCGTGAACTGGAACGTCCCGTTCGGGCCCACCGTCACGGTCAGCGGCGGCTGCTTCCGGTCGTTCATGTTGAACGCCTGCACCACTTTAGGAGCGGAGCCGCTCAGTCCCGCGGCGTTCCCGGCGATGCTGCCGAACCGTTCCGGATCGTCCCCGGTGAAGGGATAGACCGACACCGAATCGCGCCGGCGGTTGCCGGCAGTATCTCGGAGGAACCGGTGATGATGTTCCAGCACGTACGATTCGCCCGACCTGACCGGCTTCACCGGAATGACGGCGATGGAGGCGGGGGATGTCTTCGCGACGGTGACCGGCACGGCCGCCGTGTCCTTCATCGCGACGATGCGGACGAGCGAATCGGGTTCGAGCAGCGTGACCGCATCGTCGTACTGGATGAGGATGGCGGCGCCCGGCAGAAGCGTGCCCGACGGACCGCCGATGGAGATGGAGGCGATGCCGGGTGGAACGGTGTCCGGAACGGCCGAGCCCTTGAACGATTTCGCGCGCGCCAGCGGATTGATGGAAAAGCCTGCCTTGTCCCGCACACCGTCCGCTGACAGCACGTACTGCGAATCGCGTGTCTGCACGCCGGTGACGAGGGAATAGGCGTTGGCGGGGGCCGCGGCCCGGAAGAGCGACAGCAGCGGAAGGGCGGCGACGCCGTTCGTATCGGTCACGGAGAATCGCGCGGAGGCCACGCTGGCCGAATCGACCGGCTCGCTGAACTGGACCGTGAGATGCCGGTCGTCCGGCGCGGTCACGGACTGCAGCCGCGGGGCCGTGGTGTCCTCCAACGCGAGGATGAAACGGACGTCCCGCGTCAGCGTGTCGGTCTGGGTCAGGGTGATGTCGGCGGCCGCTCCCGCCGCGTCCGTTTCGGGGTCATAGAGCAGGTTGCGGTACTCGTCCTTCACGGCGAAGAGCCGGTACGTTCCGGGCGCGATGTTGGTGAGGCGGAAGGTCCCGTCCGTCCCCGCCTGCGTGATGTAGTCGGGTTTGGTGACGACCGGGTTCAGTGTGTCGGCCTTGATGCCGTCGGTGCGGTACGAGAAGATCATCACCCCCTGCGGAGCGTCGTCGTAGATCCTCCCCTCCACCGCCCCCCGGTCGATGGCGGGACCGGTGGAGAAGGCGATCGTCACCGCGTGGGCCATCCGGTTCCGGTTCCGGTGGTCGGCGACGTCCGTACCGATGGTCACCACGTACGTCGTGTTGGTCCGGAGCGGGGAGGTGAAGACGAGCTCCATCTCCGTACCGCTCCATTCAAACTCGGCGTCTTCGATGGCGGGCGAGATGAAGACCGCATCCTCCACGGAGCGCCGGTCCACGTACTCGCTGAACTCGACCGCGATGCGGTCCCCGTCGAAATTGATGGTGTTGGGCGCGGGGTAGATCGAGAGGATCTCCGGCGGTGTGGTGTCCAGCGGACCCCCTTCGGGCGGACGCTGACCGGCGCACCCGGCGAGCGCGAGGAGAAGGATGACGGCGGCGAATCTCATGTCGGTCATAATACCAATAATCCGCTCCAGATAAAATATTGAATTTGAGAAGGCACTTGGCTACATTGAACCGATAGTCGAGGAGTTCTGATGCGTTCCGTTCTGTGCCTGCTCGTTGTACCGTTCCTTGCCCTCTCCGGTGACCGTCCCACGTACGACTTCCTCCGCGGTGATGTCGGCGCCCGTGCGTCCGCCATGGCGGGGAGCTTCGTTTCGATGAACGGCGATCCGGTGTCGATGTTCTACAATCCCGCCGGTCTCGCGACCCTTGCCGGTCCCCAGGCCGCTTTCGGGTACACCAATCACCTGCTGGACATCAACGCCGGATTCGCCGCCTATGCGCAGTCCGTCGATGGGATCGGCCTGTTCGGGTTCGGGGTCAATTACATGGACTACGGCGACTTCACGAAGACCGATATCTTCGCGAACGACCTCGGCACGTTCACCGCGGGCGACCTGGCCCTCTCCCTCTCCATGGCCAATCCGCTGGAGGAGAACCTCTATTACGGCGTCACGGTCCGCTACATCCGTTCCACCATCGACGCCTCCTCCTCGTCCGCGATCGCGGGGGACGCCGGGCTGCTCTACCTCATCCCTGGTGACGACCCCATCACCATCGGTCTCGTCGTCTCCAATGCGGGGACCCAGACCGATCCGTACGTCGACACGAAAGAACCGCTCCCGCTCGACGTCCGCATCGGCGGCACCGTCAAACCGCAGCATCTTCCGCTGCAGTTGAGCCTCAATTTCCACCGTCTCAACGACCCGGCCGATTCGTTCTTCGAACGCTTCACCAGCTTCACCGTGGGCGGCGAGTTCACGCTCAGCAAGGCGCTGCGGTTCCGCTTCGGCTACAACAACGAACGTCGGAAGGAGCTGAAGATCGGTTCTTCCGCCGGCATGGCGGGCTTCTCACTCGGCGGAGGACTGGTGATGAACAAGCTCCGCATCGATTACGGGTTCACGTCGCTGGGAAGCCGCATCGGCAGCATCAGCATGATCACCGTGGCGCTGGACGTGTAAACCTCGTACGAAACGCCTGCGTGGTGTGTACAAGCGAAGGCCGGCATTAATGCCGGCCTTCGCTGTTTTTCCTTCCCGATAAACCGTTCAGCGCACGGACGTCAGCTCCTCTTCCAACCGAATGGCTGACGGAAAAAGGATGTTGTTCTCCAGATGAACATGCCGGTGCAGATCCTCTTCGAATTCCTGCAATTCCTTGAATGACACTCGATAGGTGGTGCATGCATCTGCCGGCGGCTGATATTTCGCCGACAATTCGCGTATCTGATAGAGTCCGTCCCCGGCATCCTGATGTTCCCGCTCCATCATGGCGATGGGATTCTTTGCGGTTCCGAAGGGCGGAGCAGAGATCGGCGTGCCGGTCCGCTTCGCGGCAACAAGCCGTTCGATATACGGGAAGAGGATCATCTCTTCCTTCTTCATGTGATGGATCAGTTCTTCCGCGACCGAGGAAAAGAGATCGGCGATCTTCACCACTTCCGGATGCCGGCCTCCATGAACGGCAGCGACCTTCTGTGTATGCGTATAGATCACCGGGATCATCCGTGCTACATACGCGTGATGCACCGATACGATATGGTCGATGAGTGCATCAGGCTCCATGGAAGCGGCCGTATCGACAGCCGGACCCGCCGCTTCGAACAACCGGCTCAATTCGGCGAGCACCGGTGCGGGATCGATGTTCTTTTCCCGGCAGGCCGCTTCGATGGTCACACCGCCGTTGCAGCAAAAATCGAGCGAATACTTTTCAAAGATCGCCGCGGTGCGGTAGTCCTCTGTGACGATATCGTTGATCATTTTCTCTGTGAGTATGTTGTGCTCCATGTCGCCGGTATTCCTTTCTGTTGTCGTTGTGTAATTGTGGAGGGAAATTGTAAATCGAGACATTCACTGTCCCGCGGGTTCGTTCGCACGATGGACCGGATCCCGGTAGGTCCAGACTCCGCGGCCGATATCTCCTCGCCACGGAATCCATTCCATCGTAATGCAGTGTTCAGGACAGGGGGCGATACAATGCTCTTCACTGCCGCACGCGTCCGGATTGGTCAGTACAGCCGTGCGCTGTTCCGGGATCGTCAGACATCCCGGTCCGCACGCATCAACACACGCACGGCACGATGTGCAGAGTTCGGCATCGATCACAGGAAGCCATTTGAACCATTGCCGTTCCATCACGATAAACCATTCAGATCCGTGTGCAACCCCGGGGACTGTTGACGACGCCTGCGACCGGAGCTCCGGAAAATCCACCATACCAATGCGAAACCGGCGAGTACCGGCAGATACAGCATCACCACTCCCCAGCTGATAGAATACTGATTGCTCAGCGGATCGTAGGTGAAACAGGTGACCCAGCTCGCCTCGGTCGCTTTCATCATCGGAATGAATTCATCATGCATCTCCCGCACCAGCAGCCAGAACTCTGTCGGCGTCAGCTCCATGGAACTGAGGATCCGCAGCACCACGCCGTTCGCATTCACTCCCGCCAGCATCGGAGGATGGTCGTATTGACTGCGAAGTGAATCGAACCGGTACGTGAAACCGAATGCCTCCGCAAAGCGATCCCGATCTTCCGTCCGCACGGTACCGAACAGCCATCGCTTGTCATGATGCATTTTCAGCATCTCTGCCATGGCCGCGACGTTCATCGGGGTGTCCCGTTCATCGATACTGAGGATGATGAACCGGATACCGCTCAGTTCCGCACCGGACTCCGATACCCGGTCTCGCAGCTGAAAGAGCCAGGGATAGCAGATGCCGGTGCAGCGGCTGTTGGCGATCGTGATCATCACCGGCATTCCCTTACTGAGTGCGGACAACGACTCCGTCCGACCGTCCGATGTGATGACCGCGATGTCCGGAACGCGACGGTACAGATTTTGGACCGCTTCCTCGGCGGTACCAGGCCGCACCACGAACAGCACGGCCAGGATGTTCCACAGCGCAGTTCTCACCGCCGTAATCCGCGGATCATTCTGGTGATCAGCACACCGGCAAGCACAAGATATGCCAGCAGGAAGATCAGGATAAAGACCACGGCAACGTACGACAGCGCCGTTCCATGACCCAACAGTGCAGGATACAGGGCATACCGCCGCGGTACGGATTGCATACCGCTGAGATAGAACATCAGCACGAATCCTCCGCCGCCGATAAACAGCAAGGGGAGAACTACGCGGCGGATCCATGTCTGTTCTGTCCGTCCGCTGACCTCCATGGCAATGGTCCACATGAATGCCAGCATCATCATCACGGCACCGGTGAAATAGTAGGAATGGAAATGTGCCGGCACCCACAAGGTATTGTGCATCTTAAAATTGACCGGAATGGTCGCATCGATCACCGCAGCAATACCGCCGATCGTCCACATCGCAATGGCCGTGAACGTCGCGATGGAGGAGAAGGACCATTCCATCCGGTGCGTCATCACAAACGCCAGTACGGAAAAAATGGTAAACGTGGCCGCCATCAGCCCTGCCCCATACGACGCAAATTGTCCGACATACTGTATGACAGAGGGCTGGGCAAAGTCCATGTATAAATGGTGGAAGTACGCGAAGAGGACGATACACAGAACGCTATTCCAGACGATGGCAAGCATCCGGCTGTTCTTGAATTCTCCCCCGCCGTATTTGGGGAAATATTCATAGACCAAAGCGATCACCAGATACAGGTTCATATTCACAAGGGTGTGCCCGAAGACAAATACCAGATTCTTCATCAACAGGGCATCGTTGGAGGCGGTACTGAGGAATTCCAGCGCGAACAGCAGCAGCAGGATCACCGCCATGAGCAAACAGATGATCACGGCAACAAGGCTAACCCCGGCGATCATGATCATCGGCGGTACATTCGGTGCTGTCTCTTTCGCGATATAATGCCAACCGAGAGCCTCCCGCAGGGTATACCGCTGAGCAACGGCTAAGAACAGAGCGATACACCAGAGAAGCCACCCTACGCCCAGAACACCGATCGCGGCAAAGAACATGACTCTTCCTGTCACTGTCCCCAATCGTAACGGCAACGGGTAGAGAAAATACCATCCGGTGGCCATGTCGCCGATGAAGACCGCCCAGAGCGACATCAGAGCACCGACCACGATCAGGGCGATGGCAATGATGATCAGCAGCGGATTCGGCGAGACGTACGAACTAAAAGCGAACGATAACAGTGCCAGTGACGTTGTGAACCAGATCCCCACCATCAGCAAGCCATGCGATGTGAGGAAATGGTAGAAGTATTGAGCGGATATTCCGGGGATCTGCGCCTGGATCGAACGCATCAACAAACCGAACACCGCCGGGATGAGGAACAAGACCAGCGACAGCATCAGCCACACCAGTGTCACCCTGCGGAGCAGAAAATTGCTGATGGGAACGGAAAAGAGGGGTTCTTTCATGATTATCATCTCACAGTTATGGTGGAACGCATCTGGTGATGGAGCGTACCGCAGTATTCCAGACATAAGATACTGTATGTCCCTGGTTCAGGGAACCGGATGCGGAGCCGGTTCGTATATTTCGGCATGGCCTGTACCTGTCCCAGGATCGTCCCGGTCGAATCATAGATGCCGAAGCCATGCGTCACATCCTCGGTCGTGATCCGGAACTCCACCAATTGGTTTGTTCCAACCGTATCCTGCGTCATTTCAAACAGAAACATTTTTGATTTCACTCCGATGATCACCTCAGGCGTCTCCCGTTCAGCATAGGGTGCTCCGGAAACTGCCGCGAAAAATGCAATCAGTAAAAAAACGATCGTCCCGTAGAAAAATCGGAATCGCTTTTTATTGATCACATCATACGTCATGGTCGAGGGATCCCGGCGGGACTGCCGATACATCATATAAAAGACCGTTAAGACGATGATCGACAGCACCGACCATGCAAGAAATACTATCCATTGCAGTGAGAAATCAGTCATAGGCTATTATCCATAGATGTTGAACGATTAGAGGATGACGAATGCCGCCAGCGCCAGAAACGCCACGGCATGAACCAATAACCGGAAGCCGAGCGATTTCAGCGACCGTGCCGGCTGGCGACGGATAACGACCGCGAGGAACTCCGCTGTCAAGGGCACGTACGCCAGCAGCAGTATCACCGGGATCCGTTCAGCAATGATCGATACTGTAAGACCGGTTCCCCAGCACCACACCGTCAGCCACAACGCCGGACGACGCATACCAGACGAAGTGCGCCGGACCTCCGTGTTGTTTTTCAGGAAAAGATGAACATGCACCACCGTTACGGACAATAAAATAAATAATGTCGGGGGAAGCCAGGCCTCAAGTAGTGAGAACAGCTCATTTTCACCTCCGACATACACCATTCCGGGACCGGACAGTGTGGCAGCGATGACCGCAGGAAGGTCACCGAAAAGCTTGTCGTGCACGATTCTGACAATGACAACGTGGAGACCGAAGAACAAGACGGCAAGAGATCCTAATCCCGTACCCCTGCCACAGTAACGGAATCACTGCCGCTACTCCTGTCAGCACAAACACGGCGGTCCACACTCTTGCCCCACATCGTTCCTCCGCGGTACGATGCGCACCGGACCAAATACGGAACAATTGTTCGGCGGACGGATAAGCCATAAACACACAGAGTACGGCAATGCCGTACAGGAGCATGTTCCAAGAGAGTTCCGGTGCAAACAGCATGCCGGACACCATAGGGGCGATGATCATGACCCACGCACCGTGTTCCCGCACCGGGATAAATGGGGGTATCGTTAACACTTTGTGTTCACCGAAAAACACTCTCTCATGGACGAACCTTAACACTCGCAATGGATCGTACCCAACGTACTCTGCGGTCGTCCGGCTCATGGATCCCGGGTTACGAAGAACACGCGGAACAACGTTATGATCATACCCCAGAACACGATCCCCCATACAACCAAAGCGATAACAACGAACACATCCGCAATCTTTAGAATCAGAGGCATATCGATAGCCGCAGCCAATCTCACCGTCGACACGGTATACATTCCCAATGGAAAGACCATGCCCCAATATTGCGGATGGTACTCGAGCGGTATCTTCTTCACCCAATGCCGCCAGATGCCGAGGATGAATACCAACGGAATCCACCATGTGCCGATGGACCAGAATAAAAGCGTAAAGCCCTTGAGGAATGGAAGCAGAGAAACGATCAATGCTGATTCGGCATGCCGGTGGATCAACAACGAACCGGCCAGTGTCGTAATGGCCACCGCACCCATATTGATCCAATACGGCGGTGCAAACTGCTCTGCCTGAAGAGTGAAAAAGACCAGCCGGTACATGATTAATGTGATCACAATAATGTACAACATGCAACCGCAAAGAAAAAAGACCAGCGAACTAAAGAGCGTCCATTCTACAGGAAAGGGTATGTGTCCGGACAATTGTGTCATCAGGACCGACACTGACTGAGTGGACACCACCGTGAGCAGCCATACTCCGCTGATCGCTTTCTCAATCGACGGTTTTTCCTGCTTCACGATTACGAGACTAAAAAAAAGATAGATCAACAACACCCAGGAGAGCGCACCGATCATAAACAATATTTTTGCCGTCACGACATCATTCCATATCAAGAGGAACTGAACACCCAGGACGTTACTTGCCGCAACAAATGTCAAAAACCCGGGACTTTTGGCGTGATCCGTGAGATCGTCGACAACCTTGGCAGAGTATTTCACATACCGATAGACATACAAAATGCATAAGAGGACATAACTGATGAGATTCACCAGAAGCAGAAGCGAGGCAAATTCTTTAAGACCAAACAACAAACCGGCAATGGAAATAATCCCCGTCGCCATAATAAGGGCGAAATAGGCAGGAGATAATTGCTCGATGGATGCTGTGATGTTTGATGTGTTCATATCATAACGGAACGGTGCGCATTGCATACGCACATGAGTAGTATGTGTCGCTGACGGGAATCCCGGAATGAATGATGCTATATACTTTCCCGCCGTGACAACCAGCGACACGGTATCCGGTACCGCCGAATTCGCGGGCACACCCGTCACCGATCTTGAGTGTCAACGATTCATACGGAACAACGAAGATTATACGGAGTTGCTGCGCTTCTTTCCTTCTCCGCCGGCAGCAAATGCCATCAGCAGATTGGACAAGCCGAACATTCCGGCGCCGGTCGCCATAAAGATCATCACGATCTCGAACAGATGGTGCTGCACATTCGTCAAAAAGAGCGCCAGGGGATCGCCGTGATACCGGTTATCGGGATTGGTCCCGTCCAGGAATTCCTGCGCATCGGTCACGCCGTCGCCGTCCATATCCCCGGCATCCTTCAGGTAAAAATGGAGCATCGCCGGGTCCTTCTTCGCATCCACCAGGAGGCGGACCCCCATCACCCGCACGAGTTTATTGCCGAAGGGATTCAAGACCGGATTGTTGACATCCATTCCCGGCTGCTGGGCGCGGCGTGCATCTTTCAGTAGTTCCATCTGCACGGAATCAAGACTCCCCACCTGCCCGAACGATAATCCGTCTGGTCCTTCCGGACTGGCGTGACACATGCCGCAGTTCACCGTCCGCCCGGAATGTGTCTGAGAGAATTTCTGGAATTCCGGATAGGCCTGAAGCATCGTTGCCGCGAAGGCAAGGAGACAGATCATTCGCACCATCATCACGCACCCCCTTTCACAAGATGATAGATCACATCACCGAAGAGTGTGATGATGACAAAATAGAGTGCGAATCCGACGGCGAGCATCCGCAGCGTTTTGATCGACGTGTGTTTAAAGATCCACGGAGCGAGCAGCAGAACGACGATGCCGCCGTTCACCGCCAGCATCACAAGCCAGTACGGGAGCATTTCCAGCGGATAATACACCATGTAGAAATACCACTCGGGTTTGATCCCATCCGGTGTGGAGCCCCGCGCATTGTACGGATCCATCAGCGGGAAGGAGAAGAAGGCATCGAACGGCAGCGTGAGCGCCAGGATGAACATGATGAAGAAGACCGCTCCCCAGGTGGAGAAATCCTTGATGATGAACGTCGGGAAGAATTTTTCCGTCCGCTTCACTTCACCCGGGATCCCTTTGCTCATGCCGTGCAGCTGTACACTGAAGAGATGGATGCCGATCAGTCCGAACGAGATGAGCGGCAGCACCACAACATGCAGCACGAAGAAACGGCTCAATGTTGCCTGACCGACGCTTGCTTCCCCCTGGATGATCTCCTTCAATTGCGTCGGCAGGTGCGCCATCGACGCCGGCAGGTACTGCCCCATCGCTTCGATGGATTGCAGTCCGATCTTCGTAGCGTTCACGGCGATCTGATTCCACGGGAGCAGATACCCGGAAAAACCGAAGCCGAATGTGATGAGCAGCAGTCCTATTCCCGCCAGCCAAGTCACTTCGCGCGGTTTGGCGAAAGCCTTCATTGCGAAGGTGGTCACCAGATGCGCCAGCACGAAAAAGATCATCGCCGATGCGGACCAGGCGTGCAGGTTACGGATGATGTGTCCGCCGGGGACCTCTTCGGTGATATACTGCACCGATTCAAAGGCATCGTTCACCGTCGGCTGATAATAAAAGAGCAGCATCAATCCGGTCACGACCTGGATCAGGAACAGGAACAATGTGATACCGCCGAGATAATACGCCCAGCTCATGCGGTGAACGGGCACCGTTTTCCCCTGGACCATATGCTGCAGGTCCATCTTTTCCACCGGGAACCGTTCCGCAAGGAATTCCCAGACCGATGTCATGGTTCTCCTGATCATGCGACTGTCACTCCCTTAGATTTGATGATGAACACTTTGTATGTTTCACTCTTCGCCGCATCATACGCCGCTGTCGTTGCCACCGTACCGTCCGGCGCACCGTGCGCAACGATCGTACCGTCCGATGCCCGCACATGCCATGCAAGATGTTCGAGCGGTATCTCGGTCGGTGAACCGGCCTGCGGCACGCCGGTGTGGATATCGAAATAGGAGACGTGACACGGACAGACGATCCTTCCCTGTCCGTCCACATCCTTACCGACCGTGCAGCCGAGATGCGTGCATTTTGCCGATAAGAGATTGGGGAGTCCTTTCGCATCACGGAACGCCAATGCCGGCCGCATCTCATAATCGATGAAATATTTCCCCGTGGCCGGCTGCAGTTCCTTCAGATCCGCAATGTAGATCGCTTCGTTCTTCAATCGCTCCAGCTCGTAACTCTTTTCTTCCGTCGTCAGTTTCATCCGCTTCAACCGTTTTTCCAGCAAGGCCGCTTCTTTTGCATCATCAAGCGTCTGTCCCTGGAAGTAATGTCCGGATTTCTCGAGAACACCGAATGAAAGCAGTCCCGCCGCACCGGTCACTCCCGCCACACCCCGGAAGAAATACCGCCGTGATTCCATATACTGCGCCCGCTCGGAGCGCCGGTTCCAGCGCACTTCGTTCGTCCAGACCACCTTCTGCGGCAGACGGAACAGATACTCCAGCGGGATGCTGAACATATGAATGAGCCGTGTGAAGGGGATGAGCATGAGGATGACCCACGCAAGGGCGATGTGCGCCTGGATGACGAACGGCATGTCCTGCACGTAGGTCATATCCGGACTCAAACGCAGAACACTAAAGAGATAGGCATAGACCGTCCCGGGCGCCCAGACCGAACCGTAACGGTACGAATACGCGGTGACCAGACCAAGAAGGATTTGTGACAATAACAGAACGTAGACAACGAAGTCCAACGGCTTGGTCACCAGTTGAAGCGTGCTGGTGATAATACGCCGGATGATGAGCACGACCAGTCCCAGCACACACATTACACCGGCAACGAATCCGGCCGCTTCCAGTGCGATCAGAATCGAACGGTGTTTCACGAGATCGGCCCAGAGATCCGGCAGAAGGAACGGCACGAGGTGACCGACGAAGATCACCAGAATACCAAGATGCCACGGTACTGATCCCCACTTGAGATACTTGCTTTCCAGGAATTGAGAGGAAAGGGATGAGACGGTATATTCCTTTCTGGTGAGACGGTAATACGTCCCGATCACCACCGCGGCGATCGCCGCGTACGGAAGACCGATGAAGAGGAATTGAATGATCATACTCCCTCCGTAATGGAGTGATCCTGAACGATCATCCGGTTCGGCACAGACAGTTCCGTCTGTAGAGCCGTAAGGAGATGAGCGTAGGGATTCTGCGTTTTCGAGAGGATCGTAACCATCGTTTCCACCGGTCCCCGCAGCAGATAGTCACGGAGTTCCTCCGCTTCATCCGCTGGCGCAACGGCGCTGTACCGCAGAAGCACTGCAAGATGGTCCGGTAATTCATTGCCGGCATCAAAATGCTGAGCGGCGAACGCCTCTTTCAGCCGCGCCATGAGTCCACCCCGTTTATAGTTGTCCTCGCCGTACAGATGGATCCCGGCATACGGGGAGCAGACCGCCATCAGATCGAACGTGCGTGTATAGAGTTCACACAGCGACGCGCGGGACATTCCGGCGGTGGCTTCCAGATACCGGCGCAGCGAATCGACAGCAGCGGGGAGTTCTTCTTCTGTCCTGCCGAGCAATTCTGCCCGCAATTGCGGCATCCGTTCATCCGGGTAGCTCAAAGCTCCGGCAAAGAGTTCCATGATGGTCATTCGTTGTTCCTTTCTTATGAGATCTTCGGCGGCATCTCGTTGAATCCCAGGCCGCAGTTTCCTTTGCAGAATTCGGGATCGATCATCTCCTCGATCGCCTGCTCGCGCCGCGTTTCGGGAATGACGAATCGTTCATTGAACGTGCTCAGTGCGGTGAGGTGGTAGATATCCTGGATCTCCTCCGGCGTCAGTCCGGTCTCCTTCACCATCCGCTTGGTCGGTTCATTCAGCTCTTCGCGGAGCTGTTCGGACCGTTTCACCGCGCGGACAGCGAGCATCTTTTTCATGATCTCGCGGATCGTCTCTTCATTCCCGGCGCTGAACAGACTCGCCAGATATTTGAGCGGAATGCGTGCGTTGTCGAGCATCGCGGAGAATTCTGTCCCGTCCAGACTATTGGCATAGACATCATTGGTGCTCTTTCCGAGCACCGGCAGAAGGGGCGGAACGTAGAAGAGCATCGGCATGGTGCGGTACTCCACATGGAGCGGCAGGGCCATCTTCCACTTCACCACGTACTTATACACCGGTGATTTCTGCGCGGCATCGATGATCTCTTGCGTGATGCCGTTCGCTTTTGCCTTCGCGACCACTTCCGGATCGAACGGATCGAGGAAGATCCGTCGCTGCGACTCTACCAGATTGTGTTCGGATACGCTCATCGCCTCTTTCACCCGATCCGCATCATACAGCAGCACACCGAAATACCGGATCCGCCCCACGCAGGAATGGAAACAGGCAGGTGCCTGACCGGTTTCAAGACGCGGATAACAAAGGATACATTTTTCGGATTTACCGGTTTTCCAGTTGTAATAGACTTTCTTGTAGGGGCACGCGGTGACGCAGGCACGCCATCCGCGGCACGTCTGCTGATTCACCAGCACGATGCCGTCCTCTCCCCGCTTGTAGATCGCACCGGAAGGACATGCCGCCACACAGCTCGGATTCGCGCAATGGTTGCAGATGCGCGGAAGATAGAACATCGCCAGCCGCTCGATCTCCAGCAGCTGCGAACGCTCTTGCGGAGTGAGCGAATCGAGATTCACATCGTTGGCGGCATATTCCGGCGAACCGGAGAGATCGTCATCCCAGTTCGGTCCCTTCTTGATATCGATATACTCACCGGTGATCTGCGAGACCGGGATCGCCGTCGGTTGGTCATCCCCCGCCGGCGCATCGAACAAGTCCTTGTACTGATAGGTCCACGGCTCGTAATAGTCCTCCAGCGTCGGCTGATTGGGATTGTAGAAGAGCTTGAAGAAGTAATCGGATTTGTTCTGCGAGTTCAGTTTCAGTTCATCGCCGTCCTTCTTCCATCCTCCTTTGAACTTCTTCTGATCCTCCCATTTCCCGGGATAACCGGTGCCCGGCTTGGTCTCCACATTGTTCCACCACATGTACTCCGCCCCCTGGCGGTCGGTCCAGATGTTCTTGCAGGCAACGCTGCAGGTGTGGCACCCGATGCATTTGTCGAGGTGGAAAACCATGGAAACATGCGAACGTACATCCATACGTGCTCCTGAGTAAGTGCGTCGGTTACCAGTTAAGTTTCTTCATCTTGCGGACAGCGACGAACGTATCACGGTTCACTCCCTGCGGACCCCAATAATTGAATCCGTAGGTGAATTGTGCATATCCGCCGATCATGAAAAGCGGTTTCAGCCGCACGCGCGTGAGCGAATTGTGTCCGCCCGCGCGCCGGTTCCCCCGCTCCTGCGATTTCGGGACGGAGAGGGTCCGCTCTGGCGCATGATAGATCATGCACATGCCGCCGGGGATGCGGTGACTAACGACGGCACGCGTGCAGACAACGCCGTGATCGTTGTACACTTCCACCCAATCATTATCCTTAATGCCGAGCCGTTCGGCATCCTTGTCCGAGACCCAGATCGGTTCCATGCCGCGGGACAGTGTTTCCATCCGCAGCGTGTCTCCCATGGTGGAATGGATATGCCATTTCCCGTGCGGTGTAAGATAGTTCAGCACCACCGCTTCGCCGTCGAGATTCGATTTCATCAGGTCCCGCAATGTGCCCCGGTCAGCGCGCGGTTTGTATGTGGGAAGATGCTCGCCGTACGCGATGTACGCATCGTGATCCAGATAGAGATGCTGTCGTCCCGTCAATGTCCTCCACGGGACAAATTCTTCAACGTTCTGACAATACGCGGAGTAGGCACGGCCGTTGTTCGTAATGCCGGTCCAGAACGGCGTGGTGAGGGTCCGGCGGGGCTGCGTGGAGATATCTTCGAACGTGATGCGGATGTTCCGCGACCCTTCGGCAAGGTGCGTATGGTCGATACCGGTCTTTTTGGATTCAGAGGCGTACGCGCGATAGGCGAGTTCGCCGTTCGTCTCGGCTGCGAACCAAAGGATGACATTGCAGGCATCCTTATCTTCCTTCAGCGAAGGATAGGTGCCGCCGCCGAACGAATGTGTCGGTTTCGCCTTCAGATATTCGTCATACACGTCGTCCACCATATACGTGGTGCCATGGATGCCGAGTCCGTTATTCCTGAAGTTGGGTCCGGCAGAGATGAACCTGTTATAGAGGTTCACATAATCGCGTTTGACGATCTTCAGATTCTGCATTGTCGTTCCGGGGATCATGGCACACTCCCCTTTCTTCCAATCCTTCACATGCGGCTGCGCAATCTCAGCGGGCGTATCATGCATCAGCGGAGTGGCAACGATATCCGTGAGCGGTTCGGGAATGTACCGTACGGCCAGCTCGGAAACTTTCTTGGCGATCCCTTTGAAGATCTCCCAGTCCGACCGCGATTCCCATGCCGGCGGAACGGCCGCCTGCAACGGATGGATGAACGAATGCATATCGGTGGAGCTGAGATCATTCTTCTCGTAATAGGTTGCGGTCGGCAGGACGATATCAGAATAGAGCGCGGACGAATCCATCCGGAAATTGATGTCCACGATCAGATCGAACTTCCCGTTTTGTGCCTGTTCCTTCCAGAGCACATCCTCGACATTATCCTTGGCTTGTTCTTCAGCGATGGAGTTATGATGCGTGCCGAGATAATGCTTCAGGAAATACTCATGTCCTTTGGCGGACGAGAGCAGGGCGTTCCCTCTCCAGATATACCACACTCGAGGGAAGCTGGCGGGATTATCGGGATCCTCCATGGAAGACCTTAATTTCCCGCTTTTCAATTGCTCCTTCACATACTCAATGATGCCGGCATCATCCTTCGCACCGGCCGCGATCGCTTCCTTCACCACGGCGAAGTTGCTCTTATTGAACTGCGGGAAACACGGCAGCCATCCGCTCCGCACCGCCAGTGCCTGCTTATCGGCCGTATGTCCGTTCGCCATGGGATGGCCGGAGTCGTTCACCGGACACACTTCCGAGAATTTCCCGTCATACCGCCATTGACTGGAATGCATATAATGGAACGAAGGAGTATTCATCAATCGCGGGGGTCCGCCCCAGTCCGTGCCGAACGCGATCGGACCCCACGAGGCCTGCGGCACTAATTTTTCCTGTCCCACATAATGGTTCAATCCCCCGCCGTTCACTCCCACTGCACCGGAGAAGATCAGTGCGGAGATGATGGAGCGGTAAATGAGATTGTTATGATACCAGTGATTCACTCCCGCGCCGATGATAACACTGACCTGTCCATTGGTCCGTTCCGCGGTATGTCCCCATTCCTTCGCAAAGCGGATCACATCAGCAGAGTTGATACCGGTGAATTGTTCCTGCCATTTCGGTGTGAACGGCAGCTCCATACTCTCTTCATACCGGTCATCCCCGCTCCTGTTCACATTGAACTGTGCAAGCATCAATTCGAACGCGGTCGTCACATAGAGCTCGCCGTCATTCGTCTTCAGCTGCCGGCACGGGACGGCAACGGAGAATTGCTTCACCATGGATCCGTCGCTGAAATCGTCCAGCTCGACCTTCAGATCCTGTGCGCCGTTCGAAAAGAAGAGGACCGGTTCGATGGAATCCCCGGTCTGCGAATTCATCGCCTGAAGATTCCATTCCCCTTTTTTGGATTGCCAGCGGTGTCCCACCGTGCCGGGCGGAAGCACCGGCGAATCGGTCTTTGCATCCCACACAAAGGTCTTCCATTCGGCATTCTCCACATGCGCAGTGGAATGGAGCTGGCTTGCGCGGAGCAATTTCCCGGGACGGTATGTTCCGTTCTCCTGCCGGTCCATCACCACCAGGAACGGCGCATCGCTGTACCGCTGGAGGTACTGCAGGAAGTACGGGACCTGTTTCTTGATATAATATTCACGGAGCAGCACATGATTCACCGCCATCCAGAACGCGCCGTCTTGTCCCTGATGAATCGGAAACCATTCATCCGCCACTTTGGAGGTTTGGGAGAAGTCGGGAGAGAAAACGGCGACTTTGGATCCGCGATGGCGTGCTTCCACCAGGAAATGCGAGTCGGGCGTTCTCGTCATGAGCACATTGGACCCAACAGTGGCGATATATTTGGAATTGTACCAGTCCGCGCTCTCTGCGACATCCGTCTGCTCGCCCCATACTTCCGGCGATGCGGGGGGAAGATCGCAGTACCAATCATAGAAGGACATACTCACTCCGCCCATCAGTTGCATGAGCCGGGAACCGCCGGCATAGCTCAGCATGGACATTGCGGGAATAGGAGAGAACCCGATAATGCGGTCCGAGCCATGCTCCAGCACCGTATAGATATTTGCAACAGCCATGATTTCATATGCTTCATCCCACAACATTCGGCGGAATCCCCCCTTGCCGCGCGATCGGTGCAGTGCGGAGCGTTTCTCCGGATCGGTCACAATGGAACGCCACGCTTCGAGATTGTCGTCCGGATGCGCCGATTTCGCCTCCTGCCACAGGTCCGCCAGCACGCCGCGGATGTACGGATACTTCACGCGGATCGGGCTGTAGAGATACCAGGAATAAGAGATGCCGCGCTGGCAGCCGCGCGGTTCATATGGCGGAAGTTCCTGGTTCTGCAGCACTGGATAATCCAGCGCCTGCATCTCCCAGGTAACGATCCCCCCTTTTACAAAGATGTTCCAGCTGCAGGACCCGGTGCAGTTCACCCCGTGCGTACTCCGCACGACCTTGTCGTATTGCCAGCGGTTGCGATAGAATTCTTCCCAGCTGCGCTGATCCGGTGCGAAGAGGTCTTTGATCCATGCCATAACGTTAGTTCCCCGACGGTGATTGTTTTTTTCCGGCAGCGGCATACAGTGCGACGATCGCACCGCTCAGTCCGACTGCAGCAAGGACAGCGAGCATATGAAAGGAGACTTCAGCATTGGTACGGGTGAGCGGTACTTGGGCTAGATAGGCAGTAAGATGCAGCGCTTCCTGAGGGGTGACCGGACGTGAACGGTAATGCGGCTCCATCACCTTGTACGCCGCTTTTTCCACCGCCGAGATGAGCGCGACCTCCCCCATCTTCTTTTCAGCCGGAGTCAGATCAGGACCAAGCGTTCCTCCCAAACCATTCACGACATGACAGGCGCTGCAGTTCATTCCGCCGTTCTGGAACCGACGCGTTCCCCAGAATAGATCATGACCGATGGATGCATCAGGAGGTGCAAGCAATGCGCGGCGGGATTGGATCAGACGCTGTTCCTCTGCTGCGAGACGGGGTTTGAGCGCGGGATCCTTCATCAACGCAACAAGATCGGTCACCACTTGTTCGCTCAATGCACCGACCTCCTTCTCCATCTTCTTCACCGCTTTGGCAAGATCTTCCGGCTTCCAGGTGATCGCCGTGATCAGGTCCGGTCCTTTCATTTTCCCTCCGCCGATCGTATGACAGGAGGAGCATTCCCGTACAAATTTTTTCGCAGCGGGATCTTCTTTCACAGCGGCGCTGTGATGAGAGGTTGTATCCGGCGGACGTTGTGCCTGCAATACCGTCGCGGCACATATTCCGTAGAGGAGAATCAGTGCTGAACGCTTCATCGTTCCTCGATGATTGTTGATTCCATATTTCAGATGATTTTGTCCGATTATCGCCAGCGATACTGGATAAATTTGTCTGATTACTGATACAATCAATGTGCCACACGAATTGCCGGAATTATCCAATTCAACGCAATTGGTATTTCATATCAGAGAAAATGGTATGGAATAAAACTCCGATTTTGCTTAATCATTCAATAAAATGGGGTGCTTTCCTAAATATTGTAATGTAAAACGGACTCCTTTTTATGGTTGAGATATTCTCTATTCTTACTCTTCGATCCTGCGTGATTTATCGAGATAGATCGCTTGATCATGCACTGGCATTCGGTTTGCTTTTAATCAGACAATTCACTCCGAGTTGAACGGTCTACGTCGGGACACAACGATATGACCGTCTGCCGATAGGGTGCGCCGGGAAACAGACGCGCCTGCCGATGTACGCAAAGGAGAACGTTTCGGCATTGCCGATGCCCCGTTCATTCTTTGCAAAGTGAACGGGGCATTTGACTATAAAAGAGGAGCAGTGATGAGCGGAATCCCAAAGCGGTACCAGGAACTGATGTCCCGTTTCCCTGAAGTCGGAAACGCTTATGAGGCATTGGGAAATGCGGTACATGCCGCAGGGCCGCTCGACGAACGGACCCGCGCATTAGTGAAGATCGCGGTCTCGACGGGAGCACGACTCGATGGGGCTGTGCACTCCCATGTGCGCAAAGCACGGAAGTCCGGCGTCACATATGGAGAGATGGTCCACGTCGTTCTCCTCTCCCTTCCGACCATCGGCTTTCCAGCAATGATGTCTGCTCTCAAAGCAGTGGATGAGATCATGCGTCCCATGGACGGAGATAAGGAGAACCAATGACCGAGATAGATTGGCTCATCGGCTCTGCGACGACCGCCATCGCATTCCTCTATTCTTCTGTCGGTCACGCCGGTGCGTCCGGATATATTGCTCTCTTGGCGCTGACTGGCACCGCAGCAGAAGATCTGCGTTCAAGCGCACTTATGCTGAACATTCTTGTCTCTCTGGTCACCTCCGTTCTGTTTCTTCGGAGCGGTCACTGGTCCGCCCGACTCTTCTTTCCCAGCGCTCTTGCCTCTGTGCCGCTTGCCGCCGTCGGCGGGATGATCACGCTCCCCGCAACGCTCTTGCACACCCTTATCGGTCTTGTACTTGTGTATTCAGCATTCATGTTCATCATCCGTCCGCGTGAAGCAGAACAGATCTCGGAACCGCCGTTGCCAATACTCTTAGTCCTTGGCGGCGCGATCGGCCTTCTCTCCGGCATGATCGGCGTTGGGGGAGGGATCTTTTTAACGCCATTGCTGATCTCACTGCGGTGGTCAACGACCAAAACTGCAGCGGGTGTCTCCTCCCTCTTCATCCTTCTGAATTCCTTGTCCGGTCTTGCCGGGGTCGCTTACGGCGGCGGGGTCCATCTTTCGCCGCAACTTCCGGTGATGGCGGTTTCAACGCTCGTCGGAGGGAGCATCGGCGCGACCATGGGAAGCGGCCATTTTTCGGTGATCACACTTAAACGGATCCTGGCAGCGGTGCTGATGCTGGCCGGGGGGAAACTGATCCTCCTATGATTCCATTCATTGACAGTTTCGGACGGCAGCACACGTACCTCCGCGTCTCGGTGACCGATGCGTGCAACATGCGCTGCACCTATTGCGATCCCTTCCGCACCGGACGTTTTACGAACGACCGGCTTTTGAGCATGGAAGAGATCCTGCGTCTCGTCCGTTTGTTCGTTACGAGACACGGGATCACGAAATTGCGGATGACCGGGGGAGAGCCGATGGTGCGGAAGGATATCCTCTCGCTCTTTCACGGGATCGCGGAATTGAAAACATTGTATCCACTTTCTGTCGGAATGACGACCAACGGAACGCTCCTCTGCGATCATCTTCCCTTTCTTCGTGCGCTGGGACTTGATGCACTCAATATTAGTATCGATTCGTTGGATCGGGATTTATTCCGTTCCATCACCGGCATGGATGCATTGCCACAGGTGTTGGAGACATTTCGACGGGCACAAGAGCTGGTATTCCCTTCCGTGAAAGCCAATGTCGTCATCATGCGGGGGGTGAACGATCACGAGATACCGGCATTCGTCCGCTTTGCAGCAGAATATTCGTTGACCGTACGGTTCATTGAATATATGCCGTTGGCACAGAACAGATGGGAGACAGGCAGATTCCTTGACTACCGTTCGATGAAACGAATCGCTGAAGAGGAAGGAACCTTGATCCCGATGGCGTATCAGCCGCACTCCGTCTCAAAAGATTACCGCATAGCCGGGTCAAGCGGCATGGTGAGCTTCATCTCTTCCGTTTCAGAACATTTCTGCGGCGGTTGCAACCGGCTTCGTCTGACAGCGGACGGACGCCTCCGCACCTGTCTGTTCGCACTGCCGGAGATGGAGACAGATCTCCGCGCACTCTTGCGCAGCGATCATGGATCGAACGAAGCGGTCGCTGATGCTGTACGGAAGGCCTTGAGGAACAAATGGGAGAAGCATCCCGATCCCGAAATATTGGCGGCAACACAGTCGAATGTCATGAGAGCCATCGGAGGATAGCATGGAATTGACGCATCTTGACGCAAACGGGTCCGCCGTTATGGTGGACGTCGGACATAAACCGGTAACGCGGCGGACCGCCGTTGCCACGGCCACCGTACTCCTCGGACCGGCAGTTCTCACCCTCGTCCGCAACGGCGGACTCCCTAAAGGGGATGTGCTGACCGTAGCGAGGCTGGCGGGGATCCAGGCGGCGAAACGCACCTTTGAACTGATCCCGCTGTGTCATCCTCTTTTCCTGACATCAGCGGATGTGCGGGTGTCGATCGACGATGACCATCACTCCGTGGTATTCACGGCAACGGCTGCCGCGGTCGGCCAGACCGGCGTGGAAATGGAAGCGTTGACCGCCGCGAGTGTTGCCGCCTTGACCATCTATGATATGTGTAAAGCCGTGGACAAATCCATCACTATCACCGATATCCGGTTACTGCAGAAGACCGGTGGAAAAAGCGGAGACTACCATGCCGGATGAACAGAAGTCACAGGGGCGCATCGTTGCGATCTCCACAAGCAAACGCAAAGGGATCCCCAAATCGAATATCGACTCCGTCCGGCTGATCGAGAACTTCGGCCTGGAAGGGGATGTCCACGGCGGGAATTGGCACCGTCAGGTGAGTTTTTTGGCGCTGGAGAGCATCGATTCCATGCGGGCCAAAGGATTGCCCAATCTTCGCCCGGGTGCGTTCGCCGAGAACATCACGACGGAGTTCATCGATATCCCGCACCTCACCGTCGGATCCCGTGTCCGGATCGGCGCGGAGGCAGAGCTGGAGATCACGCAGATCGGCAAAGAGTGCCATGACAAATGCGCGATCTTCTTCAAAGTCGGGGATTGTGTGATGCCGCGGGAGGGGATCTTTGCAAAGGTCATCGCCGGCGGAGAGATCCGCATTGGGGATCACGTCACTGTCGTACAGAAATCCTCCCATGTTCCGGTGGCGGCATGATCTCCTTCGCAGAGGCATGCGAGATCGTCCGGAAGGAATGTTCGTCGATGCCGGATCGATTCATTTCCGTACCGCTCACACAGGCGATCGGTCATATCCTGGCCGAGGATGTCGTCACCGACACTCCTCTTCCCCCTTTCACCAATTCCGCAGTCGATGGTGTGGCAGTCCGCTACAGCGAAGGACGACGCGAATGGACCGTTGCTGCCGAGATCACGGCGGGCCATTTCCGGCAGATCCTCCTGCGGGAGGATGAGGGAGCTTCCATCATGACCGGAGCACGGTTGCCGGAGGATGCCGATACGGTGATCCCCGTAGAGGATCTTATTCCGGAAGGTGACCACATCCGGTTCCGGGACGGTGCCCGATTGAAAAAAGGGATGAACATCCGGAGATGCGGCGAGGATATGGAAGTGCATGTCACAGCGGTAACGAAAGGGACACCGATCACACCCTCCGTGATTCCATTGCTCGCTGCCTGCGGGAAGGAGACGGTGAATGTCCGTGCACCGCTGACTGCCGCGATCGTCACAACGGGAGACGAATTGGTCCCGCATTCGACTGTCCCGGCGGCAGACCAGATTCGCGCTACCAACCGGCCGATGCTGCTCACTGCTGTCTTCCGGACCGGAATCACTGTCAAGGATTTCGGTATCATCAACGATGATCCGGGGAATGTCTCTGCGGCATTGAGGCAATTGATGGAGGATGAATCCGTCGATCTGATCATCACCACCGGCGGAGTCTCCGTCGGCACGCGCGATCTGCTGCGTTCAGAACTGCACACGCTGGGAGCGGAGGAACTTTTCTGGCGGGTTCGGATGAAACCGGGAACACCGGTTATGTTCTCGCGATGGAATCCGGGAGGCAGGTCGAAATATATCATGTCATTACCGGGAAATCCTCTCTCCGCATTCGTCACCTGGACGACACTCTTCGCACCCTCACTCGCACCGGCGCCTCCTCGTCGCCACTATGCTCATCTCAATTCCTCATATTCCAAAAAGGATGATAAACGGCATATCCTTTGCGGACAGTGGCAATCGTCCTCTGCTTCCGGATTGCCGGCCGTGATCGTCTCCGGTTCACAATCGTCCGGCGGAATGACCGCGCTCGCTCGGGCACACTGTCTGATCATTGTTCCGGAAGAAACCGCCGAATTGCGGCAGGGAGACATTGTCGAATGTATCCCGCTATAACCGGCATATTGCTTGCGGGAGGGAAAAGCTCCCGGATGGGACAGAATAAAGCATTGATGACGCTCGGAGGAAAGAGTTTGACTGAGCGGGCATTGGAGGTATTGTCCGGACTCTTTCCAGCATTAGCGATCAGTACGAATTCGCCGGAAGAGTTCTCTGCTCTCGGTGTTCCCATGTTTCCCGATCAATACTCTGAAGCCGGACCGTTGGGAGGGATCCACGCGGCACTGTCATTCGTTCCCGCAGGGAAAGTGTTCGTCTTGGGGTGTGATATTCCGTTGATGACCCGTGAGGTCATTCGGACGATCGTAGAATACCCTTCCGATGATCCGGTCGTGATCGCCCGCGGGGATGGATTTCTTCAGCCGATGTGCGGACTCTATGACCCGCGGATCACCGGAACGATCGCACACATGGTAGAACGGCGAAATGCAGAGGGAAGGAAAAAGAATTGCGGATTGTTGGAGTTAACGAAGACCGTTCCGACGACCATCATTCCCATCGAAGAAGCGTTATCCGCGTATCAGCCGGGGACATTCTTCAACATGAACCGCCCGGAAGAGTATCGGGAGATCGTGCGGCTCTTAGGAAATGGAAATTGAACCTGCCTTCTCAGTGCCCCACAAAATTCTTCAACAGCTCCCCGCTCACATAATAGAGCATCATCCCCACAAACACGATCACCGAGAGTTTCCGGTCGTCGGAACGGTTGATCTCCGGGATGAGGTCGCTCGCGCCGACGTAGAGGGAGGCGCCGGCAGAAAAGGCGAACGCGTAACCGGTGACGGCGGGGTCCACCGATTCGAGGAAGAAGATCATGAAGATGCCGAGCATGGTGCCGCCGGCCACCCCCGCGGAGGCTTTGAGGGCGGTCTCCTTCGACTGGTTCGAGGCGAGCATGATGGAGGCGATGGTGAGGCCTTCGGGGAACTTGTGGAGCGTGATGGCGACGAAGATCATGATGCCGAGCGCCATGTCGTAGTACATGCCGGCCGAGATGGCGAGTCCGTCGAAGAAGGCGTGGATGAAGAGCCCCCAGAAGGCGGAGGTGCTCGCCACTTTGGACACCATGATGTGCGAATGCGTCTCCTCGCCGAAGTGGAGGTGCTTCACCACGGTGTGTTCCACGAAGTGGATGACGCTGAAACCGAAGAGCACCCAGAGCGGCGCCGATGCGCCGATGTTCCCGATGGCCTCCGGCAGCAGGTCGATCATCACCAGGGCGAGCAGGAAACCCGCACCGAGCGCGATGAGGTACTCCTGGATGGTGCGCGAGATCTCGCGCCGCCAGGCGACGAACCCTCCGCCGAGGATCTCGGCCCCCGCCGCGACGATGCCCGCGAGGATGATGGCGATGGTCGTGTCGTTCATAGAGAGAATGGCTCCTTCCGATACCGCCGCGCCATGTCGCGCGACCCTTCGTAATCCCGCATCACCTCCACCTTCTCGTACTGCCTCAAAGCAAGGGCGCGGCGCTTCTGCAGGTCGTAAATCATCCCCACACGGAGATTGGCGGAGATCATGAATCCGGACTGCTCCTTCCGGTCGAGCGTGCGGCTGAGTCGGTCGCACTCGTAGAAGTGCCGGAGGGCGTCGTCGTACCGCTTCTGCTGCATCCGAAGGAGCCCCAGGTAGTACTGCGATTCCCGCAGCGCGGAAGGTCCGTATCCCCGCCCTCCCGCACCGCACCGTTTCACGATCTCCTCGAAGGTGGCGGCGGCACGGTCGTTCCGGGAGAGGACGTACTCGCACCGGCCGATGTACCGCTGGAAGAGGACGTTGTCCGGGAAACGCCGGAAGAGCGACTCGGCCAGCGCGAGCGCGACGGAGAACTCCCGCTCATAGTTGTAGTTCAGCTGCAGCAGGAAGTACGTCGCCTCGATGGCGGCGTACCGCGCCTCGCGCGATGCGGTCTCGAGCTGCGCCACCCCCTTCCGCTTGTCCCCCTCGGGAAAGAAGACCATCACCGGCTTCACGATGGGGTAGCGCTCGGGGATGGTGGCGGCATAGTAATTATAGATGCCGATACCGAGCAGGATGTCCGCGTTCTCCGGCGCGATGGCGTACGCCCGCTGCACGATGGGGAGCGCCCTCCGGCCGTCGTTGGCCGCCGTGATCCAGTTGCTCCGGTTCGCGCGGAGCCGTCCGCGGAACCCCAGCGCCCCCCCCTTGAAGAAGAGCGCCGTCACATCGTGCTCGTTCGCCTCCAGCAGACTGTCGCACAGGTCGATGACATCGTCCATCCGCTCGATGAACAGGTCGTCGCGCGATTCGTCCTCCATATCGATCAGGATGCGCCACCACTCGATCATCCCGAGGAAGAACCGGCCGGCCGGGTGCGAGGGAAATTTCACGGCGAGCGCACGGAACTCGCTCTCGGCCCTCTCGAACTCCAGGTTGTACACCGCCTGGATGCCGCGCTGCGACCGCTCTTCGAACTCGGGCGACGCGAGCCATTGCGCACCGGCCAGCGCCGGCAGGAGCAGCAGCAGCGTCAGCCGGCGCACCATCGTCACTGCGGAACGGTCCCTTCCTCCGCGGGTGCGGCCGGGGTCAGGACGCGCAGACGCTCCTCTTGCCACGAAGCATAGGTCCACGAACCCTCTGCGGGACGGATGGCGGGCCACAGCACGATCGCGAGCGTGGCGACGATGAGAACGATCGTGGCGAGCGCACCCCCTTCGGGACCGAACGAACCGCCGGTGAGCCATTCGGGTCCCGTCACCACGGCGGTGCCGATCTGCGTGTTCGGCGAGGTCGTACCGCTGACCGGAAGCGAGTAGACGAATCCCTGCGTGAAGTTCCAGGAGAAATGGAGACCCATCGGGAACCAGAGCGCGTTCGTCTTGACGTACGCGAGCGACAGCCAGACACCCGCCATGGCGATGTTGATGAGGCCGAAGACGGAGACGTTCGGATTCCCCATGTGCGCCGCGGCGAAGAGGAGCGAAAGGACGGCGACAGGAACGACCGTGTTCGTCCCTTCGCGGAAGGTCTGGAACAGATATCCCCGGAACATGAACTCCTCGCCGTACCCCACGGCGATGTACGTGACCAGACTGTTCCCGAGGATGAAAAGCATCTCGCCGGTCTCGAGCGAACGGAACTCCACCGACACCCATCCGGCGCCGTGCAGTACGGCGGCGATGGCGGACATCATCGCCGTCCCCATCGCCACCCCCTGTCCGATCTCGCGCCCCCAGCCCGCACGGAAGTGGAGTCCCACGGACACGAAGGGCCTCCGGTCGACGAACCGCAGCATCACCCAGGCGGCGACGGTGAGCGCGGAGTAGGTGAGGAGCACCTGCACCGATTCGAACTTGAACCACGCCTGGTCGCGGAAGGCGAGTGCGAACGGTCCGACCAGGACGTTCACGGTCAGGAACGCGATGACGGCGAAGATGGCCATCCGCCAACCGGCGCGGAGGTACTGCAGCTGCGGATTCAGGAAAAGGTCCTTCATCATTCCTCCATAGGTGGTTCGTCAGGGATGGATCCGCGTCAGGAGATACTCCTTCACGGCGTCCATGGCGATGCGTTCCTGCTGCATCGAGTCGCGTTCGCGCACCGTCACGGTCCGGTCCTGCAGCGTCTGCGAGTCGACCGTGAAGCAGTACGGCGTTCCGATCTCGTCCTGCCGGCGGTACCGGCGGCCGATGGCGCCGCTGTCGTCGTAGAAGACTCGGAAATGCTTCTGCAGTTCCCTGGTCATCGACCGGGCGATGTCGTCCATCCCGTCGCGGTTCACGAGCGGCAGCACGGCGGCCTTCATGGGGGCCAGCGAAGGATGGAACCGCAGCACCGTGCGCATCTCCCCCTCCACCATCTCTTCGTCGAACGCGGCGCAGAGGAACGCCATGAAGGAGCGGCTCGCACCGACCGAGGTCTCGATGACGTACGGGACGAACTTCTCCTTGGACTGTTCGTCGAAGTACTTCATCGCCTTGCCGGAGAACTTCTCGTGGCTGCCGAGGTCGAAATCGGTGCGGCTGTGGATCCCCTCCACCTCGCCCCACCCGAACGGGAACTTGAACTCGATGTCGAACGCCGCCTTCGCATAGTGGGCGAGCTTCTCATGTTTGTGCCACTGGAGATGCTCCGGTTTCATGCCGAGGCTCAGGAACCAGTTCATCCGCTCCCCGCGCCAGTACTCGAAGAAGCGGTCCTCCTCGCCGGGCTTCACGAAGTACTGCATCTCCATCTGTTCGAACTCGCGGGTCCGGAAGAGGAAGTTCTTCGTGTTGATCTCGTTCCGGAACGCCTTGCCGATCTGCGCGATGCCGAACGGCAGCTTCTGCCGCGACGCGTTCTGCACGTTGAGGAAGTTGACGAAGATGCCCTGCGCGGTCTCCGGACGCAGGTAGACGACGTTGTTCGAGTCCTCGACCGGACCGACGAACGTCTTGAACATCAGGTTGAACTGCCGCGCCTCGGTGAACGAGCTCTTCGTGCCGCAGTTCGGACAGGCGATGACCGTGAGGGCCTTCGCCGTCGCCTCGTCCCCGGCGATGCGGGCGGCGAACTCCGAGGCGATGCGCTCGTCCGGCTGCTGGCCGTCGAACTCGCCCGGATAGAGCTCGCGGAGGACGTCCTTCTTCTTCTTCGTGTTCAGTTCGTCCATCAGCACGTCCACCCGGTACCGCGCCTTGCACTGCCGGCAGTCCACCATCGGGTCCGTGAAGTTGGCGACGTGCCCCGACGCCTCCCACACGCGCGGATGCATGAGGATGGAGGCGTCCACCCCCTCGATGTCGTCGCGGTAGGTCATCGCGCGCCACCAGGACTGCTTCAGGTTGTTGAGGAGTTCCACGCCGAGCGGACCGTAGTCCCAGCAGCCGTTCAGACCGCCGTAGATCTCGCTGGACTGGAAGACGAAGCCGCGGCGTTTCGCGAGGGAAACGATCTTGTCCATTACCGCCGGGGTGCTCTCTTTTGTTCCGATGATGTCGCTCCTTTCTGTACCGATGGTTGCTGTTCCTTGCTGAAGATGTAGCTCCTGACGATGGCGCCGCCAGAGGTCACCTGGACCACCGCGGAGCGCTCGCGCGCATTGTCCACCGAAACGATCTCCGCCTCGAATCCGTCGAGGGAGTCCTTCATCGCGCTGATGAAGTTCAGGATGTCGAATCCGGGGGGATAGCTCACCCGGACGTCGTTCCGGTTGCGGACGGGACGGATGTTCTTCCCCGGCACTCCCAGCACCCGCAGCGTCGTGTCCGCCATCGCCGCGACCCTGTCCGGGCCGACCGGCTCCTTCCGCGCGAAACCGAGCTGTGCGGCATCGGGCATCCGTACGTCCGATTCCCGCACGAAGGTCAGGAGGGCGGCCAGTACGCCGAGCAGGGCGATGATGAGGATGCGCGGATTCATGCGATGGAGACCTCCGAGCGCTGCCGCCGCGTGTAGAGGGAGATGCGTCCCTTGCCGTACCGCTCGACGAGCCCTTTCGCGACTTCGAAATCGCGTCCCACATCCCCCGGCGTGTGCGCGTCCGAGCCGAGCGTGAGCGGAATGTCCAGTTCGGAACAGATGCGGAGGATCGTCTCGCTCGGGTAGACCTCCTTCACCGGCTTGCGGAGGCCGGAGGTGTTGATCTCCACCGCCATCCCGGCGTTCTTCACGACCTTCAACGTCTCCCGCAGCACTTCCTCGATGTCCTTCGTGGGACGGTGGCCGAACTTCTTCACCAGGTCGCAGTGTCCGACGATGTCGAACAGTCCGCAGGCGGCGGAGCGTTTGATGTGGTCATAGTACGACAGGTACACCTGGTCGATTTCCGCATGGTCGAACTTCCCAACGTAGAGCGGATTGTCGAAGCCCCACTCGCCGAGGTAATGGACCGAACCGATGACGTAATCGAACTCGTTCTTCGCATTGAACTCCCGCACCCATTCCTCCGTGCCGGGGAAGAAGTCACCCTCCACCGCGAACTTGATGTCGATCTGCCCCCGGTACTTCTCCCGCAGCTCCAGCACCGCCGGTTTGTAGAGGGACCAGAACTGCTCCTCGTACATCCGCACCTCGATGTCCCAGTCGTTCGGCATCGGCGAATGGTCCGCAAGACCGATCTCCTTCAATCCGATGCGGACGGCGTGGCGGACGTACTCTTCCAGTGCGCCGTCGGCGTGTTTGCACAGTTCATTATGGGTGTGATAGTCAACGAGCATGTCGATTCCGTTTCTTGCGCCGGGCCACGCGGGCGGTCTCGGCGGCCAGGGCGTCGTAGAGAGCGAGGAACCGGTGGCCGGCGAGCGCCCTGCGATGCCGCTCCACCGTGCGGAAGTCCCCCCGTTCCACAGGACCGGTCAGGGCTGCGGCCGGTCCGAGCGCGAGGATGTTCTCGACGGTCCGCCGCATGAGCGGCGCCAGCATCGGCCGGGAGGTACGCGGCGGGATGCCGGCGCGCCGGTGTAGTTCTTCCGCGACGCCGGCGAGCGTCACGAAATAGTTGGAGACGAACACGCCGGCCGCATGGTATGCCGCTTTCTGCGCCGGAGCGATGCGCACCGGGAACGCACCCGTCCGCCGCGCCAGCATCCGTGCCGCCGCGACCGCCCGGACTTCCCCCTCCACCGCCATCCAGCATCCGGCGAGCGGAGTCACTGCGCCGCGGGGGAAGGTCTGCATCGGATGCAGAGAGCCGACCGAAGCGCCGAGGCGTTTGAGCGGCTTGAGCGCTCCTCCGTTCAACGCTCCGGACGTGTGAAGAACGACCACACCGCGCAGCGAAGCCGAGGTCCGGGCGAGATGCCGGACCACGGTACGGATCCCGTCGTCCGGCACAGCGATGATGACCGTACCGGCGGCGTTCGTCATCATGTCAAGCGGGCCGCTGTCCGGCACGCGCAAACTCCGTGCGAGACGTCGCGCGCTCGTTCCGTTAAGGGAATAGATCCCCTTCAACCGTAGACCGGCCCGGACCAGCGCCTGTGCCAGCGAGCGGCCGACCGCTCCTGCGCCGATGACCGTGACCGGAGCATCCTTCATTTTGTCAGGATGAATTTCTTCGTCGACACGCTTCCGTCCGCTTCCAGACGGTAATAGTACGTTCCGCTCGAAAGTCCGCGGCCGGAGAAGGGATACTCATAGCTCCCCGCAGGAAGCACGCCGTTCACGATGACCGCCGCTTCACGACCCACGGCGTCGTAGACCGCCAGCCGCACCGGTCCCGCCGACGGTACGCTGAACCGGATCCGTGTCGACGGATTGAACGGGTTCGGATAGTTCTGCTGCAGATCGAACGTCCGCAGCAGCGGTGCACCGCTCTCACCCGCCGATGTCGTGTTCTCCACCGCCCCGCCCTTCACCCACGCGATGATGGTCTGCAGGTCGGCAGGCGCCATCGCTTCTCCGCCTTTCGGCATCCGGGCGCCGAATCCCGCCGTTCCCTTGAGCTTGAGGATGAGGACACTGTTGGTATCGCCCGCCACCACCACCGGTTTGTGGTCACCGGTCGTGAAGACGGTCGAGTATGTATCGAGGAACAGATTCCCGCTCCCGCCGTGACAGCCGAGACAACCGTAGCTGTCGAAGATCGGCCGAACGTTCCCCGTATAGCTCACTGTCTGCCCCTGCACGAGACCGACAGACAACACAACAGCGATGCAGCACATCAACACGTGACGCATGTTCTCCTCCTCCTGTATGGAAATTCGGTTATCGGAATGAATGTAAACATTTTTTCCCTTCCGGAAAAGCGGCCAAGACGGTGACTGCATTGCAGAATGGACAGGTTTTCGGTACTTTTCAGCATGAACCGCCTCCTCTTGTCCGTCATGCTGGCGCTCTGGACCGCCGCTCCGCTCTTCGCGCAATACCATGCGGTGCTCTATAATGGAACGGGCTCGTCCGCCCAGGACCGGCTCACCGCCATGGCCGTCGCCGGTATCGTCAACCGCGATTCCGCCCGTCTTTATTTACTGAACGTCTACGAACCATGGAGCTATTCTCAGACCGATGAGACATGGAGGGATATCTACCGAAGCCGGGGAAAAGTCGTCTTCGACAGCATCGCCGGGATCGGGAACCTCATCGAACGGTTCCGCCCGTTCATCGCCGGGGCGGTCACCTACGACCCTGCAGCGACGTACGGCAATTTTCCAGGACAGAACTTCCTGTGGCAGGGGGAATACGCCGCGCTGATCGGCGGTCTGACCTCCCGTGTTCCGCTCACCGCCGCCGCGGCGGTGACGCACAACCTTGCGTCGGCCGACTCCCTGTTCGTCACCGATCCGTTCGACGGCGACTCCGCCCGGTGGCTCCCGGCGCGGATGGAATCACCGTCGCATCCGTGGAACACCGCCGGTCTCTCGGCCGAACAGCGGTACCTGACGATGCTGAACTGGGGCGCGGAGTGTGTCCTTCCCCTCTGCAATCCCTCGAAGATGTACATCCGCGAGATCACCGATTTCACACTCCGGCACCGGATGTTCCAGGTGAACCTCACCGGCAACGACGACCTGAAACTGGATTCGATGCCGGCGCCGAAGGCCGACATCCTGGAGAAGTGCCTCAGCTTCCTGCGCCAACGGAACGGCGCGTCGGTGTTCCACCTCTACGGATGGATACGGCCGGAGCCGATGACGCAGTGGTTCGCATGGTTCGGCGCGAGCTTTCACGAAACGCTCCTCGGCAATCTCTCCTGGCATTCCTCCTTCCCGGCGGCGCCGCGCTCCTTCGTGCCGGCGTCGGCGGTCGATCCGGACACCGTGACGGTCGGCGAGAAGTACTACATCGTCTTCATCGGTTCCGAAGGGGACGCATCGAACTGGCAGTTCTCGTTCCACTCCGGCGCCTGGCTCTCCCCGAAACGCGGCGCCGTCCCGTTCACCTGGGGATGGAACCTGCATCTGTTCGAGGAATGTCCGTTCGTCGCCGGATACTACTATGACACCGCCACGCCGAACGACGGATTCATCAGCGTCACTTCACCGTTGGGATACGCGTATCCCGATCTCTGGCCGATCGATGTGCGCAGCGGCGCCGTCGCTCCGTCACGGTCGCTGCTGGAGCGGTACGGTCTGCGGACCGTCTACGGATACAAGCATTACGAAGGGAAAGGCACGGCGACCTACCGCGGGAAGGCCATCAGCAACAGTTTCGATTTCCTGAAGTACGGACAGTTCCAGCAGGCCGTGGGCGCGGGGACCACGTTCCTCTACGACCCGCAGCTCGCGCTGCAGACCCCGTTGACGATGTTCGGCGGCCTGCTGTTCAACCATTGCGACGACGGTAGCTTCTACGGGAACGTCGCGAACATCTCGACCGCGGCGTCGCGCATCCTTGCCGAACTGAAGAAGAAGCCGGCGCCGCGGTTCCTGCTGGCCGGATACCAGCGGATGCGGCAGGACGATTTCGGCGTCCGGCCCGATCCGTCATCGTCGGACCTGAGCATGACGCGTCTCGAACAGGTCCTCTCCCTGATGCGGAACGACACCGCCATCGGGAGCCGCATCCAGGCGGTGACGGCGGAACATTTCAGCGCGCTGCTGCGCCGGCATCACGGCATCGCCGGGACCGGCAGGAAGGGACCGGTTCCGGCCTCCCTCTCTCTGTCCCAGAACCACCCCAATCCGTTCAATCCCGCGACGGTGATACGGTTCTCCCTCCCGGCCGGAGGGCCGGTCGTGCTCGACGTGTACGACCTTCTCGGACGGCGTGCGGCGTCGCTCGCGGAGGGGGATTGGTTCCCGTCGGGGGAGCATGCGCTCCGGTTCGAACCGGAACGGCGGGGATTGTCGGGGGGAGTCTATCTGTACCGGCTCACGGCCGGCGGGGAGAGCGTGACCCGCCGGATGCTCTACCTGCGTTGAGGCGCCGCTTCACGGCCGCTTGAGGCGGCGGTACTGCTCATGCCCGTGGCGCACCGCTTCGAGCGCCACCAGCACATTGTCCCACCCGAAGCTCTGCACGTGTTTGTTCTCGAGGAGTTTATAGCTGGTGAAGAAGTGTTCGATCTCGACGAGGAGGTGTTTGGGGACCTCCGCCACGTCGCTGATGTTCTTGTAGGTCGGGTCGTTCACCGCCACGGAGAGGATCTTGTCGTCCGGTCCCTTCTCGTCCTGCATACGGAGGATGCCGATGGGCTTCACTTCGACGATGACGCCGGTGAAGAGAGGCTGGTCGATGAAGATGAGGATGTCGAGCGGGTCGCCGTCGTCCCACAGCGTGCTCGGGACGAACCCGTACGCTTCGGGATAGTGCATGGAGGAGTAGAGGACGCGGTCGAGCTTGAAGACGCCGAGGTCGACGTCGTACTCGTACTTGTTCCGGCTCCCGCTCGGGATCTCGACCACCGCGTTGATGGTCTTGGGAAATCCGTCGCCGATGGGCAGGTCTTTCAGGTTCATCGGTGTGCTCCTCCTCGAAAAACGAAGGACCCCGGACGGTCTGCCGCTCCGGGGTCCGTTCGGTGTTGACGTTCCGTTTACTTCAGTTTCATCGACGCGACGACGCTCTCGAACGCCGGCTGGAAGTCGGCGGCCATCGG
>WBUG01000082.1 GCA_008933835.1 Bacteroidota bacterium | reverse complement strand
GGTCCGCCCTCTTCGGCGGCCTCTACTTCCTCCGCCGGAAGCTGCCGCGCGAAGCGGCGGTGCTCGGGCTCGTCGTCTTCAGCCACTGGCTGCTGGACCTGCTCACGCACCGGCCGGACCTGCCGCTGCTGACGAACGACTCCGTGAAGATGGGACTGGGACTCTGGAACTCGCTTCCGGGCACCATCGCGGTGGAGTTCGGCCTGTTCGCCGCCGGCATCTATCTCTATATTAAGACGACGGCACCGAAGAACCGGACCGGCGTCTGGTCGCTCATCGGACTGCTCGTCTTCCTCACGGTGATGCACCTCGGCAACCTCTTCGGTCCGCCGCCCCCCGCGGTGGAGATGATCGCCGTGGCGGGGAACGCGATGTGGCTCTTCGTGCTGTGGGGATGGTGGATCGACCGGAACAGGGGCGTGAAGGAACCGGAACGTGGATGAGCAGGCGCTGCACGACCTGCTCGGTGCGTGGCGCGTACACAACCGCATCACGTTGCTGCTCATCGCGGCGGTTCCCCTGAAGGGATTTACCGCGGTGCCCGCCGGCTCCAAAGGACGCACGGTGGCGGAGCAGCTGGACCATATGAACCGGATCCGACTCGGATGGCTCGCGTATCACCGCACCGGACGGCGCGTGACGGCGAAGGAGGTGCGTCTCACGGCGCTGACGCGCGCATCACTGAAGCGGGCGTTCACTGCGTCGGGGAAAGAGGTGGAACGCTTCTTCGGCGAACACGCTTCCGGTTCGTCGCGGCTGCGGGCGTTCCGGAACAATCCCGTCCGCTTCGCAGGATACCTCATCGCGCACGAATCGCATCACCGCGGCTCCATCATGCTCGCGCTGAAACAGAACGGACTCCGTCTGCCGGAGCCGGTCGCACTGAAGGGGCTCTGGCAGTCCTGGATGTGGGACGGACAATGAACGCACACCAACGAAACAGAAGGAACCTATGACACCGCAACGCTGCGTCGCCTGCGACCGTTCGCAGGAAGAGATACCGCTCATCACCCTGCTCTATCAGAACACGTCGTTCTCCATCTGCCCCCAGCACCTTCCGGTGCTCATCCACAATCCGCACATGCTCGCCGGGAAACTGCCGGGCGCCGAAGGGATGTCCCCCGCCGAACATCACGACTGAGTCTGCGGGGAATTCCCTGTCCAGTTTTCGGTGGAACGGCGGACGGAGGAGCGGTATGTTGGGTCCGTCCGATATGAACGAATCCAGGAGCAAGCACCGATGAACCGACCGGTCCCGTCCGTCACCGAAATGCGCCGCGCCTACCGCCGGAAGGACGCCTCGTACGACGGCGTCTTCTTCCTCGCGGTCCGCACCACCGGCATCTTCTGCCGCCCGTCCTGCACGGCCCGCACGCCGCTGCCGCAGAACGTCGAGTTCTTCCCGACACCGAAAGAGGCCCTCTTCGCCGGATACCGTCCCTGCAAACGGTGCCGCCCCATGGAAGCGGTCGGCCGTCCGCCGGAATGGGTCGGCGCGCTGCTGTCGCTCATCGAACGGGACCCCGCCGCGCGGTGGACCGACGCGATGCTGCGGAAGGAAGGGGTCGAGCCGTCCCGCGCGCGCCGCTTCTTCGTGAAGAACTATGGCATGACCTTCCAGGCGTACTGCCGCGGCCGCCGGCTCGGTTCGTCGTTCGAACAGATCCGGAAGGGGGTGGACCTGGACGACGTCGCGCTCGGGTACGGCTTCGGTTCACACAGCGGATTCCGCGACGCGTTCCGACGCACCTTCGGCGCTCCGCCGGGACGCAGCCGTACCGGCGCCGCCGTCGTCTGCGCGTGGATCGAAAGCCCGTTCGGTCCCCTCGTCGCGGCGTCGACGGGGAAGGGGATCTGTCTGCTGGAGTTCACCGACCGGCGCATGCTGGACCATCAGTTCTCCCGGCTGCGGCGTCATTTCCGTTGCGCCATCGTGCCGGGGGAGGACCGCCACATCGCGCAGCTGCGGAAGGAGCTCGGCGAGTATTTCGACGGCACGCGCACGCGCTTCACCGTTCCGCTCGAGTTCCCCGGTTCGCCGTTCGAGCAGAAGGTCTGGAACGCTCTGCGGGAGATCCCCGCCGGCACCACCGTGTCGTACCAGGACGTCGCGCGGAACATCGGACGGCCGTCGGCCTCCCGCGCGGTGGGACGCGCGAACGGCATGAACCGCATCGCCATCGTCATCCCGTGCCACCGCGTCATCAACGCGGACGGTGAACTCGGAGGCTACGGCGGAGGAGTGTGGCGCAAGAAGCGGCTGCTGGAGCTCGAGAAGGGGGCGCGCGGATGAGCGCCGGATTCCGTTTCACGGCGCTCGAAGCGTCGCTCTTCGTTCCCCTCTTCTCCCTCTCCGATGAAGAGCTGGAACGGCGGAACGTCCGCCGGATGACCGCCGACGCGTTCCCCGGTTTCCCGTGCCGGGTGAGCCTGCAGGACGCCGCCGTCGGGGAGCAGGTGCTGCTGCTTCCGTTCGAGCACCATGCCGCCGCCTCGCCCTACCGTTCATCCGGCCCCATCTACGTCCGGACGAACGCCGTGACCGCCGTTCCGGAGAAGAACGAGGTCCCCGTCATGTTCCGTCACCGCCGCCTCTCCCTGCGGGCGTACGATGCGGCGGGGATGATGACGGAGGCGTGCGTCACGGAGGGAGCGGTGCTCGAACAGGACATTCTCCGGCTGTTCGGCCGTCCTGCGGTCGAATATCTTCACGTTCATAACGCCGGTCCCGGATGCTTCAACTGTTCCGTCCGCCGCGCCTGACGTGTGACCGGAATATTTGCATTTCGTCCCCCGAACATCTACATTCCATCGCCGCAGTACCAATTATTTCTTTTTGAACTTTTCTTTTTTCACTCGTTCGTCCCATGCCGACACCCGTGAACATCCGGTACTTCAGGACGCCGGCCGCCCTGCGTGCCTGGTTCCAGAAGCACCACGCCTCCGCCTCGGAACAATGGATCGGATACTACAAGAAGGATTCCGGCGTCCCCAGCATCACCTGGCCCGAATCGGTGGACCAGGCGCTCTGCTTCGGGTGGATCGACGGCGTGCGGAAGAGCGTCGACGCCGAACGGTACACCATCCGCTTCACGCCGAGAAAGAAGGGGAGCATCTGGAGCACGGTGAACCGGCGGCGCGTGAAGGAACTGGAGAAGGAGGGGCTGATGACCGAGGCGGGACGGGGGGCGTTCAACGGACGTGATACGCGCAAGCAGGGGATGTACTCCTTCGAACAGAAGAAGGATCCCGCGCTCTCCGCCGGATTCCTCCGCATCTTCAGACACAGCGCGAAGGCGTGGCGATTCTTCTCCGCACAGACCGCCTCCTACCGCAAAGCGGCCGTCTGGTGGGTGGTAACGGCGAAGCAGGAGGCGACGAAGATGAAACGGCTGGAGCAGCTTATCCGTGACTCCGGCCGGGGCATGACGGTGCCGCACCTCACCCCGCGCCGGACCGAAAAATAGTTCTTTGAAGTGATCCCCGGATTGCGTATCTTTGTATCGTATTGAAGGCACTTCTCAGCGTCTCTGTTCAGGTTGTTCACACTCTCAGGTCCCTGTGGTTTGCCCTCTCTCACACAAATCCCTAATTCCATTCACATTCAAACCATAGGATCACCTATGACCATCTACATTGGTAACCTCTCCTACGACGCCAAAGAGCAGGACATTCAGGACCTCTTCGCCCAGTTCGGCGAAGTGAGCTCCGTGAAGCTGATCAAGGACAACGTGACCGGCCGCTCCAAGGGCTTCGGCTTCGTTGAAATGGCGGACGCTTCCATCGGCAAGCGCGCCATCGCCGAGCTGCACGAGACCCAGTTCATGAACCGCAACCTCGTGGTGAACGAGGCGCGTCCGAAGGCCCCGAGCGACCGCTCCTCCTTCAGCCGCGGCGGCAACGGCGGCTTCGGCGGCGGATTCAACCGTCGCAACTACTAAGCCGGCGTCACGCAGAGCACATCTCACACGGCACTGCCCGAACGACTCGCGTCATTCGGGCAGTCGTGTTTTTGAGGGGTCACCCTCGCCATCCACAGGACCACCGATGACCACCGTTCAGTTCAAAGACCTTCCGTTCTCACCCTCGCTCCACCGCGCCGTCGAAGAGATGGGGTTCGTCACCGCCACGCACATCCAGGCCGAGACCATCCCGCTGCTGCTGGAAGGGAAGGACGTGGTGGGCCAGGCGCAGACCGGCACCGGCAAGACCGCCGCGTTCGGCATCCCGCTCTTGGAACGCATCGCGGAAGGGGACGAATCGCTCTCCGCGCTCGTGCTCTGTCCCACGCGCGAACTGGCGCAGCAGGTGGCGGGGGAACTGACGAAGATGGCGCGCTACCGCGACGGTATCCGCGTCGTCGCGGTGTACGGCGGCGAGCCCATCGGCCTGCAGGTGAAGGCGCTGCGGAAGAGACCGCAGGTCGTCGTCGGCACGCCGGGACGGCTGAAGGACCATCTGGACCGCGGCACCATCACGCTGGAGCGCATCTCCGCCGTGGTGCTGGACGAGGCGGACGAGATGCTCAACATGGGGTTCCGCGACGAGATCGAACGCATCCTCTCGCAGCTTCCGGAGGAACGGCAGACGGTCCTCTTCTCCGCCACCATGCCCAAGCCCATCGTGGAGATCGCGAAGAAGTACCAGCGTCACCCGGTGCACGTGAAGGTGACGAAGGAGAACCTCACCGCCGTCTCCATCGACCAGGCGTACTTCGACATCGGCCGCATGCCGAAGGTCGGCCTCATCGCCTCGCTGGTGGCCGTGCACGACCTCACCCGCTCCATCGTCTTCTGCAACACGAAACGCGCGGTGGACGACGTCACCGAGGAGCTCCGTTCGCTCGGGTTCCGGGCGGACGGCATCCACGGCGACATGGACCAGAAGCAGCGCACGGCGGTGCTCGGCGGTTTCCGCACCGGTTCGGTGCAGCTCCTCGTCGCCACGGACGTCGCCGCGCGCGGCATCGACGTGAACGACATCGACGCGGTGTTCAACTTCGACATGCCGAACGATCCGGAGTACTACGTGCACCGCATCGGCCGCACCGGCCGCGCGGGGAAGACCGGACGCGCCTTCTCGTTCATCGCCGGACGCGGCGCCTTCCGGCAGCTGCAGAACATCGAACATTTCGCGAAGGTGCGCATCGAAAAGCGCCCCGTCCCCACCGAGGCGGACGTGCGCGCGGTGGCGCTGCACCGGCTCGCCCTCCGCGTCCGCGCCATGATCGTCAGCGGCGAGACCGCGCCGTACGAAGAGATGCTCGGACAGATCCTCACCGAAGGGATGACCGCCCGTCAGCTCGCCGCGGGTCTGCTCTCCGTGGCGTTGCCGATCGCCCAGACTCCGTCCCCCTCCCTCCCCGCCGCTCCGGCGGACGCGGAATCTGCGGGAACGGAACACCGCCGTCCGCGCTCCCACGCCGGCGCCGAAGAACGGCCGTACCGCCGCGAGCACCGCGAAGAGAGCGGCCGCCCGCAGTACCGCAAACGGACAGAACGGCCCTCCGGCACGCACGAACACCGCCGGGAGGAACGTCCGCACCGCGAGCACACCGCGGAGAAGAGGCCAAAACGGGACTACTTCATGGAGAAGCGGTACGTGAAGAAGGAGGCGCACCCGGACCGGAACGACAACCGCTCCACGCAGGAGCGCCGCGAACGTCCCGTCTTCACCCCGCGCGGATTCGGCGCGGGAAAAGGGAGCGGTCCCGGACACAAACGGACCGGCCGTCCCGGACACGACACGCACCGCACCGGCGGAACGCCGCGCGACACGCACCCCGTCGTGAAACGCTTCGTGAAACGCAAGCAGCGCAAGGTCGTCGGATTCTGATGACATCGGCGTGACCGGCGTTCGCACCGGTCACGCCACTTTTCATTGGAATCTCTCCGCCGCAATCCCTACTTTATACCCTCGCAACCCGCCGTACGCTCCTCTTACAACGAACGAAGAACACTATGCCGACCATGGCCGAACGAACGGCGATGATCGCCGCCATCGCCGCTCTGCCCGATGCGCTCGAACGAGCCGTCGCCGGACTGAACGATGCGCAGCTCGATACGCCGTACCGCGACGGCGGCTGGACCGTCCGTGAGGTGGTCCACCACCTCGCCGATTCGCACATGAACGCCTTCCTCCGGATGAAGTGGATGCTGCTGGAGGAGAACTTCACCGTCAAGCCGTACGATCAGGACCGATGGGCCGCATCCCCGGAATGCTGGCTTCCCGTCGGACCCGCGCTGCTGCTGGTGCGCGGGCTCCACGAGCGGTGGACCGCGATGCTCTCCGCGCTCACGACGGAAGGGGAGTGGAACCGCTCCGCGTTCCACCCCGAGCGCGGTACGGTGACGCTCGACGGCATGCTCGCCATCTACGCCGGACACGGCGCGAAGCACTGCGGACAGATCCTCGGTCTGCGCGAACGGATGCGATGGTGACGAACGCTGCGAAAGGGGCGGCCGTGGCCGTCGCACTGCTGCTCGCCGGGTGCGCAGCGTCCGACGGTGCGGGCGACCGCGCGCGCCGCATCGTCTTCTTCGGCGATTCCATCACGCAGCTCGGCGAGGGACCCGGCGGATACGTGACGCTGGTGCGCGACTCGCTGCGTGCGGCGGGCATCGAGGCGGAGGTCATCGGCGCCGGCATCAGCGGCAACAAGGTGACCGACCTGCAGGCGCGGCTCGATGCGGACGTGCTCGCGAAGCGTCCCGCCCTCGTCGTCATCTACATCGGCATCAACGACGTGTGGCACAACCAGTTCGCGGAGCGGGGGCTCTCCGGCACGCCGCGGGAGACGTACCGGAACGTCCTTGCGGACATCATCGGCCGCACCGCCGCGTCGGGCGCGCAGGTGGTGCTCGCCACGCCGAGCGTCATCGGCGAACGGACGGGGGGAGCGAACCGGTGGGACCCGATGCTCGACGAGTACGCCGGCATCAGCCGCGCCGTCGCACGGGAGAAGGGAGCGGTGCTGATGGACCTGCGCGCCGCCTTCACGGCGCACATCGCCGCGAACAATCCGGAGGACCGGGAGAGGGGCATCCTCACCAACGACGGCGTGCACCTCAACGCCGCGGGGAACCGGCTGGTGATGGAAGAGGTGATGCGGACCCTGGACGGACTGGGCTACTTCTTTCCGTCCCGTTGACCGGTCCATCCGGCGGCGTTCGTCCGCCGATATCCGCCGTTCACCGAAAAACACGTTCCGATGCGGCCCGGAACCGTTATTTTGTGCCGTCAACGAAGCGGCATCAGAACGAATTCGACCATACCGTTGTTGAGTCCGTAGAACGAAAACGGACCGTCAGAGACCATCATGGACAACAAGAACACCGATCTTTCATTCCTCCGCATCGATAAGAACAAGAAAGAGGAGCCTTCCGGCACCGGACGGACCAAACTCTTCGTCGCCGTCGGCGTGCTCGCCGTTGCGGCGGTCCTCATCACCCTCTTCTCCATGAACTCCTCCGGTTCCGCCGAAACGGTGGAGCTCGGCGTCGTCGCGCTCACCACGCCGGCGCAGGAATCCTCCATCCTCGCCGCCAGCGGCTACGTGGTGGCGCAGCGGAAGGCCGCCGTCGCCTCCAAAGGGACCGGCCGGCTCGAGTTCCTCGGCGTCATCGAGGGTGACCGCGTCCGCAAGGGCGAGGTCATCGGCCGTCTCGAGAGCAGCGACGTGGAGGCCGCCCTCGGTCAGGCGAAGGCGGGCCTTGCGCTCGCCCGGGCGGGTCTCGAGAGCGCGATGGCGGAACAGGAGGACGCCTCCGCCAACTTCGAGCGGCAGAAGGCCCTCTTCGGCATGAACTCCATCTCCCGCGCCGAGTACGACGGCGCCAACGCGCGGAACCGCCGCGCCGTCGCCGCGGTCGCTTCCGCCGAAGCGAACATCAAGTACGCCGAAGCCAACGTCCGCGCCGCCGAAGTGGGGGTGGAGAACACGTACATCCGCGCGCCGTTCGACGGCGTGGTGCTCACCAAGAACGCGAACGTCGGCGAGGTCATCTCGCCGTTCGGCGCCGCCGCCGGCTCGCGCGGAGCCATCGTCACGGTGGCGGACATGCGCTCGCTCGAAGTGGAGGCGGACGTCTCCGAATCGAACATCGAGAAGCTCGTCGAGGGACAGCCGTGCGAGATCACGCTCGACGCGTACCCGGACAAGCGGTACCCCGGCCGCGTCAACAAGATCGTCCCCACCGCGGACCGCGCGAAGGCGACCGTGCTCACCAAGGTGAAGTTCGACCGCCTGGACGAACGGGTGCTCCCCGAGATGCGCGCGAAGGTGAACTTCGTGAAGGAGGCGAAGCCGGAGGGACGCGACACCGCGCCGAAGCTCTCCGTCCCCGCCTCCGCGGTCACCGAGCGCAACGGACAGAAGGTCGTCTTCGTCCTCACCGGCGAGACCGTCACCGAGACCGCCGTGACGCTCGGCGAGGTCATGGGAAGCCGCATCGAGGTGCGGCAGGGAGTGTCGAGCGGCCAGAAAGTGGTGCTGCGCCCCGCCGGGACGCTCGCCACCGGAGCCCGCATCGCGGCCGGCAAGTGACGCCGGACAGAACGTGAACCGTATCCATCACCAACATCAAACCACTATGTCCACACTCGTCGAAGTACAGAACGTCACCAAGGTCTACCGGCGCGACACGATGGAGATCCCGGTGCTGCAGAACATCTCCCTCGCCGTGCCGGAAGGGGAGTTCCTGGCGCTGATGGGCCCCTCCGGGTCCGGCAAGACCACGCTCCTCAACCTCATCTCCGGCATCGACCAGCCGACCAGCGGCTCCATCATCGTGGCGGGGACCGACATCGCGAAGCTGAACGAGACCGCGCTCGCGAAATGGCGTTCGAACCATGTCGGGTTCGTCTTCCAGTTCTACAATCTGATGCCGGTCATGACCGCGTTCGAGAACGTGGAGCTGCCGCTCCTGCTCACCAACCTCTCCAAGAAGGAGCGGAAGGAGCGCGTCGAAGCGGTGCTGCGCGTCGTCGGACTGGAGGACCGCATGGACCACTATCCGAAGCAGCTCTCGGGCGGTCAGCAGCAGCGCGTCGCCATCGCCCGCGCCATCGTCACCGACCCCACGCTCATCATCGGCGACGAACCGACCGGCGACCTGGACCGCAAGTCCGCCGAGGAGATCCTCATCCTCCTCGGCCGGCTCAACAAGGAGTTCAAGAAGACGATCATCATGGTGACGCACGATCCCCATGCCGCCGAAAGCGCCCACAAGGTCCAGCACCTGGACAAGGGCGAGCTCCGGCAGGACTGATGCGGTCATCCATCTTCGCGAAGGCACACTATGAACGTCCTCAAACTCATCTATAAGAACCTCTTCCGGCATTCGCTGCGGAGCATCCTGACCATCCTCGGGGTGGCGGTGGCGGTGCTGGCGTTCGGCCTGCTCCGCACGGTCGTCACCGCCTGGAGCTACGGCGTGGAGGCCTCGTCGGCGGACCGGCTCGTGACGCGCCACGCGGTGTCGTTCATCTTCCCGCTGCCGGTGGCGTACCGCGACCAGATCGCCGGCCTCCCCGGCGTGACGCGCGTGACGTACGCCAACTGGTTCCAGGGCATCTACAAGGACCAGAGCTTCGAGAACTTCTTCCCCCGTCTGGCGGTGGACCCCGAGACCATCTTCGAGGTGTACCGCGAGTACATCGTCCCGCCGGACCAGCTGGCGGCGTTCAAGAAGCAGCGGAACTCCTGCGTCATCGGCCGGAAACTGGCGGAGCAGCACGGCTTCAAGATCGGCGACGTCATCCCCATCACGGGGGACATCTTCCCCGGACGGTGGGAGTTCACCGTGGCGGGCGTCTACACCGGCAAGGACAAGACGGCGGACGAGACGCAGCTCTTCTTCCACTGGGATTACCTCAATGAGCGGAGCCGCGAGACGGCGCCGTGGGTGACGGATCAGGTGGGATGGTACATCGTGCAGATCGGCCA